>NZ_AONC01000022.1 GCF_000585215.1 Imhoffiella purpurea | reverse complement strand
AGGTTATGCGCGAGCGTCGTCAGGGGCGACCGGCTCCCGTTCTGCCGCCACCTGCTGCGGCGTGAGAGCAGGGGGGAACCGAACGGATACGAGCGGATCAGCCTCTCCCCTCGATCGACCCGGAAGACGCCTCATCCGCTGACGCCACCGACTCGGAGACAGCGGAATCGCCCTCGGACTCGGGTGGCGTTTCCACGACCTGCTCGCCCCCCTTCTCCTCGTGCAGTCCGAGCAGAACCAGATCCACATCCGGAAGAATGTCGTCGAACTCGACCCCGTACATCTCCCAGATGGAGATGAAGAGCGAGGCGATCAGCGGGCCGATGAAGACCCCGGCCAGGCCGAACATGAAGATGCCGCCGAGGGTGCTGAAGAAGATCATCAGCTCGTGCATCTTGGTGTCCTTGCCGACCAGGATGGGTCTCAGCACATTGTCCATGCTGCCCACCACCAGACCGCAGAAGAGCGCCAGCAGGACGCCCGTGACCACATGACCGTCGAGGACGAGCATGACCGAGGCGGGGATCCAGACCAGGGCCGCGCCCACGTTGGGAATGGTGGAGAAGACCGCCATCACGCTGCCCCAGAAGACGGCGTTGTCGATGCCCGCGACGAAGAAGGCGAACCCGGCGAGCGTGCCCTGCAACAGACCGATCAGCAGAGAGCCCTTGAGCGTCGCCCGGGTGACCGAGGTGAACTTCTCCAGCATCAACCGCTCCTCGGCGGTCTTGAGCGGGAGATAGTAGAGGATCTTCACGATCAGTTTCGGGCCGTCCATCTGCAGGAAGTACATGCTGTAGAGCAGGACGAAGAACATGAAGATCAGATTGGCCGTCCCCAGGGTGAAGGAGGAGACGAGATCGACCAGGAATCCGCTGGCTAGGCTCGCCGCCTGGCCGGCATGCTGCAGGATCAGATCCCGATGCTCGATCAGCTGGTCGAGAAATGGCAGATGCTGCAGGGATTCGGCGAAGGCGGCGGGATCCTCGAGCGCCCCCTTGAAACGGTCGCTGATGACCTGACTCACGTCCAGCGCCTGGCCGACCAGAACGGCGACCAGCAACGCCAGCGGAATCAGCACCATCACCGACATCACCGCCAGGGTGAGGCCGGAGGCCAGATGCGCCCGGCCGTCGAACCGACGATAGAGATGCAGATAGAGCGGCCGGGCGAGCGCACTGAAGAGGCCGGCGAGGAACAGCGCCATCAGGAACTGCTGGATCATCGTCAGGAACAGGGCCGAGATCCCCAGCGCCATCAGCAGGATGACGATCTTGTTGGCCCTGTCCCCATTCATCGCGTCGCTGCCCGACACCTTCTCACCTCCGATCAGTGCCCTCCACCCTTGAGTGCGGCGTTCATCCCCTCGATGGTGTCCTTGGCGTCGCCGAAGACCAGCGAGGTGTTCTCCTGGTAGAAGAGCAGATTGTCGACGCCCGAATAGCCGGGCCGCATGGAACGCTTGAGGAAGTAGACCTGACGCGCACGCCCCGCCTCCAGGATCGGCATCCCGTAGATGGGACTGGAGCTGTCCTCCTTGGCCGCCGGGTTGACCACGTCGTTCGCGCCCACCACCAGGACCACGTCCGTCCCAGGGAATTCGGGATTGATCTCGTCCATCTCAAGCACGTTGTCGTAGGGGATATCGGCCTCGGCCAGGAGCACGTTCATGTGTCCGGGCATGCGCCCAGCCACCGGATGGATGGCGAATTTGACCTCTACGTCGCGCGCCTGCAGCAGCTCCATCAGCTCCTTGAGGGCATGCTGGGCCTGGGCCACGGCCATACCGTAGCCGGGCACGATGATGACCTTGCCGGCATCCTCCATCCAGTAGACCGCGTCCTCGACCGAGGCCGACTTGACGCCGCGCTCGGCCGCCTGGGCACCGGCGCTCTCGCCGCCGCCGCTCTCGGAGCCGAAGCCGCCGAACACCACGTTGAGGATGGAGCGGTTCATCGCCTTGCACATGATGTAGGAGAGGATGGCGCCCGAGCAGCCGACCAGCGCACCGACGATGATCAGCAGGTTGTTGTGCAGGGTGAAACCGGTCGCCGCCGCCGCCCAGCCCGAATAGCTGTTGAGCATGGAGATGATGACCGGCATGTCGGCCCCGCCGATGGGGATGATGAGCGTGACGCCGATCAGGAGCGCGAGCAGGGTCATGGCCACCAGCGACAGCAGATTGCCGGTCATGGCGAAATGGACCGCAAGCGCGATGGTGGCCAGCCCGATCAGCGCGTTCAGCAGATGCTGTCCGGTGAACTTGACTGGGGCACCGCTCAGCAGACCCTGGAGCTTGCCGAAGGCGATGACCGACCCGGTGAAGGTGATGGCGCCGATGACCACGCCGGCCGAGATCTCGCCCATGAGGACGGGATTGAGCAGATCGAGGCTCCGGTGGTGGAGAAAGGTGCCGATCCCGACCAGCACGGCCGCCATGCCCACGAAGCTGTGCAGCGCGGCGACCAGCTGGGGCATGGCCGTCATCTGGATGCGCACCGCCAGGATGCCGCCGATGACCGCGCCGGCCGCCACGCCGGCGATGATGAAGCCGTAGGACTGGACCTCGCGGCTCATCAGGGTCGCCGAAACGGCGATCAGCATGCCGAGCATGCCGTAGACATTGCCCCGGCGCGCCGTCGCCGGATGCGTCAGGCCCTTGAGCCCAAGGATGAAGAGAATTGCCGAGACGAGATAGGCCAGCGCCTGGTGATTGACTGAAAGATCCATCGATGACCGTCCCTATTTCTTCTTCTTGAACATGGAGAGCATGCGGTGCGTCACCAGAAAGCCGCCGAAGACGTTGATCGAGGCGAGCAGGACCGCGAGGAAACCGAAGATCTGGACCAGGATCCCGGCGTTCGGATCGCCCGCGACCAGCAGGGCGCCGACCAGGACGATGCCGGAGATGGCGTTGGTCAGGGCCACCAGCGGGGTATGGAGCGAGGGGGTGACGCCCCAGACCACCCAATAGCCGATGAAACAGGCCAGGACGAAGACGTAGAGGGCAACGATCGAGGGATCCAGTGCCTCGGACATGTGCGTGACTCCTAATTGTATGTGTGATGGGCGCGAGCGCCGCTCAGGCCGCCGCCGAGACCAGCATCGCCGCCGTGATGTCGTCCTGCGTCAGGTCCGCGAGTTCGATACCGGAGTCGCCGGGGCTCACCATGATCTCGATGAGATTGAGCAGGTTGCGCGCATAGAAGGCGCTGGCATCCGCGGGAACCATGGCCGGATAGTTGGTGAAGCCGACCAGGGTGACGTCGTGCCGCACCACCACCTCGTCGGCGACGGTGAGCGGACAGTTGCCGCCGCTGCCGGCGGCGAGATCCACGATCACCGACCCCGGACGCATGCGCTGGACCACCTCCTCGGTGACCAGGACGGGGGCCGGGCGGCAGGGGATCTGCGCCGTGGTGACGATGACGTGCGCCTTGGCCAGCGCGTCGCCGAGCGCCGCCTGCTGGCGCGCCTTGGCCTCGTCCGAGAGCTCCTTGGCATAACCGCCCTCGCCCGATCCGCTCTCGCCCAGATCCAGGTCGATCGGCTTGGCCCCGAGCGAGATGATCTGCTCGCGGGTCTCGGGCCGCACGTCGTAGGCGTGCACGTCGGCGCCGAGCCGGCGCGCGGTCGCGATCGCCTGCAGACCGGCGACCCCGGCACCCAGCACCACCACGCGCGCGGGCTTGGCCGATCCGGCCGAGGTCATCATCATGGGGAAGAAGCGACCGTAGCGGGCCGCCGCCTCGATGGTGGCGCGGTAGCCGGCGATATTGCTCTGCGAGGAGAGCGCGTCCATCGACTGGGCGCGCGAGGTGCGGGGCATGCGCTCCATGCCGAGCACGCGCATCCCCTTCGCCAGCATGGCCGAGACGATCTCGTCCTCGCCGCAGGATTCCAGCAGGCCCACGTAGACCCCCTCGGCACGCATGGCCTGGACCTCATCGGCCTGCGGACGTCTGACCTTGAGCAGCAGATCGACGTCGAAGGCGTCGGCCCGATCGGTCAGACGCGCCCCGGCCGCGTCGAATTCGGCGTCCGGATAGCCCGCGGCGACCCCGGCGCCCGCTTCGACGAGGACCTCGAAGCCCTTGCCGACCAGTTTCTTGACCACATCGGGCGTCGAGGCGACCCGCGTCTCTCCGGGGCAGGTCTCCAAGGGGATTCCGATCTTCATGGTGATTCGCCTTGTTTATTATTCGCTGTCGCCGCCCACGCGGGCGGCAAAATCCGGGCATTATCGTGACCCTGGAGGATCGCCGCAACCGCCGATCCCGACGAGATGGGGCAATGGCCGACGCGCGATTCGAGTGTCCGCGGGATGCATCGATGGCCGACTCTGCCCCATAATGATCACCCTTATGACCATCTGCGCTCCGAGGGTTCGGGCCCGACCGGACAGTCTGCCACCCCGGCCCGTCTCCAGCCGGATGCGGGTCTTTACACCATGATCGAAAGACGCATCGCTCGATGACTCAAAAACAGAAACGGCGGATGTCGCGGGGTTCCTCCGCCGACAGCGACGCACTCAGCACTCAGGCCCTGGCCACCAGGGCGCGAGAGGCATTGGAGCGCGGCGATTTCCGCAGCGCCATCGCCGACTACAAGCGGCTCTCGAAACAGGATCCCAGCGACGCCTCGCGCTCGGGGCTCGCCACCGCCTATGCCGGCCGGGCGCGCGAACTGGCCGCCAAGGGCATGCTCAAGGAGGCGCTGGTGATGTGGGAGAACCGGGCCGCACTGGATCCCGAGCTGCCCATGGATCCGGATCAGTGCGCGCTGCTGATGCGTCTCGGTCGTCTGGATCCACTGCTCGAACGACTGGAGAACCCGCAGACGCCGCCCGCGCTCGCCGAGCGGATACGCGGACTGCTCGCCGCCCGCATCCTCAGCGGCGACTGGGGGCTCGCCGAGCGGATCCATTCGGAGGATCCGCTGCATCGGCACGCACAGCCGGCCCGCGCGGCGCTGGATGCCTATTGCGCCGGAGACGACACCGGCGTGCGCGAGGCGCTGGGCCGAATCCCGTTCCGCTCGCCCTATCGGGACTGGTCGCTGATCCTCAAGGCACTGCTGACGCTGGCCGAGGATCCATCGGATACCCGACGCCAGCTCGACCGGATTCCGGACCACTCCGCCTTCGCCCCGTTCAGGCAGGCCGCCGAGCTGGCCCTGCTGCCGGAGCCGGTGTTCATGGAGCGCTGCCGCTCGCTCGGCCGCAACCGCATGCGCCTCGCCTGCTCGCTGCGCGGCTGGCCGGCCGAACGCATCTCGCTCTGGGAGGAGATCCATCGGCTAGGAGAGACGCCCAAACCCGAGGCCCTGGTGCGCCTGCTCCAGAAGCTGCGCAAGCAACTCGGAGAGCATTGGGCGCGCCAGCGACAGATGCGCATCCTGGCCCACCACCTGCCGGAAGGCGAGCGATGGCTCAAGTCGGCCGGCGCCTCGCGCATCACCCTGATCGAGTCCATGCTGCTGGCCGCATGGCGCGCCGAACTGGGGCGCGATCCCTGGGAGATCCAGGAGCGCTGGAGCGATTTAGCCATCCAACTGAAGCTCGATCTGGGGCTGGATCACCAACATCCGTCGAACCCGGAGGCCGAACTCATCCTCGCCCTGGTGCTGCGCCGCGCCGACCAGCTGATGGACCTGCTCGCCATCGAGCGCACGCCGGCCGGCGAGATGTCCGAACTCCAGGAGTTCGTCTGTCAGGAACTGGAGCAGAGCCTGAAATGGGATCCCGAGGATCTCGGGACCCATCTACGCCTGATCCGCTTCTACCGCCACGCCGGTCTCGTCAAGGAGGCGCGATGGTTCCTGGACGCCGCGTCCAAGCGCTGGCCGGAGGATCGTCAGGTGCTGATGGAGGCCATGGAGACCGCCCTCGCCTCCAACGCCTTCAAGAAAGCGGCCGGCCTGGCCAAGCGCATCCTGGCGGTCGACCCCATCAATACCGACGTGCGCGAACGCCTGGTCGAGGCCCATCTCGCCCATGCCCGCAAACAGGTCATGAAGTCGCGATTCGACCTGGCGGACAAGGAGCTGAAAGCGGCGGGCGAATGGGCGCGCGGCGAGCAGGCTCGCGAACAGATCGATCTGCTGAGCGGATTGATCGCCGCGCTCGAGCACCCGAAGATGGGTGCCCAAGTCCTGTCCGAGATCGCCAGGCGGCTCGGCTCCGGGCTGTCCGCGCAGATATCGCTGACCCTGGCCGTCGGCATGATTGGGATGTCCGCGAAACAGGCCCTGAGCTGGGCCGGTCTGGAGCGACCGGTCACGCCCGACCGCGCCGACCTGCTCGCCGGACTCGACCGGCTGCGCCGTCATCTCGACGCCGGCCGAGGCTTCGGGTACGGGATGGAATCGCTGCTGTCCAAGCTGCTCAAGGGCGCCCCCTGGAAGGAGCTGTCGCGCGGCGAGCTGGAATCCGTCTGCGAGACGCTGAAACGCGCCCGCTTCGATCAGTTGCGCGGCGAACTGGCGCGGCTCGCGCTCAAGCGCTGGCGCAAGGCGCCCATCTTCCTGCTCCATGCCTTCGAGGCCAAGTATCCCCACGGCTGCTGGGACCCCATGAGCCGAGACCTGCTCGACCTGGAGCTGGCGATACAGACCGCCCGCGACGCGGGAGACACCCGAACCTCGCTGCGCATCCAGGAGACGCTGGAGCGCTCGCGTCCATTCCCGCTCGGACCATCGCCCTTCGAGGATCCATTCGACCTGGAGGACGAGGGACACCACCCGCATGCGCTGGATCTCGCCTTCGGATCGGGTGGATCGCCCGAGGAGATGCTCGAGGCGCTGCGGAGGCTGGGTCTCGAAAAATTCCTCGATCTCATGGGCTTCCCGCCGCATGTCAAGCGCGACCTGCGCGAGGTGGCGAGATCCATGGGCGAGGATGCCTTCTTCGAAGGCATGATCGAGGACCTCACGCAATCCGATGGGCCCTTCGGCCTTCCGGCACCCAAGCCGCGCCGCAAACGACGCAAATGACACGACTTACGACCGACGAACAGACACGATGAGAGATCCCTATCTGGTTCTCGGCGTCGCCGATGACGCGGACGACGCGCAGATCGAGCGAGCCTACCGCCAAGGCATCAAGACATACCCGCCCGAGCGCGATCCAGAGCGTTTCCAGGCGCTGCGAGCCGCCTACGAGGCACTGCGCACGCGGCGCGCGCGTCTGGCCCACCGGCTCTTCGACAGCTCCGAGCCCGAACCCATCGATATCCTCGACCGCGCGGCACCGCTCGGCACGCCCCAGCGCCCGAGCGCCGATCTGATCGCCGCCCTGCTGCGCGGGGAGGACGGATGAACCCGACAGACAAGGAGCGGCTCCTGGCCAGTTTCCGGGACTACCTCGACCGGGCCGAGAACCCGGATCCTCAGGGGCATGAGGCGGACGGCCACGGGGCGGATACCGATCCCGACCTCTTCACCCTGCTCGCCGAACTGGCGGCCCTCAAGAGCGAGGTCAAGCTGGAATCGCGCCAGGTCAAGACCGCGCTCGACGAATTCCGCTCGCTGTTCGACGCGCTGCGCGCCAGCCAGGACCGGCTGGACGAGGAGCGCAAGCGCCGGCGCGAGGCGGAGCGCCAGTCCGAACAGACGGCGTCCAAGGATCTGCTGCTCGAACTCCTGGATCTGCGCGACCGCCTGGAGGCTGGTCAGGATCAGGCCGGCCGCTTCAGGCCCATTTGGTTCGGCCGGCGCTCGGCCCGCGCCTTCGTCGGCTCCATGGCCGAAGGGCTCGGCATCAGCCTGCGACGGCTCGACGAGACGCTCGCCCGGCAGGGCGTGCACCATTTCGAGGCGCTACACCGCCGCTTCGATCCACACCGGATGCGGGCCAACGAGCTGGCCGACGACCCCGACAGGCCCGAGGGACAGGTGGTGGAGGAGCTACGCAAGGGCTTCATGCTGAACGACGCCCTGCTCCGACCCGCCGAGGTGCGGGTCAACCGGCCGACCCGGCGACGCCGGAGCGGACCTCCACGACTCAACATCTGAGGCCATCGCTGCACCGGCCCCGACGACGACCCTACTGCCCACGCAACACCTTCAGGAATCCATATCCGTGAGCGACATCATCATCGGCATCGACCTCGGCACCACCAACTCGGAGGTGGCCGTGGTCAAAGACGGACGCACCCAGGTCATCGAGGTGGACGGCTCCAAGATCCTGCCCTCGGTGGTCGGTCTGGCCGACGACGGCAGCCTGCTGGTCGGTCAGGCGGCACGCAATCAGTACGTCCTCTATCCCGAGCGCACCATCCGCTCGGTCAAGCGCCGCATGGGC
Source organism: Imhoffiella purpurea (assembly GCF_000585215.1). GTDB lineage: Bacteria > Pseudomonadota > Gammaproteobacteria > Chromatiales > Chromatiaceae > Imhoffiella > Imhoffiella purpurea. The sequence goes on along the minus strand of NZ_AONC01000022.1, from coordinate 61,187 downwards.
GAGGACGTCGCCTTGCCCCTGGGCGACAAGAGCTACCGGCCGCAGGAGGTCTCCGCGCTCATCCTGCAGCGTCTCAAGCGCGCGGCCGAGGAGCATCTGGGCCAGCCCGTCGCCAAGGCCGTCATCACGGTCCCGGCCTATTTCTCCGACGCCCAACGCCAGGCGACCCGCGACGCGGGCGATCTGGCCGGACTGGAAGTGGTGCGGATCATCAACGAGCCGACCGCCGCCGCACTGGCCTACGAGGCCGAGTACGAGACGGCCAAGACCATCCTGGTCTACGACCTGGGCGGCGGGACCTTCGACGTCTCCGTGGTCCGGCTCAGCAAGGAGCTGACCGAGGTCCTGGCCAGCCACGGCAACAACCAGCTGGGCGGCGACGACTTCGACGCCAAGCTGGTCGAGCACGTCGTGGCGCAGGTCAAGGAGACGCACGGGATCGACCCGAGCGACCAGCGCACCGCCATGGCGCGCATCGTCCGCGCCTGCGAGACCGCCAAGATCGCCCTGAGCGACGCGCCCTATGCCCGTATCGAGGAGGAATATCTGCTCGAGCGCGACGGCACCCCGGTCAACCTCTCGCTGGAGATCGACCGGGAAACCTACGAGGACATGATCGCCGACTATATCGAGGAGACCCTCGAGGCGGTCCACATCGCCCTCAAGAGCGCCTCGCTCGGGGTCTCGGACATCGACGAGGTGCTGCTGGTCGGAGGCGCCACCCGCACCCCGGTCATCCAGCGCCGCCTGGAGGAGACGCTTGGGATGCAGCCCCGCGCCGAGGTCGATCCCGATCTCTGCGTCGCCGACGGGGCCGCGATCCAGGCCGCGGTCATCGGCGGCCAGCAGGTCTCGGGCGTGCTGGTCGACATCACCCCCTACACCTTCGGCACCAGTGCCCTCGGTCTGCTCTACGGCGAGACCTATCCCTATACCTACGTGCCCCTGATCCGCAAGAACACCCCCATCCCGGTCACCAAGACCGAGGCCTTCCAGACGGTCCACGACGGCCAGCAGAGCATCGACGTCCACGTCTACCAGGGCGAGGATCCGGACGCGCTCAACAATACCGAGATCGGGTCCTTCCGGATCGAGGGACTGCGCGACGTCCCGGCCGGCAACGTCCTGCTCACCACCTTCGAGCTGGACGTCAACGGCATCCTGAAGGTCACCTCGCGCGAGAAGGCTACCGGGCTGGAGCAGAGGATCACCATCGACAACGCCACCAGCCGTTTCGAGAACGAGGAGCTGGAGGCCGCCCGCGAGCGTCTTTCGACCCTGATCGAGGGCGAGGCGCAGCATGTCACCGAAGGGGACCGCGAGGGTGTCCAGGCGCGCGCGCTGATCGAGAAGGCCGAGCGGCTGATGGAGGAGGCCAACGCCGAGGATCGCGAGGACCTGGTGGACATGATCGAGGCCGTGAAGGACGCCCTGGAGAGCGGCAACGAGGCGGCGATCGAGGACGCCGTCAACGCCCTCACCGACCTGGTCTACTATCTGGAGTCCTGATGGATCGCTGCCCCAACTGCAAGGCGCGAGTGGGCGAGGCCCCGACCTGCAGACGCTGCGGCATGGAGCTCGGCCAACTGTTCGAGACCGAGCGGGCGGCCGAGCGGGCGCTCGTCCAGGGGATGCGGTATCTGCTCGAAGGCGAGCGCGAGCGGGCGATCCATGCCCTCTCCCGCTCGCGCGCGTTGCACGATACGCCCCTGCCCCGGGAGCTGCTCGGTTTTCTGGCAGTAAACGACCCGTCAACCAGCGATTCGGTCCGCACAGCGGACCCTACTGCCGCCTCGGTAGGGTCCGCTATGCGGACCAGACCTCTGGCGACAGGTGTTCAGACGGCCTCTCGTCCCGATTGGCCACTCGAAGATACGTAGCGGTCCGGCAACATGCTCTCCATTCGGCTGCAAACCCGGAACTCGATACCCATGGCTCAGGATCTCGAACAGCCGCCATCCTCGCGAGCCAGCGTCTCCAAGGCCGCATCGGCACGGGCACGGATCTCGGCCAGGGTCTGCTGCCCCTGGATGCGTCCATCCTCATAGACGCATTGCAGCGCCGGCCGCCAGCCTGACTCCAGCGGATCCTCCTCGCGCTGGGTGCGCCAGGTGCCGAATTCCGGGTTGTGCAGCAGGCTCAGCCGGCCGGGCTTGGAGGCCTTCTCGGGATCGGTGCGCGGCTGTTTGGAGACATCGCGCCAGACGCCGTCGCGCCGGATGGCGCTGGCCTTGAAGGCGAAGCGCTGGGTGTCGCGGTCGAGCCGCTGCAGCAGCGCCCCGCCCATCCCGAAGGCCAGGTTCTCGGCCGAGAATCCGGCGCGCTCGACCTCGGCCAGGATCTCGCCGATCGAGTCCAAATCGATCCCGTCGCCCTGGATCACCCGCACCCCGTCGAGCACCCGATAGCCCTTGGCGTTGACCCGGGCGCCATAGCCCTCGGCCAGCTGCTCCAGGGTGCGGCACACCATGGTCGGCGGATGTCCGGAATCCGGACGGATCACCAGGGTCGCGCCGGACGCCCGGACCCGGTCGCACAGTTCGTTGCTCCAGTAGCCGACGGCGCGCTCCAGATCGTAGGAGTCGGAGACGACCGCCAGCATGCCGCCGGGCCGGGCGAAACGGTCGAGCATGTTGCGATAGGCGTCCAGCTCCCCTTCCTCGCCCCAGGCGGTGACGGTCGCGTGCTCGGCCGCCGGGATCGAATAGGCGGCCATCTCGGCGTCGTAGTAGCGATTGGCCGCGGCCGCGCCGGCCAGGGTGTCCGTCCCCTGGAAGTTGACCAGATGCGCGGCACCGCCGAGCGCGGCGGACTCGAAGGAGCTGACGCCCCTGGCGCCGAAGTCGTGCAACATGAAGGGCAGCCCGTCGAGCGACTCGGCCGTGTCCTCCAGATAGCGCCGGATCAGGCCCTTGATGTGCCAGCTGATGGTCGCGACCGTGGTCGGATACCAGATGGCGCGCAGGATGGCGGTCTCGGCGTACTGTCCGATCCAGGGCACCTGCGGATCGGTGGACTCGACCGTGGCCAGTACCTGGCGCACCGGCACCGCACTGCCCTCGGCGACCGCACACAAGCGGATCGGCAGCCAGCCGCCGTGCCGGTTCAGGATGTGTTCCCAGCCCGCGCGGTTGAAGGGCGCGCCGGGCAGGTGGCGGGCCTGGAACTCGGCCGCCTCCTCGATCATGTCCCGGGTGATGGGCCGCGCCAGATAGTCGCGCACGAACATCTGCAGCCCGAAGAAGAGCGTGCGCGGAAAACGCCCTCCGCGCGATTCCACATAGCTGAAGATCGCCTCGGTACCGGGCGGATACTGCAGATAGTGCGTGAGCTTGTAGGAATCGCTGTTGAGGATGAGGTTGGCGTTCAATGGCGACGGAACGGATGCGTTCATTGGGTCTCTCCCCTATGGCCCGGAATCCCCGGGAACGAACCGGCCCGGATCGGGCCGGCGATCGGAGGCGCGCAATCGCTTCAGGCGCGCCCGAGCAGATCCTGGACGATGTGGTAATGGTCCTCGTAGATCCGCGATTCGAGCGACTGGAACTCGGCCAGCGAGATCCACTGCGCCTTTCGGGCGTCGCTGCCGCCCTTGACGCGCGGCAGGGGTCCGGGACGCAGCTCGAACAGAAAGGCATCCGTGATGGTACGCCCGCGCAGCGATCGCTGCGGATCGTCGTAGCGCGCCCGGGCACGGATACTTCCACGCAAAACCGGCTCGGGCACCTTGATGCCGGTCTCCTCGCGCAGTTCGCGGATCACCGCATCCTCGATGGTCTCCTCGACGTCGAGAAAGCCACCGGGCAGGGCCAGCAGACCGCGACCCGGCTGGGCACCGCGCTCGACCATGAGGATATGGCCCGCCTGCAGCACCACGGCATCGACGGTCTGGAAGATGGGCGGATAGGGCAATGCCGCGAACTGTGAGCGATAGCGGCGCACGAAGGCCCATTCCTGACGCAGCGCCTCCCAGGCGTCCGGCTCGGCCCCGATCCAGTCGCGCAGATAGGACTTGACCCCGTCCGGCAGGGGCTGGGCGGCCAGGGTCTCGTCCAAATCGGACGCACCCTCTCCCAGCAGGACGTCACGAATCTCGGTCGCCGACAGCATGGAGACCGGCTCGACCGGGCTGAAGTCCCATTGCGGAAAGAGATCCAGATAGCTGGAGCTGTGATCCTTGCGATGACCGACCAGGGTGATGGACGCCTCGCCGCCGGCCACGGCCGTGACGATCCCATCCACCGCGCCCTGCACCCCGGCGACCCAGCTCGACAGATTGTAGAGCCGATCGGCGACGCCCGTGATCACGACCCGATCGCGCAGATCGGCGGGCAGCGCGGACTCGATCATCTCGCGCCGCTCGGCATAGCCGAATGGATCGCGGATATTGCGCGGACGGTTAATGGATCCGACCAGGACGACCAGATTGGCGGCCAGATCGAGCGCCTGACGAACGCAGGCGAGATGGCCGTCGTAAAACGGCTGAAAGCGGCCGATATAGACCGCGAGATCGTAGCGATTCATGGGAATCCCCCAATGAATGTCTGTGGGATCACCGTCTATCGGTGATCACGGCGGAGGGCCGCCGATGACTTTCGAGGCTACGCCCAATACCGGCGAAGTCAATCGTGAATGCTCGGGACAGACCGGACGCCGTTCACAGATTTCCACCCCGGGATCCTCGATCGCTCACCATCCCGTGCCGGTCCAAGATTCCCTCGATCGTTTTCACCTCTGGAATGCGCAGCCGACGGGCGTCGGTCAATGCAAGACGCAGCAGCGATTCGGCCCGATCACGATCTCCATCACCGCCCCTGGCCAGCAAATTCAACGCGATCTCGGCTTGGCACATCAGCCGGTTACGCACGTCGCCGAGACGCTCATAGACCGGGAGTTCCTCCTTGAGGCGGATGCGCAACGCCTCGCCCAGCTCCCCGCGCGCCTGCAGGATGTCGGCGATCCTACCTTGGGTGACAGCCTTCGAGAGCACGTCGCCAAGGCGCTCATAGACCGGAAGCTGCTCATCAAGGCGGATACGTAGCGCCTCGTCCACCTCGCCGCGCGCCTGCAGGATATCAGCGATCCTCCCATGGGTGACGGCCTTCGAGCGCACGTCGCCGAGGCGCTCATAGACAGGAAGCTGCTCCTCCAGGCGGATGCGCAGCGCTTCGTCTAGCTCCCCGCGCGCCTGCAGGATGTCGGCGATCTGCCCCTGGGTGACGGCCTTCGAGCGCACGTCACCGAGGCGCTCATAGACCGGAAGCTCCTCTTCAAGGCGGATGCGCAACGCCTGCTCCAGCTCCCCACGCGCCTGCAGGATGTCAGCGATTTTTCCCTGAGTGGCGGCCTTCTCACGCACATCGCCGAGGCGCTCATAGACCGGAAGCTCCTCTTCCAACCGGATACGCAACGCCTCATCCAGTTCTCCACGCTCCTGCAAAATGTCGGCGATTTGCCCCTGGGCAACAGCTTTCAAACGCACGTCGCCAAGGTGCTCGAAAGCGACTAGCACCTCATCGGTCAAGATGTGGACTGCCTCAGCCAACTGCCCACGCACCCGCAGAATGTCTGCTATTTGCCCCTGAGTGATGGCCTTCGAGCGAACGTCACCGAAGCGCTCATAGACCGGAAGCTCCTCCTTGAGGCGGATAACCAAGGCAGCATCGAGTTCCCCACGTGCCTGCAGAATGTCTGCTATCTGTCCCTGGGTGATGGCTTTCGAACGCACGTCGCCAAGGCGCTCAAAAGCGACTAGCACCTCATCGGTCAAGATATGCAGTGCCTCAGCTAACTGCCCACGCGCCCGCAGAATGTCTGCTATCTGCCCCTGCGTGATAGCCTTCGAGCGCGCGTCGCCGAGGCGCGTAAAAGCAACTAACACCTCGTCAGTCAGAATGCGCAGCGACTCATCGAGCTCGCCACGGACCCTCAGAATATCGGCGATTTTACTCTTGGTGACCGCCATTTCACGCATGTCGCCGAGGCGCTCATAGACCGGGAGCTCCTCCTCGAGGCGGATACGCAGCGCCTCATCCAACTTCTCGCCTGCTTGCAAGATATCGGCTATTTGCCCCTGGGTGACGGCCTTCGACCGCACATCACCGAGGCGCTCAAAAACGACCAACACTTCATCACTCAAGATGTGCAGCGCTTCATCCAAATCCCCGCGTGCTTGCAGAATGTCGGCGACTTTACCCTTGGTGACAGCCATTTCGCGCACATCACCGATGCGCTCATGGACCGGTAGCTGCTCCTCAAGACGGATGCGCAGCGCCTCGTCGATATCCCCCCTGAGCACCCTGAGCTCCGCAAGCTCCTCCCACCATTCCAGACGGTGGCGGCAGACAGGCTCGTCATCGTTGTCCAGCGTCGCGGCGATGCGGGCCTCCAGTTCCTGGACGCGCGCGTCCTGTTCTTCGCGCGTCAGACGCGGATCGACACCGTACATCCAGTCTCGGACGGCGAATGGGCGCACTTGATCGACGGTCAACTCCGGGAAGTCGAGGATGTCACTGCGCCAATCGAAGAAGTCCGGCGCATCGGCGGTAAGACGGGCGAGCAGACGGCGCGGGATCCAGACGACGACGGGCACGGGAATGCGCGAGGGCCAGTCGCCGCGGCTGAGATTGAGGGCGCTCAGGAGGCGTTCAGCGCGACCCTCGTCCGCGAGTAGGGGCTCGAGCCCCACGATCATGACCGGACCGGGCGGCTGCAGGGCGGCAACGGCCTCCAACGGCTCCTGTTCGGCGGGGTCCGGCAGCTGGATGCGATGGAGGGTGAGACCCGGCAGGGAGGCGGCGAGGTTGGCAATGAGCGCGTCGCGCGTGGCGGGCGCGTCGCAGGTGCAGAGCAGCAGGGAGAAGCCCCGGCTGCGCACGATGGCGCGGCGCAGGGCGCGGAAGGCGTCGCCGGCCAGCTCGACCGGGCTAGGGCTGGCGGAAGCGCTCAAGGGTCCGGAGCACCGGGTTGACCTCGTACCAGATGTCGCCGTTCATGTACTCGAAGACGAAGAGCAGGAAGAGCAGCTGCTGGTGGAGGTCGTCCTTGGGGATGTCGCGCTGGGGCCGGTCGAACCTGGGCAGGGTGGCCCAGGCGTCGTCCGGCACCTCGCGCCGCAGGGCGTTGGCGTATTTGCGGATGGCCTTCTGGGCGATCGGACGGGTGATGGGGAGCGCATCCAGCTCGTTGCAGGCGGCCTGGATGAAGGTCATGAGGTGACGCGGGTGTCCGCCGCTCATTTCGCACAGGTAGTCGAGGGTGTCGCCGCTGTCGAAGGCCTGATCCAGGCTGGTCTCGGCGACGGCGCAGCGTTTCTCGACCATCTCGCGCATCTTGGCCATGCCCAAAGAGTCTGGGTGGATCGGCTCGTCCCGGCTGGGGCGCAGCCGGATCATGGAGACCGGCGTGTTGTATTCGCCGAAGGTCTGCTCCAGCTGACCGACGCGGGGCGAGTAGATGAGCGAGATGGGCACGGTGTAGACGGTATGCACCTTTAGCGAGGCGAGGTGCTCGCTGCGGTCGATGAAGAGACGCTCGTGGGTGTTGGTCCCGTCGCCGCAGTCGCGGCGCACCAGCTTGTCGAGACCGTCGATGATGAGGACCAGACCGTCGTGGCCGGCCTGGCGGGCCTTGACCTCGGCGTCGCCGAGCAAATCGTTGACGGCCTTGAGCAGCGAGGTGCTGTGCATCTCGACGGCGGCCCGCAGCTGGCTACGGGCGTTGGGACGGTTGCGCAGCTCGATGGCGAGCTTGCCGAAGCCGCCCTCGACCTCGCCGCCGCTGAAGCCGACCTCTTTGGAGAGAAGGCCGCAGATGTCGTCCCAGACCCGTTTGAGATAGGTGTTGACGGGACTGAAGCCCGGCAGCTTGCGCTCGGCGAGCTGCTGCTGAAGCTGCGCGGCGATGTAGACCAGCAGGTCCGGAAAGTCGAGATCGTTGACGTCGAGGCGCTCCCCGACGTCGCAGAAGACGACGATGAAGCCCTGGCGGCCAGCCTCTGGCGTTTCCAGCATGCCCTTGAGTCGATAGAGCTCGCTGGTCTTGCCGACGCCACGATGACCGGTGAAGAGCTTGTAGTCCCATTGACCGGCCTTGGCGCGGCGCAGGCTGCGGGCATAGAGGGCGACGACGTTGTCGTCGCCGCGCACGGCATCGAAATTCACCCAGCGCGGATCCTCGGGTCCGATGGACTCGATGGGCTCGCACTGCTGGTAGAGCCGGGTGATGGGGGCTTGGGCGTTGGTGTCGGTCATGTGCGGATCGGGTGTTCGATGGCTGTGGCCATTGTAGGGCATGAAGGGCGCGAGAGGTCTCACGAGACTGGCCGATGGAGGCAGCCTGATCGGACAGCGTGACCCCCAAGCTCAGGGCGCAGACGGCATGGCCTCTTCCGGAAGCTCCCGAATCACCCGATAGACATGGCTGCCGGGATCCTTGGGCCAACGGCCCCGGGGGGATGGATCGGCCGCCTCCGAGCGCTCGAGCGCCGCGCTCAGGTGCGGTGCGAAGCATTCCGGCTGGAGCCGGCTCTTGTTGTAACCGCTGCCCGTGGCCTGGCGAAGCGCCTGCTCGATGTCCCCACAGCGGTCGGTAGCGGGGATATCCGCAGTGAAGTGGTAGAGCAGCCAGACCTCGAAGCAGGGATTGCTGACCGCGAGCCCGAAACCGACGCTCTTGGCCTCCCTGGCGACAGCGGCCAGCTTGTCGCTTCCCCATCGGTCGACGTCCAGCATGAGCCAGAGGCTGTCGCCCTCGTCCAGCTGGTATTCATCCTGGAATCGGCGCAGACGTTCGAGGACGTATTCCGGAGCCGAGCGGTTGTCTGCGCCGGCGGCCAGAACCTTCACCTGGACCCGCGTGCTGCGGAACATGGCGAAATACTGCCGCTCGGTCTGCTGCCCCTCCGCAGCGATGATGACGAGACGGGTGTCGCGCACATGCTCCTGGGCGCGATCGAGAGGGCGAGGCCTGCGCTTGGTGAGCGCCATGAACGGATGCTCAGCAGGACGCGTCCGAGCCGACCGCGGGCTCGCGGATCAGGGGAATGCCGCCGAAACGTCCGTTGAGGTAACTCTTCTCGACCTTGAGATCCGGACGCACCTTGAGTGCGTTCATGGAAAAGAGGCTGGATGCACCGTGCTGGTCCTTCTCGAAGAACCAGATCTCGTCGCGGCGCAGCAGCTCCAGGTCCATGAGGTGGGTGTCATGGGTGGTGAAGATGAGCTGGGTGCGCTGGGCATCGTCGCAGCGGTCGATGAAGCTGGTGACGAATAGACGCGAGAGCAGCGGATGGAGCTTGCGGTCGAGTTCGTCGACGACGTAGACGCGTTCGCCGGAAGCGGCATCCGCCAGGATGGGCAGAATCTCCATGAGGCGCTGGATTCCAGCGGATTCGTCCTCGAAATCGAAATCCTCTTCCAAGGAATCCCTCCCTTTATGCCGGGTCTTCAGACGGGCAACCGTCGGCTGATTCCGGTCATCGAGGTATAGCGTGAGGCTTTGACCGTCCGGCCCCGGCAATCCGAAAACGGCACCTTCGGAGAGATCCGCGTCCAAGTCGTCCCTCATGCCGACCGGCATATCCGGAAAATGTCTCTCGAAATCAAGAGGCTCCTGCTCGATGCCAAGTCCCTCGATACCCGTGCTGGCATTGCGCAGGAAATCCGCCATGAATGCGACGAAGTCTTCTTCCCGGTCGAGTCGCACCGCGAGCGGCTGAGGCGCTTCTTCGGCCGACACGATGGTCAGAACGAATCTGAACCAATGGAACAGCGGCTTCAATGCCTCGACGTTGCGGTCCACGGACTCGGTGAGGAAGAGCTGGTTGGGCCGCGTTCCCTGGGCGACGAACTCGAGAAACTGCCGCTGTTTCCTGTCTCCTCCCGCCAGCTTCGGCCCGATCTCGACGGTGACCTTGCCATCCTCCGTGGTCACGCGCTCGAAATAACGCGACTCCCGCGCGGTCTCACGGATGAAGAGCCACTCTTCATGGACTCGCTCGCTATCCACCGCGAACCCATAACTGTACTCGACCCCCTGGTGGTCGATCAGGAACTCGAAGCGCGATGGACTCTCCCGCCACTGCCGATCGAGACGGAAGGGAGCGGTTCGGATACGTCGTCCACTTCGGGTCCCTCGCACCACGAGATTCTGAGCGAATCTCAGCGCTTCGATGAGTTTGGTCTTGCCGTGGGCATTGGCACCGTACAGGGCGGCCAGCCGCAGGATGCGGGGCTTGCGTCCGGCCCGGCTTTGCACGACGTGGCGCGGGTGCTCGGCACCGGCGGAGGCGACCATCGAGAACAGCACCTCATCGGCGAAGCAGGCATAGTTTTCGACGGCGAATTGAAGCAGCATCTTCCGAACCTAAATCTATCAACTCAGGTGGATTATGGGAGTTTCTCGTGAAATTTTCGACGATTCACCCACAAGAGCATCAAAAAATCTCGGCCAGACCTCTCAACCGCCCGAGCGAATTATTCCCGCCCGGGCGGTCGGGAATCAGGTCACTGAACCTTCATGGCCGAGACCAGCCCGCTTTCCTGATTCTCCTTGAGCGAGCGGATGATCTGCGAGGAGATCTCCTCGATCGACTGGGTGGTGGTGTTGAGCACCGGAACCCCGAGACGCTTGTAGATCTGCTGCGCCTGGCGGATGTCGTCCTGACAGCGCTTGAGGGAGGCGTAGCTGCTGCCTGGACGGCGCTCCTCGCGGATCAGCTGCAGACGCTGGGGATCGATGATCAGGGCGAACAGCTTGTGCTTGCAGTCGTAGAGGAGCTGGGGCACGTCGCCGCGCTCGAAGTCCTCCTCGGTAATGGGATAGTTGGCCGAGCGCAGACCGTAGTGCATGGCCAGATAGAGACAGGTCGGGGTCTTGCCCGAGCGCGAGACGCCGGTCAGGACCACATCGGCGCGATGGAAGTTGTCAGGCCGGATGCCGTCGTCGTTGGCCATCGCGAAGTTGATGGCCTCGATGCGCTTGGTGTAATAGCTGGGCTTGGTGATGGCATGGCTCTGGCCGGACTTGAGGCTGGGGGCTACGCCCAGCTCCTTGGCCAGCGGATCGACGAAGAACTCGAAGAGCTCGACATAGAAGCAGTTGCCACCCTTGAGGATGTCGCCGATCTCCTTGTTGAGCATGGTCGCGAACACGATGGGGCGCGCACCGTCCCGATCGGCGGCCTCCTCCATCCGCTGCGTCAGCGCCTTGGCGCGCAACTCGGTGTTGATATAGGGCATGTACACCTGCTCGAAATTCACGGTATCGAACTGCGACAGCAGGCTGTGTCCGAGCGTCTCGGCGGTGATACCGGTACTTTCGGAGACGAAGAAAACGGTGCGATTCATTGGGCTCACGACTGATATGGATTCGATGATCGGCTGCAACGCCGCCGGGGCCTGTGCCACTAGCCTCGCCTGGTGACAAGACCCGCGTCACGGGAGCAGACTACAACCGTTCATCACAACCGACCACCCTGACCCATGTCAATGTGATCCATAATGGAATTTGTTGATATTCGATGCACCTGATGCGGGTGACGATGGATCACCGGCAGGACCTCCCACCACATGGCTGAGGAACCTCCAATGGCCACGATCGACAACGACCAGGAACTTCGTGCCGCGCTCGACCAGCTGAGCCCCGAGCAGCAGCGTCGGCTCGGCTGCCGCTTCGCCGAGAACGTCATGCGCCTGAGCCGCGACGAGCGCGTCAACCGCGCCATCGCCACCGGGATGCGCGAGGACGCCGCCCCGGACGAGATCGAGGACGCCTTCCGCGCGGCCAAGGCCTATACCGTCAAGACCTATACGGAGTGCGGCAAGGATACCGACTGGCTGGCTCAGGCCGACCACTTCGTCGCCGCCGCGGCGGCCGCCGCGCTGACCCCGGACGCGCTGATGGCCGAGCGGCAGAACCGCGCCTGGAAGGCGGCGGTTCAGGCGCGCATGGCGGTCAACTGCGCCATGATGGAGGACGAAATCGCCTCCGAGCACGAAGAGGCCGGACACCAGCACCGGATCGCCGGCGAATTCCTGGGCTGATCGGATCCTCGAACGCCGTCACGCCCTTCGCTCGCGAACCAAGCGCGCGGCGAAGCCGGGATTCGGCGCGCGACCGTGAAATCGCCTACCGGAACGCGGCAGCGTCCTGGTGCGATGCGCATCGCTTCAGATTCCAAGCCAGATCAGCCGGCACCCGACTCCGCGGACGCCAGCATGGCATCGTAGATCTCCCATGCCTCCATGGCCCGCTCGGCGCTGACCTTCTCGACCGCTTGTCCGAGATGCACCACGACATAGTCGCCGACCTCTATCGTCTCGTGCTGGAGCATGAAAAGATTCACCTCGCGCTCGACGCCCTTGGCCTCGCAGCGCGCGAGAAAGCCGTCCACCGAACGGACCTGCATTGGAATACCGAAGCACATCCCCGAAACCTCCGATTCGATCCATCAGCCTGGCAGCGAGACTATGCCCGTCCGACCCGACCTTCAAGATCAGGAAACCCAGTCCATGACCTCGGACACCATGCCTCAAGCGCCCGCGACACTGATTCTCGGAATCGGCAACGTACTCATGACCGACGAGGCCGTGGGTCCGGAGGTGATTCGCCGATTCTCGAACCAAACGGACGAGGATCCATCCATTGTCTGCATCGACGGCGGGACACTGAGCTTCACGCTCGCCGTGCCGATCGGCGACTGCCGGCAGCTGATCGTGGTCGACGCCTCCGCGCTCGGCGAGCCTCCCGGCAGCGTCCGCGTCTTCGAGGGCGAGGAGATGGATCGTCAGCTCCGCTCGCACGCCAAGACGGTGCACGAGGTCAGCCTCGCGGATCTCATGGACATGGCGCGGCTGACCGACACGCTCCCCGGGCGCCGGGCCCTGATCGGCATCGAGCCGGGATTCATCGGCTGGGGAGAGCGTCTAACGCCGGAGGTCGAGGCCGCCGTTCCGGTGGCGATCGCACGGATTCGCGAGCTTCTGGCGCGCTGGAAGTCCTAACCGGCCGACGAACGGTATGGCCGAGCACAAGGAAATGTGAATTTCATTGAGGAATGATATTCGAGTCTAACCACTTTCTAATAAAGGTGCGCTGCATCAAATCCGACAGGAGTGAATGGTCCTAGAATTTCGTCCGACCGACGCAGAGGTGCCCATATGTCCGGTTTGGATCAGATCCCTGTCACTATCGAATCGAGCGCTTCATGTTCCGCTCGGTCTCGCGACTTCGGCAACGCCCCCGCCGTCCTCAACCAGATCCGCGACGCCCTCGAACGTCTCGTTTCCAGCGGCGAGGAAACTTGCATCGACCTCAACGCCATGCCCTTCGGGCCAGGCGACCTGGAACGGCTGACCGAACTCCTCGGCACGGGCGAGGCAGAGGCCAGCGTCGAGGCGCTCGGCCCCACGCGGATTCGAGAGACCGGGATCCCCGGCGTCTGGCTGGTCGACTATCTGAATGCCGAAGGCCAGCGGCTGACGCTCCATGTCGAGATCGCGACCGTCCCTCAGATACTGCGTCCGCAACCCCAGGATCTCGCCTGCGCGATCGAACGGCTCGACGCCCGGCTCACGCGTCTCCGGGATCCCGCTCACTCGCCACTATCGTCCTGACACCCACAAGGAGGGACCATGGCCAACCTCAAGACACCCGACAAGACACTCGGCGAAGGACTGCGCGAGATCGGCTTGTCGCGCCGCGGATTCCTCAAGTTCTGCGCCGCGACCGCCTCCATGATGGCCCTGCCGCCCAATCTGGTGCCGGCGATCGCCGCCGCGCTCGAGCAGGCCAGGCGCCCCTCGGTCATCTGGCTCTCCTTCCAGGAATGCACGGGCTGCACCGAGTCACTGACCCGCAGCCACAGCCCGAGCGTCGAGAACCTCATCCTCGACCTGGTCTCGCTCGACTATCACCACACCCTGCAGGCCGCCGCCGGCGAGGCCGCCGAGGAGGCGCGTCTGCAGGCGATGGAGGCCAATCGGGGCCAATACCTGGTGATCGTCGACGGATCCATTCCCGGACCCGACGCCAACCCCGGGTATTCGACGGTCGCCGGCCACAGCAACTACGACATCCTCATGGAGACGGTCGAGCACGCCGCCGCCGTGATCGCGGTCGGGACCTGCGCCGCCTTCGGTGGACTGCCGCAGGCCAAACCCAATCCGACCGGCGCCATGTCGGTCATGGACCTGGTCCACGACAAGCCGGTGATCAACGTCTCCGGGTGTCCGCCCATCCCCATGGTCATCACCGGGGTGCTGGCGCACTACCTTACCTTCGGCCGGCTGCCCGAGCTGGACGCCTACCGCCGCCCCATGGCCTTCTACGGTCAGTCCATCCACGACCGCTGCTATCGCCGCCCCTTCTACGACAAGGGCCTGTTCGCCGAGAGCTTCGACGACGCGGGGGCCAAGCTCGGCTGGTGTCTCTACCGTCTGGGCTGCAAGGGGCCGACCACGTACAACGCCTGCGCCACCATGCGCTGGAATTCGGGAACCAGCTGGCCGGTCGAGTCCGGCCATCCCTGTCTCGGCTGCTCCGAGCCAGGCTTCTGGGACGACGCGGGATTCTACGAACCCGTCTCGGTGCCCATCGGCGTCACCTCCAAGACCCTGATCGAGGGCGCCGCGGTCGGCGCCGTGGCTGGAGCCGGAATCGCGGCACTCGCCCGCAAGGCCAAGAAGGAGGCGGTGGCGAACCGCCAGCCCGTCACCATCGACGAACTGGAGCAGAAGCTATGAGCGGCGCGATGGGATTTCTGCTGTGGGTCAAGGGCCCCATGTTCAACATCGCCCTGGCGATCTTCGCCATCGGGCTGATCGCACGCCTGGTCGAAATCTTCCTGCTCGGACGCGCGCCCAACTATGCCGAGCCGCGCGCCGGCGAATGGGGCCCGGGACTGCGGACCATGCTCAGCCGCACCATTGCCGACCCCGGCACCTTCAAGCGGGCGCCCTTCAACGTGGTCGTCGGCTGGGTCTGGCACATCGGCTTCCTGATCGCCCTGCTGCTCTTCATCCCGCACATCGAGCTGTTCAAGGGCGTGCTCGGTCTCTACTGGCCCGGACTGCCGAACCCGGTGGTCGATCTGGTCACGGCCGTGACCCTCATCACCCTGCTCGCAACCCTCGTCCATCGGCTCTGGCACCCGGTCAAGCGGCGCATCAGCACGACCGAGGACTATCTGGTATGGACGATCGTCTTCATGGTGGTGCTGACCGGCTATCTGGCCTATCACCGTCTGGTCGAGCCCTATCCGCTCGCCCTGGGGATGCACATCCTCTCGGCCGAGCTGATGCTGATCATGCTGCCATTCACCAAGCTGACACACATCTTCACGGCCTTCATCGCCCGCTGGTACAACGGCGCCGCCTTCGGCCGCAAGGGGGTTCAGTCATGAGCGAACTCACGCTAGAGCGCGGACTCGCCGCCTTCCGCGCCGAGATCGACGCGCCGACCGCGGCCTTCTTCTCCAGCTGCGTGCACTGCGGCGTCTGCGCCCAGTCCTGCCCCTTCTACCTGGAGACCGGCGATCCCAAGTACACGCCCATCCTCAAGCTCGAACCGCTGCGTCTGATCTGGGAGGCCGAGTTCACCCTCTGGGGCCGGATCAAGGGTCTGCTCGGACTCCAGGAGAAGGTCACGGACGCCATGCTGGCCGAGTGGGAGGAACTGCTCTACGACTCCTGCTCCATGTGCGGACGCTGTTCCATGGTCTGCCCGGTCGGCAACGACCTGGCCTATATGATCCGCAAGTCGCGCGAGGGCATGGTGCAGGCCGGCCACGCGCCCGAGGGGCTCATCAACGCCTCGATCCGCGCCGTCACCACCGGCAGCCCCATGGGGCTGCAATGGAAGACCCTGGCGGTCCAGATCAAGCACGTCGAGGCCAGTACGGGGCTGGAGGTTCCGGTCGACAAGACCGGCGCCGAATATCTGGTGATGCTCTCCTCGATGGAGGTCATCAACTTCCCCGAGTATCTGGAGGCCATCACCAAGATCTTCGATCACGCCGGGGTGACCTGGACCCTCTCCACCCAGTGCTTCGAGGCCACCAACGCCGGCATCCAGATCGGCAACAAGGACATCGCCGCCCAGCTGGTCGAGCGGGTCGTGGCCGCGGCCGAGACGCTGAAGGTCTCCAAGGTCATCAGCCCCGAGTGCGGCCACGCCTTCACCGCCATCCGCTGGGAGGGGCCGAATCTGATCGGACGCCCCTACCCCTTCCGGGTCTTCCACATCGTCGAGGTGCTCGACGAGCTGCGCGCGACCGGACGCATCCAGACCGAGGGCAAGGAGGACGACCGTCTCTCGATGCACGATCCCTGCAACCTGGCGCGCAAGAGCGGCGTCATCCAGCAGCAGCGCAATCTGATCGATCTGGTCGCCGAGGACTTCGTCGACATGAACGAGCACGGACGCTTTCAGTGGTGCTGTGGCGCCGGCGGCGGCGTCAGCTCCAACGAACGCGCCGAGGAACTCAAGATGGCGGCCTTCAAGCGCAAAAAGGCCCAGATCGAGGAGGTGGCGCCCGAACGCATGGTCACCATGTGCGCAACCTGCCGGACCCAGCTCGAGGAGGGTCTGGAGGAGTACAACATGGACATCCCGGTCATCGGTCTGACCGAGATGATCGCCGACCATCTGGTCGAGAAGCCGCGCGCCGCCGCCGAGCATGACGCCGAGGCCTGATTCGCCGGCCAGCACCCGATAATCGCGGCGCCGGCCCCCGCCGGCCCCGTGCAGGAGATCCGCCAACATGAGTGAACGACTCGTCGTCGACCCCATCACCCGTATCGAAGGCCATCTGCGCATCGAGGCGCAGCTGGACGGCAGCCGCATCGCCCAGGCCTACAGCTCGGGCACCTCGGTACGCGGCATCGAGACCATCCTCAAAGGCCGCGACCCGCGCGACGCCTGGGGCTTCGCCCAGCGCATCTGCGGCGTCTGCACCCTGGTGCACGGCATGGCCTCGGTGCGCGCGGTGGAGGACGCCCTGCGGATCGAGCTTCCGGCCAACGCCCAGCTCATCCGCAATCTGATGATCGGCGCCCAGTTCGTGCACGATCACGTGATGCACTTCTATCATCTGCACGCCCTGGACTGGGTCGACGTGGTCAGCGCCCTGAGCGCCGATCCCCAGGCGACCTCGGATCTGGCCCAGTCGATCAGCGCCTGGCCCAAGTCATCGCCCGGCTATTTCGCCGACACCCAGAAGCGCATCAGGACCTTCGTCGAATCCGGCCAGCTCGGCATCTTCGCCAACGGCTACTGGGGCCATCCGGCCTACAAGCTGCCGCCCGAGGCCAACCTGATGGCGGTCGCCCACTATCTGGAGGCGCTCGCCTGGCAGCGCGACGCGGCCCGGCTGCACGCCATCTTCGGCGGCAAGAACCCGCATCCGAACTTCGTCGTCGGCGGCGTGCCCTGCCCCATCGATCTGGACTCGGACTCGGCCATCAACGCCAAGCGCTTCGCCGAGGTCCGGGACATCCTCCAGTCGATGCAGACCTTCGTCGATCAGGTCTACGTGCCGGATACGCTCGCCATCGCCGGCTTCTACAAGGACTGGGCCGAACGCGGCGAGGGACTGGGCAACTTCATGTGCTACGGCGACCTGCCGGGCACCGGCAGCATGGACCCCGCGACCTTCCTCTTCCCGCGCGGCGTCATCCTCGATCGGGATCTCTCGACCATCCACGAGATCGACCTCCACGACGCGAGCCAGATCCAGGAGTTCGTCGCCCATTCCTGGTACGACTACGAGTCGGGCAACGACCAGGGACTGCACCCCTACGACGGCGAGACCAACCTGGAATACGACGGGCGCGGCGGGGTCAAGCCGCCCTATACCCAGCTCGACGTCGACCAGGGCTATTCCTGGATGAAGTCGCCGCGCTGGAAGGGCCAGGCGATGGAGGTCGGTCCGCTGGCCCGGGTGCTCATGCTCCACGCCACCGGCCATGCCCAGACCCGGGAACTGGTCGAGATGACCCTGTCGAAACTGGACCTGCCGGTCGAGGCCCTCTTCTCCACCCTGGGACGGACCGCCGCCCGGACCCTGGAGACCAAGATCATGGTCGATGCCATGCACGGCTGGCTCGACGACCTGATCGCCAACGTCAAGGCCGGCGACACCCGCACCTTCGACGACAGCCTCTGGAACCCGGCCTCCTGGCCGTCCGAGGCGCGCGGCGCGGGCTACATGGAGGCGCCGCGCGGCGCGCTCGGACACTGGATCCTCATCCGGGACGGGCGGATCGACAACTATCAGGCCGTGGTGCCCTCGACCTGGAACGCCGGCCCACGCGACGTCGCCGACCAGGCCGGCGCCTACGAGGCGGCCCTGCAGGACAATCACGAACTGGCGGACGTCAAACAGCCGATCGAGATCCTGCGGACCATCCACTCCTTCGACCCGTGCATCGCCTGCGCCGTCCACCTCACCGACCCCGAGTCGGGCGAACGGATGCAGATCAGGGTGACCTGACCCCCCGGCGTGCCGCTCACGAGAGCCGGCGGCACGCCCGGCATTCCCGACTCCACTCCCCCGACTCAGCCCCCGAGGACGGCCTCCGGCGATTTCCGGCGCCGATTCGCTTGCCCCCATCGCCTGCCGGTATCAAAATGTCCCGACGACGAAAAGATGTGTTCCGTATCCCAGTCCGAGATTGGAGCGACGCGTAGAGTACGGACGACGAGGCACCTGTCCTCGTCAGCCCCTGCCGCCCATCGGCGCGGCTTGCCCACCGGGCCGCCGCGCATCGTCCAGAACCGACAGGCTGGCGGCTGTTTGGCGAAATCATGGAGGTGACGAGCGATTCGTCGATTGGCCATGACAAGGAAACCCCCTTGCACAGACTTCGATGGTTCGCCCCCGCACGGGGTCCTGGTCCGGCGTAACGAGGCGCTGCTGGCTCCCCGCCGTCCGACGGCTCGCCACACGACCGGACATGCCTTGATTCCGGCTCCGGGCTTCGCGAAAACCAGAACCACTCCAGCCAACCACCACATGGCGTCCGGCGGATCCGCTCACGTCAGCCGCTCACCACAATCATTGGAAGCGATGCCCCGATGAAGATACTCCTGGTCGACGATTCGAAATCCGCACGCTACGCATTGCGGCTCCAACTCCAGCGCCACGGCCTCGAGGTCGATACGGCCGAATCGGCGGAGGCCGCGTTCGAGGTCCTGCGCAAGAGCCTCCCGGACGCCATCCTCATGGATCACATGATGCCCGGCCTCAACGGCTTCGAGGCACTCGAGGTCATCCGCGAGGATCCGCGCACCGCCTCGATACCCGTGATCATGTGCACCTCGCACGAGGAGCCGGATTTCGTCGCCACGGCGAAGAAGAAGGGGGTCTTCGGCATCCTGCCCAAATCGGCCGCGCCCGAGCTGCTGCCCGAGATTCTGGACAAGCTGCGCGCCAAGCTCGGCGCCAGCGTTGAAAAGGCCCCGGCCGAGACACGCGGAGCCCCCGCGCAGCCAGCCGCGGCGGCCGGTCTCTCCGAGGAGGCCGTGATCAAGCTCATCGAGGCCAGGCTGGAGGCACGCCTGTCGCGGATCATGCCGCCCTTGATGGACGAGATCCGCCGCGACCTGAACGAGGGGCTGCTCAACGAGAGTCAGCGCCTCATCGAAGAGCGTTTCGCCGCCGAGCAGAGCGCTCAGCGTGCCGCCCCTCCCAAACCCACCATGGCCGACCTGCAGGCCATCTCCACCCGTCTGGCGACCGAGACCCTGCCCGACCTCATCAAGCGCGGCATCGAGGCGGAGCGCGCCAGTCTCCTGGAATCGCTCGAGAAGCACATGCGCGACCTTCGCCCGCGCGGCGCGGGCGCACATGGGCAGGAAGGCCACCTGGAGAGCGGCGAGAACGCCGCCAAGGCGGCCGCCGCGGCACGTCGAGAAACCCAGGAGGCGATCGAATCGGCGCTCTCGACGTCCCAGCAATCGCTCCAGGCGGTCGAGACGTCGCTGCGCGGAGCCATGGGACGCATCTACACACTGGTCGCACTCGCCGCACTGGCCGGCATCGGAGCCGCCGCAGCCGTCTATTTCCTGCTGCAGGCCTGATTCCGAATCAGAGGCTCCGGAGATTCGATCCCCAGAGAGATATCATCCGACCCCGAGAGGTGGAATGAGGTTCTTCGCATCGATGGAGCGGGCCGCCGAGGACGTGGCGGCCCGCTCTCGACACCCCGACGATCCCGAGCGACGCTGGTTTCTCGAAGCGCTGCTGGCCAGCTCGGCTGGCGCCCTGATCGGAATCCCCGACCTGGCCGAGGCCAAATCCGTCGACTCGCCGCTCGAGCGCCAGGTCTCGCGTCTGGTCAAGAAGATGCGCCGCCAGGGCCGGATCTCGGCCAGCGAGCGCACCTCCTGGTCGGTCTACGACTTCACGACCCGCACCAAGCTCGTCTCCATCAACGAGGCCGTGCCCCGCCAGGCCGCGAGCATGATCAAGCCCTTCGTCGCCCAGGCCTATTTCTATCAGGTCGACCAGGGCCGTAAGGGCGCCCGCTATACGAGCTCGGTGCGCCATACCATGGAGCGGATGATCCAGCACAGCGACAACCGGGCGACCAACCGCATCATCGATCTGGTCAGCCGGCATGGCGCCGGACGCGGACCGCGCGAGGTGGAGGCCGTGCTCAAGGCGGCCGCGCCGAACGTCTTCAAGCAGGTCCGGGTGGTCGAGAAGATCCCAGACAGCGGCGCCACCTACGCCAATCGCGCATCCGCCTGGGACTACAGCCGCTTTCTCTATGCCATGCACCACGGCAAACTGCCCTACAGCGAGGAGATGCGGCGTCTGATGCGACTGCCGAATCACGACCGCATCTTCAAGGGCGTTCCCGGCATTCCCTCCTCGGTGCACGTCTGCGACAAGACCGGATCCACCGCCAAGCTCTGCGGCGACATGGGCATCCTCGAGGCGCGCGACCGACACGGCCGCTATCACGCCTACACCATGATCGGCATCATCGAGCGCCAGACCCGTGCCCGCAACTACGGCAGCTGGATCTCGAAGCGCAGCGACGCCATCCGCGAGGTCTCGAATCTGGTCTACCAGTACATGAAGGATCGGCATCACCTGGTCTGAGTGAATGCGCGTCCCAGGCTGGGCATGCCGTGCGGCGGCGCCTTCTGGTAATCTTGATCGGCTCAGCGAAGACTCGCCTCACACCGATCGGACATACCCCATGAAGACTCAGCCACTCATCCTGCGCAAGGACCAGGAACGCCGCCTGCTCGCCGGCCATTGCTGGACCTACAGCAACGAGGTCGACACCCAGGCGACCCCCCTCAAGTCCCTGGAGCCCGGACAGCCGGTCGAGATACTGAGCAGTCACCAGCGCTGGATCGGTCACGGCTATGTCAATCCGCATTCGCTCATCTGCGCGCGCATCGTCAGCCGCGACCCGAACCACCCCCTGAGCCCGGCCCTCTGGCTGCAGCGCATCCACGACGCGCTCACCCTGCGCGAGCGGCTCTACGATCAGCCCTATTACCGGCTCGTCTTCGGCGAGAGCGACGGACTGCCCGGACTCATCGTCGACCGCTACGGCGACCTGCTCGGCGTCCAGATCACCACGGCCGGCATGGAGCGGGCCCGCGGCGAGATCATGGCCGCACTGGAGCAAGTCGTCCGGCCCCAGTCGATCGTGTTGCGCAACGACACAGCGGTACGCGCGCTCGAAGGTCTGGATCAGAAGGTCGAGGTCGTGCTCGGCTCGCCCTCCGACGCCATCCGACTGGTCGAGCACGGCCTGGAGTACACCGCCGCCCCGCTGACGGGCCAGAAGACCGGCTGGTTCTTCGACCAGTCAGAAAACCGCGCCCGACTCGCCCGCTATGGGGTCGGCAAGCGGGTGCTGGACGTCTGCAGCTATATCGGCGCCTGGGGCGTGCGCGCCGCGGCGCTGGGCGCCGAGCGTGTCAGCTGCGTGGACAGCTCCGAATCGGCGCTCGCGCACCTGGCCGAGAACGCCGCCCGCAACGGTCTCGAGGACCGCATCGACCGGATTCAGGGCGACGCCTTCGAGGTCCTGCGCGCCTTGCGCGACGAAGGCCGGCGCTTCGACACGGTGCTCCTGGATCCGCCCGCCTTCATCAAGCGCCGCAAGGACGAGAAGGACGGCGTCCAGGCCTATCAGCGCCTCAACCGGCTCGGCATCGAACTGCTCGAGCCGGGCGGGCTCCTGGTCACCTCCTCCTGCTCGTTCCATATGGGACGCGACAACTTCCTGCGCACCGTCCAGCAGGCCGGCCGCCGCGCCGGACGCAGCCTGCAGCTGCTCGAGGTCGGCCAGCAGGGTCCCGATCATCCGGTCCAGCCGGCGATCCCCGAGACCGCCTACCTCAAGACGCTCTTCATGCGTGCCCTGCCCGCGTTCTGATTGAGCCGCCAGCCGCCAGCCGCCAGCCGCCAGCCGCCAGCCGCCAGCCGCCAGCAACTATAATCTCGCTGGTAGCTGGTAGCTGGTAGCTGGTAGCTGGTAGCTGGTAGCTGGTAGCTGGTAGCTGGTAGCTGGTAGCTGGTAGCTGGTAATAGATTTTTTTCCGCCGTCTACATAGACTTTCTCATGCCGCACATGAGCCCCGCCGTCCGGTATCGGCTCAAGGATCCACCCATGAAAGTCACGCCAAACCCCATGCAGCACATCGACTCGGGCCGCCGGCCCAACACTCAGAGAACTCGGCTATCCTCGCTCGCCGCACGGCTGCTCGGCACGCTCGTGCTGGTAGGGCTCGTCGGATTGGGCGGATGCGCCCTGCAACAGGAACCGCCGCCCCAGATCACTGGGCCCGTCGACAAGGTCGTGGTGCGAAAATCGATCCGCCAGCTTCAACTCGTCAGCGGCGGGCAGGTGGTGCGCAAGTACCGCATCTCGCTCGGCGGATCGCCGGTGGGCCACAAATACCGCGAGGGCGATCAGCGCACTCCGGTCGGGGATTACACCCTCAATTGGCGCAATCCGAACAGCAACTACTACAAGGCGATCCACATCTCCTACCCCAGCGATCGCGACCGCATGGTCAGCCGCCAGCTCGGATACAGCCCGGGCGGCATGATCATGATCCACGGGCTGCCGAACTATGTGCTCTCGGAGGATCTGCGCAAGCAGTACGCCGGCCGCGACTGGACGCATGGCTGCATCGCGGTCCAGAACCACGAGATCGACGAGATCTGGCGCCTGGTCCCGGACGGCACGCCCATCCAGATCCTGCCCTGAACCGCCCCATGCGGGGCCTGGAAGACCACCGGACTCCCAGGCCCGGTCGGATCACGCCGCCGCCCGAGCCAACACCAGCCGGCGCACGTCCGCCATCAGCACGACCACCAGAAAGACCGCCATCGCCAGGCCGCCGGCGACCAGCGCGTGCCATCCTAAATCCGACTCCAGCCAGCCCGCCCCCAGATAGAGCCCCACGCCCAGCGCGACATAGGCGAGCACGCGTCCCACCTCGTAGGGAACCGGGTAATAGCGCCGTCCGAGCAGATAGGACATGAACACCATGGAGCCATAGCAGACCAGATGCGCCCAGGCCGCGCCCTGGTATCCATGGATCGGCACCCACCAGAACAGCAGCAGGATGGTGATGCCCGAGCCCACCAGCGAGACGCCCGCCCCCAGGAGGGTGCGATCGGTCAGCTTGTACCAGATCGACAGGTTGACGTAGATCCCGAGACAGAGCTGCGCCAGCAGCAGCACGGGAACCACGTCCAGTCCCTCGCGGTAGGCGCTACCGACGAAGTACTGGAAGACGTCCATGAAGAGCACCACCACCAGGAAGAGGAAGACGCAGCAGATCACGAACCAGTTGAGCACCAGGGCATAGGTCTGGCGGGCGTCGCTCTGCTTGGCATAGCTGAAGAAGAAGGGCTCGCCGGCATAGCGGAAGGCCTGGATGAAGAGCGACATGAGGATCGAGAGCTTGTAGCAGGCGCTGTAGATCCCGAGGTGGGCGAGATTGGTCTCGGCATCGTAGGGCAGCAGATACTTGAGCGCGGCACGGTCCAGCATCTCGTTGATGATGCCGGCGAAGCCGATGACCACCATCGGCAGCGAGTAGCGGATGAGACGCCCGAAAAGAACGGTGTCGAAGACACGGAGCCCGCCCCTGAACTGCGGCGACAGCAGGACCAGCTTGATCAGGCTCGCCGCCAGGTTGGCGACGAAGACGTAGCCGACGCCGATCTCGGGGACCCAGAGCCGGCCGAGCAGGGAATCCGGATCGGCCTCGAAGGCATGCCGGCAGACATAGATGAAGAAGAGCGTCAGCCCCACGTTGGCGCCGATCTCGAGCAGCTTGACGACGGCGAACCGCCGCGCCCGGTTCTCCGCCCGCAGCCGGGCGAAGGCCACGGCACCGATCGAATCCAGCGCCAGGATCGCCGCGCACCACCAGATGTACTCGGGATGCCCCGGATGCAGCAGCAGATCGGCGATCGGCTGGCTCAGCACCAGCAGCGCGACGAAGAAGAGCCCGTTGGACAGCAGCAGAAAGCGCAGCACGGTCCCGTAGACGGCCTCCGGCGGCCAGTCCCCGGTCGAGCGGAAGCGGAAATAGCCGGTCTCCAGCCCGAAGGCCAGCACGACCGCGAGAAAGCCCATATAGGCGTAGAACTCGGCGACCACCCCATACTCCGCCGGCGCGAAGCTGTAAGTCAGGAAAGGAACCAGCAGATAGTTGAGGAAGCGCCCGAAGACGCTGCTGACGCCGTAGATGGCTGTCTGTGAGGCGAGACGTTTGAGTGGGTTCAAGGTAGGATCCGAGCAGGTCGCTGAAGAGACTTTGGGGCGGCATTCTATCCTAGAAACCTTCTGGTCCGATTAATCCTAGAACCGATTCCGAATATCTCATAGATCAGTGCCACTCGCCCCGACAGCCCACGCTTTTGCGACATCCCTGGACCCATCTCGATGCACTCTTGCCCCTGCAGTTAACTACAAGGAAAAACTCTCACATAGACGACAGATACCTTAGCGCAGCAAACCCAGGAGGTATAGGCACCATGCGGTAATACATCTACCACTAGCAATAAACAATCTACACCAGCTTCTAAGAATTAGAAGCCACATCTTCACGATAAATGATCGTCGTCTCAATCAAGTCTATTGCGTTGTGAGAATAGTTGGCCACATCGCCATCTTTATTATTAACAGTAGAAGAATAGTTTCTTTTATTCCGCTCAAGATAAGCTTCACCACTTCCTGAATTATCACCTCCAGAAACTATTCTGAAAAGATCACTATATTTAAAATTATACACTTTGCCAAACAAATGAAGAGTAAAATCCATGCGCCCACCAGGCATACGCCCCAGGCGGCAATTCCCCCCCCAACCCTTTTTCTTTATCACGTCTAGCGCACGCCTTGAAAATTCATGCGAGCTAAAAGAAAGACCACGATCCTCCATCAACCTAAACTGTACTGCAATCGAAAACCGCTCATCTCTCGCAGCAAATACAGCACACCCAGCAGATAAAGATAGATCCGTTCGATCCACCTGAAAATCATGGAATAAAATCTGATCAATCTTGTATAGTGAGGCCATTTTGTCGCTAACATCAACGTTGCTCTCTGGCCAAGAGAAAACAATAACAATATCACCCCAACCCTCACCTAATAGCACCAGATCACAATCATCGAGATATTCGCCTGCGGCATCGAGCGGAAGAAGATCTGAAGCCAAACGGGTGGATCCAGTAGGCGAACTATCAAAAAAATCACTCCACTCTTTCTTTTTCTTAACGGAGCGAAGAAGACGATGTAAAAAATATAGCCTCAGATCACGCTGTTTCAAAGTAACGGACAAAACGCCTAAGATCTTCTTAGGTATGCCACCATTTTTATTTGCTGACGGCTTATCCGGATTAGATAAAGATATAGGTAAAGCCAACTCTCTTCGCGCAAAAAAGGTAGGAAAGACTTCCCAATCCGGCCGTTTTTGAATATAGGCAAGTTTGAATGCGGAATTAGTTTTATTATTCTCAAATTCCCTCTGAAACGCAAAAAACTGGGGCAAGCGACAGCGACACATTGGACTATCGATCTGCAAAGACAATAGATCTGGCACACCTAACAAACCAAAGTAGTGTCTAGCCGCCGGCGTTCTACAACCTTCATCCGAGCTCTCTTGAACCCAATCTCGCCAATACCCCTGGGTGAATAGATCCTCTCTCATTTTGCTTGACAAATTTTGATTTTCAGTATCATTAAAATGAAAGTAGGAGCCTGACAAATAAATCCTCGTAACCATGACGATTTGAGGCGAAATCGATTCGCACCCTTGATTCAAAGCCCCATTTTTAAGTCCGTTCGTAAGCGCTCTGATAGACTGGCCCACATCCTCATGCATACTAATGAATCCGCGAATAGGCTCAAGCAGCACCCAGGATTCATTTGAGCACCCCTTAGACGGAGGTAAAGCATCATCAAGTATCTTAAAAAGCTCCGCTAATTTTTTCCCTTGGAGCTTTTCCAAAAAGCGTTGCTCTTGGGAAGCAGGCTCTATTACGGGATCAGCCACACACGCTTCGCCACTAGCGTCGCTCTTATCTCGAAAGAAAAGCAATGCGCTACCAGGATGAATCCGCAAAAGATCTAATGCGCAAACTTTGCCCAAGAACTGATCAAAATCATCTTTAAGTTTTTCATCGATCCGAAACATCCCTGCGCGATATTCTCCAAACAAATCATCAAACCAGGAAGCCTTAAACTTTGTAGGAATCTCACTTTGAGAATTTTGATTCGTTTCATATACAGCAAATACCAAACGATCATACGCAGCTATATAATCTTCTAGTCTATTACGAGTCCATTCTTTTTTCTCCTGACCATCCTTATCCTGATCACCACCTATTGCATCACCAAACATCCAACACGCTAGATTTTGGTATAGCGGATCATTTACCGGTAGTTCTCGGGCTGTAAAATCCCAAAAAAACTCTGTCAGCAAACGAAAAACGATGCCAAAACGATGAAAAGAAGACCGCATGCGCCAGAAGTGAAATTCGAGCCCTATTTGATACAAATCTCGACCTAAAGTAGTTTGCTCGTGAATTTGTCTTTCCCAGTCACCCGTATCAAGCTTTCTTTCTTTACCTTCAGCCAGTTCAGGGCCAACAAAATCTATCGCCCGCATGAGGGCGCATTGCCATGGAATATCGTAATGATGCTGAAAAAGTGGACGATTCGCTATTCTAATTTCATTGAAATCCGCTGAGAAACCAGAGTCAAAATCAAACCTTCTATAATTAAGATAGAGGCTATTAAATGCTTCACCCTTAGCGGCAAGATCATCCGACAGATCGCGCAGCGGCTGATCATCTAAGGACTTAAAATCGATAAGGCGCCGAAAAAGCAGGTTGCGCACTTCCTTTGGTATTCGTCTCGTCGATCTCGGCTGTAATCGAGGTCCGCGATGACCTTCCCCCGAGTCACCCGTTCCATAATCATCACCACGCTTTTTCCGCCATTTACACACCTCTCGCGCAGCCTCTGAGCGCCTCACTAGGGTACAAAGACGCTCACCAAGCCGCCGCCAATAGCGATCCGCCGCCAACTCCACCCCTCTTAGTTCCGCAAGTTGTTTAAAGAGCCGTTTTGAAGCCTCTTCGACGCCTTCTATCAGCGTTGTCTCTAGCTTCGAGAGATCATAACCATTTCGATGCTGAATCGCATTCAGCCATGCACAGACAATGAGCGACCGTAGATACCAGGTTCGACCATAGTCCAACAATTGATTATGTCCACGATCCTCGATATAATCGATTAGATCTATATCAATACGCTCGTCTGGCTGACGAAAGAGTTCCTCGAGATGTGCTCCAGTATCCTGAAAGAATGCAGCCAACAGATAGGCCGGACCAACGATCGCCGAGGCTATCAGATCGGCGGCAATCTCGGTTAGCACATGACGAGGCCGAGCCTCATTCCCAACCTCAGGCTTCGACTCCAACTCATAGGTCGTCAAACAATGAGAGAGAGATCTCAACAAACGCGCAAATGGATCGTCGGCTACCGACAACCGTGGCGAATACAGTTCACCATAGTAATCCATCAAGGCAAGATGCGCGATTTCATGAGCGATAACAGGCTGTAAGTCAGGCCGTTCGATCATCCAGTAAGAGGTATTGATAAAGCCGACTCGCAAGTCCCCTGCATCGCTAGAGGAATCCTTCAATCTCGGTTGGCGACGCTTACATTCCGTATAGTAAACATTGTTGTGAGATGAATAGTCATGGGTCCAGCGATGCATCACCGTCCTGAATCCACTAGGCTTGCAAACACCCATCGAGCCGAACAGCAACTGAATCTCGGTTTGCATATCGCGACAGGAATCGGATAGAAAACCAGAATAGATGCCCTGCTCACGACGGCGTTCGATCAAGGGCCTTGGCTGATCTCGAAGCCCCATATCCAAGTCTCTGGCGAATTGCCCTTGAAGGTCACCAAGACGTTCGACGTATACTCGTGTACGACCCAAGAAGGCCGTACGGATGAGCAGAAAACGTCCGATCGGGTTTGAAACAGACAAACATTTTGAATAACTTGGATCGAAGACCTTCAATCCTTGACGATAGAACTCTATCTTGTCCCTCAGCATATCGCGCTTCAGTGATTGAATCGCTCCAAGAAGGCGATATTGGCGTTTTTGTGTCACACTCCAGGCACCCGCGCTCCAGATGAGGTTCAATTCGTGGCGCAGGTCCAAAAGAATGTGAGAGCGAACATTATACCCGGAAAATGCCTTCCTACCTTCCTCTCCATCATTAGCTGGGGGGATTCTATTTTGTATCAATCCATCCACATCCGGGCGAACTGAAATTTTTGCATCCGGTGGCAGACGTAGGATCGCTTCTTCGGCGCATGTCCTGGAACTGAATGAGGGATTACTGAAGAGTTTTTTCCAGGTATGGAAGGCTTCTTGCGGAGGTTTTGGGTCTATAGGTTTTTTATCATTTTCAAATCCCTGCCCATCTTCTGGTCCGCCTGCCACTTCTGAGGCCCCTTCTCTCCAGTTTGCCGAAAGATCTCGCCATTTACCCCAGAGAAAATCCTCTTCGAACCTCAATACCCGATACAGGGTGGGTAGCCGTAATTGATGCGCGATGTTAACCTGCGTATGCCTTGCCTCTAAAATAAGAATATCGAATCGCTCGAGCGTATCGATAAAGGCAAGAAAAGCCATATAATCGGCTGATTTCGAAATCTTTGCCTGTCCCATCGTCACCCCCCATTATCAATGCGTACCCACTGACACCCGCACGCTGCCCATCGACAAGATGAAATAGAAATCGTAAGTCACGCATCAATCCCAGCAATCTAATTAGGAAAAGGTTATAAGAAACACAACATTCACTAACACACTAATGTATAATCCTAACCGCTATCAGGATTAGAGCACCAATGACTGCGGCAGCAATCGCTTCTAGTCGAAGGCTCCGCAGCGAAGTGCGATGCACACGCAAGCGACCTATAAAATCTATAGGCAGTCCACTTGGATCACTGCCATCGAAATTATCTAAACTCGTCCATTCATGAAAAGAAAAACTTTGAAAATAAACAAAAACAATGCTGTATAGCATCCACAAAAACGTCAAGCTTTCTAAAGCTTTAAAATTATTATCGATCGCCAACTGTTGATGATAAAAATTGCTCTTCTGTGGATTCTGATCGCAGGTTCCTGACTCTTTCTCTGGGCAAATTGATTCAGCAGCATATGTCTGAACGGTAATTTCTTGCGAGGTGTTTTGTGTATATACATTTGGCATTTCCATACCAAGATTCAAGATAACAAGGAACACCAGAATCACAAGATACCCATTCCAAATCGGCAGATAAGAATAGATAAGCCATCGTCGATATCCTCGGTCGAAGAACCCTTTAAATCGGCCGCCACTTTGGAAATACTCGTTCATGGCAAGGACCAGCAATACGCCTTGGGGCGATTCTCGCCCATACCAGCGCGCAGCATCCGGTCGATGATCTATATTCGGAAAGCAACGAAGAACACTTTGTAAAAAAAGTTTAGGCCATGCCAGAGGTCCTGAATATCGACAGAGCCAGCGTGTCGTCCAGGTAAAGGTCCACCATTTCGATATACCGTACAGCCAAGATCGAGTACCGCTTGGAATACCGTCGAAGACCTTATCCAGCACTGGCATGCGGCAGACACCATACACGAAAAGAGGGAGAAAAACTGCCATAGCGAGAGCTACAATGATTCCAGATAACCAGCCGAAATGTGCCCCTAAGAAAATCGCGTAAGCGAGTGAAGGAAGAAAAATCCAAACCCTTAACCCATTTGGCCATAGAAACAAACGGTCGCTGGATGCAATGGTTTCCAGCGCATTCAATTGAGAGGGATTGTTCTTATGGCCAACAGACCGAGACCGGCAGGAGGACTTGAAGAAATATCTTCGTTTATCTACTTCGTCTTCCGCTCGCTGTGGATCAACAACTCGCAACAACATGAAAGGCGGCGCGAGATTTCCTCCATAAAACGGAAGATTCTCGACCGCAGCCATGAGACGTCGATGCATCCAAATGACGGGATTCATTCGATTGATTAAACAACACACTAGACAACCAAAGGCAAGCGCGTTATCTCAGAAGCTAAGGAAATGAACATATACCAATAGAATAACGCGCTTCACATTCAACTGACAGAACATTCAGTCGAGTATCTTTATCTATTTCCTGTAGGGATGATCAGGTACCCAACGTGACCTAGGCTCGACAAACGCCCGCCCTGTTGGGGTGAAGCTTATCGATGCCGGCCTGTATTCACCTTGCCCCCCGTTCATTTTTGTTGTTTCGAAAAAATGAATACGCGTTTCGATTTTATCTATCGCTTCATCGTTTTTATCAAATCTTTTTTTCAACTCATCAACCGCCTTTCCATGATCACCAAGCTTTTTTTTCACATCTTCAAAATCTTCATTCTGTTTATCACGAATTTCTTTCAGCTCTTTGCGGATTGCTTTAATTTCCTTTATCATCGAGAACATTGCTTTAATTCCTCGTCGCATTGACATTAATGCTCAAACCTTGAGCCAAGAGCAAGATGCAAGAATTTTCAAGAGGGGGAGCTTACATTTATATCCCCTCAGAACCATTTACAGAAGGTCGGCTCGCTGAACAACTAAGGCGTGAATCACCCCCCCTGTAAAGACACACCAGAGATCAAAACGAGCTATAGTGATTGATTAAGCTAAACCTGGCTCCGTGAACTAAATGACGGCCCAGAATAGGAAAATATTTGTAGAACAAAGGGTTGTGATTGAAAAAACCGAATTTATGGCATCACCCACTGGGTGCGGATTTTCAATCCTAACCCTTTGTTCTAAATGCATTTTACTATTCTGAATCGTCATTTAGTTCACGGAGCCAGGTCATAGAAAATCACCGGTTTGTATAGACAGCTCGATGGAATTCTGGCGACTCTCCGACCGAGGTCGTACACAGATCTCGATCAAGCATACGTTTATGCAACCGGAGCTTCATTGATCTGAAACAAGATTGTAGAGCAGCGATATCCCTTGTCCGCACAATAGTCAATATCTTCGCCCTGGCATTAACGCTGCGGCACCGTACCCTCGACCGGTTTGAGCGACCGCCCGGGCCGCTTCAGTGACATCTGGCTGCGGGGCGACGGCGGATACTCCTGGGTCCTCGGTCGCGGTGGCCTGTGATGGTGGTGGCGCCCGAGCCAACCCCAGGGAAGAACATAGACGGGCTCGCGCGCCCGCTGGGCCTCCGCCTCCAGCTGTCGGGTCCGTGCCTCGGCGGCTTCGATCTCGGCCAGCCGCTGGCGTTCCTCCAATTCGTCCAGATAGGCCCTGCGCCGCGCGAGTTCGCGCGCCTTGCGCTCGGCCTCCATGCGACGGGTCTGGTTGATCACCGAATAAGGGTCGCCCTCCCGTCTGGCCGCTCCCGGCGACTCGGGCATCGCCATGGACTCGACCGGACGGTCGCTCGCCTCCGGGGCACGATCGCTGAAATGGACCTGACCTGCCTCATCGGTCCAGCGATAGAGCCTGTCCTCCCCGAGTGCCGCCCCGGAAGGGGACATCAGCATCAGACAGGCGCAAGCGGCGAGCAGCCCTCCGCCAGCGCCATGGCGGGTGATGACCGCCGATTCCAGCCGCGAAGCACCCATGATTCGACCTCCGGTCGACTTTTCAGCCGACGACTATTGTGGAAAATTCGCCCAGCGGGGAGAATCAAAGCCGCTGGGACGCCCGAGGATTCATGCCCGCGCCCTATCCCTCCACGCCACTTCGGGTCCCGCCCTGCCCTTTCCTTGGACTATCGCTCAGAGATCGATACGCTTGAAACCCTGGTGGACGACCGAACGGATCCTGCGGCTGCTTACGGATCTCATCGCCTCGAAGATCGGCCGTTTTCGTCCGACCCTGGAGAGACTTCAGCGCAGCCATGACCCGATCGGGGCCGCCATCCATATCGGCACCCAATCGCACGCCAACGTCGATGCCGCCGTGTTCGATCTCGACTCGCTGGAACTCGTGGATCTGGCGCAGACCATCGAGGACCGCTTCCATCTCGAGGAGGCCGGACTCGACGGAGCCCTGCTCGAACAGCGCAATCTGGACGACTGGGTCCGGATCGTCCTCGACGGTCGCGCGCGCTGGGACGAGGAGATGAGCTTCGAGACCTCGGGTTCGACCGGACGGCCGAAGCTGTGCACCCACCGGATGTCGGCGCTCGAACAGGAGGTCGGCTGCATGGCCGACCGGTTCGCGGACCGGTCCAGGGTGCTGTGCGGCGTCCCCTGCCATCACATCTACGGTTTCCTGTTCGGACTGATGCTGCCGGCCAGGCTCGACATCCCGATGCGCGACGTCCGAGATTCGCTGCCCAGCAGCGTCCTCAAGCGTGCCCGGTCGGGCGACCTCATCGTCGCCAACCCGGCCTTCTTCGACATGGCGACGCGCCGGTCGCTCGGGATCGCACCCGGCGTCACCCTGCTGACCTCCACCTCGACCTGCCCGCCCAACCTCTGGCGACGCTTGCTCGAAAGCCGCGCGGAACGCGTCGTCGAGATCTACGGCTCCACCGAAAACGGCGGCATCGGTACGCGGGAGTCGTCCCACAACCCCTTCGCGCTGCTGCCATACTGGTCGCGCCTGGCGGGATACGAGGACCGTCTCATCCGCGCCATGCCGGACGCCCGGCCCCAGCCGACCGCACTCCAGGATCGCCTGCGCTGGATCGACGATACCCGCTTCGAGGTTCTCGAACGCAGGGACGGACCGGCGCATCGATCCTGACTCCGCAGACCGGCATCGCCCCCGCTGCGGCTATCGTCTGCCGGACGACTGGAAGTAATAGCTCAGCTTGTCCGACAGATTGAGATACTCGATCTGATCCTGTGTCAGATCGGTGCGATGGAGGCTCTCGCGGATACCGACCTCCTCCTCGGCCAGGTCCAGGATCAATGCCTCCTCCTGGGGGATCTCTGGCGAATAGACCAGCACGTTGGGCTTGAGCAGGTCCTGGGGGTTGATGGTGACCACCAGGGCGACCCGCTCGTCCGACAGCTGGACCACGGTCCCTGGCGGATAGACGCCCAGATTGGTGATGAAGGTGGTCAGCACCTTGGCGTCGTAGCATTGACGCTCGCTGGTATACATGTGCGAGATCGCCTGATGGGGCGACATGCCGCGATCGGCGCCGAATCCGTTGCACAGATTGTCGTAGCGGTTCACGACCGTGACGATGCGGGTCAGCATCCCGATGTCGCCCCCCTTGACCCCCTCGGGAAACCCGCTGCCGTCGAGATGCTCGTGGTGCCTGGCGATGATCTCGACCACGGGCTTGGGCAGGGCCGAGAGGTTGCGCGCGATCTCGACGCCATAGCGCGGGTGCTGCTCGTAGAATTTGCGCTCGGGCGAGTTGAATGCCTCCTTCTTGAGCAGGATCTGGGTGGGGATCTTCTGGTGTCCGAGATCGTGGAACAGCGCCCCCATTCCGAGCAGGCGCAGCTGCGACTTGTCGAGCGAGAGCTGCTGTCCGATGACCATGGCCAAGGCCGCCACGTTGACGCAATGGTAGTAGCTGTTCTCGTCCTGGTGCTTGAGGTTGACCAGCTGCACCGTGGCCTCGCAGTCCGCGGTGAGGTCGTCGACCATCTGGGTCACCAGATCGCTGGCCGCCTCCACCGCCTGCATGGGCGAGGATCGCAGCTGGCTCATCAGCTTTCTGGCCGAGCCGACCGATTTGGTATAGCGCTTGGAGCACTGATTGAGCCTGGAACGGCGCTGCTTGAGCGCCTCGATGCGCTGCCGCTTCTCCTCCCACAGGGCCTCTGCCAGATGCTCCCGCATTTCCTCGATCAGTGGCGGCTCCTCGGCCACCGCCTCGGCGTCTTTCGCGGGAGACGAACCGGCGGCCGGCGGATCGCTGCGCCCGGGATCGATCCGGATCTTGGCGAGACGCAGCTGACGCAAGGCGTCGAGCTGCTTCTGGGTACGGATCTTGAAGCTGCTGGTCAGGAACGGATGATCCATCCACGGCATGTCGAGATGCACGA
Organism: Imhoffiella purpurea; assembly: GCF_000585215.1. Lineage (GTDB taxonomy): Bacteria > Pseudomonadota > Gammaproteobacteria > Chromatiales > Chromatiaceae > Imhoffiella > Imhoffiella purpurea. The sequence goes on along the minus strand of NZ_AONC01000022.1, from coordinate 26,609 downwards.
AGAGTCCGATTCGCAACTGACTCGTTTCGAGGAATGTCTTGCTCACATCATGGACCAACCCAAGCAGACCGCCCTGGTCATCGAGAACGAAGCCCGATCCTCCAAGAGGATAAGGCGATAGAATCCCCACTCATCGAATGGATCCATCCAAATCCGCGCGACTTTAGGGATAGTAGACGACAGCCAAGGCCCCGCGCCCCGAATCGATCCGCTTGATTCTCGGCCGAACCACTTGTAGCTTGCATCATCAGGATTTTTCGAGCCTTACCGACGCACCCGAGACCGATAGAAGTGACCGATTACAAGAACACCCTGAATCTACCCAATACCGGCTTCGCGATGAAGGCCAATCTGGCCCAGCGCGAACCCGAGATGCTCAAGCGCTGGGAATCCCTGGACGTCTACGGGCGCATCCGTGCGGCCCGCGCCGGGGCCCCCACCTTCATCCTGCATGACGGTCCTCCCTACGCCAACGGCGACATCCACATCGGTCACGCGGTCAACAAGGTTCTCAAGGACATTATCGTCAAGGCGCGCACGCTCGACGGTCTGGACGCGCCCTATGTTCCGGGCTGGGACTGTCACGGTCTACCCATCGAGTTGCAGGTCGAGAAGAAGAAGGGCAAGCCCGGCCACAAGATCTCGGCGGCCGAGTTCCGTGTCGCCTGCCGTGAATATGCCGCCAAACAGGTCGACGGCCAGCGCCAGGACTTCAAGCGGCTCGGCGTCTTCGGCGACTGGGAGCGCCCCTATCTGACCATGGACTTCGGCTTCGAGGCCGAGATCGTACGCTCGCTCGGCCGCATCGTCGCCAACGGCCATCTGCAGAAGGGCGAGAAGCCGGTGCACTGGTGCATCGACTGCGGATCGGCCCTGGCCGAGGCCGAGGTCGAGTATGCCGACAAGCAGTCGATCGCCATCGACGTGCGCTTCCCCCTGGTCGATCCCTCCGTGCTCGCCGAACGCTGTCACGGCACGCCCAGCGGCTGCGGCGAGGGCCCGGTCTCGGTCGTCATCTGGACCACCACGCCCTGGACCTTGCCGGCCAACCAGGCGGTCGCGCTCAATGCCGAGCTCGACTACGTCATCGTCGAGGCCGACTCCGAGGCGGGCAGGGAGCGGCTCATCGTCGCCGAGGGTCTGCTCAAGGACACCATGGACCGCTGGGGCATCGAGCGCTACCGGGTGGTTGGATACGGACGCGGCATCGATTTCGAGGGGGTTAGACTCCAGCACCCCTTCTACGACCGCGAGGTGCCGGTGATCGTCGGCGAGCACGTCACCCTCGACGCCGGCACCGGCGCGGTCCACACGGCCCCGGGACACGGCCTGGAGGACTATATCGTCGGTCAGCGCTACGGTCTCCCGGTCGACAACCCGGTCGGCGGCAACGGGCGTTTCCTGCCCGGAACCCCGCTCTTCGAGGGCGAGAACGTCTTCCAGGCCAACGAGCACGTGGTCGAGACCCTCAAGGAGAAGGGCGCCCTGCTGCTGGAGACCCGCTTCAACCACAGCTATCCGCACTGCTGGCGCCACAAGACCCCGATCATCTTCCGCGCCACCCCCCAGTGGTTCATCAGCATGGACAAGCAGGGTCTGCGCGAGAGCGCCTTGAAGGAGATCGACAAGGTCGAGTGGATGCCCGACTGGGGCCGCAACCGTATCGAGAGCATGGTGCAGGGACGTCCCGACTGGTGCATCTCGCGCCAGCGCACCTGGGGCGTGCCCATCCCGCTCTTCGTCCACAAGCAGACGGCCGAGCTGCATCCGCGCGCCCAGGAGCTGATCGAACTGGTCGCCAAGCGGATCGAGAAGCACGGCATCGAGGCCTGGTTCGCGCTGGAGCCGGCGGATCTGCTCGGCGACGAGGGGACGGACTACGACAAGGTCCACGACACCCTGGACGTCTGGTTCGATTCGGGCGTCACCCACGCCTGCGTGCTCGAGCGCCGCGAGGGGCTCGCCACACCCGCCGATCTCTATCTGGAGGGCTCCGACCAGCATCGCGGCTGGTTCCAGTCCTCGCTCATGACCTCGGTGGCCATGCACGGCCACGCGCCCTATCGACAGGTGCTGACCCACGGCTTCACCGTGGACGCCAAGGGCCAGAAGATGTCCAAGTCCAAGGGCAACACCGTCAGCCCCCAGCAGGTGATGAAGACCCTCGGCGCCGACATCATCCGGCTCTGGGTCGCGGCCACCGACTATCGCGGCGAGATCAGCGTCAGCGACGAGATCCTCAAGCGCACCGCCGACGCCTATCGGCGCATCCGCAACACGGCGCGTTTCCTGCTCGCCAACCTCAATGGATTCGACCCGGCCGCCAATCTGGTGCCGTCCGCCGAGATGGTCGCGCTCGACCGCTGGGCGGTCGACCGCGCCTGGCGCCTGCAACAGGAGGTCATCGCCGCCTACCAGGACTACCAGTTCCACCTCATCTACCAGAAGGTGCAGCAGTTCTGCGTGGTCGACATGGGCGGTTTCTATCTGGACGTCATCAAGGACCGCCAGTACACCACACCGGCCGACAGCCTGGCGCGGCGCTCCTGCCAGACCGCCATGTACCACATCGTCGAGGCCATGAGCCGCTGGCTCATGCCCATCCTCAGCTTCACCGCCGACGAGATCTGGCAGGCCATCCCGGGCGAACGCGCCGAGACCATCTTCACCGAGACCTGGTACCAGGGACTCTTCGCCCTGGACGCCGACGCCCCCATGGACCGCGACTTCTGGGACGGCGTGATCGCCGCGCGCATCGCCATCGGTCCGGCGCTGGAGGGCGCGCGCAAGGCAGGCCGGATCGGCTCCTCGCTCGACGCCGAGCTGGACCTCTACGTCTCCGACGCGCTCCTGGAGCGGCTGGGCCGACTCGGCGAGGAGGTGCGGTTCGCCCTCATCGTCTCCGAGGTGCGCATCCATCCGCTCGCCGAGCGTCCGGAGTCGGCGACGGACACGGATCTGGACGGACTCGCCGTGCTGGTCGCGCCCTCGGACCACACCAAGTGCGTGCGCTGCTGGCACCACCGAGACGACGTCGGCACAGATGCGGAGCACCCCGAACTCTGCGGGCGCTGCGTCGAGAACGTCACCGGCGGCGGCGAGGTCAGGCACTTCGCCTGAGCCCGACGCCCTCTCGGCCGCGAGCGGAGAGTCTCCGCTCGCGCACAATCCCGGACAGGATCCTGACCATAAGGGGCCCATTCTTGAAACACTGGCTCTGGCTATCGCTCTTCATCCTGGTGCTCGACCAGGCGACCAAGTGGTCCGTACTGGCGCTGATGCAGCCCTTCCAGCCCCTCGAGCTGCTGCCGAACCTCAATCTCACCCTCATGTTCAACGAGGGCGCGGCCTTCAGCTTCCTGGCAACGGCGGGCGGCTGGCAACGCTGGCTGTTCGCCATGCTGGCGCTGGTGGTGAGCCTCGTCCTGGTCGTCTGGCTGCTGCGACTCAAGCCGCACGAGAGGCTCCAGGCGGCGGGTCTCGCCCTGCTGATCGGGGGGGCGGTCGGCAACCTGATCGACCGCGTGCTGCTCGGGCATGTCGTCGACTTCATCCAGGTCTACATCCCGATCATCCCGCTCGCCATCTTCAATCCGTGGCCGGCCTTCAATGTCGCCGACAGTGCCATCACGCTCGGCGTCGTCACGCTCTTCTGGACCATGCTGGTCGAGGATCTGCGCAAGGGCCGTTCCTCCCGCAACGCGGCACCCTGACCCGCCTATGAAAATCGCCATCCTCTCGCGCAATCCATCCCTCTACTCGACGCGCCGTCTGGTCGAGGCCGCACGTGCGCGCGGACACGAGACCAAGGTCGTCGACGTGCTGCGCTGCTATATGAACATCACCTCGCACGCCCCATCGATCCATTACAAGGGCGAGGAGCTCAACGACTTCGATGCCGTGATCCCGCGCATCGGCGCCTCGGTGACCTTCTACGGGACGGCCGTGCTGCGCCAGTTCGAGATGATGGGCGTCTATCCGCTCAACGAATCGGTCGCCATCACCCGCGCGCGCGACAAGCTGCGCTCGCTGCAGCTGCTGGCGCGCAAGGGGATCGGGCTGCCCATTACCGGATTCGCGCACGCGCCGGACGACGTGCAGGACCTGATCAAGATGGTCGGAGGCGCCCCTCTGGTGATCAAGCTGCTCGAGGGCACGCAGGGCATCGGCGTGGTCCTGGCGGAGACCCAGAAGGCCGCCGAGAGCGTCGTCGAGGCATTCATGGGCCTCAAGGTCAACATCCTGGTCCAGGAATACATCAAGGAGGCCAAGGGCGCGGACATCCGCTGTCTGGTCATCGGCGACAAGGTGGTGGCCGCCATGAAGCGCCAGGCCAAGGAGGGCGAGTTCCGCTCCAATCTGCACCGCGGCGGCACCGCCTCGCTCATCCGCATCACCCCGGAGGAGCGCTCCACCGCGACCCGTGCCGCCAAGATCATGGGGCTCAACGTCGCCGGCGTGGACATCCTGCGCTCCAACCACGGACCGGTCGTCATGGAGGTCAACTCCTCGCCGGGCCTCGAAGGCATCGAGGCCGCGACCGGCAAGGACGTCGCCGGTATGACGATCGAGTTCATCGAGAAGAACGCCGCGATCGGCAAGACCCGGACCCGAGGTCAGGGCTGAGGAGCGGCAGCGGCATCATGGAGCCAGATCCACTCGTCATCGCCGGGGTCGACGTCCTTCCCGGCGAGCGCACGCGCATCGACATCCCATTGCCGAACCTCTATACCCAGACACCGGTACTCATGCCGGTGCATGTGGTCCGGGGACGCCGGCCGGGACCCCGCCTGTTCGTCACCGCCTGCGTCCACGGCGACGAGATCAACGGCGTGGAGATCATCCGCCGGCTGCTGAGCCACAAGGCGCTCAAGGGCCTCAGGGGGAGCCTGCTGGCGGTTCCTGTGGTCAACGTCTACGGCTTCATCCGTCAATCGCGCTATCTGCCCGACCGGCGCGACCTGAACCGCTGCTTTCCGGGGTCGGACACGGGCTCGCTCGCGGCACGCCTGGCCGCCACGCTCATCGACGAGGTGGTCGCCGGCTCGACGCACGGCATCGACCTGCACACGGGCGCCCTGCACCGCGAGAATCTGCCGCAGATCCGTGTCGGCATCGGTAGCGATCCGGCGTTGTCAGAGCTCGCCCAAGCCTTCGGCACGCCGGTCATCCTCGACGTCGAGGGACGGTCCGGATCGCTGCGCGAGGCCGCCGCCGCGCGCGGCATTCCCCTGCTGCTCTTCGAGGGCGGCGAATCGCTGCGCTTCGACGAGTTCGCCGTGCGCGCCGGCCTGCGCGGCATTCTCGGCGTGATGCGCCACCTGGGGATGGTTCGAGGAGGCTCCGGACGCCAGGCGGCGGGACACAAGACGGTCATCGCCCGCTCCAGCCTCTGGACGCGCGCCGATCGGAGCGGGGTGCTGCTATCCTTGACACCGCTCGGCGCCTGCGTCAAGAAGGGCGATACACTTGGTATAATCACAGACCCGTTCCGACCCGCCGACGAGCCGGTGCTGGCACCCTGCAGCGGAATCGTGATCGGGCGAACCAATCTGCCGCTCATCACCGAGGGCGAGGGTCTCTACCATATCGCCCGGTTCGGCGATCTGGAGGCGACGGCCGAGCAGCTCGAACAGTATCGCCACGCGCTGGATCCGGAGGAGGACGAACGACAACTGGCCATCTAGCGCACCTTGACCGAACCATATGAGCATGCCGCCCCACCCCGATCACGCCCCTCAGGTTCCCCCATGCCCTCGGAGCACACCATGGCCAACGGCTTCGTACTCGTTCTACTGAGGGAGATCCGCGAAAGCATCCAGAAGCTGCGCCAGGAATGCGGCGACCGCCTGGACCAGAGCAGCGAGCGTCTGGAACGCGCCACCGACAGCCTGGGAAGGGTGGAGAACGATCTCAACGAACAGCGCAAGTTCACGCGCCAGATCGCCCTGAACCAGTCCAAGCACGAAGAGCTGCATACCGGCAACATGGAGCAGATCCAGCACGAGCTCCGCGAGCTCCGGGAAGAGATCCGCCAGCTCAGACAGGGGCGCTGACGAGGCCGCACCGGCGGAGGCGATCCGGACGCACACTCATTTGAACGCCAGGGTCAGCTGACTCTTCTCGTCGTCGATGGTCATGCGGAAACGTCCGAGCAGACTCATGCCGAGCAGCGCGTTTCCACCGAGGCTCTGATCGTCGATGAACGCGACATCCACGTCCTCGACCCGAGTCTCGTTCAGCCAGACGGCCGACAGCTTGCCGATATGCGCCTCGACCGGGCCATTGGCCGTCTGGACCGGCTGAGTACGCAGCTGATTGCCGCTGAAACCGAGCGTCGACATGAGCGACACCGGCAGCACCACCTGATCCGCTCCCGTATCGATGAGCAATGGCTCCTGGGTCTTCTGTCCCCCGGCTCCCTCCAGGGTCAGGGTCACCAGATGCGAGGCACCCTTGCGGCTGGTCGCGAGCACGATCTCCTCGCCATCCGAAGCCGAACCCGTATCGTCGCCAGCCGACCCGTCTCCATCGGACCCGGTCACGACAGCCGGTGGCACATAGGCAACCTTCTCACCCAGAATGATGACGCGCTCGATACCGCCACCCGGATTCTGAATGATGATATGGTCGAATTCCTCGAGCAGCGAATCGACCCGCGTCACCAGATCCTCGCCGCTCGCGTGTCCCCGCGCGTCCTGAGTCTGCTCGATACCCCGAACGACGAACCCATGCTGGGACATGAGACGCTCCAGCTCGGAGGACACCTCGACCTGCCCGGACCGATGCACCTCCTGCGCGGAACAGACCATTACCCAAGCGATGAGGGAGGGTGCCAACCACAACCGATGGACCATGGACGTCATCGTGCCCGAACCCCGAAAAATCGAAAGAAAACGTGGACGAGAAGCCTAACAGCCGCCGCATCCGGCAACCAGCCGTGCGCCTCCTGCAAGGCCGCCATGGGCTCGATATTACAATAGGCTGCAAAATGGCAGGAATGATAGAAATACCTGCCTCCAGATGCCGAATCCCGACGAAAGACCAAGCCCCATGCCGACATCCATCCTCCCGCTGCTGCGAAAACAGCCCACCTGCCCCACCCATGGCTGCGATCTGGTGTTGTCGAATCACGGCACCAAGCCCAATCCCTACCACCACCTGATCGAGGTGGTGAATACGCCCCTGCTCTACTGCCCTCGGTGCCTGGAGAACGGCAAGCACACCTCGGTCGAGGTCGAACCGGCCGCCTCGATGGCCTTTCTCAAGAAACTGGTTCGCCTGCTGGACAAGAGCCAATTCCCCGGCCTCCTCTCCAAGCCCAAGATCCGGGTCGACTTCAATCCGACCAAGAGCATCATCGATCTGGTGCCGGGAGGCGGGTTCGAACGCCCTGACGAGGAGGAGATCCAGCAGGAGCAAGCCGCACCGTCATCGGCCCCAACCGCTCCCGACCAAGACCCGGAGCGTCTGGCCGGTATCGACCCGGTGGAACCCCGCCACAGCCTCGACCAGCTCATCCTGGACCCAGAAACCCTGCAGCAGATCCGCGAGGCGACCAACGTCATGCTCTCGCGCGACCTGCTCTACGAGACCTGGAATCTCGCCTCGGTGGCGCGAACGGGGCGCCGCGTCGCGCTCAACTTCTACGGACCGCCGGGCACGGGCAAGACCCTGGCCGCGGATGCCGTCGCCGACATGCTGGACAAGCGGATCCTCAAGATCAGCTATGCCGAGCTGGAATCGAAATACGTCGGCGAGACGCCCAAGAACATCAAGGCCGCCTTCGCCAAGGCACGCGAAACGGACGCCCTGCTGTTCTTCGACGAGGCCGATTCGATCCTCGGCAAACGTCTCGTCGACGTTTCCCAGTCGGCCGACAACAGCATCAACGTCGCCCGCAGCACCACATTGATCGAGCTCGACAATTTCGAGGGCGCGGTCATCTTCGCCTCCAATCTGGTGAGCAACTACGACACCGCCTTCCTGCGCAGGATGCTCGCCCATGTCGAGTTCAGGCTGCCCGACTGCGAGCGGCGCGCACGCATCTGGCGCAGCCATATTCCGGCCGAGCTGCCGCTTGCCGAAGACGTGGATTTCGAGACGCTCGCCCAGCACTCGGAGGGTGCCGCCGGCGGCGACATCCAGAACGCCGTCCTGCTCGCCGCCTCCTACGCCTCGATGCGCCCGCCGGAGACGCGCATCGTGCGTCTGGCCGACCTCGAGCGCGCGACCGGATTCATCCTCGAAGGCAAACGCAAGATCCTCGAAGGGTCGCGTTCGCCCGGCATGGGGCCGAACGGGCGCACATGAGTGTTTTTCCGGATTTTTCAACCGTGGAAGCAGGCTAGGATGGGGCATCGAACGGGAAGAAAAGAGGGGTGCCATCATGGATAAAGAAGGCCACGAATGCGAGGTCGCGAACCTCGACGAGCGGCGTCTGCAGCGACTCGAACAGGCGATCGCGGTGACCCGAACCAAACTCGATGTCGTGGGGATTCGTCTCGAATGGCTCGGGCGCAAGCTTCTGAGCACCGAGCTCGAGCGTGCCGAGCTACGCCGCACGCTCGCCGAGCGCGTGTGGGAACTCAATCTCCTGCGTCACCGCCTCAAGCTCGACCGCAGGAACCCGAACGATCAACCAGCCGCCGCGAGCGCCTGCAAGTCCTCGGTAACCGATTGAGCGCCGATGCAGTACGGCGGACGGGTGGACTGACGCGAGCGTAGCGCACGCATGCCCCGCTCATCGGGAACGGACATCAGCCATCCCAGGACGCCTGGATGCAGCCGCCCGACCGCCGAGATGGCCGCCTCCCCGCTCCTTCCGAAACAGAACATGGGCAGACCGATCTGACCAGCGGAGATGGCCGCCCCGACCAGCGCGATGATCTCTGGATCGGCCAGGAGCGCGAGCGTGCGGTATGGATCGCCTCCCATCGCCCGAGGGGGCGAAGCGGCATCGCCGGTTTCGCGCGACCAGGCAAGGCCGACGAAGAAAGGTGTGCCGGCGAGCTTGGCGCGCTCGACGGCATGCCGGCCGCGGCTCAAGGCGACGTCCAGGGCATGCTTGCTTAGGAGCCGTTGCCGAGTCGCGAGGTATTCGTCGCCTGGCGCCGCATCGCTCGGCGCCAGCCCCAGGCATCCGACAGGACTCGGATCGGAGAGCTCGATCTCCCAAGCACCGAGCCCCCGCCCGGGCTCACTCCCGTCCAGCACACCCATGGATTTCAGCGCAGCGTCGATTCCCAGCCGATCGAGCTGACCGCGCACCGAACCCGGATCCCGCCCCTCGACGAAGCAGGTCAACCGCGGCGGGATATGCGGATCCACCGCCAGACCCCGGAGCGCAGTACCCTGCGGCGCGGCAGGAACCTCCAGCCATTCGGGCCGTTGCGACCACAAATGGCCGGCGGGCGGCATCTCAGCAGGAAACTCGAACCCGGGGCACTCCGACATGCTCAGAGGCTCGAATCCAAGGCCCCGGCCAGACGCTGCCATTCCGACACGTCTCCGGGCAGACCGAACCTCAGACTCTGGGGCGCATCGAAACGGCGCACCAGGATCGCCCGACACGCCAGTGCATCCTGAATCCTGACGGCCTCCTGAGTCCGAACCCATTGGAAGAGCGCGGTACCTCCGGCCGGCGTCAGGCCATGCCGGTCGAGGAGATCGGCGAGACGCGCCGCGCGCAACGGCAGGGATCGGCGCTCCCGCTCCTGCCAGCCGCGATCCGACAGGGCCAGACGGGCGACCTCGCGCGCCGGGCTCGCCAGAGTCCAAGGTCCGAGCAGGCGTCTCACGCGCTCGCGTAGCCGAGGCTCGGCGAAGAGAAACCCGACCCGAGCGCCGGCCAGGCCGAAGAACTTGCCGAGCGAGCGCAGCACCACCAATCCCTCCCGGCCGGCATACGGCAGCAGGCTCGCCCCTGGGGTCGCGTCCATGAAGGCCTCGTCGACCACCAGCCAGCCGCCGCGCTCGGCGAGACGCGCATGCCACGCGAGCAACCGCTCGATCGGCCAGCACCGACCGCTCGGGTTGTTGGGATTGATGACGACCAGAACATCCAGTCCGCCCGCCGAATCGTCCAGATGCGCCTCGATCGCCTCATCGTCCAGCTCGATCAGCGAGTGACCCGCGCGACGCCAGGCATGGGCGTGCTCGCGATAGCCGAGACGCTGGATCCCAACCCGAGCGGACTCGCGCAGCATGGGCAGCGCCTGGATGGCGGCCTGGGAACCGGCCAAGGGCAACGGGCTGGAGGCGCCGTAGTAATCGGCCGCGGCCGAGTCCAGACCGTCCTCGTCCTCGGGAAGGCGCCACCAGCAATGGGGCGACAGCCTAGGCACGGGCCAGGGGTCGGGATTGATGCCGGTCGAGAGGTCGAGCCAGTCCGAGACCGGAATCTGATAGCGCTCGGCGGCCTGACGCAAACGTCCGCCGTGCTCGGGTGGTGCCAGATCTAACAGTGGAAGATCTCCAGCGACTGAGAATGGAAGGGCCGCATCTCGCGGGACGCAGCCCTTCAATCTGCCACCCGAACGCGCGCTCCGCAAGTGATTGATGAGACCCCCGGGATCGACGGGGCCTCTCAAGCCATGCGGTGCCTGAACAGCCATCCTGCCGCGCCGAGGGTCGCCAGCGCGATCAGGGCCAGCGGCCACATCTGATCGAAGAGCAGGTCGAAGCCGCCCCCCTCGAGAAAGACCGAGCGCAGGATGACCAGGTAATAGCGCAGAGGATCGATCAGGGTCAGCATCTGCACCGCGGGCGGCATGTTGGCGATGGGCGTCGCGAACCCCGAGAGGATGACGGCCGGCACCAGGAAGAGGAAGGCCCCGAGCAGGGCCTGCTGCAGGGTCGCCGCGAGCGAGGAGATCATGAGCCCCACCCCGACGGCGGCGAAGACGAACAGCAGAATGCCGCTGTAGAGCACGCTGAGATCGCCGACCAGGGGCACCCCGAACCAGAGCACGGCGAGCGCCACCACCAGCGAGGCCTCCAGCACGCCGATGACCAGTCCGGGCATCGCCTTGCCGATCAGGATCTCGACCGGACGCAGGGGCGTCACCAGCAGTTGGTCGAAGGTGCCCTGCTCGCGCTCGCGCGCCACCGAGAGCGCCGTCACCATTATGGTCACCACCAGAGTCAGTAGCCCCACCAAACCCGAGACGAAGAACCAACGGCTCTCCAAATTGGGGTTGTACCAGGCCCGGGTGACCAGGGTCACCGGCATCCCCTGCCCACCATGCGCGGCTACCCAGTTTCGGTTGAAGTCGTTCAGAATCCTGCCGACGTAGTTCTGGACGATCTGGGCGCTGTTCGAGTTGCGCCCGTCGATGAGAACCTGCACCTGACCGGTGCGACCGGCGACCAGATCCGCCGTGAATCGGGGATCGATCTGGATCACGAAGAGGACGTCGCGCACATTGATGCGATCGGCGATCTGTCCCTGATGAACGACCGGCTGCGCCTGCTCGAAACTGGGGGCGCCCGAAAAGCGCGCCAGCAGATCGCGCGCGGCATAGCCGCCGTCGCGGTCGTAGACGGCATAGGGGATGTGATTCAAATCGAAGGAGGCCGCATAGCCGAACACCAGCAGCTGGATCAGGGGCGGTATCACGACCACGAAGCGGCTGCGCTTGTCCTTGAAGAGGGCCAGGAATTCCTTGATCGACAGTGCCAGGATGCGTGCGAACATCTCCGTGTCCCTCATTCGATCCGCTTGCGCAGACGCCGCCGGCTCAGCCCGAGGAAGAAGGCCGCCATCAGCACCAATGCCGCCGCATTGGGCAGGATCAGGCTCCAAACGTCCCCGGCGAGAAAGAGCGTCTGCAGGATGGCGACGAAATAGCGCGCCGCCACGACATGGGTCAGGACCTGGACCACGACCGGCATGCTACCGATGTCGAACAGGAAGCCGGACAGCAGAAAGGCCGGAAGAAAGGTAGCGAGGATGGCGATCATGCCGGCGACGAACTGATTGCGGGTAACGATGGAGATGAGCAGCCCCATGCCCAATGCGCTCAGCAGGAAGAGGGTCGAGCAGACCGCCAAGACCCAGAAGGAGCCGCGCATCGGCACCTCGAACAGGAACAGCGCCATGACCACCGAAAGCACCATGCCGCCCATTCCCAGCACGAAATAGGGCAGCAACTTGCCGATCAGGATCTCGCCGATGGTCACGGGCGTCACCATCAGCGCCTCCAGCGTGCCCCGCTCCCACTCGCGGGCGAGGACCAACGCGGTCAGCAGCGCGCCCACCAGCGTCATGTTCACCACCAGCAGCCCCGGGACCAGATAGTTGCGGCTCGCCAGCTCGGGATTGAACCAGATCCGCGTCTGCGCCTCGACCGGCACCGAGACCGGAATCTGGCGCGCCTCCAGCTCGCGCTGCAGCCAGATCGACCAGACGCCCTGCACATAGCCCTCGAGCAGACGCGCCGAATTGGCGTCGACCCCATTGACGATCACCTGGATGGGCGCGTCCCGGTCCCCCTTGAGCCGCTGAGCGAAATCGGCCGCCAGCACCAGGATGCCATCCACCCGGCGCTCGCGCAGCGCCGCCCTCCCCGCCTGCAGCGAGCGATAGATCCTCGGCTCGAAATAGACCGACTGCCGGAAGGCCGCGACGAAGGACGCCGTCTCGGCCCCAGGTTGCTCGACCACGATCCCGATCGGAACGTGCTTGGAATCGAGCGACACCCCGTAGCCGAACAGCAGCAGCAACACCACTGGCAGCACGAAGGCAATGGCAATGCTGGACGGATCGCGCAGGATCTGCAGCGATTCCTTGCGCAGCAGGCCGAGCAGACGGCGGTTGATCATGGATCCAGTCATGGTTAATCCCTCAAGCATGCGTCCATCGAAAGGCATGTTCCACCCGAACGGAGAAAACCTATCTGCCAATTCAGATATCTGCTGCAGCAGATCAGATCATCGGATGCCATCGTGTCGAGCAAGACGGCATCGCTGATATAGCGCCGCCACCCTCTACCGTCCAAGCAGCGCGGCAGCCACATCCATCTGTTCATGCTCGAAGGCCGGCGCGAAGTCGTCCAGTTCGGCCGATCGCAAGCCCACCTCCGGACCGGCCGCGACCTGCCGCCATTTGGACACCGCAGCATGCACCTCTCCCAGAACAGCCAGAGACTGCTCCTCGTCCAGCGCGAAATAGGCCGCACGGTCCAGCAACATTCCGACGTCGGTGATCGGCCCGTCCAGCTCGGACAGCCAGGTCTTGGATTCCCGATCCTTGTCCGGAAAGGGGTTGATGTCGAAAGCCGGCGCGAATCGCCAGAGTCCGTGCTCCACATGCAGGAAGCCATGGTTCTGCAGATGGTCGTCCACGTTGGTGATCAGTAGATTGAAAACCAGTCTACGCCAGAGCTGTCTTACATCTCGGGTGGGGGCATGACCATGGGAACGGATGGCATCGACGATATCCGTATAGCTGCGTTCATCCTCGCGCGAGGCCTGCAGTAGGGATGCGGCCGATTGATAGGGGATGCGACCACCCTGCTCATCGCGATCGAAGCGGCGAATGACGGCCACTGGAACGTCCGCAAGCGTGACGATCCGAGCGGGCGCGGTATCGATGCCCGCCAAGGCCGCCAGCTTCAGTGCCAGAACCTCGCCGCGCGTGACGCTGCGAGCATCGCCGACGCTCGGAAACTTGCCGATAGCGAGCTGGCCATCCTCCTCCAGTACCGTGCACTTGGGCCGCATACCGCCGAGAGATGTCCCCCTCCCTTGCAGGTAACGCAGGTCCTCGGCCGTCTCCTGACCGCGCTCGACGGCACGACTGGCATGGTAGATGCGCTCCAACTCGATCAGCGGGGGGGTACTGCGCCGCCCCTCGGGAACCGTTCTTTGCCAGACCTCATCCGAATCGCGCAGACGCAGCGCACCGACGCGGCTGAAATCGTCGACCGCCAGCAAGTAGTCGAGCTCGGTAAGAGCCGGCAATTTCGGATCGGTCTTGCGGCGCTTGGCATGGTCGCGGGCGATGACGCGGCGTCCCCAGGCGTCCGGCGCGGTATCGGCGATCGCACCATGGAACAGGGAATCGCGAGACGAGGCGGCCTTGCGCGTCTGATGACCCGGCAACAGCTGAAGGTCGGCCGAGACGTTGAATCGAGCTGGGCTGGCCAACCAGGCATCGTCATAGACGAAGGCGCAGTGCTCGCGCCGGCCTTGACGGACATAGACGAGCGAACCGAGCGGCAGACCCGCCTTGCCGATACAGACCTGGACCTGCCGGCGGATCGATGCGACAGCGGCCATCACAAGGCCCCCGAGGGACCGCCTGGCTTGCCGCGCACGCGCTTGGGCAAGCGCTCGTCCATCAGCGTCAGACCGATTTCGTCATTCGGCGTATCCAGGAGATGCTCGAGCGCCTGGATCTCGCCGAATAGATGCAGCGCGCGGGCGAAGAAATGGATGGGCACGCGCCCATCGCCTTTCTCCATGCGGCGTACGGTGGACAGAGACGCCCCCATGCGCTCGGCCAGCGATGCCTGGGAGATGTGACGCCGACGTCGAGCCAGGGATATGTCGCTACCAAGCTTCTGGATGGCGCGCTCGACGGGCAAAGGAAGTGGGGTCTTGATCTTAAAATCTCCTTGAAGAGCGTTTAAGTATTTTAAGCACTCTTATAGGAGCTTTTATATAGGCAACAGCACGTTTCAATCTCCCTCGCGTCGCTGGATGAGCGCGATGAAGGCATCCTCCAGGTTTGGACTGGGACGGTCCGGGGTCGCGGCCTGGGACTTGATCTCGCTCGGGGTGCCGAGGGCGAGGATCTCGCCGGCGGACATGATGGCGAGCCGGTCGCAGTATTCGGCCTCCTCCATGAAGTGGGTCGTGACCAGGACGGTGACGCCGCTCTCGGCCAGGGCGTTGATGCGCGACCAGAACTCGCGCCTGGCCAGGGGGTCGACGCCCGAGGTGGGCTCGTCGAGGAAGAGGATGTCGGGCTCGTGCATCAGGGCCGCCGCCATGGCCAGGCGCTGCTTGTAGCCGAGCGGCAGGGAGCCGCTCTCGGCGTCGGCCAGATCGGTCAGCTCGAAGGCGTCGAGCGCCCACTGGACGCGGCCGCGCGCCCCAGCGCCGCGCAGCCCGTAGGCGCGGGCGAAGAAGTCGAGGTTCTGACGCGCCGAGAGGTTGGCGTAGAGCGAGAATTTCTGCGACATGTAGCCGATGCGTCCGCGCGCCTTGGCGGCCGCGCGGCGCAGATCGACCCCGGCGACCCGGACCCGGCCGCCGCTCGCCGGCAGCAGACCGCAGAGCATGCGGAAGGTGGTGGTCTTGCCCGCGCCGTTGGCCCCGAGCAGACCGAAGACCTCGCCCGGCCGGACCGAAAAGGAGGATCGCTTGACCGCGACGAAGTCGCCGAAGGTGCGGGTCAGCTCATGGACCTGGATCGCATCGCCCTCGATGCCGGATCGGGTTCGGATCTCGGGCAAGGCGACCGGGTCGCGCTGACGCGCCAGGAGCGCGATGAAGCCGTCCTCGAAGCGGGGATCGGCCGGCTCGCAGCGCACGGACTCGCCAAGATCGCCGGTCTCGAGCCCCGCCCCGGGCTCGGTGACCACGCGCACCGCATCGCCCTCCAGAACCGCATCCAGGACGCCCGGAAGCCGGGCGATCCGGGCCTGGAGCCGCCGGCGTGCGCTGGAGTCGCCTTGGACGCGATGGACACGCCCTTTGAGAGGATCGCTGAAGCGGCTCGGTGGCCCCTGGTCGACGACCCGTCCCTGATGGATGAGGACGACCTCGGCGCAGCGCTCGGCCTCGTCCAGATAGGCCGTCGAGAGCAGCACGCTCATGCCCTCCTCGTCCACCAGACGATAGACGATCTCCCAGAGTTCGCGGCGCGAGACCGGATCGACCCCGACCGTCGGCTCGTCGAGCAGGAGCAGCCGCGGCGGCCTGACCAGGGTGCAGGCGAGTCCGAGCTTCTGCTTCATGCCGCCCGAGAGCCGGCCGGCGAGACGGCGCTCGAAGGCGCCGAGCCCGGTCATCTCCATGAGACGCGCGTAGCGCGCCGGTCGCTCGGACAGGGGTACGCCCTGGAGATCGGCATAGAGATCCAGGTTCTCGCGCACACCCAAATCCTCGTAGAGGCCGAAACGCTGCGGCATATAGCCGATCGCCGACTGCACCGCCAGCGCCTCTCGGGTCGCGTCCAGACCCAGCACCTGGATGCAGCCCCGATCCGGGACCAGTAGCCCGGCCGCGAGCCGCATGAAAGTGGTCTTGCCGGCACCGTCCGGCCCGATGAGACCGATGACGGCACCCGGACGGATGCTCAGATCGATGCCGTCGAGCGCCGTGACCCGCCGTCCTCCGCCGACGAAGGTCTTGACCAGATCCCGGGCGCGCAGCGGCGAGTCCTCGTCCATGGCCTAGTCGTCAGCCTGGCCCTTGGAATCGTTCGGACCACAGCCCGGATCCGAGGGAGCCGGCTCGGTCAGATCGATCGTCACGGTCACCGGCATCCCCTGGCGCAGCTCGCCGGCCGGGTTGCAGACGTAGACCCGCGCCTGATAGACCAGATCGGCGCGCAGCTCGGTGGTCTGGACCGACTTGGGGGTGAACTCGGCGCTCGGGGAGATGTAGCCGATCCAGCCGTCGTAGTGCTTTCCGGGGAAGCTGTCGGTCGAGACCCTGGCCGGCTGACCCTGCCCGACCCGCCCCAGATCGGGCTCGGCCAGATAGACCCGCGCCCAGACCGGCTCGGTCAGGGCGATAGTGTAGAGCGGACGCTCGGGCGAGGCCATGTCGCCGGGCTCGAGGATGCGGTTCTGGACGATCCCGGACTCGGGCGCCTCCAGGACGGCATCGCCCAGATCGACTTCGGCCGCCGCCAGCTCGGACTCGAGCGCTACCAATCGCGCCCGCGCCGCCGCGATCTCCTCCACCCTGAATCCGGCCAGGGCCAGATCCAGCGCCGCCTTGGCCGCGCTGGCCCGGGCCTCGGACGCCTCGGCCTGGGCCTGGGCGTCCTCGTAGTCCTGGGGCGAGGTCAGCTTGCGCCCGGCCAGCTCCTTGGAGCGCTGGGCGCGCCGCTTGGCGTTGGCGGCCTCGACGCGGGCGGCCTCGAGATCGGCGCGCAGCTTCTCGATCTCCTCGGCGCGGGTCCCGGCGATCAGCTTGTCGAGCTCGGCGCGCTGGGCATCGAACTGGGCCTGCGCGGCATTGCGCGCCAGGATCAGACGCCGCTCGTCGAGCAGGGCCAGCATATCGCCCGCGGAGACGGTGGCCCCCTCGGCGACCGGCATGGAGGCGATGCGTCCGCTCACCTCGAAGGACAGATTGACCAGACGGACATCGATGTTGCCGTAGAGCGTCAGGACGCCGGAATCCTGCGAGCCGACACCCGAGTCGCGCAGCAGCAGATAGCCTCCGCCCCCTAGCAGCAGCAGAAGGATGGCGATGAGCAGCTTCTTCATGAAAGGACTCCCGAGGATCGGACCGAAGGTCTCAAGAAGAACGAGCGGTCACGAAAAGTTGAGACCTGCGGCAAAGGATTCGACCTTCACGACTTGGCGACGCCGCGCTCAGCAGGTATCTTGCTCCGCTGCTTCATCATCAGACACGGATTCGGACCGCGTCCAGCATGATATGCATTGTTTCGAATGTGATTTCGCGCCACGACCGAACTCGATTCGTTGACGATCACCATCGAACGGATCCCAAATTCGGATTGTCCCGGCCCAGGGATCGACGCCGGCCGTCAGGCGATGCCCCATTCGCAGCGACCCATTTCATGCTGGGTCCGGATCGCCATCCTACTCTAGAGGAAACCACATGCCCTCCGCACGAGCCCTTTTCGTCGGACTCCTGGCGCTCATGGCCCCATTCGGGGTCTTCGCGTCAGTAGCCTCCGAACCTCTCGATCTCAATCTGACGGCCCATTGGGTCGGATATACCGCACTCATCATCTTCGGTCTGGCCTATGCGCTGGTGATGGCCGAGGAATTCCTGCATCTGCGCAAATCCAAGCCGGTCATCATTGCCGCCGGCATCATCTGGTGTCTCATCGCCTACGTCTACGCCCTGCATGGCGAGCCTCACGTCGCCGGCGAAGCGGTCCGGCACAATCTGCTCGAATATGCCGAGCTGATGCTCTTCCTGCTGGTCGCCATGACCTACATCAACGCCCTGGAGGAGCGGCTCGTCTTCGACGCGCTGCGCGCCTGGCTCATCCGCAAGGGGTTCGGCTTCCGCTCGCTGTTCTGGATGACCGGCATCCTGGCCTTCTTCATCTCGCCGATCGCCGACAATCTCACCACCGCCTTGCTCATGTGCGCCGTGGTCATGGCCGTCGGCGGCGACAACAAGCGCTTCGTCACCCTCGCCTGCATCAACATCGTGGTCGCAGCCAACGCCGGCGGCGCCTTCAGCCCCTTCGGCGACATCACCACGCTGATGGTGTGGCAGAAGGGCATCATCGACTTCTTCGGCTTCTTCAAGCTGCTGATCCCCTCGGTCGTCAACTTCGTCGTCCCCGCGGCCATCATGTTCCTGGCGGTTCCCAACCTCAAGCCGGACGCGGCGGACGAAAACGTGCACATGCGCCGCGGCGCGCGCCGCATCATACTGCTGTTCCTGGCGACCATCACCACCGCGGTGTGCTTCCACAACTTCCTGCACCTGCCGCCCGTCATCGGCATGCTGACCGGCCTGGGATATCTGCAGTTCTTCGGCTACTACCTGCGCAAGACGCATGACGCCTGGCACCTGCGCAACCAGGACAAGGCGACCCTGGTCGGCGACATGACCCCCTTCGACGTCTTCAACAAGGTCGCCCGCGCCGAATGGGATACCTTGCTGTTCTTCTACGGCGTGGTGCTCTGCGTCGGCGGTCTCGGCCAGCTCGGCTATCTCGCCATGACCTCCGAAGTCATGTACGACCAATGGGGTCCGACGCTCGCCAACGTCGCGGTCGGCGTGCTCTCGGCCATCGTCGACAACATCCCGGTCATGTTCGCGGTGCTGACCATGAACCCGGACATGAACGAGACCCAGTGGCTGCTGGTCACTCTCACCGCGGGCGTCGGGGGCTCGCTGCTCTCGATCGGCTCGGCGGCCGGCGTGGCGCTCATGGGACAGGCACGAGGCACCTACACCTTCTTCGCCCATCTCAACTGGACCCCGGCGATCGCGCTCGGCTATCTGGCAAGCATCGCAGTCCATTTATGGATCAATACCTAGCCGGAAGGATTAGGACCAGGAGATTCGCATAGGTCCGCCATCACCCGAAAAAGCCCGGCGATTGCCGGGCTTTTTCGTTCCCTTGACGGACATGCAATGCTGCTACGCCAAGCCGAAGACCAACCCCTACAAGCTCACCGAAGGTCAACGGCCGAAAGGCTTGGCGCCAATGTTTCGGGGTGGAGCACAATGATCGATTTCGCTAGTTCATCGAATGAAGTGGGGGCGTAAGCATTCAACCGTAAGCGTCCGGCCAATTACATCTATCCCGCCCAGAATCGAGTCTGCAAGATGAAATTCCATTCCATCACGACAGGAGTTTCAGCATGGCAGATCGACGGCGCACACGCGAGCAGTGGCAATCCATTGTTGAAGGCTGGCCGAACAGTGGCCTGACACAGGCGCAGTATTGCGCCCAGCAGGGCATCTCGGTGACGAGCTTCCATCGGTGGCGCGAGCAAGTGCGTCAGCACGCGGATCCTGGTGATCAGGAAACACGCCAGGGCGAAGGTGGGTCGGTTCGCTGGGTGCCTGTCGAGCTGCACGAGGTTCCCGTGCCGGTGGCGGGTCCCGCATTGACCCTCGTTCTGGCCAATGGCTTGCGCCTGGAGGTCGGTGCCGACTTCGAACCCAGGACGCTGCGCCGGGTCTTGGCGGTGCTTCAGGAGCCCCTGGCGGCATGATCACGCTCGGGGCGCAAACCCAGGTCTATCTGGCCGCCGGGGCGACCGACATGCGCAAGCAGATCGACGGGCTGGCGGCGCTGGTGGTCGATGTGCTCGAGGCCGATCCGTTCTCGAGCCAGGTGTTCGTGTTCTGCAATCGCGCACGCGACAAGCTCAAGATCCTGGTGTGGCAGCATAACGGCTTCTGGCTGTGGTACCGGCGCCTCGAGCGTGAGCGCTTCTGGTGGCCGATGTCAGCGAGCGAAGGGCCGGTGAAGCTGTCGGCGCGCGAGTTTCAGTGGTTGCTCGATGGGCTGGATCCGACCCGGGTTCAGGCGCATCAACGCGCCGATTTCGATCTCATCTAGCGCTCATAAACCTGCGTTTTAACAGGGAAATCGGGTATAATACCGAGCATGTCCAGCACCGCTCAGTCCCTCCCCGACGCCCCCGCCGAACTGCGGGCGATCATCGCCCAGTTGACGGAACAATTGGCTGAGGCGGAGCGTGAGCGCGGGGCTCAGGCGCAGCGCATCGCGCAGTTGCTCGAGACCATCGAGCTGCTCAAGCGCAAGCGTTTCGGGCGCAGCGCCGATCAGGTTCCCGACAGCCAGCTGCGCCTGTTCGACGAAACCGAGCTCGAGGCACTCATCGGCGAACTCGAGGCCGAGCTGCCTGCGCCCGCCGCGCCGGACACCGCCAAGGATACGGAGGCACCGACCAAGCGCCAACCCGTGCGCCGTCCTCTGCCAAGCCATCTGCCCCGCGTCGAGCGCCTGCTCGACCTCGGCGAGGAGGAGAAGGCCGCGATGGGGGAGGACTGGAGCTTCATCGGCTACGACACCTCCGAGCAGTTGGCGATCGTTCCGCGCCAGACCTATGTCATCGTCTACAAGCGCGCCAAATACGTCGCGCGTACGGAGGACGTCCCGGGGGCCGAGGTCGGGGTCAAGATCGCCCCGCGTCCCGAACAGATCATCCCCAAGTCGGTCGCCCACGCCTCACTGCTGGCGGGGATCGTCACCGCCAAGTTCGTCGATGCCCTGCCACTGTACCGCCAAGAGAAGATCTTCGAGCGCGAGGGCATCGACCTGACCCGCCAGACCATGGCTGGGCTGCTGATCCAGCTCAACGCACCGCTCGCCCCCATCGCCGCCGCGCTCAAGGCCCAATTGCGCCAAGGCGCGGTGGTCCACGTCGACGAAACGCCCGTGCAGGTGCTTCGTGAGCCCGGGCGCGACAACACCCAAACCTCCTACATGTGGGTGTTCTGCGGCGGGCCGCCCGGACAGCCGGTGCGCTGGTTCGCGTATGCCGACAGCCGCGCCGCCTCCGTGCCCAAGGGCATCCTGCTCGAGGATCCAGCCCAGGCCGATGGGACGGATCCACCGCCAAGGTTCTATCTGCAATCCGATGGCTACAGTGCCTACGGCGTCGTGGCGAATGCCCCCGAGGTGATCGGCCATGCCGGCTGCTGGACCCATGTGCGGCGCAAATTCGTCGACGCCGCCAGTGGGCGCAACAGCGGTGCCGCCCAGCAGATGCTCTGCCTACATCGGCCAGCTCTATGCCGTCGAGAAACGCCTGCGCGAGGCCACGCCCGCCGAGCGCCAGACCGTGCGCCTGCAACACAGCCGCCCCATCCTCGACGCCATCAAGACCTGGCTCGACGCCACCGTCACCCGCACCCCGCCCAAGGGCCTGCTCGGCAAGGCCGTGCACTACGCGCTCGGTCAGTGGCCGATCCTCACGACCTTCCTCGAAGACGGTCGCCTCGAGATCGACAACAACACCGCCGAGAACGCCATCCGGCCCTTTGTCATCGGACGCAAGAACTGGCTGTTCGCCGGCAGTCCCAAGGGTGCCGAAACCAGCGCCTTGCTCTACAGCCTGATCGAGACGGCCAAGGCCAACGCCCTCGAGCCCTGGGCCTACCTCAACCACCTCTTCGAATACCTGCCTGCCGCCAAGACCCCAGAGGCCATCGCGGCACTGTTGCCGCACAATCTGACAATGGACGACATCAAGCCGCTTGGGGCAATCCTGTAATTCGCCAGACGCTTACTAAGCATTCAACCAGCGGGCTTCCTGCAACGAAACATCAAGGGCCACATCTGACCTTCGACACATGGATTGTTGGTCGAGAGAATTCCCTGCCATGGATCCCATAGGAGTCCAGATTCGACTGTTTCAAATCCAAGTTTCTCAAGCTCTTCAAGAAGAGGCCAGCCATGCTGCGTATAAACCAGACTACCCGATTGACTCATGGGATTCCCATGATAGGCCGGCTCTGATATATGTACGATCTCGCCATTTTCGACTTTCGCCCTGGTAATGCTTTCTTCCATGAAGAAGAAAGGACAAGTGAAAACAAGAGTCCCACCAGGCTTGATCACGCGATGGCATTCCCTGATCCCCTGGATCCAATCGGGAACATGCTCCAACACATCGGCATGAAAGATTACATCCAATGATTCATCCGGAAAGGAGATCGCCATCATGTCCTCGTGTCGCACGCGGAGCTTACGGTCGATCATTTTTTGCTCGATTATCGTCCCTGGGGTAATGTCAGGACCGACGTATTCGCAACCTTCCACGAACGGGTAGATTTTTTCCAGGGCCGAAAAAAAAGGCGTAACGCGTTCAAACAGCAGCACTTTCGGCTCAGAAAGCGATTCAATGACAGCTGCCAGCTCAATGTAGGCATGGCGCATGCGCCCATTGAGTCCACAACGCGGACAGATAAAGCTTTCTCGCAAATTTTTCCACTTTTCTCCAGGC
This sequence comes from Imhoffiella purpurea, assembly GCF_000585215.1. Taxonomy (GTDB): domain Bacteria; phylum Pseudomonadota; class Gammaproteobacteria; order Chromatiales; family Chromatiaceae; genus Imhoffiella; species Imhoffiella purpurea. The sequence goes on along the minus strand of NZ_AONC01000022.1, from coordinate 3,945 downwards.
GTTACAGTATTGCCGAACTTGACGATATCACCGCATGACGCACAGTATCCGGCAAGCTCTTCGACGCCGGACAGATATCGCTCGCTCATTTCTCGCTTGGCATTCAGCCTGGAGACACAACACTCGAGTTCGCTTCTGGAACCACACCATTTTGTAATCATCGAATGAATTCCCTCAATACGTTCGGCTCTTCTTTGTCCATTTCCGGACCTCGGAGAATGAGCTTAGGCGGCCATGACCGTCCATCAGGCTTCGCCTCTGGTCAGGCTACGACTCCAGGGCCATCCTCTACGATTTCGGGTTGACGCACAAACGTGGCAAATTCGCGCATCGTCGACCGGGTGAAAATCCGGGTACAAGACAGGTTCTCCGCCCTGGCGCCCTTTGCCGCCGTGCTGCTGCTGGCGGGCAGCGCGGCGGCGAACGCCGGAACCGCAGAACAGGGTCGAGACTGCCAGGTGCGGAAGATCCTGGACGGGGATTCGTTGATACTGGACTGCGCGGGCGACCGCTTGGAGGTTCGGTTGCGCTGTATCGACGCACCGGAAAAGGATCAGCGCCCCTGGTCCGACCGTTCGCGCGCCAACCTGCGCCGTATCACGCCCGCCAGGGTCGAGGTGATCCCCATCGAGCGGGACCGCTTCGGCCGCACCGTCGCCGATCTCTACGGCGCGGATTCGGAGCGGCGATTCATCAACCTGGAACAGGTCTCGAGCGGCAATGCCGCGGTCTACCGGCGCTACTGCAAGGACCCACGCTTCATGGAGACGGAGCGGGAGGCGCGCCGCTCGGGGAGAGGGATCTGGAGCGAACCGGGGGAGCACCAATCACCCTGGCGCTTCCGGCACCGTCATTGACCCCGAAGGCAGGCCATATCCGCACTCCGGATTCGGCCCGAGGCGGGATCGAGCCGATCCCTGGTTCAGGCCCTCAGAACGCCCCCTGTTCGGCCATCGAGAATCCGTGAGGGTCGGCTCGCGCCACGGCAAACACCGCTCAAGATATAGTCGGGACCATCCGGCAGACCCAGGCGCACATCGAGCGCGGTCCGCCCAGGACGCCGATCCGCCATATTGGCGCTGGTCGACACGATGGCCCCACCGTGAAGACGGCAGAGCGCAGCGGCGACCGGGTGAGCGGTCACGCGCACGGCGAGCGTATCGAAACGCCCCGTCAGCCATCTCGGCGTCGTGGATCGGGCGGGAAACAGCCAGGTCACGGGACCGGGCCAGGTGGCTTCGATCTCGGCCATGCGATCCTCGGGCAGCCTCTCGACGAAGGGATTCAGCTGAGCGGCGTCGGCGGCGATCAGAATCAGTCCCTTGGACACATCCCTCCGCTTGATCGCGAGCAGGCGCATCACCGCATCACCGTTCCAGGGATCGCAACCCAAACCATAGACCGCCTCCGTCGGATAGGCGATCACCCCGCCGGAGCGAATATGGTGACGTGCAAGACGCAATCGATGCAGTGGAACCGAAGACATGATGGACACTCGTGCGACACGGTCGGCGATGCGGATCCCAGGATCCGGGTCGTTACTATGGAGAATCATTGCGCATCTTTCCAGATTCGGGGATCCATCCGGATAGATCGAGCAGGCACGGACGGGGGATACTCGATCTACCTGGAAATACACCAAACGTTCCCCCATAGTTTTCGGCTGATTCAATAACGATCAGTAACTTGAGCACGCGACAGAAGCATCAGACCAAGCTCGAAGAATGGATGGAGCTCATCCGGCGGCAGAACATGCCGATCTTCGACAGCACGGCGCGGAGGATCATCGCGATTTCACGCGACGACACGGCCCCCATGTCGGACCTCGCGGGGATCATCCTGAACGATCCGTCGTTTACCGCGCGCGTGCTCAAGCTGGCCAATTCCATCTACTACAACCCGACGAGCACCGTGATCAGCACCATCACCAGGGCGGTGATCGTGCTTGGAATCAACGCGGTCAGCAATATCTGCGTCACCCTCGCACTGGTCGACGCCACCATGCAGGGTGCGGCCAAACAACGCTTCGGCCGCGAGCTGGGCCGATCCATGCATGCGGCCGTGCAGGCTCGTGCCCTGGCCATCGCACGCGGCGACAAATCACCCGAAGAGATCTTCATCGCCACCCTCCTCTACAATATCGGCGACTTGGCCTTCTGGTGCTTCGGTGGGGAGCTGGCCGAGCAGCTGGATCGGCTCGTCACATCGACCGGCATGGCGCCCGAGATGGCTCAGGAGCGCCTGCTGGGATTTCGTCTCAGCCAGCTGACCCGGCAACTCGTGAGCGAATGGCAGCTGACCGAGCTGCTCCAGGAGGCGATCAACAACCCCAAGAAGAAGACCGACCGCATCCTGACCCTGAACCTCGGTCAACAGATCGCACTCTGCGCCGAAGAGAAGGGCTGGACATCGAACGATATGGATCAGCTCGTCCGCAAGGCGTCGATCCTGGTGGAGCGCTCGCAGCACGAAACGCGCAACCTGTTTTTCGAAAAGGCCAGGGCGGCCTGCAGCATCGCCAACGACTATGGCGCCGAATTCGCGGCCACATTCATCCCACAGCCCCTGGAAAGCGAGGCGGAGCCGGAAACGCCTGAGATACCTCGGAGCACGACCCGCTCCGCCGCCACGCCGGCGTCCGATCAACCGGTGGCGGACCACATCACCCAAGTGAAGATCCTGCGCGAGCTGACCGGGCTCATCGCCGAGGAGCGCTGCGACTTCAACGTCGTCATGGAGCTGGTCCTGGAAGGCATCTATCGCGGCGTCGGGATGGACCGCGTTCTCTTCGCCCTGACGAGCCCGGACAAGCGCGTGATCAAGGCCAAATACGCACTCGGGGCGGACGAGGATCGGCTGATGAAGGGATTTCAGTTCGTCCGCAACCCCAAGGCACCGACCGTCCTCTTCCTCACCCTGGACCGCAAGCTGCCTCGAATGGTCAGCACGGCCGACCAAGAAACCGTCGAGGGGTCCATCCCGGAGAACCTGGCCCGGCTCACGGGCATCGTGCCTTTCATGATCGCACCCATCATCGTCAGCAATCAGTGCATCGGGCTCATCTACGCCGATCGCGGACCCAGCGGGCGCGCGCTCGATCCGACCAGCTTCCAGGATTTCAAGCACTTCGTCCATCAGGCCAACATGGGACTGACCCAGGCCCGCTCGCGCAAAGGGGGATGAAGGGATGCCCGGATCAGTACAGGGATCGTGGACAGGTTTGCCGACCTCGATCTGCATTCTGTTGCTGGCCATGGCCTCTACGGCCATGGCGCGCCCCATCGATCTCATCGTCATCCATGCGACCGGCGGTCCCGGATGCAGGGACGATCGTCTCTGGCATGCCCCGGGCGGAACGCTGGAATCGAACGTCCGGCACTTCGCCAACCACCCAGACATCAGCTATCACTATCTCATCGGCCGGGACGGGGAAACGGTCGCGGGCGTTGCAGAATCCGAGGTCGCCCATCACGTCCGAGGCCACAACCGGAACTCGATCGGAATCGAGCTGGTCAACGACGGCAACGGCAAAGACCCCTTCCCGCCCGCGCAGATCAATGCCTTGATGGGCCTGCTCGACCGTCTGCTGCTGCGCTACCGGCTGACGCCCGACCGGATCCGCGGCCATAGCGAACTCGACCGGAGCGCCTTCGAGTGCGGTGGAAAACGCTACAAGCGCAAGATCGACCCGGGCGGCGAATACCCGGGCTCGACGGGCAATTTCCCCTGGAAGCGGATTCGGGAATCGCTGCGCTGACCGGGACGGAAGGATCCGATCCGGATCAATCCGACTCGCTCTCCTGAGGCTCGGACTGCTCGAGCGGCTCGCGGTAGCCGCATTCCTTCTGCGGACACACCTTGGCGGCGCCCTTGGTCTTGGTGACCTTGAGGGTCAGGATCGGCCATCCGCATTTGGGGCAAGGCTCGGCGATCGGCTCCGCCCCC
>NZ_AONC01000021.1 GCF_000585215.1 Imhoffiella purpurea | reverse complement strand
GCCACCGTGCAGACGAACGAGTCGACAGCGGGCGAGCCCGAAGACAGCTGGGGCCAGGATGTTCACCTTACGTGACCTTCAAAGCCCTGGTCCAGTGACAGCCAAGCAGATGAAGGCGGATGCCGACGGGGCCGGATACTCCTGGGACCGGGTGAAGCGAGCTGCCAGTCGGCTCAAGGTCGAGAAGCGGAAGGAGGGTTACCAAGGGCAATGGATGTGGTTCTTGCCTGCTGATGGACAAACCGTGAACCCTGAGTGCAACACTCGGTGACCTGAGGGCCAAAGGGAGCACCAAAGGATGCAAAGGGAGCACTCAAAATAGTCTGCACTCTTTGCTCCCTTTGGGGATGTCGTGCTCCCTTTGGAGGTGCCAGGGATGGCTATCGAACACGTAAAGAGCCCGACTGTTTTGCCGCAAAAATCTGAATGGGTTCCCCTTTGGCGCGGTTTCGGTATTCCCCCCCGCTGCCCCTACAGCATGGCCCGCTGGCTTCAATGAGCCGCCATACCCTCCACCCCTGCCCCTACCCTCAGCGTCCAGAGTCCGTCCAACCGGATCGGCACTCCCCAGAGCTGCGACCATCTTCGGGACAGACGCTCGGTGCCTCTGGGGCTATGCCTGCCGCTCCGTTCCCAGTGGAACCCTGCCGTGTTCCTGCCGCTGGCTGCCGTGGTATCTTACCGGGCGTGAGATGCCTGAAGATTAGCTATCCCGTGGGACACTCATGGGACACTCGGGCTTCAAGAATGCTTGTGTAAGCAATTGTCGCTGTCACTTTCGATGCTCGTAAGGCTATGATTATGAAGGCTCCTCACGTGTTCCCCTGGTGTTTCAGTCGTGTCAGCGAGCAACTGTTAATCACTAGGTCGGCGGTTCGAGCCCGTCCCAGGGAGCCAAAAAAGTGAAGAAAATCCTCGTGTTCTCGCGGACACGGGGATTTTTTATGCCCGCGAGTCCCTGGCTCTGGTGCATTTCCGGGGATTTTGGTCCCTGGCTTTCGGAATCGTCTCCGATGGTGTGACGCTAGACTTGCTTCACTCGAGGTTAAGGCCGAGCCTGTATCTTGGGACGCTGGACGACGGCTGTGCTTCGAAGGTCGGCGTTATCTCTCCAAATCTCATCCCTATATGAGGACTCCCATGGCGCTCGACCAAAAAGCCCTGCAAAAGAAGCGCGCGAAACGCGACAAGAAGCGTCAGCAGACGAAGGGAAAGTCTGGTGGCATGGCCGGTGCCTTGTCCGTAGCCCGCGAATGGGCGAGAGTGGGTCAGGCGCCGATCGCCGACGTGCTCGTCCCATCGAATCTCTTCGAGCAGGGAATTGGTACGGTCTGGTTGTCTCGGCACCTGCCGGATGGTCGGTATGCGATCGCAGGGATCCTTGTGGATGTTTTTTGTCTGGGCGTCAAGAACGCTTTGTACAAGATCTGCGAGGCGTCCGAATATCCGGAGATCCTGGCCAGGATCCATTCGAATCCCGCGGAATCCATGGAGCGTCAGCACCCGAGTTGTGCCCGCAAATTGGTCGAAGAGGCGCTCGTCTATGCCAAGGATCTCGGTTTCGAGCCACATGCGGACTACCGGATCGCGCGGTTGATTTTCGGTGACATCGAGGGGCATGCGTGCCCGGCGAGCTTCCTGTTCGGAAAGAATGGCAAGCCGTTCTACGTCAATGGTCCGAACGATACACCCGCGATTCAGCGACGTATCCTGAAGCAGCTCGAACGCCGCTGCGGACCGGGAGGTTACGACTATCTCATGATGGTAGGCGATCCGGTCAAATTATCAGGCTGAAACAGCGAGGATCGAGTCCCGGTTCTTGAGCGAACGGGTGGGGATTGGTGTGAATCAACGATCGCCCGACCTGCCTGTCCAGGCGCCCTCTCGCTCCGAGCCCTGGTCACCTAATGATCCGAGCTCACCCCGTCATTCCTTCCACCGTTCCGCACTCAAGGGCAGCTCGTTGAGTTCGGCACGGGCCTCGCGCCAGCTCGGGTAATGCTCGCCCAGGATCGTCACGAAGCGGTCGTTATGTGTCGGCTCCAACAGGTGCACCATTTCGTGCACGACGACGTATTCCAGTAGGTCCTTCGGTTTCTTCACCAGATCCGTGTTCAGACGGATATGTCCCGCTCGGGGATTGCAGCTTCCCCACTTGGTCTTCATGCGCTGAAGGAAGTACCGGGTCACGCTGACCCCGAGTCGCGGCTCCCACTTGCGAATGAGTGGCGGCACCGCCTCGTGCAGAAGCGACCTGTGCCAGTCGTGGACGATCTCCGCGCGCCTCGTCTGGTCGCTCCCTGGACGGACGGTCAGGGTGATGCGTTTGTGATCGACGCAGACGGACGGCCTGGCGTCGCGCTCGACGACCCTGAGCAGGTGTCGGCGGCCCCAGAGGTGATGGCTTTCGCGCTCGACGAATTCTCGGGGCGTCTCCCGTGCCTGATTCCGCAATTCCGTTTGCTGTGCGCGGATCCACCCCAGTTTCGTGATCGCGTAGGCACGGGCGACTTCGAGTCGCGTCTCGTTTGGCGCGACGAGCGTCACCCGGCCTTCGGGCGGATGGACGGACAGATGGACGTGCTTGACGTCCTTGCGGGTCACGGCGATGAGGACATCGCCGAGCTGGATCGATTCGGTCACTCGTACCCCGGTTGGTTCTTGATGATCTCGAAGAGGGCCAGGGTGGCGTCCTTGTCGCGATCCAGAACCGGATAGACCGCGTTCATCACCTGACGCTCGCGGACCTCGTCGCCCTTCCACCCCGCCGGTGCGTTGTCGCGGACCGCCGAATCCAGGCGCAACGCCAAGGCGGCCTTGTCCTCGTCACTGCTCGGATACCGAAATTGGGTCGCCGGAATCGATCCGAGGTTGTTGTAGAGCGCGACGGCGGCTTGGTTTCCATGCAGCGCGGCGGGAATGCCCGCCTGAGGCTGCTTGGCGGCAAGCTGCTTCACCAGCGCCTCGGCCTTGTGCAGGAATTCCTCATAGGCGGCGGCGTCCTTGCGGCTCTGGGCGATCAGGTCGTCGAGCAGCTTGGACATCTGGGCGTAGAACTGGGGATCGGTGAGCTGATCGCGGACGATGGTCTTGCGAATGTTGTTGACGATCCCCTCGGCGACGGCGTTCCTGGACAGCTTGCCCTTGGCGTTGAGCTTGCGGGCGATGGCGTCGTGGATGCCGGTCTCGATGATCAGCTCGGTTAGCGGGATCTGGTCCAATGCACCCAGATCGGCCGCGGGATCGGCCTGGATGTAGGTATTGATGAGGTGGCGCATGTCCGCCTCGTAGGACTTGATGTCCAGCTCCTCGCCGGAGTGCTGCTTGATCGCCGCGCGAATGTCGACGTAGGACTCGACAGCCGCCTTCAGCTCGGCGGTCTCGGCATCGGAATAGCCCGCCTCGCTCAGATCCTGAGCCAGATCGGCGAAGGCGCGGGCGAAGGTCGCGACCGCCTTGTAGAAGGAGATCCGGAGCGCCTCGGTCTCATCGAGGGCCTCGGGGTTGGCCGCATCGCCACAGAAGTAATGAAGGTACTGCTCTACCTCACGGGGTTGAGCGACGGGCTCGCAGAGATAGGTCAGCGCCTCGCGGGCGGCATCGAGCTGCTTCCTGCCTTCTTGGAGCCAGTTCTTGAGGTGGACGTTGTTCTCCCCGCCGTTGCCCTGGTCGATGTCCAGCGCGTCGGAGCTGTAGACCGCGATGGCCTGCTGCACGTCGCCGAAGAGCTGCTTGAAGTCGACGATGTGACCATAGTCCTTGTCGTCGCCGTCGAGGCGGTTGGTGCGGCAGATCGCCTGGAAGAGGTTGTGGTCGCGCAGCGCGTTATCGAGATAGATATAGGTGCAGCTCGGGGCGTCGAACCCGGTCAGGAGCTTGCTGACGACGATCAGCAGCTTCATGCTCGTCGGCTCCTCGATGAAGCGGCGCTTGGTCTCGTCCTCGTACTGCTTGGTCGTCTGCCTCGGCTGGAGGACGTGCTTGGTGTAGGTGTCGTACTTGTAGCGCTCGTCGCTGTGCGCCGGTTCCTTGGAGACGGCGTTGGCGTTCGGCTCGAACGAGGTGACGATTCCGCAGAACTGACCGAAGGGCTTCGTCTGGAAGATGCGGTAGTAATGACAGGCGTCGTAGATCGAGGCCGCGACCAGGATGGCGGTCCCCCGGTCGCTGCTCAGTCGGGGCACGACCCCGAAGTCGTGGATGATGCTCGCGGCGATCCGCGCCTTGCGCTCCTCGGCGCTCATCAGTTCTTCCATGGTCGCCCAGCGCTTGCGGAGGATGGCCTTCTGGAACCTGTTGAGGTTCTTGGTCTTCCGCTCGAACCATTGATCGACGGCAGCTTGCGAGGTCAGCCGTTGCGGGACGTCGCGGGCCTCGTACTTGAGATCGAGCACCACCTTGTCGGCGACGGCCTGATGGAACTTGTAGGTATGGATATAGGTGCCGAAGACGTCTCGCGTCATCTTCCTGTCCTTGCGAAGCAGTGGCGTCCCGGTGAAGCCGATGAAGAGCGCCCCTTCCAGCCAGCGCTTCATCTGTTGGTTCATGTTCCCGCCCTGGGTGCGGTGGCACTCGTCGACGAAGACATGGAAGCGGCCGTGGACCGGCGGCGGTGGTCCCTCGAGGTCGGTCGAATCGAACTTGTGGATCAGGGCGCAGAGCAGTCTTGGCGTGGTCGCGCCGAGCGTCTCGACCAGCTCGGCACGGGTGACGATCCGGGGCGAGGGGGTCTCTTCGCCGATGACGCCGGCATTGCGCATGACCCCTTCGATCTGTTTATCCAGTTCGTCGCGGTCGGTGACGATGAGGATGCGCGCCTCGGGGTCGTGCTCCAGCAGCCACTTGGCGATCAGCACCATGAGGATGCTCTTGCCGCTGCCCTGGGTGTGCCAGATGACGCCGCCCTCGCGTTTGGCGATGCGCGCCTGGGCCGCCTTGACGCCCTGGAACTGGTGCTGGCGCGGGACCTTCTTGCGTCCGGCGTCGAAGATGACGAAGTGACGGATCAGATCGAGCAGCCGGGTCTTGTCGAACAGGTGTGCGAGCGGCCGGTCGAGCAGATGACCATCGGTGCCTGCCCCCCTGGCTTCGCTGTGCGTCTCGTCCTTCCACTCGACGAAGAACTGTTCCGGCGTGCCCGTGGTGCCGTAGCGCAGCCCCTGCGAGTCGTTTCCCGCGAGCACCAGCTGCACCGTGCTGAAGAAGCCCAGGTTGAAAATCGCGTCCTGGTTGGTGATCAGCTGGCGTATCCCGTCGACCAGGTCCACCGAGCTGCGCTTCAGCTCGATCACCGCCACGGCGATGCCGTTGATGTAGAGCACGATGTCGGGCCGCCGCTCGAAGCCGCCCTTGAGCGTCACCTCCTCGGCGAGCGCAAAGTCGTTCCGTTCGGGATGCTCCCAGTCGATCAGGTGGACCTTATCGTGCGTTTGTCCGACCGCGATCTGGACGTCGACGCCATAGCGCAAGAGTCGGTAGGTGCGGAGATTGGCCTGATAGAGCGTGATCCCGGTGGCGTCGGCGGCCGTTTCGAGCTTCCGAAGGGCGGCGGAGATGTGGGCTGGCGAGTAGCCGCGCTTCGCGAGGTTCGCTTGAAGGTAGTCGGTCTCGATGGGGCGGTTGTGCTCGCGCTGGTGCCAGTCGCCGAGGTCGTCGTAGCCGAGACAGTCGGAACGCGTCCTGTCGGTGAAGAGGGCGACGACACGGTCTTGGGTAATCCTTTCGAGGCGCGGCTGCGCGGGCATGTCTCTCTCCTTGCGAGTCGAGGTCCGTTGAATCCGTCAGGCTCATCGAACAGGAGCGCATCATGCCCTATTGGAATCCTTTGGCGGCTCTGCGGACGGCGACGGATTGGATGCATCGCTCTCGCCACCGAGCATGATCGGTTTGCCGTCACGCCAGACGACCGCGTATTGCCCGAGGCGCCGCTTGCGCTCCAGCGTCTCGGCAACGGCGTGCCGCAGCACGTCCAGAATCTGCTGATCTTCGCTCGATATTTGGATCATATCAGCCGTGTCCGTCCGGTCAGCAGCTCCTGCATCATGCCCTGCTTGAGCGCGCGGGTCTTGTCGCGGCGGGCTTCGAGCGCGGCGATCTCGGCGTCCATGTCGGAGAGGACTTCGGCGATGGCGGTTTGTTCGTCCTTCGTAGGCGGCACCGATATTTCAAAGGATTGAAATGTCGGCAATCGTAGAGAATCGACAGTTGCCTTCACAGTGTTCTGCATAGCCCAAGCACCGAAATTCATACTCATATAGAGATGAACAAATCTTGCTGAGATGTCTTGATGAAACTGGGTGATCGCATAAACACGCTGATGCACATCAAACTTTCCTTTGATGTAGTGAAATATTTCACCAATGCGTCCCTCGCCAGGGACGAGGATTGCTTCGCGGTCGTGCGAATAGGTATTGATCCGCTCGACATGCTCTGAACGAACAAAAAAGGGATACTCTCCATCCTCAACTTTATCTTCGTTATTCCGGCAGCCCGTCGTGATGTGAGCGATCTCTCCTAGTTTTCTTAATTCCCAATTTTCCTGGAATCCAGGCAGCCGAGTTCGTCCGGTGAGGAGCTGCTGCATGACTGCCTGTTTGAGATCGCGCTTCTTGGCGATGAGCCGGTCCAGTCCGTTCAGCAGGGCATCCACATCGCTCAGGGCGATAGCGATGGCTCGCTGCTCTGAGAGGGGCGGTAGAGGCACAGGCATCTGACGCAGCTTTTCGCCGCTGATTTTCGGCATGCTTCCCGACGATCCGGCGGCAATGCTAGAAAAGAATTTTCTGCCGCTGGTGCTATTTGCATATCGCCAAAACCAGTGCGCGGTCGCTTCATCCCGAAATCGCATCCTCATCATGAGATCGGGGTATACATATATGCCTGGTGGGCCGTCAAAAATCGCGGTCGTCCCCACAAGGTCCGCCGTATTCGAGCGTTGAACGAGCACATCACCAGGCTCAAGGAACAGCTTGGAATCAACGTCTATCGTTTCAGCTAATCGCTTCACCGTTTCATCGTTGAGTATCAAGGCACCAGACGTTGTTGCAGCAAGGCTCAGCGTTAATGTGCCCCGTGCATCTTTTCCGCTTCGTCCTGAATACCCGTTCCTGGGGCCATAAGCCACAAGCTCATCTAAACGTACAACGCCCCAATCGTCCGGAATCACCCCAACTTCGCTCTGCTTGTACCCCGCCTTCATTCCGCCACCCCTTCTTGCGCCGCTTCCCGCAAGGTGATCTTCAGCCTACGCAACAGGTCGGCGGGCTGCTGGACGATCTGGCCCTGGCTCGCCAGCTGCCGGATGCCCGCCTTGTCCTTGCTGGCGGCCAGGCGCAGGAACAGGGCGCTATCCTTCTGACGGATGAGCTCTCGAACCGACCAGCCCTCGCGCACGGTCTGCTGTGCGTAGAAGCTGCGCTCCAGTGGATCGTCAATCTTCAGGATCTCGACGATGTGGGACCAGGTCAATTGGTGCGACAGCGTCGCACCTTTTGGGTACGCCAGGTAGAACTGGCGGATTCGGATCAGGTTGCTGCGGCTGAAGCCCCTGCCGTGGCGTCGTCCGAGATCGGCGGCCAGGTTGCCGATGAGCGCCTTGCCGTACTCGGCGCGGAGATTGCCCGCCTGCTCGTATTCGACGATATGCCGTCCGACCTGCCAGTAGGTCTCGATCAGCTGGGTGTTGACGGTCTGCGCCGCACGCGCTTGGCCTTGCGCATAGGCGTCGGAAATGTCCTCGACCAGTTGCCGGTAGCCCTCGCCGTCGATCAGTTCCATGCGCGCCCCATCGTCTTCAGATGCGGCAGCGGCCTTTCATAGCGCTTGGCCAGCGGCCGGGTGCGCCACCTGAGGCCCCAGGACAGGCGATCCGGCATACCGGATCCAATCAGGCTCGTCGTCATGCGCACATTCCGTCATTGCCCATCAAGGTCATCTCGAGCGTCCAGTTTCTTGATCGTCGCGATCGGCAGATAGAGCTTCAGACCCTCCCGTTGCAGCGGCACGAATCCGAAGCGCCGATAGAAATCGGCGCTGTCCGGCTTGCTGTCGACGATGACGCATTGCACGCCGATGGTCTCGGCGGCGCGCAGGGCTTGCCTGAGGGCGTGGACCAGCAGCCGCGAGCCGATGCGCAGACCGGATTGGCGCGCCCCAGTATCGCTGGCCAGACGACCGATCAGTACCGCTGGGACCGGGTAGCGGGGCAAACGCCGGGCGTCGGCCTCGGGCAGCTCCGCATGGCTCAGCGAGGCGGCGGATAGGCTGTAGTGACCGAGCACGCGATCGGCGTCGTCCAGCGCCACATAGATACGGACCAGGTGATGGCGCTGCCCTTGGCTCGCGTATCGCCTCAGATAGTCGTCAAGCGCCGGATGGCCGCAACGGAACTCGCGGCGCTCATGCAGGGCTGGATCGAACGGCTCGATCCTCATGGGGCCGCATCGCGCCAAGCCTCACGCAGAGCCTCGGTGGGCTCGGGCGGATTCTCGAGCGTCGCGACGAAGTCGCGCCATTCCTCGTCACCGAGGACGAAGTGCTGGTGGGTTTGCAGAATGTCGCGGGCCTTGTCCAGGGCCGCATTGAGGACCAGCGCGGTCAGGGTGTTACCGCTGACCTCGGCGGCCTGCATCAGCAACCGCTTGGCATCGGAGGGTAGACGGATATCGACGCGCTCCAGGGCTTCGGACATGATGTTCTCCATACGGTGGATCTCCGTACATGGTATCCGATATCGCCATCAATGCCAGGTCATGCCCATGCGCAATAGATGCTCGGCCACCCGCGCGGCGAGGCGGTCCACCTCCTCGGTCAGTTGCGGCAGCGGCTTCTCATAGCGCTCGGCCAGCTGCCGGACCCGCCCAGTGAGATTCTGCGACACGCGGTCCAGCTCGCCGCGCACGGCGTCGGACAGATGCGCCATCCATTTGTCGTCGACGACCAGGGTCTTGATCTCGTCCTCGCCGAGCTTGGGATACTTGGCGTCGATCTTGGCGTCCAGCGCCTCCTGGGCCGTTTTGCGTTCGGACTTGGCCCGCGTCTGTTGGTCCAGCAGCTCGGCATAGGCTTGGAGCGCCTCGCGCTCCTCGGCGTAGAGCGCATTCTTGCCGATCTCCCTCAGCCGTGCCTTCACCGCCTTGGCGGTGATCTTCTGCCTGTCACCCTCGCCCTCGACGACCTCGGCGAGCGGTCCGTCCTCGCCGCCTTGCTCCTCGCGCCGCTCGTCGAGCTGCTGCTCCAGGGTGGCGAGCTGGGTGTCCAGTGCCTCGATGGCGTCCCGCTCCGTGGTGAAGTAGCGTTCGACCAGGAGCGCGGCGGGGATGAGGTCGGACTTGAAGCGCCGCTTGCCGACCAGGTAGTCGTGCGGCTCGGGCCAGACGAGCTTGTTGTCCCTGTTCTTGATCCGCACGATCTCGCGCGGCTGCGCGCCCTTCGTCCAGCCCTCGGCGCCGATCAGGTAGCAGTCGTCCTGCATGGTCTCGGCCCAGAAGTCCATCAGGTGCTGATAGATGTCGTAGGGGTCGAGCAGCGGGAGCGCCTTGAAGTCGGCGAGCAATGTCTCGGAGAGGGTCTCGATCAGCGCCTTGGGCTGACCGTCCCGGTCGAAGGCGGTGAGCTTCGGCGTGCTGGACTGGCGCCAATGCTCGAAGCGCTCCGTCACCTGTGCCCTGAAGCCGGCGAACTCGGCATGGTCGAAGATGGCGGCCTTGACCTCGGTCACCGGCATCTTGAGCCGGACGTAGCCCGGCCGCAACGGTTCGAACAGGGCGGCGCGCACGCCGGGCAGGACCTCCCAGTAGTCGGCCAGGGCCTCCAGGTCGCGCTCGGGGATGCCGCCGTTGAGGTGGGCGTCGATGTCCTGGATGTCCTCGGGCTCGGAGGCGTCGATGTAGCGCGGCAGGTTGAGGTTGAAGCCGTTCCTGGGATCGGCGATCTCGTCGAAGGGCACCAGACGGGCATAGCGCGGCACGTCGGTCTGTTTGCGGAAGGTGTCGACGATGCGATGGATGTCCTGCTCGCGCAGCCGGTTCTTGTTGCCGTCCTTCATGAAGCCCTTGGCGGCATCGATCATGAAAATGCCCTTGCGACCGGCGGCGTTCTCCTTGTCCAACACCAGGATGCAGGCGGGGATGCCGGTACCGTAGAAGAGGTTCGCCGGCAGCCCGATGATGCCCTTGAGGATGCCCGAGCGCACCAGCTTCTCGCGGATGACCGCCTCGGCGTTGCCCCGGAAGAGCACGCCGTGGGGCAGGATGCAGGCACCCTTCGCGGTGCCCTTCATCGAGCGGACGATGTGCAGCAGATAGGCGTAGTCGCCCTGCTTGGCAGGCGGTTCGCCCCAGGCGAAGCGCTGCCAGGGATCGTCCGAGGGCGTGAGGCCGGTACTCCAGGTCTTGTCGGAGAAGGGCGGATTGGCGACCACGTAATCGTAGGTGCGAAGGTGCTCCCGGTTCATGAACTTGGGCGAGGTCAGGGTGTTGCCCGAGCGGATGGTCGCGGTCGGGAAGTCGTGCAGGATCATGTTCATGCGGGCCAGACCGGCCGTGGTGACGTCCCGTTCCTGTCCTTCGAGCGTGATGCGCCTCTCGCCCGCCTCGGCGGCGACCTTCAGCAGCAGCGACCCCGAGCCGCAGGTGGGGTCGTAGGCGGTCGTGGACGCCCGGGCATTCTCGGGCGAGATGCCGATCACCTTGGCGATGATCCGGCTGACCTCGGACGGTGTGTAGAACTGACCCTTGCTCTTGCCCGAGTCCTGCGCGAAATAGCGCATCAGGTACTCGTAGGCGTCGCCCAGGATGTCGTCGTGCTCGGCGCGGTTCTTGGCGAAGTTCAGCTCGGGCTTCTGGAAGATGCCGATGAGGTTCGAGAGGCGCTCGACCATCGCCTGGCCTTCGCCGAGCTTGTTGGGATCGTTGAAGTCCGGGAAGTCGCTCTTCGCCAGCCGTTCGTTGCCGTTCACGAGGGGCGCGACGATCTGTTTGTTGATCCGGTCGCCGATGTCGGGCTTGCCCTTGAGCGCGACCATGTCCTTGAAGCTCGCCCCTTTGGGAATGACCACCGGTGGGAAGAGATCGTCGGAGTCGGCGTACTTGTCGCTGATGTACTTGATGAACAGCATGAAGAGGACGTAGTCCTTGTACTGACTGGCGTCCATGCCGCCGCGAAGTTCGTCGCAGGAGGCCCAGAGGGAGGAGTAGAGATCGGACTTCTTGATCGCCATGGGGGAATGTTCTGGTGTCGTTAGGAGCGGGGCGCCTTGTCTTCGGACGGCCCCGGTTGGCTCGGGGTCTGAATCGCGATGCCATTGCGTGCGCAATGGTCCCGGATCAGGACCTCGACCATGTTCGAGATGGACCGATTCACCCCCGCGTAGTCACAATCTGCTCCCGCGCAGCCCAGGCGTTGACATCCTCGTGCCCAATCGCGGCGGCCATCAGTGCCGGGAACTGATCCGGGGTACAGGCGAAGGTCGGGATTCCCATGGCGGCGTATTGGCCGGCAATCTGGTGGTCGTAGAAGGGTGCCCCCTCGTCGCTCAGGGCCAGCAGGGTGATGAATTCGGCGCCCGATGCCTTGATGCTGGCGGCGCGCTTGAGCATCTCGGTCTGGTCGCCGCCTTCGTAGAGGTCGCTGATGAGGACGAAGACGGTGTCGCTTGGGCGTCGAATGAGGCCCTGGCTGTAGGCGAGCGCCCGGTTGATGTCGGTCCCGCCGCCGAGCTGCACGCCGAAGAGCAGGTCGACGGGGTCGTCCTGAAGGGCGTCGCTCATGTCGACGACGGCGGTGTCGAACACCACCAGTCGGGTGCTCAAGGCCGGCAGCGAGGCCATGACGGCCGCGAAGATGCTGGAATAGACGACCGAGGTCGCCATGGAGCCGCTCTGATCGACACAGAGCACGACGTCCCGCAGTGAAGAGCGCTTGCGCCCGAAGCCGATGCGCAGCTCCGGGACGATGGTGCGTTGCGCCGGCTGGTAGTGCTTGAGATTGGCCTTGATGGTGCGGTGCCAGTCGATCTCCTTGAGCCTGGGGCGACGGTTGCGGACGGCGCGGTTGAGCGCGCCGGTCACGGCCTGGCGCATGGGCTGGTCGAGCCGGCGCATCAGGTCCTCGACCACGCGGCGGACGACCTGACGCGCGGTGTCCTTGGTGCGGGCGGGAACGACGTGCTTGAGGGTGACGAGGGTCGCGACCAGATGGACATCGGCCTCGACCGCCTCCAGCACCTCGGGCTCCAGCAGAAGTTGCTCCAGCCCGAGCCGCTCGATGGCGTCCTTCTGCATGACCTGCACGATCGAGGACGGGAAATACTGACGGATGTCGCCCAGCCAGCGGGCCACGTTCGGCGAGGAGCCCGCCAGGCTACCGCGTCGCCCCGCCTGACCGTAGACGGCGTCGAGGCACTGATCGATGCGGACATCCTCGCCGTGCAGGGCCAGCCCGATGCCGTCGGATGGCTCGCCGCCCAGGATCAGGCGCCAGCGCCGCTCGCGTGCGTCTTGACTCATTCGCCGTCCTCCAGACCGAAGAGCCGAGACACGAGCGGCAGCGTCGCCTCCGCCCGCGCGCGGTCGAACTCCCCGGGATGATCGTGCGTCGAACCGAGCGCCATGGGTCCGCGTTTGACGCGCTCGCCCATCTGACGCCGCTCGGCCGCCTCGAAGCTCGAAAAGGTCCGCCGCAGCAGCGGGATGACCTGCATGAAGGTCTCCTCCGCAAGCTGGCACACCCATTGGTCGACGAGCTGCCAGAGCGCGTGGTCGTGGATCAGGAGCTGACCGCTGTCACGCAGAAAGCCATCCAGCCAGGCGGCGGACTGGCCGGGCGCATTGCCCCTCGACAAGGCCAGGCCGAGCTGGCGCGCGGCGCCCTCCTCGTCCATTGCGCCGGTATCGAGCAGCAGCCGGCAGCAGCGCCCGCGAATGATGCCCTGCAGGCTCTGGGTGTCGGCAAGCTGGCTCAGGGTGCGCTGCCATTGGGCTTGGAGCCGCGTGTCGTCCAGGAGCTGAAGCCCCTCGTGGACGCCCTGGATGTGGCCGAACAGGGTCTCCGCCGCCTCCTCGTTGATGCCGCTGCAGGCATTGGGAAGGCCGATGAAGATGCGCGCCAAGAGTCCTTCGAGAAGCGTGTCGACGCGCTCGACCGCCGTCTTGCGGACATCCCCGTAGCGGGCCAGCCGGGCCAGCTCAGGGACGGCCTGCATCAGCACCAGCACGTCTGCGGCGAGTGCCGCTCGGGCCTGGAGCTGTTCGATCACGGGCTCGATGGCCTCGCCCAGATCGGCGAGCAGCGCCTGCCGCGCCAAGGCCGCCAGCTGGCCGATGTCCTCGCGCCGACGCGCCTCCTGAACGACCGCCGCCGTTGCCGCCTGTTCGATGCCGTTGCCCCAGCGACCGGCCTCGATCAGCGCCACCTCGAAGTCCGGCTCCCACTTGATCCGCCAGGACTCCTTGAAGGTGCCCTTGCCGGCCTCGCGTCCGCCGTTGCGGCCCCAGGGGACATCGAGGAGCGTCAGCCGATGCAGGAGATGGCTGCGGGCCAGATCGTTCGGCTTGCGCAGATCGAACACCATTGACTGATCGCTCGCGCTCGGCTTGAGCCGCAGACGCCGCTGCTGGGCGCGCAGGTCCTCCTGCAGCGGCGTCGCGGGCGTCGACTCGGGCACCTGTCCCAACCGCTCGCCGACGATGAGACGCGCCTGGATGAGTTGCATCGGCGCCGATTCACCGAAGAGCATGACGGTCTGGGTCGCGTCGTTGAGTTCGGCGAGTGAGGGCAGGGGGCGAGCACGCATGGCCGCCAGCGTCTCGGCGAGACGCACGGACTCGATGATATGGGCGCTGGAGATGTCGAGCCCCTCGGCCCGAAACGCCTGGGCGACCTTGATCAGCCAGGGGGTGGCGACGTCGCCGGACCGGGACCAGAGGTGGTCATACCAGCCGGGCGACGCGACCCCGGCACCGTAACCGCTGTGGTAGCTCAGACGCCCGTAGGTCCAGGGAACCCAGGTCGCGGTCGTCTTGACCTTGGGCAGGCCCTTGAGGAGCTGGTTGTCCTCGCTCTGTTTGGGGCGTTTCTCCAGCGCCGGAACGTGCCAGGCGCCGCAGACGACGGCGATGCGCGCAAAGCCCTCCTTCTCGGCCGCGCGCAGGATCTTGCGCATGGCGGCCTCGCGATAGCGCTCCAGGATCGGCGGATCCTGCGCAAGCTCACCTTCGACCTGCTCGCGCAGCGCGGTCATGGCGGTGCGGATGCCGTCGAAGAGCGACTGGGTGTCGCGACGCTCCTCGACCATGTGTTCCCACCAGCGCTCGCTGTCCTCGTAGCCGGCGGCCTGCGCGATCAGCGCGAGTGGATCGCCGCGCCAGGGCTCCGCAGTCGGCTCGGCCCCGTCATCCTCCGAGGGTGCCCCGTCCGGCGAGGCAGCCTCCTCACGTTCCCCTCGCCGAAGCGCAATGCGATTGGCGAGCGGCAGATCCATGAAGCGGATCGGGATGTCGCGCCCCAGGGCATAGTGGATCGCCTGCCACTCGGGCGAGAAGCGGGCGAAGGGATAATAAGAGGCGTCGCTCGGGTCGTCCGGCGCATAGATCAGCATGGCGACCGGCGGGCGCATCTGGGCGTGACCGGCCAGGGCGACCAGCGCATCGCCTTCCGGCGGACCTTCGACCAGGACGATGTCGGGCGTCAGGGTCTCAAGGGCATCGAGCAGACTGCGCGCGGAACCCGGACCATGGTGCCGGACGCCGAAGACATGGGTGCTCATAGCATCTCGCGACAGGCCCGATAGAGGTCCTTCCAGTCCGAGCGTTCCTTGACGACGGTCTCCAGGTACTCCTGCCAGACGACCTTGTCCTGCACCGGATCCTTGACGATCGCGCCGAGCAGCCCGGAGGCCACGTCGCCCGCGCGCATCTGGCCGTCGCCGAAGTGCGCGGCCAACGCCATGCCGCTGTTGACGACCGAGATCGCCTCGGCCGTGCTCAGGGTGCCGGAGGGCGTTTTGAGCTTGGTCTTGCCGTCGGCGGTCATGCCTTGGCGCAGCTCGCGGAAGACGCTGACGATGCGCCGGATCTCCTGCAGCGCGGGCTTCTCGGCCGGCAGTTCGAGCGCCCGCCCGAGCCGCTCGACGCGCTGCTGGACGATCTCGGTCTCTTCTTCCAGCGTCTCCGGCACTGGCAGCACCACGGTATTGAAGCGGCGCTTCAAGGCGCTCGACAGCTCGTTGACGCCCTTGTCGCGGTTGTTGGCGGTGGCGATGACGTTGAAGCCCTTGCGCGCCTGGACCTCGGTATTGAGCTCCGGCACGGGGAGAGTCTTCTCGGACAGGATGGTGATGAGGCTGTCCTGCACGTCCGCCGGGACGCGGGTCAGCTCCTCGACCCGGACCAGGGCGCCGTGCTCGAGGGCGTGCATGACCGGACTCGGCACCAGCGCGGCGCGCGAGGGACCGTCCGCGATCAGCCGCGCATAGTTCCAGCCGTAGCGCAGCGCCTCCTCGCCGATCCCCGCCGTGCCCTGAACCACCAGGGTGGAGTCGCCCGAGATCGCCGCAGCCAGGTGCTCGGAGACCCAGGACTTGGCGGTCCCCGGGAGCCCATAGAGCAAGAGGGCGCGATCGGTCGCCAGCGTGGAGATGGCGATCTCCATCAGCCGGGCCTGACCGATGTATTTGGGGCTGATTTCGACCCCATTGCTCAGCGTGCCGCCCATGAGATAGGTGCGCACGGCCCAGGGCGAGAGCGTCCAGTTGGGCGGTCTGGGGTGCTCGTCGACCGCCTTGAGCGCCTCGATCTCGTGGGCGAACTCCTGCTCGGCATGCTGGCGCAGAATGGCTTCGTTGGGGCTTTGGGTGCTCAAGGCGTACCTCGTTGGTCTGATTCGATGCGAACGGATCCGGTGCGCGCGGATTCGATGGCTTGGATCATGTCGTTGCGAAACCTCAGGGTATCCAGCATCTCGGTGGCGATCTTCTGCCACGGGGAGGACGTCTGAAGGTACGGCCCAAGGCCCTGCTCCATGACCGGATATCCGCCCGGATCGAGATGCGCCGCAACCTGACGGAGGATGGCGTAGCGGGCATAGTTGGCGTCCGGCGTCTGATCGCGGAACAGCGTGAGACAGGCCTGGAGCACGACCGACGAAAAGGACGGGCTCCAACGGTGCCCGAGATGGCCGAGACGATCGAAGGCCCGCTTGAACGGCTCGCCCTTGCTCGGCATGGCGAGGGACTGGGTCAGCGCGTCCTCCTGCTCCGAGGGAGTCAGGATCGCCCAGAGCGCGGCTTCGGAGTCGGAGTCGACCGTTCCCGCGATCAGCGCACGCGCCCATGCGCCATTGCTGAAATGCCGGGTGGCGCGCCGCCAGCCGGCCAGCAGCGTGTCCTGCCACTCGTGCCCCTCGATCATGCGGAGGATCTCGGGGGCTGAGAGCTGCCAGCGTTCGACCCAATGGTCGGGATCGACCAGCCCCAGCAGCTGCTCCAGCCACCAGGCCTTCCGTCCCACCCCCTTGGGTGGTTTCTCGTGGATACCGATCGTGGTCCAGGCGCTGTCCCAGTCCTCGGGCAGGGTGACGCTCAGCTGACCCTTGCGGCCCTTGAGCATCCCCATCAGTCCGGCCCTGGACTCGAACCCGAGCCAGCCATCCAGCAGCTCCACCGCCCGCGTCCGCACCGTCGAGCCGGGGATCCGGGCCAGGAGTCCAGCCGCATCGCCGCGCACGTCCTTGCTGCGATCCGCGAGGGCGGACTCCAGGAAGGCTACATCCGCCGATCCTGGTGCGTCGCTCAAGACACCCAGCAGCTTGCGTCGCTCACGGGCTCCTTCTTGCGACCAGACGGCGGCCAGCAGCTCGACGGCCTGTGCGGGATCCTCGCGGCGCGTCTGGGCCAGATAGGCCAGTCGCTGCTCCGGTGTCCCGGTCTCCCACAGCGTCGCGTCGAGCCGCCCGCGATCCGCGACGCTCAGCAGTGGCTCCCACTCCGGGCTCTGTCCCGCCAGCCACAGGCCCTTCGAGCCGATGACGGCCATGATGGCCCACCGCAGGTCGGGACTCCGCGAGGCCAGGCCCAGGAGCGTCGGAATGCTGGCCTCCGGGGCACGCAGCCCGTGCTCGGCGAGCAGCGCCAGCCATTCGGGAAACAGCGACTTGAGCCGATCGTCCTGGAGCAGAAGGCGCAGATGCCGGGTGCTGCCGAGGGCGGGTCGAGGGTCCGGCTCGGCCGGCAATGGTGGAGCCGATGCGAGCCGAGCCGGCAACCGGCCGGCTTGCGCAAAATTGCCCACGACCGCCGAGCAGCGCAGCAACTGGACCGGGGCGTCCGTCTCTTGGGCTTGCAGCCTGGACAAGAGTGTCCCGAGTGCATCGGGCGCGTCCCAGGTTCGGGTGCCGCGCTCCGTGCCGAGCAGCGCGGTGCGCGTGAGGTCGTTCCAGAGCTCCATCACGAAAGCTCCATGTGCAGTGCGTGAAAGCCCTGAAGACGCGCACTGTCCGCAATGGTCAGCGGAAAGAAGGCGTCTCCATCCCACTCACCGAACAGCTGCACCGGCTCGCCGCCGCCCATGGCCAGCAGTTCCCAGCGCAAGGGGAAGTGGGGCGCGAGCGGGATCTGTCGATGCTCCGTGTCGATCAGGAGCCAGTGGTCGTCCACCTTGACTGGGGTCAGGTCGCGCAGAGCGACCGGAATCCGCTCCAGCCAGGGGGTCGCGGCCAGACGCTCGGCATAGGTGCGGTAGAGTCCGTCGAGCCCGTCGCATGCGGCCATCAAGGCGTTCGGCTGCGCCGGTTCGATCCCCTGCTGCGTCTTCAGGAGCGCGCGAACGGGCCAGGTCGCCGGATAGAAGGCCAGCTCGCCCTCGATGCCCGCGCCCTCCTCCGGGGTGATGGGCAGCACGGCGTTGGCGACCGCGAAATCCAGCAGCAGCGCCCAGCGTTGGGTCCGCTCGCCGCGCAGCCAGGTGCGCTGGACCTGGAGACGATCCGCGTCGCCGGTCCACTTGCCCATGACCCGCCAGGTATCGGCGACGCCAGGCTGGGCCAGGATCGTCTCCTTGCCTTGGGTGACGCCAAGCAACTCGTACAGATCCGCCCGGACCGGCTCCGGCAGCGTCTCACGGCGCTGATAGGCGTCTAGAATCAACTGGAGACGCGACAATGCCTGCAGGGCGGTGCCCTGCCACTGCTCGGAGCCATAGCGCGCCTCCTGGCAGCGGCGGAGCCAGCGCGCCAAGCCTGGGATCTGCGCATCGACCAGACGTGCCGCCATGTGATCCCAGGGCTGATGCTGCTCCATGGCGCGAGCCAGGCCCTGGCGCAGGGTATCGGCGAGCCAGCGCTGCAGCTCCTCGACACCCGCCTGCATCTTCTCCTCGCGCTGCTCGCGGCGCTTCTCTTGCGCGGCGGCGCGGCGCTGTTCGGTAGCCGGGTCGAGCGGCTCGGCCGTCTTGGTCTGGCGCCGTGTCTCGCGCTCCGAGCGCGCCTCACGCTTCGCGAGCCATTCGGCGACCCACTCGGGAGGGGCATCCGTGGCGAAGGCCGAGGCGGACGCAGCATGGACCAAGGCGAGACCCAGACCGTGCTTGCAGGGGAACTTGCGGCTCGGGCAGGAGCACTTGAAGGCCGGTCCGGCGGTGTCGATGCAGGTCTGGTAAGGCGTGCTGCCGCTACCCTTGATCTCGCCCCAGACCAGCCGATCCGTCTGGCCGAGCTGCTGCCACTTGGCGGCGCTCGCCAGCTTGCGGCCCGCGCCGACGGACGCGGCGTCCGGCGCCATGCCGATGACCTGCTCGACCGTCCAGGGAGACGCCATCGCCGCGCTAACCCAACACGTCCGTCAGACCCTGGAGTCGCATTCCGGGGTCCATGAAGCAGCGTGCGGCGAGGGTCTGGCTTTGAGGTGCGTTCATCGAGCGGGGGATCCTTGATCGGAGTGAGCGCGCAAGCGGCGACTGGACGCTAGAATAACAGCGCAAACCTTACCAAGATTAGACCCATTACACATCCGATCCAGCACGTCAAAACGCTGCATGTCTTCGCGAACCTTTTCGGATGAATTCTTCATCGCCGAAGCGATGTCGCGCCCTGGAGGAGTGTTGTGAATCCAGCATCAATCCGAGTCGGTCTATCCTGGCTCAAGCTGTCCCGAGGGTCGGGGGGCGCTCTGGCGAGCTGGCCAGAACTCTGTCTGCTCGGCCTCCTGACGATGCTCTGGCCGGCCTCGAACGGCCTGGCGCAGCCGGACCAAGCCGAGGATCGGGGCAGTCCAGACCCGGTCGAGGAGAAGGCGCCGCCGCGCGAACTGGTGTTCTACAACTGGACGGCCTATGTGGATCAGGATGTCGTCAAGGCGTTCGAACGCACATACCACGCGCGCGTGATGCAACGGTATTTTCAGTCCGCCGATGAGCGTGACGAAACCCTGATGCGCAACAAGGGCAAGGGCTTCGACGTGCTGATGGTGACCGCCGCCGATCTGCCGCCCTACATCCAGCATGGCTGGCTGCAACCGCTCGACAAGGCCGCGATCCCCAATCTCGTCCATGTCGACCGGCGCTGGATCGACGGCTTCGAGGGCGCGGATGACTATGCGGCGCCCTATCTCTGGGGCACGACCGGACTGGTATGGCGCTCGGACCTGATCGACGAGCCTCTGCATCGCTGGCGTCAGTACTACGCGCCTCAAGAAGCCTGGAAGGGCCACCTGATGGTGCTCAACCAATACCGTGTTGCCTTCGGCATGGCGCTGAAAACGCTGGGATACTCCTTCAACTCCACCGAACCGGCCGAAATCGAGGAGGCCGCCCGGCTACTGCGCGCCCAGAAGCCGTTCGTGCAGAATTACGGCTACTTCAAGACCGATGCCAACTCGGGCATCGTCTCCGGCGAGACCTGGATCGGCCAGACCTGGAATGGCGATGCGCTGCTATTGATGGAGCGCAACCCGGCGATTCGCTACAGGGTTCCCGAAGAGGGCGGGGAACTCATGATCGACTACCTCGTCATCGGGGCCAAGGCGCGCGAACCCGAACTGGCCAACGCCTTCATCAACTGGCTGCATACGCCCGCCCATGCGGCGGCCTGCGCGAAGAGCCTTCGGTTCGCGACCACCAACCTGACGGCCAAGACCCTGCTGCCGGAGGACTTTCTGAACAATCCCGTCATCTACCCGCCACCCGAGGTGCTTGAGCGTAGCGAGGTTCAGAAGCCGCTCCCGGCGGAGATCCAGCGGCAGATGATCGGCATCTGGGCGCAGCTGATCAACTAGCCGCGCCACCTCCGCTCTCATGAAACTCATGTCCCTGCGTGCCAAGCTGCTGGTGTTCCTGTTGCCATTGGTCATCGGCCCCTTGCTGGGGCTTGGCTGGCTGGCCTACGACCGTTTGCGTACCAATGCCCAGACCACGCTGCTGCGCGAGATGGATACCTTGCTCGAGCAAGTGGCGCTGAGCGAAGAGACCCATCGGCGCTCGGCGTTGGCCAATGCCAAGCTCTTCGCCGGCTCCAGTTTGCTCAAGCGCTATCTGTTCGCACCCGAGAGCGAGCGCGTCAATTTTCTGTTGCTGCCGCTGCTGAATCTGTTTGCGAGTTATCACGAGGCCTACGGCGACTATGGCGATATTCGCCTGATCGACCCGGACGGCAAGGAGCTTGCGCGTTACCTGTCCGATGAACATGCCGATGCCGCTGCGCTGCATGGCCTGGACGCCTATCTCGCCGAACTGAAAGCGAGCGACGAGGCCGCGCTGGCGCGCTATGTGCGCAATGAGAAGGGCGACCCCCTGTTGTTGGTCGGGCACAAGCTCGCGTTCGTCGATCCCACGTTTGAAGACAACAGCATCGCGAAGCCGTCCTTGCGCGGATATCTGCTGTTGGTCATTTCGCCCGAGCATCTGCGCCGACAGGCGAAAAACGGCCACTTTGGTCGCGCCGGGCGGATTCTGTTCGTCGATGCCCAGGCGCGGCGATTGTTTGCCGATGAGTCAGCGCCCGCAGGGGCGCGGCTCGAAGCCGAGTTGCGCGATGCGATCCAGGGCGCCGCCGCGAAGCACAGCGTGCGGCAAGCCGAGCACAAGGACCAGCGAACGCTGATACGCGCGCGGAAACTCACCGACAACCTGTCGCAGATTGCGCTCTTGCCAGAGGACGAACTCGAAACCGCCAGTGCAGCCCTGGGGAAAAACGTCGCGGTGATCGCGATGGTGACCCTGCTCCTGTCGTCGGTGCTGTTGCTCGTGGTCCTGCATCTGCTGGTGTTGCTGCCGGTGCAGCGGCTTGAGCGTGGCGCCGCAGCTATCGGTGCCGGCGATCTGCGCGCGCGGGTGCCGGTACGCGGTCGCGACGAACTGGCCCAGTTGGCATCCGTGTTCAACCACATGGCCGACAACCTCGAAACCTCGCAGCAGGAAAAGGACCGCGCTCAGCAAGAGGCACTGACCAGCAAGCAGTTGGCCATCGATAGCCTGCGCAAGGCCGACCGGCTGAAAGACGACTTTCTGGCCAATACCTCGCATGAACTGCGCACGCCCCTGCACGGCATTATCGGTCTCGCCGAAAGCCTGCGCGGTGGTGCCGCCGGTCCGCTCACCCCGGCGTTGGACGACAATCTGCGTCTGATCGTCGCCTCCGGTCAACGCCTGGCGACCCTGGTCAACGACATTCTGGATTTCTCCCGCCTGCGCCACCGCGAGCTGGTGCTGAATCTGACTGCGGTCGACCTGCGCTCGGTTTGCGATCTGGTGCTGCAACTGGTGGCCAATCTGGCCGAGCCCAAAGGACTTGAGCTGATCAACAGGGTGCCGCCGGGGCTACCGCCGGCATGGGCCGATGAAAATCGGCTCCAGCAGATCCTCTATAACCTGGTTGGCAATGCCATCAAGTTCACCGATCGGGGCTGGGTGCAGCTGTGTGCCGGCGTCGATGACGATGGACTGATCGCCGTGCGCGTTTGCGACACTGGCCCCGGTATTCCGCCATCGCAACACGAGGCGATCTTCGCCTCCTTCGAGCAGCTCGACAGCGGTGCCGGTCGCGCGCATGGTGGCACCGGCCTCGGCCTGGCGGTGACCCGCTCGCTGGTCAAGGCACTGGGCGGAACCATTCGGCTCGAATCCCAGGCCGGTGCCGGTGCCTGTTTTCAGTTCACCTTGCCGGTGGCGGATTCCGCAGCGAACCCAGTGGCGGACCAGAACACCCCGCCTGGCAAGGAAACCCAAGCGGTCGACAGCGCCCTGGCCGTCGGCTCCACTCGGATCGAGGAGACCGAAGGTACCGAAACCGCGCCGTCCCTGATGGACGCATGGCGCGGCGACAACCAGTTGGTGCTGGTCGTGGATGACGATCCCATCAACCTGCGGGTGCTGACCAACCAGCTCGGCATTCAGGGCTTTCGCGTTCGGACCGCCACCGATGGCGAAAAGGCATTGGCCTGGATGAACCAGGCCGATGCGGACGAGACCCGCGCGGTGCTGCTTGACGTCATGATGCCACGCATCAACGGCTTTGAGGTCTGTCGGCGGCTGCGTCAGCGCTTTTCGGCGAGCGAGTTGCCGATCCTGTTCCTGACCGCGCGCAATCAGGAGCGCGATCTGCTCGAAGGCTTCAGTGTCGGCGGCAACGACTATCTGCCCAAGCCCTTCTCGCGCGGGGAGCTGATCGCGCGCGTCCACGTTCATGTCAGCCTGGTCGAGCGCACGCGCGCGCTACATCAACTCACCCAGACTCTTGAGCAGCGGGTGGCCGAACGCACGCAGGCGCTGGAGCAGGCCCATGCCGAGATGGAACGTCTGGCGATGCGCGACTCGCTCACCCAGTTGTTCAACCGCCGCTATCTCGATCAGGCACTGGCACGCGAGTGGGGGCGCGCCCGGCGCCATGGCGAGCCGCTTGCGGCGCTGATGATCGATGTCGACTTCTTCAAGCAATACAACGACTGCTATGGACACCCCATGGGCGATCGCTGTCTGCAAGCGGTCGCGACCCTACTGAGCGAGCACGCGCGTCGCAGCGCGGATATCGTCGCCCGCTATGGCGGTGAAGAGTTCTTCGTGATCGTGCAGGACGACGCCGCACAAGCGCTCGAGCTGGCCGAACAGCTACGCACGGCGGTCGCCGCGCTGGCCATCGAACACCGCGACTCGACAGTGGCCGAGCATGTGACCGTCAGCATTGGCGTCGCGACCCTGGTGCCAGATTCCACCCACCAACCTGCGGATCTGCTCGGCCAGGCCGACGCGGCCCTGTACCAAGCCAAGGAGCAGGGACGCAATCGCGTCGTTGTGCATGCATAGGGTCCGATCCGGTTATATCTGGCGTCGTTGGGAGCAGGGCGCCTTGTTTGCTTCGGCGCCTGCGCGAATCAGCAAGCCATCGCACATTCGGGCGCGGGTTCGGTCCCCAGCGCGCGGCGCATCCACAGCGGCGGCCGGGAGATCATGCGCTGGACGTGCTGAATGACCTCGGGGATCTCCCGGGCGGTCTCCATCTTCACCGGATAGACGTCGCGATTGTAGACGTCCACGGCGTGCAGATCGCTCAGCCCCTTGCAGAAGAGCATGGCGCAGCCCTCCAGGGCGGCGATGCGCTCCTGCATGATGTCGCTGCCGACCCCTTCGCTGGGATCGCCCATGGCGGCGCAGCCCCGCCCGCCCCCCGGACCTCGGGCCGCCCCATCGGCCCGGCGCTTGAACTGGATGCAGTCCAGGAAGGCGTGACTGGTCTCGCTCACGTCATAGATGACGAGCTGCTTGGCGGCGGCGAAATGGGCGTTCGCCTGCAGAAGGTCGTTGGTCGCGATGGCGACGCGGATGTGTCCGGTCTCGGTCATGTCGGTTTCCTCGTGTGAACCCAGAATCTCGTCTGAACCCCTCGGGCCGCCGGCCGGCGCGCGATGGTGCCGGCCGACGCCTGCTGCGCTTACCAGGTGTTGAGGATCCACTCCCGGTCGTGCGTATATTCCATGTGCGCGAACAGGGTGTTGGCGATGTTCTCGGCCAGCTCGATGGCGCCGCGGTAGCCGATGGTCGGCTTGCGGTAGAGTCCGGCCCGATCGAAGGTCGGGAAGCCGACCCGAACCATGGGAATGCCGGCGTCGATGGCGATGTAGCGCCCCTTCGAGTGCCCCAGGATGAGGTCGTACTCGACCCCTTCCTTCACCCGCTTCTCCAGCTCCCAGAGATCGGCGTTGTGGATGATCTCCATGTCCCAGTGGACGTGCTTCTTGAGCTCGGCGATCCGGGGATCCTTCTTGTACCTGCCGCCCTTGTCGTCGCCGAGCAGCAGCAGCGCAGGCTCCAGCTCCACCTCCATGCAGAACTGGGCGAGCCCCAGCACCAAGTCGGGATGGCCGTAGATGGCCACCTTCTTGTTGGCGAAGAACATATGCGCCAGGTCGGCCAGGGCGTCGAGGGCGATGCCGCGCTCGCGCACCAGCGACTCGGGGATCTCCTTGCCGGTGATCTCGCTCAGCCTGCGCAGCATGGCGTCGGTGTTGCCGATGCCGTAGGGTGCGTTCATCACGTGGGACGGTACTTCGTGCTCCTTCTTCAGGAGCTCGGCCGCGCTGGCACCCTCGTATCGGCCGAGCGCCAGCGAGGCGGCGGCGTTGGCCGTGTTCTGCAGATCCTCGACCGTGGTGCGGCCATGGGTCTCGATCGCCTTGTTGGGCAGCATGGGCGAGTCGAAGTCCTCGATGTCCATGAGGAAGTTGGCCGCCACGCCCATCTCGGCGAAGTAGTGCTTGAGCTCCTTGAGATCGCCGGGATTGATCCAGCCGGTGAAGACGTTGAGCTTGCCGGTGGGCTCGCCCTTTTTGGCCATGGTCTTGACGATCGCCTTCATGGCCTCGTCGTAGCCGGTGACGTGGCTGCCCTTGAAGCTCGGCGCATGGATCGGGATCAGGTGCAATTCGCGGCCCGGCAGTTCGTCGGCGAGGGCCTGATAGCATTTCTTGATGGTGCCCTCGACGTCGTCGCCGATGACCTCGGTCGAGCAGGTGGTGATGATGGGGATGACGCGCAGGTCGGGATAGCGCTTGGCCAGCACCATCACGCCTTCCTCGATGCGCTTGTGTCCGCCGAACACCGCCGAGTCCTCGTGCAGCGAGGTGGAGGCGATGTCGAAGTTCTCCTTGAAGTGCTGGGCGAACAGCAGGCGCACGAACATGCTGCAGCCCTGTCCGCCGTGGACCAGCGGGATGCTGTCCTTGATGCCGATGCCGGCGTACTGGCCGCCCGTGGGCTGGCAGTCGTACATGGGGTTGATGATGCCGCCCCGTTCCTTGGGGGCGACCTTGATTTCCGGGACCTTGGCGGTCGCGATTTCACACATGGACATGAGTAGCTCCCGACGCCCCCGCGCGCACCCGAGCGGCGGGCATGGCGTCGATCGAAGGGTGGTCAATAGAGGTGATGGTTGAGCTCGCGGTTCTTCGAGCGGGTGATGACGACGTCGACCAGCCGGCCCTTGAGCCCGTCGCACAGCTGCCGGATCTCCTCCTCGCCCGCGTCCTCCAGCCAGGGGAAGCGCTCGCGCAAATCGGCCACCAGGATCTTGGCGTCGGCATAGAAGAGGTTGTCCATCGGCGTCTCGCGCGCCGGACCCTTGCCGTTCAGCAGGCGCGCGGCCTGGTCCAGGACCCCGTCGATGTTCTCCTGACGGTCCCAGGAGCGGGAGAAGAACTGCCACAGACAGCGCTCTTCGATGTAGCCGTAGAGCTCGTCGAGTTGATCGTCCAGCACGTTATTCATCAGGCCACCTCCCGCAGCCGCTCTGGCATGACCAGCGGGGTCGGATCGCGGATGTCCTGCCCGGCCAGATAGGCGAGCGGGTTGTGGGTGGCGTTGTAGATGTCGCGCGCCATGTTGACGAAGCCCTCGAAGCCCATGTAGGGGCCGTTGTGGTAGGCGTGGCCGTTGATGTAGGGGATGTGCAGCTTCTTCACGAGCTCGCCCACGCGCGGGCCGGTGAAGATGACGTCCGGCTTGACCAGATCGATGATTTCGAAGAACTCCAGCTCGTTGGCGTCGTCGATGTAGTAGGTCCCCTCGCGCCCGCGGGCGACCACCTTCTCGAAGTCCTCCTCGTGACCGAACTTGGAAGACATGGCCACGACCTCGATGCCCATGTCGTCCTCGACCGACTTGGTCCAGTGCCAGAGACGCGGGCCGCCGGTCCAGATCGCCATCTTCTTGCCGAGCAGGCGCTCCTTGTACCAGTCGAGCTGGGGCTTCCATTTGGCGTATTCGTCCGCGATCAGCTCCTCGCCCCGCTCCTCGATGCCGAAGAAGGCGCAGACCTTGCGGATGCCCTCGGCCATGTAATTGAAGCCCCAGGTGTCGATGTCGAGACGCGGAATGCCATGGCGCTTCTTCAATTCGTTGGCGATATAGCCGGCCGAGCGCGCGCAATTGACCACGTTGAGCTTGGCCTGGTGCATGCAGCGCAGGTCGTCATAGGTTCCGTTTCCGGTGAAGTGTGAGATCACCTGAATGCCGAGACGGTCCCAATACTTCTGCAATAGAAAGGTATCGCCCTGGATGTTGTAGTCGCCGATGAAGTTGATGGTGTATTCGCTGGTGATCTCCTTCTCCGCCGTACCCACCTTCTCATTGATCCAGCCGATATTGAGGACGTGATGTCCCTTGGATTGGGAGACGCCGGAAAATCCGGGGCATTCGACGGTGAAGATGTCGACGTCCGGGCGCTCCTTCATCACCTTCTTGACCACGGCCTTGACGTCGTCGCCGATGAGCGCGGTCGGGCAGGTCGTATAGACGATCATGCGCTTGACGTCGGGCATCTCATCGAAGGCCTCGTGGATGCTCTGTTCCAGACGCTTCTCGCCGCCGAAGACGATATGCTGCTCCTTCATATCGGTGGACCAGACGTACTTCAGCGGAAAATGGCCGTTGTCGGAGGGATAGCGCTTGGTGTGCCAGGTGTCGTAGGCACAGCCGACCGGGCCGTGGATCATCTGAATGGTGTCCTTGAGGACACCGCCGATCACCAGCTTGGCGCCGCAGAAGGCGCAGCCGCGCTCGGAGAGCGATCCGGGGATGGTGGGCACATTGGCGATCGGCAGACATTCGCGCACATCGTCTTCCGGCGTCTTCAGGAAGATATGGCGTTGCCGCTCGGGAATGTCTTTATCGCATTCAAGCAAGACCATTGGCATGGCGGGTTCCTCGGGCAGTGACTTCGTATGATGGCGAAGTCGGATGAAAGACTCACCTAGTGCAATCTAGGCTGACCTTCATTGAGCACTATATATGCCAGGTGATAGCGCTCGGCGCCTGTTCCATGACCCCTGCTCGACTTGCATTCGAGGAGGCTATTTATTTCAATACCTTAGATCCTCTCGGCGATTGAACGGCGTAATTCGATTGTGGCTCTGCCGGCCGCATCCCGAGTCCAGACGCGATTCGACGGCAATGACGCGAACGAACCACGTTCGTCCCCGAACGATTCGATTGCGATCGATCCATTCGGTACACCCAGGCGATGGAGACGAAACGCTCCTTCACATGACGCATGGGGCTTCACTGGAATCATGGAGAACCGAAACGGAGCCACATGGCGCCGGCCACGAGGCCGAAGCCTCGCGACCGGCGAAGTGGGAGTTTTCCTGTGCGGGCGGAGAATGCCGATCAGGCGCAGGTCATCGCCCGGTTGGTGGAACGGATCCAGGAGTTGGAAGCCCGCTTGGCCAAGGACAGTCACAACTCCAGCAAGCCGCCCTCCCTCGTCGGATCCGCCGTTCAAGAAGCCCGCACCCAAATCGCGCTGCCAGCGCAGCGGCAAGAAAGCCGGTGGTCAGAAGGATCATCCGGGTGCCACGCGCACGCTGGTCGAGGATCCCGAGCTGATTGCCAAGATGCCGCCGCCGCAGAGCGTGCCGGTGCGCGATCTGGCCCGCGAGACGCAGATTCCCAAGGACACCCTTTACAGCTGGCGCTCACGCGCTCTGAAGGCGCGCCAAGGCGCCCAGTAACGTCCCAGCGGCGGATCGGGTGAACGCAGCAGTGGCGAGAAGTTCGCCATCGTGCTGGAGACGGCGACTCAGGTAGGCGGCGTGGCGGTCGAGCAATAGGTTGCGCTGGCGGTCGTCGGCAAGCACCTTGGCGATCTGCGGCTGGTTCTTGCCGCTCCGGAGCCGATCCTGTGCGGCCTCGCCCATGAAATCCACGGCACCCCGGTCGACGTCGTGGTTGCCGGGGACGAGCAGGAGCCGGTCTCTTGGCAGCGGGGCGGCCGGATCCCGGCTCAGGACGGGCCACAGCTCATCCTCCAGTCAGCGCATGGCGAGCACGTATTCCTGGGACTTGCTCCGGTAGCTCTCCTCGGGGCTCCCCTGGGCTGCAGTGGCTCGGCGGGACAGGGGCGTGCGCATGAGGGCTCCAGGGATGACTGCTTTGTGCAAAGACATTCCCGTGAATTGTGTGCCAGCGATGAAAGGGGCTTCATCGGCGTTCCCCTGGGAACGAAGGGGGGGATTCGTTCCCAAGCGACCACAGCGCGGGCAGGCGCCGTCATCGGGAGCGTTCGCGGCGGGGCGGGACCGGAGGCCGATCGTACATCCCGGCGCGCCCGAGCCGGTCCATCTCCACGCCGGACCGCGCCTGGACCGTCCAGCTCGGCATGGAACGTACTTTGCGTTGGACTCGGCCCAAGTCGTCGTTTATAGGATGTTTTGAATGCCGCCTCAGCCATCGGAGCGCTCATGACCGTCAAGCCCATCAAATGCGGACTCCTGCCGGGCGAGTCCCGCGCCGTCGTCGAAGGTCTCAACGAGCCGCTGCGGCTCTGTCTCGAGCGCGGGCTTGGCCGGCCGGTCGAGCTGGTCGTCGGCCACAACTACGTCGCCACGGGCGAGGCCCTGCGCCGAGGCGAGCTGGATCTGGCCTACCTGGGTCCCGTAACCTACATCCTCCAGAGCCGCGACGCGGATCTGGAGCCCTTCGCACGGCCGACCCATGGTGGTCGCATCGGCCCGACCTTTCAGGCGGCCATCATCGTGCCGGCGGACAGCCCGGTCGAATCCCTCGATCAGCTGCGGGGCGGCGAGATCGCCATGGGCGATCTGGTTTCCACCTCGGGCACCTGGGTGCCGAGACTGATGCTGCTCGAGGCCGGACTGACGCAGGACCGCGACTATGTCCGCCGCTCGCTGGGCGCGCACGACGCGGTCGCGGCGGCCGTCTCCGAGCGCCAGGTGGCGGCCGGCGGGTTGTCGCTGCCCATCTTCCGGCGTCTGCTCGCCGAGGGCCGCGTGGACGGCGAGCGGGTGCGGGTGCTCGCCGAATCCCAGCCCATCCCGGAATATATGTGGACCTTCCGCGAGGGGCTGCCCGAGGGACTGCGCGAGACCCTGCGCGAGATCTTCCTAGACCTGCGCGACCCCGCCGCCCTGCGCGCCTATCGGGCCGATGCCTTCATCCCCGCGGTGGATGCCGACGTGGACCGGATGCGGAACTGGATGGAGCGCATCCTCCAAGCGCGCATCCGGCCGGCAGGACCGGCGACACAGGAGGGGGCGTCTAGCCGCCGCCTCGGCGGCGTGAGCTCCTGACCCGGTAGAGCCGCTCGGTGAAGCCGCCCTGGGTCTCGAAGTCCCGCGCCAGACGCGCCACCTGGCGGTCCAGGAGATAGGTGGCCAGGTTGATCAGGGACAGGGCGGCGTTGGCGGCCAGGCAGGCGGAGGACAGGGACTGACAGGGACGCGCACGGACGGACACGGACATGGCAGGCGCGCAGCCGTCCGTGCTCGTCCGTGAGTCTGTGCCAGTCCGTGCCCGTCCCTGTTCGTCCTTGAAGAATTCCCGCTCCTCCACCACCCACCCCTGCACATCCTCCAACGTCCGACACCGCCGCCCCTTGAACCGCACCATCACCGGATCCTCAGGCTCCAACCGCTCCAGCCCCCCTTGCCGCAGAAAGTCCTCATAGTCCAGCCGCAGCTCCTCCAGACTCGCACGCGCCACCTGGGTCAGCTTGATCTCCATCTTCTTGGAGGTCGCCGACGCCAGCGATCCCTCGGCGATGTTCTGCACCCCGGAGCGCGCCGCCTGGACCATCTGGTCGTGGGTACGGCTGCGCCGGTCGATGTAGCGGTCGCAGAACCGCCGCGTCACGTCATGGACCAGTTGCGCCACCTGGAACCCCTTGAGTCTGCGGTAGCCGCCGTGCTTCGGGATGAGCGGTTCTCGGTCCGGCATGGGGCGTCTCCTTGACATGGGTCCGTGGAAGGAGCATAGACCAGAGCCCATGCCGGATCGGTTCAGGACGCCGGGTGCGCCAGCGCCAGCAGGGCCTTCACGTCCTCCTCCGAGATCTCCCGGTGATAGAAGGTGGCGAAATACTCCCGGGTCACCGCCACCAGATCGATGTCGAACCGGTCCGGATAGAGCAGCTCCGCCAGCCAGAAGGCGCCGAGGATGCGGTTGGTGCCGGGCGGGCGGTCCATCCAGCTGAAGGGCAGCCAGGGGATCTGGACCACCTTGCCGTTGCGGACGGCCGCGATCCGCTGCCAGAGCGGGTCCTCGACGATGGTCCGCCAGGTGGTGAGCCGGTCCGCGGCCGGCGTCCAGACCAGGATCATGTCCGGCTGCCACAGATAGATCTGCTCCAGGGACACGGCGCTCATGCCCTCGTCCGGCGCATTGGTCACCCGCGCCACATTGGCCGCGCCGACGAAGTCCAGCAGCTGCGTATGGCTGGAGCCGGCCGGGTTGGTGGAGAGCCCGTCCGGCCCCTCGGCGTAGTAGACCCGCACCCGCCGGTCCGGCGGGATGGTCCGGGCCACCTCGCGGATGGGATCCAGATAGCGCGCGACGAAGTCGGTCATCGCCCGGGCCTGCTCGGGGCGCCGCAGCACCTCGCCGAGAAAGGAGAAGGTCTCCTTGTAGCGGAGCATGTCCTGCTCGACCAGGATCAGCGGCGCGCCGATCCGTTTCTGCAGCCGATCGGCGCGTTCCGGGGCACCCGGCACCGCCTCCATCAGGATCAGATCCGGCGCCATGCGGACCACCTCCTCGTCGGAGAAGCGGATGCCGGCGTTGGGCGTGCTCTTGCCCTCGAAGAATACCGGCGCCAGCAGCGGCCGCGCGGCCTCCGGCAGGCGATAGGTATTGGCCAGCAGGTCGGGGGCCATGGCGCCGACGAGGGGGATGGTGTGGCCCACGGCGTAGACCTTGTGGACCGCATCCGGAAGGGTCACCTGGCGGCCGGCCATGTCGGTGATCTGGCGCTCGGCGAGGGCGGAGCCGGCGAAGAGACAGGCCATGGCCAGGGTTGCGATCTCGAGGATGGGATGGCTTCTCATCATCAGAACACCACCGCCACTTCGACGCCATAGGTCGCGCCCACGTCGCGCAGCACGCCCCAGTTGGCCCTGGCCGGATAGCCCTTGTTGTTGGTCCCGTACTGCTCGTCGGTGAGGTTCTGGCCGTAGACTGTGAGGGTGATGCCCCGGTCGAAGCGGCGTGCCACGCTCAGGTTGACCGTGGTGAAGTCGCCCACGGTGTAGCCGTAGCTCAGATAGGGATCGACCTTCAGCAGACTCAGGGTGCTGTCCCAGGGGCCTTGGCGCCAGTTGAGCCGGGCGCTGTACTTGTTGTCCGGAAATTCGGTGCCGTGCTCGCCGTCTTCGGCATTGTCGGTGAAGGTGGTCCAGCCGAGCTCGTAGCCGAGTGCGTCGTTGGCGAGCCGGCCCGAGAGACTCAGCTCCAGGCCCTTGCGGATGCGGTTGGCCGCGTCGTAGAGGGTGATGCTGGTCTCCTCGCCGGTGCTCGGATCGATGATGGGATCGCCGTTGGCGTCCTCGGTCAGGGTTCCGGCGGAGACCTTGGCGTCCTGGATGTCGTAGTAGAAGGGGGTCAGGGTCGCCTTGAAGGCGCGGCTGACGTCGGCCTCCAGGCCCAGCTCGTAGCGGCTGCGGACCTCGTCCGCCAGCGAGGCGTCGTCGATCGTGGTCAGCACGTCCGGGGTCGGGGTGCGGTTGTAGGAGTACCGCGCCGAGACCCGAAAGACGGCATCGATCTGCCAGGCCGCGCCCACCGACACCGCGAAGGCATCGTCGCTCCAGTCGCCGTCGTCGAGCCGGACCTCCCTGCCGCTGGAGAGATACTTCTCTCCGCCCTTGACGATCTTCTTGCGGTCGGTCCGCAGCGCCAGATCGAGCGTCCAGTCCGGGGCGATGCGGTATTCGTCGGTGACATAGTAGCCGTAGAGCTTCTCGCGCCGGGCCGTCTCCTGACCCTCCGTGAGCTGGTACCAGTTCAGGCTCTGGGCGCCGACCTTGAGGGTGTTGGCGCCCCATTCGATGGTGTGCGAGAGGTTCCATTCCTGCGCCCAGTCCCGGGCCTCGGTGCCCGCCACCCTCGAGCGGTCCGAGAGCGTGGTGTAGGGATAGCGGGTCCCCTCGGCCTCGGTCCAGCCATAGAGGAGGGCGGTGGTGTGGGCCGCGTTCCAGTGATGGGCCAGGCTGGCCGAGAAGACCTCGGTATCCATGGGATCGTACTCCCAGACGTTCTTGTCCAGAACGCCGTTCGGGGTCGGGCCGCTGACGGGGTAGCCGGTCCTGCCGGTGTAGGTGCCCATGGCCCGCTGGATGTCGCGCGAGGCGCGGTTGACGTAGAGCGAGGCGGCGGCCTCGAAGCGCTGGTCCCGGTAGCCGCCGTTGACCAGAAAGCTGTTGCCGTTGTAGCCGTTGTGCCAGTCCGACTTGCCCTCGGAGGCGGTGTGCTGGTAGCCGGCGCCGATCCGGGCGCGTCCGTCCAGCCAGGACTGGGAGGCGAAGCCGCTGACCTTCCAGGTGTCGTAGGTGGCGTAGCTGCCACGCAGCTCCGCGTGCCTTCCGTCGGGGACGGAGCGGCGGGTGCTTATGAGGATGAAGCCCTGATTGGGCGCCCCGGCCGAGGCCGAGCCGAAGCCGGTCAGCGGCGCGATGGTCAGCACGGTCGAGTCGCGCACGAAGCGGATCGACTCGATCAGCTCCGGCTGCAGATCGCCGAGCACCCGCCGGGCCTCGGTCTGGGTCAGATAGACCCCGTCGAGAATGATGCCGACGTCGTCCCCGCGGCTGAAGGCGAAGTTATGGACCCGCGCCCCCTGGCGCATGATGCTCATGCCCGGGGCGTTCTCGATCAGGTCGTAGACGTCGCGCGGGCGGATCTTCTCGATGTCCTCGCGGGTGAGCGTCTGCACCGCCTCGACGCTCTCCGGGAGCGCGAGCCGGCTGTAGGCGGGCTCGGCCGCCGCCGCTCCGTCGCCCCCGTCCTCGACCAGGACGATCGGGAGCGTCGGCTCCCCGGCCGCCGCCCAGACCGGCCGGCAGGGCAGCAGGTGCGCGGCTGCCAGCAGGAATACTGCAGGGTTCTTCCGTATCATCTCGATTCCTCTGCCAAATGGACCTTCGGGCCACACTGGCCCTTTGGTTGAATGGCAAGCCCCATGCCAGTGCCGACCGGCGTACGGCGAGGAACGCAATGCCAGAAAGGTACCTGGATGGCCGGCATGGGGGCCGATCGATGGGATTGGAGAGGTTTGACGCGTTCGTCGGGGAACGGGGGAGGGCCGTCGTGCTCGGGCCGGTACGCGCGTGCCGGGTCCCATGCAATGCCCGGTTGACCGGAACCGGCCCCCGCTGGGGTGCGCCGCCGCCGGCCGTACTCCGGCGGTCGCCATCCTCAGTTCCGCATGCGGTTTCGACGCCGTCCGTCCGGTCCCTTGCCCTGGAGCATCAAATCCAGCTCGGTGTCGCTCAGGGCGTAACGGTAGAACCGGGCGTAGTAGCCGCGGATCTCGGCGCGCAGGTCGAGATCGGCGAAACGCTCCGGATAGAGCTCCTTGGCGAGATAGAGCATGAGCAGCACGCCCTCGGTCGAGCCGTCCCAGTAGAAGACGCCCTCGGGCAGCTCGCGCACGCGTCCCTCGCGCACCGCCGTCACCCGGACCCAGCGCGGGTCACGGGTCACCAGGTCGGCCGAGTAGAAGCGACCGACGTTGACGACCTGGGGATCCCATTTGAGGATCTCCTCGAGCGAGAGCGTGCCCTTGCCGATCAGCGGGCTGTGCCTGACGATCATGTCGGCGCCGGCGATCTCGCCGTACCAGTAGGTGTTGGAACCCAGCCCCTGGGTGTCGGTCGCCGCGGGTCCGCGGACGTGGAAGAGTCGCACCCGCTCGGCGGGCGGGATCCGCTCGGTGCGCGCGCGCACCATCTCGACCATGCGGTGGTGGTAGTCGCACCAGTCCTCGGCGCGGGCCGCGTAGTCCGGACCCAGCACCGTGGCGAACAGCCTCAGCATGCGGTCGCGCGAGGCGACGAAGGCGTCGATGTCCTCGGGGTGGTCGCGTCCCATGGTCTGGGAGACCAGGGTCGGGATGCCCATGACGGCCAGTCTGGCGATCTTGCCGGCCTCCGGATAGCCGGTGGTGTGGAAGACCACGTCCAGACGCCGGCGCAGCAGCTCCTCGATCACGGGATCCGAGGCGAGCTGCTGGATGCGCCCGAGCGCCGGATTGGTCCGGCGCATCCAGGGGGCGTCGGTGCGGGTCATCATGGCGATTCGGTCCGCCGCCCCGAGCAGGAAGAGCTTCTCGTAGCAGAGCACCTCGAGACAGCCGATGCGCTCGACGCGTTGCGGAACCGCGACCGTTTGGCCCGCCATGTCCACCACCAGCCGCGTCGGACCGGCGGCTGGCGGCGGCGTCTCGGGGCCGCAGCCCGCGAGCAGGCCCGCGAGCAGCAGGGCGATGCCGGATCGGCGCATCAGAGATAGACCTTGGCGGTGAGCGCGACCAGGCGCGGCGCGCCCAGCAGCAGTCCGTCGCCGGAACGGTAATAGCTCCAGTAGTCCGTGTCGAAGACATTGCTGACGTTGAGATTGAGGGCGAGGCCGCGACCGCCGGCGCGGGTCTCGTAGCGCAGCCCGAGATCGACGGTGGTGGCGCCGTCGAGCGCGTCCGTATTGGCCGCGTCGACGGGGCGCTCGCCCGAGTAGTTGAGCCCGCCGGTCAGGGTGAGTCCGGCGACCTGGGGCAGGCCGTATTCGAGATAGAGCCGGGCCTGGCGCTCCGGAACGTTGACCGGGGTCTTGCCCTCGATCGAGGGGTCGTTCTCCGCCTTGGTGACCTCGGCGTTCATGAGGGTGAATCCGCCGACCAGGGTCAGACGGTCGGTGAGCTTGCCGGTGGCGGTCAGCTCGATGCCCTCGTGGACCTCGCGGCCGTCCTGCTTGTAGACGTTGTCGGACGGATCGAGATAGGCGTTGACCTGATCGATGCGGAAGAGCGCGGCGGTCAGCTCCATGCCGCCGAGGCTGGCCTTGGCGCCGAGCTCGTACTGCTCGGCGACGCTGGGATCCAGGATCTCGTAGGCGTTGGCGGCGCCGCTGGGGGCCGAGCCGCCATTGGTGACCCCCTCGATATAGGAGGCGTAGGTGGTGACGCTCGGGATCGGCTTGAACATGAGCGCATAGCTCGGCGTCACCTGATGCTGCGCGTAGTCCGAGCGCGAGAGCGCCGAGCCCTCGCCCCAGCGGTGCAGCCGGATGCCGGCGCGGGTGACGCCGATCAGGGCCGACCAGGCGTCGCTGAATTCGATGCGGTCGCCGATCACCCAGTTGCGGAAGTCCTGGGCGTACCAGACGTTGGTCGGACCGGCGACGAGCTCCGGGTCGGCATACTCGACCCTGGCGTCGATGTTGGAGTCGCCGAGGGTCAGGCTGATGTCGTTGCCCCGGGTGTAGACGTAGCTGGTCCCGGTGAAGCCGAAGGTGAGGCTGTGATCGATGGCGCCGGTCGCGAACTCGGCGTCCATCAGGGCGTAGTAGGCATGGGTGCGCTCGACCTGGCGCGGGCTCTTGGTCAGCTTCTCGCTGTAGTTGCCCCGGGTGTCGGTGAGCGTGGCGCCGACGAACTGATACTCGCGCCACATCTCGCCGTAGCGGTAGGCGGTGCGCAGCTTGAGCGCATCGGTGAGGGCCGACTCGACCGAGAGCCCCGCCAGCGTCTTGCCGGACTTGTTGTAGGTCCAGTCCTGCCCGTACTGGGTCTCGGGGTCGAAGTCGGAGGCATCCGGCACCGGGACCCCTTTCGCCAGGCCGATGTAGGTCTGGATGCCCTGCATCGAGAGCTCCTGGTGCCAGACGTCGGCGCGCACGAGGGTGTCCGGCGTCAGGGCGTAGGAGAGGACGGCGGACGCCAGGGTGCGCTCCTGCTCGTTGCCCTCGATATAGCCGCCGCCGGTCTCGCCATAGGCGTTCACCCGGAATCCCCAGCGTCCCTCGGCATCGATCGGTCCCCCTGCGTCGGCATGCAGGTAATTGATCCCGCTGCCGTATCGGCCGACCGCCGCGCTGGCCATGAGCTCCTCGGTCGGCTGCTTGCCGACGTAGTTCAGCGATCCGCCCAGCGAGGAGAAGCCGTAGAGGAAACCCGAGAGACCGTTGAGCACCTCGATGCGCTCCACGTTCTCGAGCGGCACATAGGTGAAGCTGCGATCGACCAGACCGTCGCGCATGTCGCTCTGATCCGCCGCCGTGAAGCCGCGGATCATCACCCGCGACAGGGTCGAGTAGCCGGTCGGCTCCATCAGGGTGGCCACGGTCGGATTGGTCTTGAGCGCGTCCGAGACCGTGTGGGCGGCGCGGTTCTCGAACAGCGCGCTCGGGGTCACGTTGATCGAATAGGGCGTGTCCTGGAGCGGGATGCGCCCGAGGGGACCTGCGGTGGCCGTGACGGTGCGGTAGCCGGTCTCGGCCGAGCCTTCGTCCAGATCCGTCTGGGAGATGACCAGCACCTCCGGAAGCGTGGGCGTGCTCGATGCGCCGAGCGCCGATCGCGTCGCGGAGCCGGTCAGGCTCAAGAGTGCCAGGGCCACGGCCTGGGCGGTATGGGAGGGACGAAACGACTGCATGGATACTCTCCTCGTGAGGTGCCCTGCGGGACACCTTTCGCGAGGAGCCATGGCAAGCCATGTACCAATGGGGATACCGTCGTGAATGAGCACGTCCGGGTACGCCGAGGCCGTTTCGTACCCATGGGTCGAGGATCCTTCCGGCTCCCCGCGAACCGGGCGTACGCGTGGGTACCTGGACGACGCCTGTCCGTACCCATGGGTACGGAGGATGCTCCGCCGCGAACGGGCCTCAGCGTCTGTAGCGGAGCACGGCGTTGCGGCGACGCTCGAAGTGCTCGGCGACCTCCTGAGCGACCGCCGCGTCGATGGGGATGCCATAGCGGGCCGCGGTGGCGGTGAGCGTCTCCTGCTCCATGCGCTGCAGCGCGCCCATGCCGGCGTTCGCGAGTCCGACCACGCGCTGGCGCAAAGCGCCGTCGCCGGCCTGGGCCAGCCAGTCGTCGCGCAGCCTGCCGGGGGCATAGTTCCCGGGCCGTTGGGCGACGCTGTAGCCGGGATCGTAGGTCGAGATCGCCGCCGCCATGGCGATGTCGCCGAGCAGCAGATGGAAGAACTGATTGGCGGTGGGTGCGGCCATGGGCATCAGAGCGGCGTGATGCCGTATTCGTCGTAGATCTCGGCCTGTGCCGCCTTGAACTCCTGCAGGCTGAACTCGTAGCCGTTGTGGCGCAGAAACGCCCAATTGGCGGCCTCGTCCTCGCAGTCGTTGACGGTCCGGCGAAAGGTCTCGTCCTCGCGCATCCGTTGGATATAGGCCTTGGCAGAGGCGACGGTCATAGGAGGCTCCTGGTCCGAAAGGGGCGGTTAACGCCCGGGTTGGGACCATGGCGCAGCAATATGCGTACCGGATGGGTGAGAGCTTGCGGGGTGGAATTCGGGCCGAATCCCGCAGTAGTGGCTTCGTCCCATCAGCGGAAACTCGCCCACGGCGGCTGAGCGGAAAGACTCGGCCATTTGCTGCCGTCCAGCCGCGTTGCTTCAGCGGCAGGTCACAAGTGCACAGCGGACGCTGGAGTTGCGCTCCGCGGGCAGGTGCGAACCGCTGGATCAATGAGCCTGCCAAGTCCAGGGGTTGATGACGACAACACCCGCCGCTTCGAACGGTTGGATGTCGCGCGTCGCCACCGCGAATCCATGGCTAGCGGCGATCGCCGCGATGTAGCCGTCGGCTGGCGCGATGGCTATGCCGGCGGCCCGCGCCCGGGCACGCAGTTGCGCATAGGACTGGGATGCAGGCTCATCGAAGGCCAGGATACGGCCAGTGAACAGGGGCAGGACACGCGTTTCGAGACTGGACTGGAGCAGCTCCCGGCGCTTCCCATCGGGCAGCACCGCGATGCCAAAGCGCAGTTCCGCGAGGCTGATCGTGGAGAGGTAAAGCGTCTCAATGGCCTGTGCATCGAACCAGGCCCGCACATCCGGGTTGCCTGATGCCTTCAAGGGCTCGGAAACCACGTTGGTATCGATCAGGATCATCCCAGATCCACCGGCTCGCCCCTCGTCCTGTCGCGTTCGATTTCCAGGTCCGCGCCACCCACTTCGCGGCCGATTTCAGCCAGCAGAGAACCGAGCTTGACCCGCTCATCTGGTCTGACGGCACGTTCGAGGATGGCTCGGATTTCCGCCTCGGTGCTGCGGCCATGGGCTGCCGCCCGCGCCCGCAAGGCGCGATGCGTTTCTTCGGGCAGGTTACGAACAGTGAAGGATGCCATGGTCTTCGGTACCCGGGTTGAGCAAGAGTGATTGCACTATAGCGCAAACGATATCACTCGTGGACAAGAGAGCTCTACCCGGCCACAAGCTGCCATCCTGCTTCACCTTGCGGCAACTTGCGCTGGTATCTCGGCCCCGCGTACCGTCCCAACATCCCGTCCCTCCTCCATTCCTCGCGCCCTTCACGGCTACGCCTAGAGCCATGTCCGTTGTCGAATTCTCAGCTGTCGCTCGGGGCCGTCGGCTCAGCGACAGCAAAGGGTCGTGACTTGCCGCTCATCCCAGACTCTCGACTGACTCCTTTCCGCGTATTCCTGCCTCAGGGTCAGCAAGCGAGTTGGACCGAACGGCTCGTCTCGGGATCGGTCATCTCTGCGGTCTCAGGTCAATGTTGCCAGCCAGTGGCGGCGAAACAGCTCCGCGGACGCGGTCTGTGACCGTGCGAAGATCTTCATGCCTACGGCATTCTGCTCCTCGCGAGCACGGACGCAATCAGAGGTCCGACATCGGGAGTTGCGGACGCAGGTCTTTGATGAGGAGGAGCAGATGAAGCGGATCGGTCGGCGAGGGCGCAAAGCCAAAGTGAGCGTAGAAACGTCTGGCCTCGTCGTCTTTGGCATGGACGGCGAAGGCGCGGATACCGCCGATCTCGGCGGCCTGGAGCGTGCGGCGCATCGCGTCTTTGAGCAGTCCTGCGCCGATTCCACGATGCTGCCAGGTGGCGGCGACTGCGAGCCGGGCGAGCAGCATGATGGGAGCGGGGTGGCGGGCGAGCCCCTTGGTGAGTCGCTCCGGGGCATCCTCATATGACACCTCACCCACCACCAGGGTGTAGAAGCCGATCACCTCGTCGTCGTGCAGACCGAGATAGGTCTGCGAGGCTTTGGCCTGCTGATAGGTGAATGCATGGCGTAGAAGGAAGCGATCGGGTGCCTCGTGGCTGCTCGAGAACCCGTCGAGCGGATGGTCGCGCCGCAGCTTCTCGATCCGGAAACCGGCCGTCATGCCGGGTCGGGCGGATCGAAGGGCGTCGGCTCGCGCAAGAGACGCTCGAGGCGCGGTAGGGCGCGGGGCGGCATCTCGAGCGCGGCCATGAAGGCGTTCCAGCGCTCGGCGTCGAGTCCAAAATGCTGCCGATCGGCCAGCGTCTCGTCGGCACGCTCCAGTGCGCTGCTCAACACGAACTGGCTCACCGACTGATGGCGCTCCCTGGCCGCGGCAGCGAGCCGCGCCTTCGCCTCGGGCGTGATCCGCAGATCGAGCTTCGTGCTTCGGGCTTGAGGATTCGGCATGGGCGTCTCCGGTTGAGGAGACGCCATGATATCTGCCAGACATTGTCATGACAACGCGCGCGGCATCCAGCCTCTGTGTCCGAATCCCCGCGTCGATCTGACATCGATGCCTTTGAAATCAGTATCCATTCTCTGCTGGCATTTTTGCTCGGTCATGTCGATCGGGTCATTGGGGCGTCCATGCGAGCGCTGTGTCGGCGTCGTCTCGATCGGCGATCTCGACATCCGCTCGCCTGGACTGGAACTCGGCGGCGAAGTGCTCGGGGAAGTCTCCCGGCCGACGCACTGACGTGGTCCGGTGGCCGCATCGCGATCGGGACAACGTCCTGATGCTGCGCTACGAAGAT
Source organism: Imhoffiella purpurea (assembly GCF_000585215.1). GTDB lineage: Bacteria > Pseudomonadota > Gammaproteobacteria > Chromatiales > Chromatiaceae > Imhoffiella > Imhoffiella purpurea. The sequence continues at coordinate 74,545 of NZ_AONC01000021.1, read as the reverse complement.
CTCAAGGCCGATCTCCCGGGTTCCATTGCGCGGATCTCCGGCTTCCTCGGCTGGTCCTCGACGCGCGACGTCCTGGAGCGGGCCGCGCATTACGCCTCGTTTGGCTGGATGAAGGCCAACAGCGAGCGTTTCGCCGGTCGCGATGCCGACGGTCGCCCGATGTTCCGTCCCGGAGGCTTCATCCGCAAGGGGGAGACCGGCGACCACAAGACCCATCTCACCCCGGAGCAGGAGGCCAGGATCCTGCGCCGGTGCCGTCACGCGCTGCCGCCGGAGTGTCTCGACTATCTGGAGCTGCCCGGGGACGGCGAGCCACGTGCCTGAGGGGCCGGGGACGACCGACCGTCGGCGTTTCGATCGCCACTTCCGTTCAAGGTCCTCCGGCGCATCCTCGGCGTTGCGCGACCCGATCGGGCGGGACTCTTCGGTGCGAACCTTTGGGCGTGCCCGATCGTCTCATTGGGTCAGGAGCTGCAGATCGCCGGATGCGGCGCTTTCGATGCGATATTGCCCGTCGTCGACGGGATCGAGGGTTCGGTCCTCCGCGCGGTCGGGCCAGTGGATGCGCAATGGCTCATCGCGACAGCGTCTGTGCAACCGGGTATGGCCGGGCCGCAAGGGATAGCGCTGGTCTCCGAGGCTGTATTCGACCTTGGTGGACGAGAGGTTCTCGATCTGGAAGCCGATGCGCTGGGAATTCGGGCGTCCGAACATCTGCACCAGATAGATGCGTTCGCTCGAGTCGCTCCGGGCCGCGGCGACGCCGATCTGGGTCACGTCCGGATCGAGCATGTTCTCTCGATGCCCAGGGGATTCGCGCCAGCCCTTCATGGAGGTGTCGACGACCTGGGGGCGGCTGAGCCCGGCCGAGGAGTAGGCATAGGCGATGTTCTCGGCGATGACGCAGTAGTCGTAGCCATGGCGCTTGGCTCGGGCCGCCGGGCTGCTGCCGTCGGCGTGATGGCCATAGCGGTCGGTGCGGGCCATGAAGTCGGCGAACGACTGGGACGTGCGTGCGAGCGTCTCGTTCCTGTGCAGCGGATCCAGGTCATTGGCGCGTCTGAACGCGTTGGTACGCGCGACGATCTCGTCGGCCGCCGTGGAAAGCTGCGCATCGTCCAGACCGGTAGGGCTGTTCGGCACCGTGCCGCCGCCTTCTTGCGCGAGAGACGGGGCGAGGCCGATGATGCCGCCGATCAACAATGAGCAGAGGCCGAGCAGGGCGGTATGCCGCCAGAGGAATCGGGAGGCCGGGTTGGGCGAGACCTCCATGCCGTCGGCGTCGCGTTCGCCGTTCGGCGATATGCCGGCTCGGCTCGATCTGGTTCTGCGTGTCTCGATCATCTGTGCCTCCGTCTTCAGACGTCTTGTTGGGCCTCGTACCTCGGCCCAACCTACAAACCGGCTGTTTCAGGGTACGCAAGGAGCGGCTGGCGCTCTTACCCGAAGGCTGAGTCTCGGCGGGACTTTTTCAATGGCCGATCCGCTGTTTTCCATAAACCGGCGGCTGGAAGCCCTTTTTCGTTCGGGCGTCAAACCTCTTGGGGAGACTGGATGAAAGTCATCGTCATCGGTGCCGGCCTGGCCGGCCTCAGCGCCGCAATCCATGCCCGGGCCGAGGGATACGAGGTCCAGGTCGTCGAGAAGAATCCATCGCCCGGCGGGAAGCTGTGGCAATGGAGACACGCGGGTTTCACCTTCGACATGGGCCCGTCCATGATCATCGAGACATGGATCATCGACGAGGTGCTGCGCCTCGCGGGTCAGGAGCCGCTGGAATTCGAGGCGGTCTCGCCGATGTTCTCGGTCTGGCTCGAGGATCGATGCTGGACCATGGACGCGGGTCCTGGCGCGGCGCTGGAGATGGTGAGACGCCTGGCCCCGGAGGATGCCGCGACCTTCTCCAGGATCGCCCGGAAGATGGAGCGGGTCATCGCGGACGTGCGGGCGTCATTGTTCAAGCGGCCCGTCAAGGGGCTGCTCGGAATCATGAATCCACGTCTTCTGAGGATCGCCGCCCTCATCGATCCGCGTCTGAGCGCCTCGGAATACGCGGCCAGGCATTTCGGCAACGAGGTCCTGCGCGCCCTGCTGTCGACCTATCCGTCCTATACCGAGCATCCGATACGCCAATCGCCCGCGATCGCCGCCTTCGTCCCCTTCCTCATGCTTCAGGACGGGATCCACTATCCCAAGGGCGGCATCTACGCCATCGCCGACAGGATGTACAGAGGGGCCCTGGAGATGGGGGTGGAGTTCGCCTTCCAGACCGAGGTCGAACGCATCGAGACCGAGGGCGATCGCGTGGTGAGCGTCGGCGATGGGTATGCGGCCGATGCATTCATCGCCACGGCCGACTTCAACCACATCCAGTCCCTTCTCGGAAGGGCGTCCCGCAAGAAGGCGGCTCATGCCTATTTCGCCGCCGCCGTCGCCGTGGACCGAAGGCTGCCCTTCACGCACCACACCTTCCTCATCCCCAGGGACTATCCGGCGGCGCACCGCCTGATCGACGCGGGCGGCGTTCCTCGCGAGTATCCGCTCTATCTGTGCACGGCCTCGAAGACCGACGGCGAATGTGCCCCCGAGGGATGCGAGAGTCTCTTCATCGTCGGGGTGCTGCCCAGCACGCAGGAGCATGACTGGGCCGACAAGGAACAGGTGTTCGAGAACGCACTGAGGCAGATCGAGCGGATGACGGGCGAGACGATCCGTCCGGCCGCGAAGAAGATCCTCGCGCCCGACGACTTCGAGTCTTGCTTCAACAATACCGGCGGCTCCGTCTTCGGGCTCTCCGGTCTGCACAATCCCTTCGTGGGGTTCAGGGAATACAACGCGGACAAGCGGCTGCGGAACCTCTACTACGCCGGTGCGACCGTTCAGCCGGGGAATGGGGTGCCGCTCGTGATCCGCTCGGGAAAGTTTGCTGTGGACCTATTGAAGCGATCCCGTTGAGGGCCAAGGATGGCTCCACGTTTTGAAACGCTCAACGATTGGGCCGAGAAACGCCCCGAGATATTCAAAAAGCGGATACCCAATTTTCGGGGGCTCGACGCCTGCGTGATCGGCTCGAATCGCGGGGATCCTGGATAGGCGTCATGGCCGAACACCGATCTCGGCGGGAACGCAGATGCGGCGCGGCGTTCCGCACGGACGGGCGAGGTCGATGATCTCGGTCTCGACGCCGTAGGTGCGGCGCAGATACCCGTCGTCGACGACCTCGGCGGGCGTGCCGAGCCCGTAGCGTCGGTCGCGCTCCAGGACCAGTGCGCGGGTGGCGTGCAGCAGGGCCTGGTTGGGATCGTGGGTGGTGAGGATGACGCCAAGCCCCTGCGTGCCGACGATGCGCCGTACGTGCGCCATCACCCGCAGCTGGTTGCCATAGTCGAGATTGGCCGTCGGCTCGTCCATGACGAGGAGCCGCGGCTGCTGGGCCAGCGCCCGGGCGATGAGCACGAGCTGGCGCTCGCCGCCGCTGATCTCGGTGTAGGTGGCCTCGGCCAGGGCGGCGATGCCCAAGGTCTCCAGGGCGGCCTCGGCGATGTCCAGATCGGCGCGGCCGGGGGCGGCGAAGGCGGCCAGATGTGCCGTGCGGCCCATGGCGACGACCTGCCGGACCTTGAAGGGGAAGGGCGGGGTGTGGGCCTGTGGGACGTAGCCGACCCGGCGGGCGAAGCGCCGGCGCGACCAGCGGCCGATCGGCTGTCCGTCCAGGCGGACCTCGCCGCCGTGCGCCGGCAGCAGGCCGAGCAGGGTCTTGAAGAGGGTGGTCTTGCCGACCCCGTTCGGGCCCAGCAGACAGAGCAGCTCGCCCGCCGCCAGGCTGAAGGAGATACCGCTCAGCACGGTGCGCCGGCCGTAGCCGCAGCTCAGGTCTCGGATCTCGAGCATGTCTGGATTCCCCATCTCAGGACCAGCCGCGCTGGCTGCGCTTGAGCAGCAGCAGGAAGAAGGGCGCGCCGATGACGGAGGTGACGATGCCGAGCGGGATCTCGACCTCGAACAGTGAGCGCGCCAGGTCGTCGACCAGCAGCAGGAAACCGCCGCCCATGAGCGCCGAGACCGGGATCAGCCGTTTGTGGTCCGGCCCCACCAGCATGCGCGCCAGATGCGGGACGATGAGGCCCACCAGTCCGATGATGCCGCTGATGGCGACCGCCGCGGCCGTCACCAGGGTGGCGGCGAGGATGACCAGCAGGCGCAGCCGTCCGGTCTCCAGCCCCAGCGCCCGCGCCTCCTCGTCGCCGAAGCAGAGCACGTTGAGCGTCCAGCCCAGGGCGTTGAGCAGCGCCATGCCGCCGAGGATGGGCAGGGCGGCGAGCGCCAGGTCCGGCATGTCGACCGAGGCGAGGCTGCCCATCAGCCAGAAGGTGATGGTCGGCAGGGTGTTGTAGGGATCGGCGACGAATTTCACCAGCGAGACGAAGGCGGTGAAGAGGGTGCCGATGATGATGCCGGCCAGCACCGTGACCAGCACCGGATCGCCGCGCTTGCCGAGACTCGCGCCGATCGCCCAGGTCATGGCGACCGCGAGCAGTCCGAAGCCGAAGGCCAGCGCCTGGATGCCGAGCATGCCGAGTCCCAGCAGAATGGCGAGGGCGGCGCCCAGGCTCGCGCCCGCCGAGACGCCGAGGATGCCGGGCGAGACCATGGGGTTGCGGAACAGTCCCTGGTAGGCGCTGCCCGAGACCGCGAGCGCGGCGCCGACCAGGATGGCGGCGAGGATGCGCGGCAGCCGGATCTGGGTCACCACGGTCTCGGCCTCGGGCGTCCAGTGGGGTGCGAGCGGAATGAGGTGGGAGGTCAGGATGCCGAGCAGGCTCGCGAGCGGGACGGGGTAGCGCCCGATGGCGAGCGAGCCGAGCGCGAGCAGCAGGACCAGCAGCGCGAGTCCCGCCAGGCGCGCGGAGAGCGTCCAGGTCCGGAGCGGCGCGGGGACGCAGCGCAAGACGAGCAGGCGGGTGAGCATGTCGGTGTCTCCAAATGGATCAGGCGGACGCGCGGCGGAGCTGCCAGCGGCATCGGCGAGGCCGAGCGTTCTTATCCATGTCCTCAGAGCAAGGGGTTTGCCAGCGTTCGGCCCGCGACCTGCATCGGCCGAAAAGGCGAACACTCCGGTACGAAAGGGGCGGTGTGTTCCCAGGGGTTCGGAGGGCGTGAACCAGGTGGCTCGGTGCCGAGCGCCGATGCGTTCGCATCCGTACCGCGCGATGTTCGCGGTGTTCGCGGGGGTACGGATGGAGCCCAGCTTCGGACATCGGCCGATGTCCCACTTCCCCACCGTTATATGCAATCATATACAGCGACGGACGGACACCCGATCCATGCGCATGGGTTGCGACTGGCGCCCGCCCCTCCTTGCCGCCGAACCCTTCCATGGAACGCTGGGGATCCGGCTCGGCGGTCTCTTCACGCGAGTTGACGATTCTGGTATGACGATTCACAACCCACCGATCGCTGCAGGGGATCACGAGGCACTTCGCATCTCCACGGGGGCCGGGGCGAGGCGTTCGGCCGATGCCCTCTCGAATGCCGAGCCTCTTGCGATGACGACGCCTCAGTTGTGCGAGTGCGATTTCGGCGAGTGCCGCACGGAGCTGCTGCCCCTGCTCCACGACATGAGCCGCGCGGTGACCGAGGCCGGCGATCTTCCGACCACGCTGCGCATCCTGCTTCAGCTGATGAAGCGGCACATGAAGCTCATCCGCGGGGCGGTGACGCTGCACGACCAGGACTCGGGCAAGATCTTCATCCACGAGAGCTTCGGTCTGAGCGAGGAGGAGCATGCGCGCGGGGTCTATCTGCTCGGGGAGGGCATCACCGGGCGGGTGGTCGAGACCGGGCAGCCCATGGTGGTGCCGCGCATCAGCGACGAGCCGAAATTCCTCAACCGCACGGAGAGCCGGGGAGACATCGCCGAGACGCGGCTGTCGTTCCTCTGCGTCCCCATTCGTCGCGGCCGCAAGATCATGGGGGCCATCAGCGCCGAGCGCGTCTACGGGAACCGCCGGCTGCTGGATCTGGACGCGCGTATCCTCACCATTCTGGCGGCCACCCTGGCCCAGGCGGTCGAGCTCTATCTGATCGAGAACCTCCAGACCGTCGCGCTCGAGGCGGAGAACCGCCGCCTGCGCGGTCAGCTGAAGGAGAAGTTCAAGCCCTCCAACATCATCGGCAGCTCCAAGCCGATGCAGGAGGCCTACAACCTGATCAAGAAGGTCACCCGCTCCAAGACCACGGTGCTCATCCTGGGCGAGAGCGGCGTGGGCAAGGAGCTGGTGGCGAGCGCCATCCACTACCACAGCCCCAACGCGGCCGGCCCCTTCATCAAGTTCAACTGCGCCGCCCTGCCGGAGACCGTGATCGAGAGCGAGCTCTTCGGCCACGAGAAAGGCTCATTTACCGGCGCCGCCGCGCAGCGCAAGGGACGTTTCGAGGAGGCCGACGGCGGCACCCTCTTCATCGACGAGGTGGGCGAACTCTCGCTCGCCATGCAGGCCAAGCTGCTGCGCGTGCTGCAGGAGCGCACCTTCGAGCGGGTGGGCGGCAACACCTCGATCCATGTCGACATCCGCATCCTGGCCGCCACTAATCGCGACCTGGCCGCGATGGTCGAGCAGGGGACCTTCCGCGAGGATCTCTACTACCGGCTGAACGTTTTTCCCATCACCATTCCGCCGCTGCGCGACCGGGGCAACGACATCATCGCCCTGGCGGACCACTTCGTGACCAAGTTCTCCAGGGAGATGGGGGTCGAGGTCACGCGCATCTCGACCCCAGCGATCAATATGCTGCTCTGCTACGACTGGCCGGGCAACGTGCGCGAGCTGGAGAACGTCATCGAGCGCGCCATCATCCTGGCCGAGGACGGCGTCATCCACGCCTACAACCTGCCGCCCTCGCTGCAGACGCCCGTGGTGGCCGAGAACTCGGACGTCGGCTCGCTGGACGCCAAGCTCAACGCGGTCGAGTACGAGATGATCGTGGATGCCCTCAAGGCGGCCCACGGCAATACCACCGAGGCCGCCAGGCAGCTCGGACTGACCCGGCGCGTGCTCGGTCTGCGCATGGCCAAGTACGATCTGGACCGCAAGGTCTTCCGCTGAAACCCCATCCCGACCAGGAGACACAGATGCCGCACTCCTCCGTCACCCAGCCCGAGCCCGTCGCGCTCGGCGCCGACGAGCGCCTCGTCGCCGTCGCAACCACCGGCAACGGTCGGATCGACCAGCATTTCGGCCATGCCGATTCCTTCTCCGTCTACGCGGTCGGTCCCGAGGGCGTGCGCTTCGTGGCCGTTCGCGAGGTGGAGCACTACTGCCAGGGCGGCTACGGCGACGAGGACAAGCGCGAGATCATCCTGCGCGCGCTCGCGGACTGCTGCGCGCTCTTCGTCGCGCGGGTGGGGGAGGGGCCGAGGGCGAGGCTCGAAAAGGCCGGTATCGAACCTGTGGATGATTATCCGTTTGGATCGATCGAAGAGTCGATTTCCGATTGGTATCGGCGGGCGAAGGGGTAGGCGACTGACTCTCGCTTCGTTGAAGCGCGGCGTCGAACATGGCTGGCGGAGGCGACGGCCGCCGCTTCCAGTGAGCAGTGTCTGCGCAGTCAGTCAGCCTCGGGACGTTGGTCGCCAGGCGGCGACGATGTCCGTCTGCGAAAAATCCTCGCCTTTGAACAGCAGCGGCAGACCGCGCACCTTCGCCAGCGCATAGCTGAAGACATCCCCGAAGTTCAGGCTGGCAGGGTGTCCGCTACCCTTGCCGTAGGTGACGAAGGCCGCGAATGCGGCCTGCAATTCAGTGTTGCCGGGTGCGACCAGTTCGAACATCGGCAAGCGCAGCAGATCCTCGACCAGCGCTACCGCCCGTTCACCCTTGCGTCCGTGCACCACCATTCTGGTCTCCAGGGCGGTGGGGGTGCTGATCAGCACCCGCGGCGCTTGCTGGATGATGTCGACAAAGACCTCCCGCTCGGCCTCCCCGAAGGCGATCGCTACGAGCGCCGAGGTATCGACGACGATCACTTGGGGAGTCCCATGTCGTCCCACGCCAGGGGATCGAGGGCGTCGTCTCGATCGGGGATACGGTCGAGCTGTGCCAGCAGGGCGTTCATGCTGACCGCATTCTGCGGTGGGCCTTCCAGTTCGGAAAGCAGGCGATCGACCGCGCGTTCGACGGCAGCCGTCTTGTTCAAGCCCGTCGCTCTGGCGAGGCGCTCCACCTTGCCGACAAGGGCCGGATTGGCGATTTGCAGGGGCATTGAAAGGTCCTTCGATGTTGAGATCGATATCGCCAATATTAAGCAGGAGTTTCCGGATCTGCACAATCCGAGACGAGGTCTGATTCGAGCGGGGCGGATAGAGGCGATTCGCTCGGAAATGTTCGCCATGGCCGTCGCCCGTTCTCTCAGGTACGGCTTGCCGTTTTCGAACTGATCGAGACCTATTGAAAAGGCGCGTGCCGGGCTTGGCCTCATGTGTCGTCACACGTCTTATATTTTATTCCAATCAATTAATTAGGTCCGTTTCGTGACGTTCGAACGAGCTCCGCGCCACGCATTTGGCAGCCCCTTTGCATTAGACCTCCCGAACAATGACAGCTCATCGGGAGAGCGACTGATGAATGCCAGCGAGCTGAAGGCCCTGCAAGACGAGCCGGCCTGCGCGCACAATCGCAAGAGCAAATCCGGATGCGTCCGCGCCAAGCCGGGCGCGACTCAGGGCGGCTGTGCCTTCGACGGGGCGCGCAACGCGCTGGTGCCGATCGCCGACGCGGCCCATGTGGTGCACGGTCCCATCGGCTGCGCGGGCTCGTCCTGGGACAACCGGGGCTCGCGCTCCAGCGGGGCGGGGCTGTACCGGATCGGCATGACGACCGATCTCTCGGAGATGGACGTCATCATGGGACGCGGCGAGAAGCGTCTCTTCTTCGCCATCCGCCAGGCGATCGAGACCCACCACCCGGCCGCCGTCTTCGTCTACACCACCTGCGTCCCGGCCCTGAACGGCGACGACGTGCCGGCCGTGGCGAAGGCGGCGAGCGCGCGCTGGGGCGTGCCGGTGATCCCGGTCGACTGCGCCGGCTTCTACGGCAACAAGAACCTGGGCAACCGCATCGCCGGGGATGTGCTTCTCAGGCACGTCATCGGCACCCGCGAGCCGGATCCGGCCCCGGCCGGCGCCGAGCACCCCGGCATCCGGCGCCACGACGTCAATCTCATCGGCGAATGGAACGTCGGCGGGGAATTCTGGAACGTCGCGCCGCTGTTCGACGCGCTGGGTCTGCGCATCCTCTGCACACTCTCGGGCGACGCGCGCTTCCGCGAGGTCCAGACCATGCACCGCGCCGAGGCTAGCATGGTGGTCTGCTCCAAGGCCATGCTTCCCGTCGCCAGGCGTCTGCAGGAGGAAAACGGCATCCCCTTCTTCGAGGGCAGCTTCTACGGGGTCGAGGAGACCTCGGCCGCCCTGCGCGGCTTCGCCCGGGCGCTCGGCGATTCCGATCTGAGCGCCCGCACCGAGGCCCTGATCGCCCGCGAGGAGGCCGCCATCCACGCCCGGCTCGCCCCGCTGCGCCGCCGGCTCGCCGGCAAGCGCGCCTTCGTCTTCACCGGCGGCTACAAGTCCTGGTCGATCGTCTCGGCCATGCAGGACCTGGGGATGACCGTGGTCGCCACCGGCACCGAGAAGTCCACCGAGGAGGACAAGGCCCGCATCCTCGCGCTCATGGGGCCCGAGGCCCGCATGATCGCGGACAACGACCAGGTGGCGCTGCTCGAGGCCTTCCACGAGTGCCGCGCCGACATCATGATCGCCGGGGACCGCTACATCTACCCGACCCTCAAGGCTCGGCTGCCCTTCCTGGATCTGGACCACGTGCGCTGCGTCGGTTACGCCGGCTACCGCGGCATGCTCGAACTGGCGCGCAACCTGGTCGCCGCCATCCACAACCCGGTCTGGCGTCAGGTGCGCGAGATCCCGCGCTGGCAGGCTCCGCAGCGCCCCACCGGACCCATTCCCATGCCCAAGCCGGCCGCGCCCGCCATCGTCAGATCGAACAAGCCGCTCTCGGTCAATCCGCTCAAGGTCAGCCAGCCGGTCGGCGCCTCGCTGCCCTTCCTGGGGATCGCCCGCGCCATGCCGCTCGAGCACGGCGGGCGCGGCTGCACCTCTTTCAACAAGCTCTTCTTCATGCGCCATTTCCGCGAGCCCATCCCGCTCCAGACCACGGCCATGGACCAGGTGGTGACCGTGATGGGGGCCGACGACAACCTGGTCGAGGCCCTGCGCACCATCTGCGAGATCAACCGCCCGGAGCTGATCGGGCTCATCACAACCGGGCTGTCCGAGACCCAGGGCGCCGACATCCAGCGCACCCTCAGGCTGTTCCGCGAGACCTGTCCGCAGTACCTGGCGACCGCCGTGGTGCCGGTCAGCGCGAGCGATGCCCTGGGCTGTCTGGAGACCGGCTTCGCCGCCGCCGTGGAGGCCATCGTCCGCCATCTGGTCCCGGATGCACCGCACGGCAAGGTCCGGAGCCTGCGTCAGGTCACGGTACTGGCCAGCGCCATGCTCACGCCCGGCGACATCGAGGCCATCAAGGAATGGATCGGCGCCTTCGGTCTGCAGGCCGTGGTGGTGCCCGACATCGGCGACTCGCTCGACGGACATTTGATCGAGCAGGGCTATTCGACCCTGACCTACGGTGGCGTCGGCCGCCACCAGATCGCGCGGCTCGGCGAATCCGCCGCGACCCTGGTGATCGGTGCCTCGCTCGACCGCGCGGCGGATCTGCTCAAGGCCCGCACCGGGGTGCCGGACTACCGCTTCGAGGGACTCATGGGGCTCGATGCCTGCGATGCCTTCACCCAGGTGCTCGCCAACATCGCCAATACCCAGGTGCCGGCGACTCTGGAGCGCCAGCGCAGCCAGCTGCTGGATGCCATGGTCGACTGCCAGTTCCAGCTCGGCGGGGCCAAGGTCGCCGTCGCCGCCGATCCCGACCTGCTCGGCGCCCTCAGCCGGCTCCTCGCCGACCAGGGGATGGAGACGGTCGCGGCCGTGACCACGACCAGGTCCCCGCTGCTCGAGCGGCTGCCGCTCGAGCGGATCACCATCGGCGACCTGGAGGACCTGGAGCGCCAGGCCGGGGAGGGCGATGCCCAGCTCCTGATCGCCAATTCGCACGGGACCGAGATCGCCGCCCGGATGGGCGTGCAGCTGCTGCGCGCCGGCTTCCCCATCCATGACGAGGCCGGGGCGCACCTGCGCCAATGGGTCGGCTACCGCGGCAGCCGACAGACGCTCTTCGAGCTGAACAACCGACTGACGGCCCAGTATCGGATGATCCCGCCCTATCGCTCCCGTTTCTGGGAGGGCACCCCGCGCGCGCTCGAGGTCTTCGATTCCAGCCACGCCCCCGAGGAACGTCAGCCATGATCCGTGTCGCCTTCGCCTCCACTGACAACGAGCACGTCGATATGCACTTCGGTGCCGCCGAGCGCCTACTGGTGTTCGAAATCGCCCGCAACCGCGCCGATTTCCTCGGCGTCGGCGATTTCGTCAAGGTCGAGATGAAGGGGGCCAACCGCTTCATCGGTCTGCCCGAGGAGATGCGGCAGCGCGAGCTGAGCGACTGGCTGCGCAAGATCCCGGGCTTCCGCAAGCTCTACTGGTACCTCTACCGCAATCGCCCGACCTTCTTCACCCAGAAGGCCCGGGAGAGCGCCGAGCCCTATGCCCCCAGCCCGGACGAGGTCGGACCGCCCTCGGACAATCCGCCCGAGGACAAGGTGGTCGCCAAGCTCGAGCTGCTGCAGCACTACGGGGTGGCGGCGGTCTATGCCGTCTCCATCGGCTCCTCGTCGGTCAAGCGTCTGATGGCGGCGGGCGTTCAGCCCATCATCGTCGAGAAGGGTCACTCCATCGAGGATCTGCTCAACCGGGTCAATGCCGCGATCCATCATGGCGGAGTGGCCTGGGTCGAGCAGGCACTGGGGCGCGCCCGGAGCGGTCCGGTGGCGGACAACCCGCTCGAACCGGAGCGGCGGCTCGAGCACGGCTGGGTCGATCCCTTCTGATCGGGCCGTCCCGCAACCCTTTCCGCCGACGTTCCACCCATTTCCGACTGAGGAGGACAGAACATCATGGCCAAACTCTCTCATGCCCTGGCGCTGCGCATCGGTCTGGCCGCCCGTGCGCTGCAGATCCCGCCCGCGCGGCTCGTGCCCCTGCTCATCGACGTCCTCAAGATGCCGCTGACGGACCAGAAGCTGAAGGCGCTGACGCTCCGGCAGCTGCGCAGCGCCAGGCGCGGGGAGCTCGGCAGGGTTCGCCGACGCGTCCTGGAGGAGGCGCTCGCCTTTCTCGGCGACCGCGCGGGCGTCGACATCCTCGATACCGCGATTTCCACGGTCGAGTTCTATCGGGACGGCGATCTGCCCGGCTCCGTCCGGGTCGCCGTCGCCTCGAACGAGGGGCTGATGCTGGACGGCGATTTCGGCACCTGTCTGCGCTATCTCGTCTACCAGGTCTCGAGCGAGGAGATCCGGCTGATCGAGGTGCGCGGTACCGGCGGCGAGAAGGCGGCCGGCAACCGGCCCGTGTGGCGTGCCGAACGGATCGGCGACTGTCAGCTTCTGCTGGCGCGGTCGGTCGGCAACCGGGCGATGGCGCCCCTGGTCCACCAGGGGATCTATCCGGTCACCTATCTCAAGACGATGACGGCGCCGGTCGCGCTCTATGCCGTGCGCCAGATGCTGCGCGACAATCCGCCGCCTTGGCTGGCGAAGGCGATGGGGGGCGAGATGTCCCAGCGCATGACGGAATCGGTGCAAGCGGCACCGTCCGCGCGGCGCGGAAGCGCCGTCCTGTCCGTCTCCTGAGGTTCCCGCTCGGCGCCCGCAACGCACGTCGTAACTATTCAGGTCCCCGCCACCGGTCGTGTTGACGTGGATCTCGTGGAAACCGTCGCCGTCCTCGTCTCGGGCCTATTCGCCGCGGCTGTGGCAAACGCTGTGGTGATCGTAGCCCCAGGCGGGCAAGCGGGCGTAGATGTCGTACTCATCGGCGTAGAAGCGTGTCCCCTTGGTCACGATGGTGCGAATCAACGGTTCGATGGTCTTCTGCTGGACATTCTCGAGCATGTGAAACACAACCTCGCCGCCCCGTTGGATCAGGCCGAGAATCGGTGGTTTTTCCTTGGCCAGGGTGCCCTGGTCGCGAGCACCCTTCAGGCGGCGACGACGGCCTTGGCGCCCTTGCTGTCTCACCGCCTTGGGATGCCCCTTGTGCCCGGCGACCACGTACACCTCGTCGGCCTCGACCTCGCCGGTGAGTTCGGGGAGAACCTGCTGGCTGTCGATGCCCGCGCGCAGTTGCTCGGTCATGCGTTGAGCGTCATCCTTGTGCAGGCCCAGTTCGTGGCTCACTTGGCGATTGGATAGATTCAAGCCCATGAAATACAAGCATACCACCCAGGTGCGCAGTGGTTGATGGTGACCTGCGAAGACGGTCCCGGTCAGATCGTCGAACCAGCGCCCGCAGTCGCTGCAACGGTATTTCTGCCGCTGGGGTTGCGTCGTGTCCCGATCTTGCTTGCTGATCACCGCCGAGTCGCAGTGCACGCGACGCGGACCTTCAGGCCAGCGCAGGGTACGCACGACCTCGAAACACTTAACGACATTGACCTTCGCGGGATCGGTGCTTCAATCGCAATAATGATATCTGAGTTGGGCGATGAACAGCGTGTCGTCGGCAACCCTGTATACGATTCGGTGCTCCTCGTTGATTCGCCGGGACCAGTAGCCTGACAGGCCGTGTCTCAATGCCTCGGGTTTCCCGATTCCCTCGAACGGGGTACGCTGAATCTCCTTGATGAGCGCGTTGATTCGCCTGAGCAGGTTCTTGTCGGTTTTCTGCCAATGCAGATAATCGTCCCATGCCTTGCTGGAGAATGTCAGCCTCATTCCATGAGGTCTCGCTCGGTTCCATTGCCGTTTTCGAGCTCCGAAATGGATTCGAGCAAACGTCTGGCATTGGCTGGCGAGCGAAGCAGATAGGTGGTTTCTTCCATGGCCTGATAGTCTTCGAGTGAGATCATGACCACCGGGGTCTCGCTCTTGCGGGTGATGATGACCGGTGCGTGGTCCGCGCAGACCTTTTCCATGGTTTTCGCGAGATTGGCGCGCGCGGCGGTATAGCTGATGGCGTCCACTGAAGTCTCCGGGCCATAATTTGTACAGAAAAACGTACAGGGATTCTAGGAGTGGGCATCATGGGCGTCAACAGGTCCAAGGCATTCCGCATCGGCCAAACCCTGACATGAATCTTCCGGTCCTCTAACCATGTTCCGCATCCTCAAACAATCGCTCACCCCCGGCGTCGTCACCGAGCCGGTTTCGGATCCCACGGACGCCGAGCTCGAGCGCATCGGTATCGAGCTGCGCCGGCGCATCGATGCCCGGTTCGGGCGCAGTCTGGCGATTCGCCAGGTGGATGCCGGCTCCTGCAACGGCTGCGAGCTGGAGATCCATGCGCTCAACAACCCCTATCACGACGTCGAGCGGTTCGGCGTCCACTTCGTCGCCTCGCCGCGTCATGCCGATGCCCTGCTGGTGACAGGACCGGTCTCGCGTCACATGGAGACCGCGCTACGCCGGACTTGGCGCGCGACGCCCTCTCCCAAGTTCGTGATCGCGGCCGGAGAATGCGCCTGCACCGGTGGCGAGTTCGGCGTCTCCTACGCGAGCTGCGGGGCGGTGGAGAACGTCGTCCCGGTGGACGTGAAGATCCCGGGCTGTCCGCCGACGCCGGTGGATCTGCTACAGGGGTTGCTGGCGGCACTGCGAGAAGGGTCGGCATGAGCGAATCGCCGGGCATCTCCATATTGATGTATCACCAGGTCGGCGCGTTCGCGCCGATGAAGGCGCATCGTGCGAATTACTGCGATCATCGCCAGTTCGCGCATCAGATGGGATTCCTTGACCTGCTCGGCTACTCGGTGCTGGGGCTGGAGGAGGCGCTGGCCTGTCTGAGCGGCGAGCGTCCCACGCCGCCCAGGGCGGTGGTGCTCACCTTCGACGACGCCTACGACAACTTCGCCGACCATGCATTGCCGGTGCTGCAGCGTCATGGTTTCCCTGCCGTGCTCTATGCCATCGGCGGCTGGCTCGGACGCTCGGCCGAATGGTTCGGCAAGGATCCGGGCCGGCCCATCCCGACCCTGATGAGCGGGGAGCGGTTGCGGGCCATGCGCAAGGCCGGCATCACCGTCGGCTCCCATACGCTCGACCATGTGAAACTCGCCGAGGTCGACCGTGCGACCAAGGTGCGCGAGCTGGCCGAGAGCCGGTCGGTGCTGGAGGACGTGCTCGGCGAGCCGGTCGAGCATCTCTGCTATCCCTTCGGCAGCTTCGACCGCGAGACGGTAGAGCTGGCCGCCGAGGCTGGCTATCGCAGCGCCACCACCTGCCTGCGCGGTGCCGCAACGGGGCTCGATCATCCGCTGGTCCTGCCGCGCAAGGCCATCTCCTACGGCGACAATCTGATCGGCTACTGGTGGAAGCTCGCCTTCAAGAACGCGCCCAAGCCGGCGCTGGCCGAATGGCGCGCGAGTCTCCCCCGCGATTAGCCCGTCCTGGCCAGAATGCTCGGCCTCAAGCTAGACTGGCTCCATCGTTTCGCTGAGATCCTGCGGTCTTGAACGCCATTTCCGTCCCTGTCTTTCCCGATTTCTCCCGCGCCCGCGTGCTGGTGGCGGGCGATCTGATGCTCGACCGCTATTGGACCGGGGCGACCCGGCGCATCTCGCCCGAGGCGCCCGTGCCCGTGGTGCACGTGGATCGGGTCGAGGACCGGCCGGGCGGCGCGGCCAACGTGGCGCTCAACCTGGCGGCGCTTGGCGTGAGAACCTCGCTCGCCGGGGTCACCGGGGCGGACGAGGCGGCCGACATCCTCGCCGAACGGCTCGCCGGGCGGGGGATCCGGGCCCGGCTGCACAGGCGCGCCGATCTGCCGACCATCACCAAGCTGAGGGTGCTCAGCCATCATCAGCAGCTGATTCGGCTCGACTTCGAGCGGTCTCTGACCCCGCTCGGCGAGGATCCCCTGCCATCGATGATCGAGGCGGCGCTGGCGGATGCGGATCTGCTGCTCCTATCCGACTATGCCAAGGGCACCCTGGCCGATCCCCAGCCGCTGATCCGGCTGGCGCGCGCGCTGGACAAGCCGGTCCTGGTCGATCCAAAGGGGCGCGATTTCGTCCGTTATCGGGGTGCGACCCTGTTGACGCCGAACCGGGGGGAACTAGAGGAGGTCGTGGGTGTCTGTGGCGACGACGCCGTTCTGGTCGAGCGCGTGCACAATCTGCGCGACGAACTGGATCTGGACGCCATGCTGGTGACGCTCGGCGAGCGTGGGATGCTGCTGGTGCGCGCCGATGTCGAGGCGCTGCATCTGCCGACCCAGGCGCGCGAGGTGTTCGACGTGACCGGCGCGGGCGATACGGTGATCGCGACCTTGGCCGCAGCACTGGCGGCCGGAGTCGGGATCGAGGAATCCTGCGCACTGGCCAATTGCGCCGCCGGGCTCGCGGTCGGCAAACTGGGCACGGCGACCGTTGGGGCGCGAGAGTTGGAGCGCGCTTATATGGGTGCCGAGTGGCACGCCATTCTCGATCAGGAGGCCCTGGTCGCGGCGGCGGTCGAAGCACAGGCGCGCGGCGAGCGTCTGGTCATGACCAACGGCTGTTTCGATATCCTGCACGAGGGGCACGTCGCCTATCTCCAGCAGGCCAGACGGCTGGGTGACCGCCTCATCGTCGCGGTCAACGACGACGACTCGGTGCGGCGTCTGAAGGGCGAGGGCCGGCCGATCAACGGCGTCGAGCAGCGCATGGCGGTTCTGGCCGGGCTGTCGTCGGTGGATTGGGTCTGCGCCTTCGGCGAGGATACCCCTGAATCGCTCATCTGCCGGGTCAAGCCGGATCTGCTGGTCAAGGGAGGCGACTATCGACCGGACCAGATCGCCGGCGCCGGATGCGTCCGAGCCAATGGCGGCGAGGTGCGGATCCTGGCGTTCCTTCCGGGGCGGTCCACCAGCCGTATCATCGGGGCCATCCGCGATGATTGATCCGAGAGCCCGGCCGCGCCGCGTAGGACGGCCCCGCGTCATATTTTGCCCGTACTCTGTCTACACTAGCGTCTATTGCGGCAGGCAAGCCTCATGAACCCTTTCCTCGGCCTGAAGGTATCCCATCGGTTCTCTCTGATCCTGGCCTTCGTTCTCGTCGTTCTCCTCGGTGGGTATGCAGCTTTTCTGGTTTCGCTGAACGGGCTCGAGCGCTCGACCATCGAGACGGTCGAGCGCATGTCGGAGCTCGACCGGCAGGCCGCCGACCTGCTGGCCGAGCTCGATCGCGGCGGGACGGTGACGCGCGATCGGGTCGCCCGTCTATCGGGGCTTGCCGCCGACGCTCGGAGCGTGGCGGAGGATGCCGTGGATGCGGGATTCGCCCGTCTGAAGTCAGGGGTGCATGTCTTCATTCCGCTGTTCCTGGTCCTTTTCGCCCTGATCACGTCCGCTGTCGCCCGCTCCATCACTCGTCCGCTATCGGCCTTGGAGAGCCTGCTCGCCAGGCTGGCCAATGGCCAGCTCGACTGGGATCGGTCGGATGCCATGAACGATCGGCTCGCGCTGGGCGGTGTGGCCCAGGCGCTGGCCTCCTTCCACGCCCGGCTTCGCGAGATGTTGGGCGATGTCCACGGCCAGAGCACGGTGGCGGTGGACTCCGTCTTCCACTTGGAGATGGAGGCGCACCAGGCGCTGGTACGGGTGCAGGAATCGGCCGACCGCATGACCGGCATGGCGGCCGCGACCGAGGAGATGACGGTCACCACCGACAGCATCGCCCAGAGCTGCACCAATGCGGCGGAGCGCTCCCGCCAGGCGAGCCGGACCGCCTCCGAGGGGGCCGAGGTGGTGCGGGAGACGGTCGATACCATGAAGGCCATCGCCGAGCGGGTGCGAGGCTCGGCCGAGGCGGTCGAGGCGCTCGGGGTACGGTCGCACGAGATCGGCACCATCGTCGGCACCATCAAGGAGATCGCCGATCAGACCAATCTGCTGGCCCTGAACGCGGCGATCGAGGCCGCGCGCGCCGGCGAGGTTGGACGCGGATTCGCCGTGGTGGCCGATGAGGTGCGAGCCCTGGCCAACCGCACCAATCAGGCGACCCAGGAGGTCGGCGGGATGATCCAGGCGATCCAGGCCGAGACCGGGGCGGCGGTCGAATCCATGCAGCAGGGATTGCGCGAGGCCGAGCGTGGCAGCGAGGCGGCGGGCCGGTCCGGCCTGGTTCTGCAGGACATCCTGGACGGCGCTCAGGCGGTCAGCTCCGAGATCGACCAGATCGCCACCGCGGCCGAGGAACTGGCCGCGACCAACAACGAGGTGGCCCGTAACATCGCGCAGATCAACGACCTGACCCAGGACTCGCTGGCCCAGTCGCAGCAGGCCGAGGCGACGGCCGGGCAGCTGATGACCCTCTTCCAGGAACTGCAGGGCGCGCTCGGCCGGTTCTATTGCGAGGACAATGTGAATAGCGTCATCCACAAGGCCAAGATCGCCCATATGCTCTTCGTGCGCCGCATCAAGCAGCATCAGATGGGGCGCGAGCGCATCGACGCCGATTCGCTGCCGGACCATCTGAATTGCACCTTCGGTCTCTGGTACAAGGGGCCGGGGCAGGCACGGTTCGCCGACAACCAGCTGTTCAATGAGATCGACGCCCATCACCGGCAGGTCCACGAGCTGGGCAAATCGGTGGTCAAGGCCCACGATGCGGCCGATCGAGATCAGGCCGAGGCGCTCAATCGGCAGATGCTGGACGCGTCGCAGCATCTGCAGGCACTGCTCGACCGGCTGATCGCATGATGCAGGAGCGCGTGGTCCGCAACGACGGGCCGAGGCTGGCGACGCGCGGGCTCTATACCCTGATCCTGAGGCTGGCGCTCCCGCTGGCGTTGGCGAGGCTCTATTGGCGCGGACTCAAGGCGCCCGGCTATCGACGCCGCGTCGGCGAGCGTCTGGCCTGGGGCGAGCCGGCACCGAGGGCGTCCGTGTGGATCCATGCCGTCTCTGTCGGAGAGGTCCAGGCGGCCGGTCCCATGATCCGCCGCCTTCAGAGCCGGTTTCCGGACAGCGGCATCCTGGTCACCACCACCACGCCCACGGGCGCCGAGCGGCTCGGCGAGCTGTTCGGCGAGGGTGTGGCCCATCGCTATACGCCCTATGACCTGCCCGGCGTCGTCGGACGTTTTCTCGATCAGGTCCGGCCCGGCCTGACGATCGTGATGGAGACCGAGATCTGGCCCAACCTGCTCGCGGCCTGCGAGCAGCGCGCGATCCCGGTGGTGCTGGCCAACGCGCGTCTGTCCGAGCGCTCGGCGCATGGCTATGCCCGGGTGGCGGAGCTGAGCCGCGAGACCCTGGAGCGTTTCAGCCGGATCGCGGTCCAGAGCCGGGGCGACGCGGAGCGATTCATGGCACTGGGGGCCGCGCCCGAGCGGGTGCGGGTCACCGGCAGCATCAAGTTCGATCTGCGCCAGCCGGCCAGTCAGCGCGACTGCGCCGAGGCCCTGCGGCGGCTGTGGGGACAGCGTCCGGTCTGGGTGGCGGCCAGCACCCACGAAGGCGAGGAGTCCATGCTGCTCCAGGCGCATCGCCGTCTCCTGGCGCGGATTCCGCGCGCCCTGCTGATCCTGGTGCCGCGCCATCCGGAGCGCTTCGACCGGGTCGCCGCTCTGGTCGCGCGGCACGGGCTCGCGCTGGCTCGCCGCAGCCGTCAGGAGGTCTGCGGCGAGGAGACGGCCGTCTTTCTCGGCGACACCATGGGCGAGCTGCCGGCCTTGCTGGCCGCCGGTGACGTGGCCTTCATCGGCGGCAGTCTGGTGCCGATCGGGGGGCACAATCTGCTGGAGGCCGCCGCATCCGGCGTCCCGGTCCTGGTCGGGCCACATACCTTCAATTTCGCCGCCATCACCGAGATGATGCTGGAGGCGGGCGGAGCGGAGCGGGTTCCCGATGCCGAGGCGCTCGCCGAGCGTCTGCGGACATGGCTCGCCGACGCGGCCCTGCGCGCCGAGGTGGGCGCGCGGGGCCTGGCCGTGGTCGAGCGCAATCGGGGCGCCCTGGATCGTCTCCTGGAGGTGATCGAGGAAGCGGTCGGCCTCCAGCCTCCAGCTGCCAGCTGAATGGGGTATCCGCCGCTGGAAGCCGGTCGCTGGCGGCCGGCCGGAAGCTCTTTTACTTGAACAACGACCAGACGTCGCGGAATTCGGCGGCGGTCGAGTCGCCGATCCATTCGAAGCCGACCGACTCGGTGCAGACCACCTGGATGCCACAGTGACGCATGCGCTCGAGCACGTTCTCCTTGTAGGCCGGCTTGCGCGAGATGATGCCGTCGGCGGGCACGAAGACCTGATAGCCCCAGCGCTGCAGACCCGAAACGGTCTGCACGATGCAGATATGCGCCTCCATGCCCACCACGATCAGCTGGCGGCGCTCGGGATGTGATGAGATGTTGCGCTCGAAGCCCGGGGCGGTGCAGCAGGAAAAGGCGGTCTTCTCGGTCGGGTCCGCCGTGTCGGGCATGTTGCCGCGGATGTCCTCGATGATCGGGCCGAGCCCCTTGGAATAGTGCTGGGTCGCGATGACCGGGATCCCGAGGATCTTGGCGGCGGTCACCAGGCGGTTGATGTTTTCGACCACCGCATCGAGCTCGTCCGCGGGCATGGCGGCGGCGAGACGTTCTTGGGCGTCGATGATGAGCAATTGCGAGGATGCCCGCTGGCACAGCGGCATCTGGGCCTGATGGATGCTCATGGCGTATGTCCTCCGACGAATTAGTATTTATTGACCCGCTTATGGGCGGTCGAAGGAGTGTGCGCTATTAAGCTGGCAAAGATCAAGAATTGGAATGAACAATAGTCGAGGGAATCCCGAATGCGGCTCGCGCAAGTCGAGCCGCATTCGGGATTGGATCAGAATTCGAACCCGGCGGGCTCGACGACGTTGAGCAGTGAGGGGAGGCTGGTCTCGAACAGAGCCTGTTGCCGGAAGCCGGTCTGGGAGGTCCGGGTGACGAGGATGGCCCGCATGGCCGGCTCCTCTCCGATCACGCAGAATAGCCGGCCGCCGACCGCGAGCTGGTCCCGCAGCATGCCGAGCGCCGCGTCCGTGGGCATGGAACCGGTCACCGCGATGGCCTCGAAGGGGCCGCCCTGGACCGGGCCGGCCAGGCCGTCGGCCTCCCTGACCTCGATGCGGGCGAACTCCAGGCGCTCGAGCCGTGCGCGTGCCGCATTGGCCAGGACGGGGTCGATCTCGAGACTGACGACCCGCGCCCCCAGCCGGCTCAGACAGGCGCTGAGATAGCCGCTGCCGGTGCCGATCTCCAGGGTCTTGTCGCCCGGTTTCACCGCGAGCGCCTGCAGCAGGCGCCCGACGACCTTGGGCGCGAGCATGCAATTGTCGATGCCGATCGGAACCTCGATGTCGGCATAGGCCAAGCCGCGATAGGCGTCCGGAACGAACGACTCGCGCGGGATCTCGGCCATCGTTTCCAGTACGCGCTCGTCCAGGACACCCCAGGGGCGGATCTGCTGGTGGATCATATTGAAGCGAGCGAGCTCGGTACTCTCTTCCATCTGGAGCGGGTCCCCCGATATATCGATTTTCTTAGGCAGCTGAGAAGCCTACTGAGTTTGCCGGGTGACGGCAACCAGATCCGACCCGGACACTGGGATATCGGGCTGTCCGCAGGCTCACTCGGCGACCTGGACATAGCCCTGGCTGCGCACGCCCTGGAGCAGCGAGTCCACGTCGCCGGTCGGTACGCCGAGCATCTGCAGCGCCTCGGCGCCGAGACGCAGGCTGCTCT
The DNA here is from genome assembly GCF_000585215.1 of Imhoffiella purpurea. Taxonomy (GTDB): domain Bacteria; phylum Pseudomonadota; class Gammaproteobacteria; order Chromatiales; family Chromatiaceae; genus Imhoffiella; species Imhoffiella purpurea. The sequence goes on along the minus strand of NZ_AONC01000021.1, from coordinate 52,604 downwards.
CGATCGCCTCGGGATAGGCGCGCGAGGCGCCAGCGCGGATCAGGCTGCCGCAGGCCTCCAGGTCGCGGGCTCGCGCGATCACCGGGACGTGTGGGTAGGCGGTGCGGATGTGCGAGACCGCCCTCAGCGCAGTGGGGCCGTGGTCGATGGTGAGGATCACCAGCGCGGCATTGCCGACCTGGGCCGCGGTGAGGAGCTCCAGGTCGCCGATGTCGCCGTAGAAGACGGCGCGGCCGTCGCGCACGCCGCGGTCGACGTTGGTCGGGTTGCTGTCGAAGGCGATGAAGGGGATCTGGTTGACCTCGAGGAGGGTTGCGATGGTGTGCCCGACCCGGCCGTAGCCGCCGATGACGACGCGCCCCTGGGGCTGGATGCCGGTGGCCTCGAAATCGAACTCGGGCGTATCGTTCTTGCGCCGCTCGGCGCGGCGGGCCAAGGCGTCTCCCAGCCGCACCAGCATTGGGGTCATCAGCATGCTCACAGAGATGACGCTGACGGCGATCGCGAAGGTGTGCGCATCGATCACGCCGAGCGCCTTGGCGAAGCCGAAGAGCACGAAGCCGAATTCGCCGTTCTGGGCGAGCAGGAAGGCCATCCGGGTCGCCACCCCGCGCGGCAGGCCGAAGGCCAGTGCGATGAGGAAGAGCACGGCGAGCTTGAGCGCCAGGATCACCAGCACGTGCTGGGCCAGCAGCCAGGGCTCGGAGGCGATGGCCGGCAGGTCGATCGACATGCCGACCGCGACGAAGAAGAGGCTCATCAAGAGCCCCTTGAAGGGCTCGATATAGGCCTGGATCTGGAAGTTGAAGCGCGAGGTCGAGAGCAGCATGCCCATCAGGAAGGCCCCGAGCGCCATCGAGAGCCCGGCCTCGTGCATGGCCCAGGCGGCCAGCAGGACCGCCAGCATCACGACCAGGGCGAAGGCCTCGCGGTTGTTCTGACGCAGGAGACGCTCGAGCGCGAAGGGTACCAGGTAGCGACCGAGCAGGACGAGCATGCCGAGCATGCCGAGCAGTATCAGGGACTGGCGTCCGATCGAGGGCGTGGCTGCCGTGCCCAGGTCCGAGAGCAGGGGCACGATGGCGAGCATGGGCACCACGGCCAGATCCTGCATCAGCAGCACGGCGAAGGCGGCGTTGCCGTGACGGGTCGCCAGATCCCCGCGTTCGTGCAGCAGCTGCATCACCAGTGCCGTCGAGGACAGCGCCAGCGTCATCCCGATGATGAGCGTGGCCTGCCAGGAGGTCTCGTAGAGCGAGATGTAGGCCGAGATGGCCAGACCGCTGATCAGGATCTGGATGGTCCCCAGCCCGAAGACCTCGCGGCGCAGCGCCCAGAGACGCTTGGGCTGCATCTCGAGCCCGATCATGAAGAGCAGCAGCACCACGCCGAGTTCGGTGAAGTTGCGGACGTCGTCCACATGTTCGGTGACATAGGGGCCGGGCGAATGCGGACCCACCACGATACCGGCTACCAGGAGCCCCAGGATCGAGCCCAGCCCCAGGTGCTTGAAGAGCGCGACCGAAACCGCCGCCGCTGTGAGCAGGACGATGGCCGAGAAGACGAAGCTGCTGAGTTCCATAGAATGTTAATGTATCAGGAACCCGTTCCCGGGGTGCGCGACTCGCTTCATCCACGAGGCGTCGGGTCTCCCGTTACGCCGGTGGACGGGGCGCATGGGAACCGGCATGACCGGCCGTGATTCAAGGGTAGCGAAGGAATGTCTATGACGATCGGACGTCCGCCAGCGCGTCCAGGTTCCGAGACGGTTCCCCGGTGGTCTGCGCCCATGGCCTCGATCGGGCGGCGGCTGCCGGCCTTGACGGTGGTGCTCCTTGGGCTGGTGATGAGTCTGGCGGCCTATCGCGCGGCCAGCGCATGGGATCTGCGGTTGCGCGAGATCGATTTCGAGCGCGATGCCTATATCCACATCGATGCCATCCAATCCAAGCTGGAGCGGATCCTCGTCCTGATCGAATCGCTGGGACGTTTCTTCGCCGCCTCCGAATCCGTCTCGGCGGACGAATTCGCACTCTTCGCGCGCTTCTCGCTCGAGCGGGATCCGGAGCTCGATGCGATCGAGTGGCTGCCCCGGGTCGAGGGCGCCGAGCGGGCTGCGTTCGAGCGTGAGGCGCGGTCGGCTGGGCTGGAGGATTTCGCCATCAGGGATCTGGTGGATGGTCATCTTCGCCCCGCTGGGACGCGGGACCTGTATTTCCCGATACTGCGCATCGAGCCCAGGCGCGGCAAGGCGTCACTGATCGGGTTCGATCCACTTGGCGACGCCGCACGAGGCCCGGATTTCCTGACCGCCATCCGGACCGGCCGGCCGGTCGCGACGGCGCCCTTGCCGCTGCCCCAGGATCCCGAAGGCCCTCGGGGTCTGGAGATCCTGGTGCCTCAGTACCGGATGGTGAGCTCGGATTCGCGGTGGGGGCCCCCCAGGTCCGAGCTCCTGGGGTTCGCGGTCGGAATGGTGCGGATCGGACGCTTTGTCGAGTCGGTGATGGCCAGATCGTATCCCCAGGATCTCGATCTGAGGCTCTACCATCGAGTGCCTGGCCGCGAACCGGCGCTCATATACGTCCATCGGGCGGGCGGGGGAGCGAATGCGCTCGATCGGCAGGTCGGCGGTGCGGATTTGGAGGTGAGCGCTAGGCTGCATGTGGCCGGACGCTCGCTCGAGGTGATCGCGACGCCCGCCCCCGGCTACTTTCGCGGTACCGGTTCGCCGGTACCGATCCTGATCTTCGGCCTGGCGCTCAGTCTGATCTTGAGCGTGCTGGTCCAATCCCGCTGGACGGCGCGAAATCGGCTGCGCGAGCGCGAGACTCGGCTGCGGATGTTCATCGAGCACGCACCTGCGGCGCTCGCCATCTTCGACCTCGAGATGCGCTATCTGGCGGTCAGCGATCGCTGGCTCAAGGATTTCGGTCTGGTCGGAGAGACGCTGATCGGACGCAGCCACTACGAGGTCTTTCCGGATCTCCCCGAGCGCTGGCGTCTGATCTACCGGCGCGGATTGGCGGGCGAGGTGATCTCGGCGCGCGAGGATCCCTTCGAGCGTGCCGACGGGTCGCGGTTGTGGCTGCGCTGGGAGGTTCGGCCCTGGTTCGAGCGTCACGGCCAGATCGCCGGGATCGGCATCTTCGCCGAGGACGTGACCGAGAACGTCCAGGCGGAGCAGGAGCTCAGCCGCTTCCGGCAGATCGTCGAGACCTCGTCCGAGAAGCTCATCTTCATCGATCCCGATACTCGGCTGCGGGTGGTGAATCCGGCCTATGCCAGCCTCTACAGGAGAACCCCGGAGCAGCTGCAGGGCCGCCGCGTCAGCGATCTGCTGAGCGCCGAGGCCTGGGCCAAGGTGGAGCCCCATCTCATGGCCGCCCTGGCGGGCGAGCCGCAACGATTTCAGATCTGTCATCGCTATCCCGAGGGACGGTTGCGTTGGATGGATGTCGAGCACCGACCGTTTCTGCTCGATGGGGCGGTGATGGGGGTGGTCGTGAGCTTGCACGACATCACCGAGGCCCACGAGGTCCGCGCCGCGCTGGAGCTCCAGCAGACCCATCTGGAGGAGATGGTCGTGGCGCGGACGGCCGAGCTGCAGGCCGCCGAGTCGCAGATGCGCCTCATCCTTGACTCCAGCGCCGGCGGGATCTTCGGCATGGATCGGCAGGGGCGTGCGATGTTCGTGAATCCGGGCGCCTGCCGTATCCTCGGCTATGAGCCCGAGGCCATCATGGGGCGGGAGATGCATGCCCTGATCCACCACAGCCGTCCCGATGGCCAGCCCTATCCGGCCGAGGAATGTCCCTCGATACTTGCGGCCCGCGAAAGCCGCATGATTCGGGTCGACAACGAGGTCTTCTGGAGGGCGGACGGGAGGGCCGTTCCGGTCACCTATACGGCTCACCCCATGGTCCGCGATGGCCGGGTGACCGGGGTCGTCGTCAATTTCATCGACATGACGGCTCAGAAGGCGTCCGAGCGGGCGCGCGAGGCCGCGCTCGCAGAGGCGGAGCGGCTGGCTCGGGTTCGCAGCGAATTCCTGGCCAACATGAGCCACGAGATTCGCACGCCCTTGAACGGGGTGCTGGGCTTGGCGCGCGTCGGTCATCGCCAGAGCGCCGGACGCAAGATCCAGGAAACCTTCGATCTCATCCTGAGCTCCGGCCAGCATCTGCTCGGGGTGGTGAACTGTATCCTGGATTTCTCCAAGATCGAGGCCGGCAAGATGGTCCTGGAGCGTCAGCGGATGGACCTGGGGCAGGTCGTCGACCAGGCGCTCTCCCTGGTCGCGGACCAGGCCCATGGCAAGGGGCTGGGGTTGGCGGTCGAGGAACAGGTGGATCTGCCGCGCTCCTGTATGGGGGATGCGCTGCGTCTGTCCCAGGTTCTGGTCAATCTGCTGTCCAACGCCATCAAGTTCACCGAGCGCGGCTCGGTGCGGCTCTCGATCGATCGCGATGGCGACGACGCCCTCGTCTTCGCGATCACGGACACCGGGATCGGCCTGTCCGAGGAGGAAGTGTCCAGGCTATTCAGTCCCTTCCAGCAGGCGGACGGCTCGACCACGCGCCGTTTCGGCGGAACCGGGCTCGGACTGAGCATCAGTCGGCGTCTGGTCGAACTCATGGGCGGCCGCATCGAAGTGGCGTCCCGCTCGGGCGAGGGCAGCCGCTTCTCGGTTCGTCTGCCACTGATCGAGCCTCTGGAGGCGGATGCCTTGCCTCGCGGACGCGTCGGTCTCATGGGGTTGCCGCCCGAGGAGAGCGACCGGATCGCCGGATCCCTGAAGGAGCGCGGGCTCGATGTGGCGACGTTCCGGGAGGGGGCGGATCCGGCCGGACTGGATCTGATTCTGACCGGGCTGACAGCCCCGGAGTCGCTCGCCGCCTTGGTCGAAACGGGAGTCAAGATCGCGGTCTATCGAGCGGGCGGTGAAGGCGTGCTGCCCGAGCCGCTTCCTCGTCGGGTCTCGCTGCTGGAGGCGCCTTTCCGCGCGCGCCATCTGATCGCCCTGATGCTCGGGGAGGATGACTCCATGTCCATGGCCCCGCGGCCGGTTGAACGTCTGAAGGACTGCAGCGTCCTGGCCGCCGAGGACAACGAGGTGAATCGGATGGTGCTGGGCCAGTTGCTGGAGGCCGAGGGCGCGCGCCTGGTCTGTCTCGAGGACGGTGCGGCGCTGCTCGAGCACTTGGCGCGTGTCGGCGACGGTGCCTATCAGATCCTGCTGATGGATATCCAGATGCCGCGCATGGACGGCTACAGGGCGGCCCGGCGTTGCATGGAGCTGTATCCGGATCTCCCCGTGGTGGGTCTGACCGCCCATGCATTGCCGGAGGAACGCCGCCGCTGTTTAGAGTCGGGAATGGTCGAGCATGTGTCCAAGCCCGTGGATATCGACCTTCTGGTCGCCGTCATCCAGGACTACGCGAGATCCTTGCCGATATCCTCCGAGCCGGGCGGGGCGAATTCTCTCGGTCGTGTGCGTGCGGATCGTGCGGCCGATCCCGAGTCCCCGTCGCCGTCCCCGTCCGCGCCGGATGAGTCCGGCGTGGCGGAGGATCTGCCGCTGATCGATCTCGATGCGCTGAACGAGCGCTATCGCGACAAGCCCGGATTCGTGGCGAAGCTGGCCGGCGTCCTGCACCGCACCCAGAGCGAGTCTCCGGTCAGGCTGCGCGCCGCTGTACGCGAGCGGGATTGGCCGCAACTGACCAGCGAGGCCCACGGCATCAAGGGGATGAGCGGAAACCTCATGGCCTGGGGGCTGCATCGGCTGGCCGAGTCCACCGAGCGGGCGGCACGCGACCAATCGCCCCAGGCGTTCGAACTGGCCGAGCGCCTGGCCGAGGGCGTCGAGGAACTGCTGCGGCGGTTGCCGGGCTGAAGAGACCGAGAATGTCCGGCTGCGTCTCGGAGGCCGCCTGTCTGGCTCCTTGGGTGAGATGGGCGCGTACCTCCTTCTTCTCGACGAGGGGTCAGATGAATCGCGCGGCCATCTCGGCAAGATCGATCCGGGCGCGCAGACGGCGCGAGAGCATGAAGGAGCCCATGAACTTGCGGTGCAGGAAAAGCGTCTCGGGCGGGGGCGCGGTGCTGAAGGCGCCGGAATGGAACATGGCGCGTCCATTCTTGTAGGTCCGCTCGAACAGGTCCGAGGCACCGAAGTCGTAGAGACCCTCGTGACGCAATGGCTCGGCCGACATCTGCAGCAGGTCGAGCATGGTGTCCACGTGCTCGCGCGGATCGTCCTCGCCGATATATCCGATCGCCACGCAGGCGGCGCGCATCTCTTCGCGATTGCCATCGATCGTCGCCCTGGCCATGCGCCGATAGAGCTCGACCAGCTCCGGCGCGACCGGCTTGGTGGCGCCAAAGTCGAGCAGTGTGATGCGTCCGGAGGCGGAATCGTAGAGATAGTTGCCGAAATTGGGATCGGTCTGCACCAGTCCGAATTCGAACAGCTCGCGCAATGTCAGCCGCATCAGGGATTCGGCGGCATGGTCGCGTTCGGCGCGGCGGTAGTCGGGGCCGGCGAGCCGGTCGATCGAGACCCCGTCGGCGAAATCCATGGCGAGGATGTTGTGGGTGGTGAGGTCGTGATGGACGCCTGGGATGAAGAGATCCGGGTCCTCGCCGATCAGTGTCCGGTAGCGCTCCAGCGCCTCGGCCTCGGCAGCATAGTCCGCCTCGCGGTGCAGCTGACGGCGGGCCTCGTCGAGGAAGGGGGCGATGTCGATCCCCTTGGGCGCCATGCCGAGCGAGCGGCCGAGGAAGGCCAGATTGTCGATGTCGCTGTCGATGCTCTCGCGCACGCCCGGAAACTGGATCTTGAGCGCGAGACGTCGTCCGTCCCTGGTCTCGGCCCGATGCACCTGACCGATGGATGCCGAGGCGATGGGGCTGAACTCGAAGCGCTTGAAACGGTGATTCCAGTCGCGACCGTACTCGCCCTCGAGCACCTGGACCAGCTGGCTCATGGGCATGGGCTCGGCGCTCTCGCGCAATGCGCTCATGATCTCGGCGGCCTCGGCGGTGAAGACGTCGGAGCCGTCCATCGACATCAGCTGGCCCATCTTCATCACGGCGCCGCGCATGCGGGCGAGCCGGTCGGTGAAACGGCGGGTGTGTTCGGGTGAGAGCTGGATGCGGGCCGGCTGGTCGCCCTTGCGACTGCGGGCCAGCTCGAGCATCCCCTTGACGCCAATTCCCGCGGCCAAGTCGCCGGTCGCCCGGCCGAGATGCCACAAACGGCTCAGTCGTTTGCTGGGGACGGCGGTACCACGTGGAGCGGAGGATTCGGGCATGGGTTGGTCTTCCTGATCTGTGTGTGGATGGCCTCTCGGGGGCCGGGCCTCGGTGCCGATAGACCCGTTGGGGCGGGTCAGGTTCCTGCTGTAAGCCGAGCGGGGATGTCAAGCATTATTTACTTGCAATGATATTTTTTTAAGAGGATAATGCTCTGTTACTTTCGCGAATCGTCCCAATGGTTGCATCGGTCGGCCTAGAGGACGCACCCTTCCCTTCGAGGCACCACCATGGACACCCCCGACACGAGCATCGGTTTCGGCGAACTCGGTCTTTCTCCCGCTATCGCCCAAGCCGTTCAAGCGCTCGGCTACGAATCCCCGACTGCCATCCAGAGCCAGTGCATCCCGCACCTCCTGGCCGGCCGCGACCTCCTGGGTCAGGCCCAGACCGGAACCGGCAAGACGGCGGCCTTCGCCCTGCCGCTGCTCAGCCGCATCGATCCCGATCTCAGACGGCCGCAGGTACTGGTGCTGGCGCCGACCCGCGAGCTGGCGCTCCAGGTCGCCGAGGCCTTTCAGCAGTACGCCAGTCATCTGCAGGGTTTCAACGTCCTGCCCATCTACGGCGGACAGAGCTACGGTCTGCAGCTGACCCAGCTCAAGCGCAATCCGCAGGTGATCGTCGGCACGCCGGGCCGTGTCATGGATCACATCCGCCGCGGCACATTGTCGATGGAGAGCATCCGCACCCTGGTGCTGGACGAGGCCGACGAGATGCTCAACATGGGCTTCGCCGAGGACATCGACTGGATCTTCGACCAGGCGCCCGAGAAGCGCCAGGTGGCGCTCTTCTCGGCCACCATGCCGCCGGCGATCCGCAAGGTAGCCCAGGAGCGGCTCGTGGACCCGATCGAGGTGCGCATCGCGGCCGATTCCGAGACGGTCGACACCATCGATCAGCATCACTGCGTCGTCACCCGCTTCCACAAGCTCGACACCCTGACCCGCATCCTCGAGCTCGAGCCCTTCGACGGCATGCTCGTCTTCGTGCGCACCAAGAATCAGACCACGGAGCTGGCCGACAAGCTCAAGGCCCACGGCTTCGCCGCCGAGCCGCTCAACGGCGACATGAATCAGGAGATGCGCGAGCGTACCGTCGATCGCATCAAGCAGGGTCAGCTCGACATCCTGGTCGCGACCGACGTCGCCGCCCGTGGTCTGGACGTGGAGCGCATCAGCCACGTGGTCAACTACGATATCCCCACGGATCCGTCCGCCTATGTGCATCGCATCGGTCGTACCGGCCGTGCCGGGCGCACCGGGCGCGCCATCCTGCTGGTCGAGCCGCGCGAGCGCGGCCTGCTCAAGGCGATCGAACGCACCATTCGCCGCCGCGTGCCGCCGATGGATCCGCCGTCCGCCGCGGCATTGAGCGAGTCGCGCATCGACCGCTTCATCGCCGAGGTCCAGAAGACCATGGCCGAGCAGGATCTGGACTTCTTCTATCGCCTGCTGGCGCGGATCGGTCAGGAGCAGGAGATCGAGATGATGGACGTGGCCGCCTCGCTGGCCTATCTCTACCAGCGCGAGCGCCCGCTGAACGTCAAGGAGGATCCGCCCCGCCCGGCACGGCGCGAATGGTCGGAAAAGCGTCCGGAGCGCGGTCGTCGCGGCGAGGGTCAAGACGATCGGCCGCCGCGCCGGGAGCGGGGCCAGGGGCGGACCGGAAACGAAAACCTGGTCAGCTATCGCATCGAGGTCGGCTATCAGCATGGGGTCTCGCCGCGCGAGATCGTCGGCGCCATCGCCAACGAATCCGGGCTGGAGGGACGTTTCATCGGCCGCATCGAGATCCAGGACGACCATTCGATCGTGGATCTTCCGGACGGCATGCCGCACGAGGTCTTCAATCATCTCAAGCGCGTCTATGTGCGCGGCCAGGCGCTGCGCATCTCCTCGGCGGCGGAGGGCGGGCAATCGCGCGCCTCCTGGGAGCCGCGCAAGGAATCCGGTGCGCCGCGATTCGGCCGGGGCGGCCAGGACCGATCCAAGCCGGCCCGTCAGCCGGGCGGTTTCCGTCGCCAGGGCGGCGAGGGTGGCGGTTCGCGCAAGCCCTTCCAGGCCAAGGACTCGAAGGGGGTTCGCGGCGACCGTGCCCCGGGCCGCAAGCCGCGCGATTGAGGCTCGGGCATGTCGTTGGGCGCCTCTGTCGTCTTTGCGACAGTCGGCGCCGAAGCGCTCCAGGTCGAGCCGCGACTCCCGCTCTCGCCGAGTCGATATAGTCGACTGAATCGAAAGGATATTGATCTGCTTTCGTCGATTTCTATATTGATGGCGTGGTTATTGCTTTAGCCTCAGGGTCGAATCTTAGCCCAGGGGTATGCGCATGGTGTCCGCTCGACTCGAAAACTTCGTCAAAGAACTGGCCAGTGGCGAGCTGGTTCCCTATCTGGGGCCTGGAGCCCTGACCGGGTCCGTGGATACGGCCACCCAGGAGCCCATTCCCGCCGACAGCGACAGCCTCATACTGGCCATGAACAACGGCAGGCCCATGTCGCCCAGGCTCATGTGGGAGTTCTCGCGGGCGGCCATGGACGTCGAGCTCAAGCGCGGACGCGGTGCCGTCCACCGTTTCCTCGAGGCGACCTACGACACGCGATCCTGGACCCGCTCGCCGCTTCACGACTGGCTGCAGTCGATCCGCCCGCCCTATGTCATCGACATCAATCGCGATCTCCAGCTCCAGGACTCCTACGCGGATGCCCCCCACACCCTGGTGCGCGGCATCGCCCGCACCGGCGGGACAGACTATCGCTTCCGCATCCACGCCTACGACGGCGAGACCTATCGCGAGGTGGCCCAGGACGAGGTGGATCCCAGCCTGCCGGTGCTGTTCAAGCCGATGGGCAGCCCCCGACCCGATGCCACCTATATCGCCTCGGATGCCGACTTCGTGGACTACCTCACCGAACTGATGGGCGGCTTCGGCATCCCGTCCTTCGTCAAGCGTTACCGGACCGGTAAGCGCTATCTCTTCCTCGGGCTGCGCTTCACCCGCGACACCGAGCGCATGGTGATGTCCGATATGATCTACGGCGCCGGGTCTCCCGCCGGCTGGGCGCTGATCCCGGAGCCGACCGAGAAGGAGCGCAGGTTCTGCGCGACCAAGAACGTCGAGATCCTGGAGGCCGATATCGGCGACCTGCTCGCGGTGGCAGGGGTCTCGGATCCGATGCGCGAACTCATCCCCGGCGGTCATGAGATCGGCTGCTGATGGCGGGAGTGAGGATAGGGCGCATCATTGATGTGTCGGTTCGTAGCTGATCTGTTTCGGGGGCGAGCCGGTTGGGAGGAAGCATGGTACTGTGGGCATGGGTGCCACCATGGTGAGGTGCCGGGCATTGCGGCCTGAGCAGGATATCTGAGCGATGGACCCCAAACTGAACCCCATCATCGAGTTGGCGCGCGGGCTCGCCGCTTGGATGGTGCTGACTGCCCATTACAGCAAGCTTGTGATTAGCGGTCCGTCGCTGCTGAGCTTCATGTGGAGCGGTGTGGATCTCTTCTTTGTCATCAGCGGCTTCGTCTTCGCGCCGTTACTGCTGTCCGGCGGCTTCGCGCTCGGCCCCTTCGCGATCCGCCGGCTGTTCCGTATCTATCCACTGTATCTGTTCTCGCTGCTTCTCTACGCGCTGATGACCCCTGGGGATCCGAGCAAGCCGCTCTATTTTGTTAAGCATCTGCTCTTCCTCGGAACCACCGAATCGGCCCGGGAGGCATTTTTCTTTAATCCGGCCTATTGGAGCCTGCCGGTCGAGGTCGAGTATTATCTGGCCCTGCCGCTACTCGCCTGGCTTCTGCGGGGGCGGATCCTCTGGGTCGTGCTGCTGCTCGTCCTCTTCCTCGGGTTGCGTCTGGTGATCGTTTCGGGCGCGACATCCTTCTCGGCCCCCGACCCGAACCTGCTGACGATCTTCAGGTTCCATCTGCCGGGCATCTTGATCGAGTTCCTGGTCGGGGTGCTGCTCTACTGGGCCTACCGACGCTGCAACGCGACGGGCGGCGGGCGCTGGCCGACGGCAGCGCTGGCTGCCGGCGTTGCGCTCTGGCTGGTCCTGGCGCTCTTCTTCGCCTATCGTGGCGATCCGGGCATCAACGCCAGCCTGCTACTGCGCTCCTATTTCAGTTTCCTCGCGGCGCTGAGCTACGGGCTCATCCTGTTCTGGATGCTGATGAGGGTGCGTTGCCGGGGGCCGCTGTGCATGCGGATCGCTCTGACGCTTGGCGCCCTGAGCTACGGGGTCTATCTGCTGCACATCCTAGTGCTGCGTCTCTACGAGGGCTCGGAGCTCGACCTGCCCGGCCCCTACGCCTATTTATTGTGCTCGGCGGCGGTTGTGGCCCTCGCCGGGATCGCCCATGTGCTGATCGAGCAGCCGATGCGCGACTATGGGCGCGCCCTTGCGGCTCGTGCGAGAACACCCTCAGGGTCCGAGGTGGTCGAGTCCAGGAGGCTGTCCGACTTAGGCGCTGGAGGCAGGAAACTGGATAAGGGATGAGCAATTTCGATGTGCGTACGCGAAATTCAGAGCAGTTTCATCCGAAAACGAAAACATCTCCAAGTTTTGCGTACGAACTCCATCTCCATCGTAAGTCGGACAGCCTCCTAGCGGCGGCTCCGGTTCTCGGGCGGGGGAGGGATGCCCAGTCCGGTGGATGCGGGATGGGGCAGTCTGGATTCATGCGGATCTTAGCGCGAGGCGCGCAGAGCACCATAGTGGGGCGACAGGATGAGTAGCTCGGCCGCCTGGGTCCGGCAGGATTGGGCGATCTCCTTGTCCAGCGCATTCAGCCAGCGCCTCGGGATCGCCGCGGGGCCGTAGAGGGCGCCGGCGATCATGCCGAGGATGGCGCCCGTAGTGTCAGCGTCGCCACCGCGGTTGACCACGTCGATCAGGGCGGGCTCGAAGTCGTCGGTATCAAACAGTGCCTGGATCACGGCCTTCAGCGTTTCGACGATATATCCGTCGGGATTCTCCACGCGGCGCCGGTCGAAGCGATAACGCGGCTCCGTGGTGGCCAGTTCCGTCGCGATCTTGATCAGTTGTCCCTTGGTGCCGCCGAGCAGGGCGGTTTGCACCATGCGTAGCACGGCGAGGGTGCCGAGGTCTGACAGCGGGCTGTGATGGGTAACATGGGCCTGCAACCGATTGGCTGCGTCGAGCGCCTCCGGCCCGTCACCGAGCGTCGCCAGGGCGATCGGTAGGGCGCGCATGCAGGCGCCGTTGCCGGCGTCGTGCTCGTTTTCGGGCCCCTCGGTCTCGCCGGTGCGGCGGAAGCGGCTGATTCCGCGGCGTACGGTATGGCCGATGTCGACCGGCTTGGTGCGCATCCAGTCGCTGAAGGCCTCGGCGACCGCCTGGGCATCGACTCGACCGGCCTCAAGGATGCTGCATCCGAGCGCCAGGCTCATCTCGGTGTCGTCCGTCACCCGTCCCTTGCGCAGACGCAGCCAGCCTCCGCCGACCATGTCGCGGTGCTCGCCGTACTGGTCCCGGATCTCGCGCGGGGTGAGGAACTCGACGGTCGCGCCGAGGGCGTCGCCCACGGCCAGACCCAGATAGGCGCCGATCGCGCGCTGCTGCAGCTGCGCGGTCTCCTGGCGTGCGGGAGGCGAGTCACTCAGGTCCGAAACAAACATGATAGTCGGCGCAGACCTCGCAGGAGGGCGAACGGCAGACATAGATGCCCTCCGCCTCGCACAGCTGCTTGTAGAGGAAGCGCTTCCACTTCATGTCCTGAGTGTTGCGCTCGGCCAGTGTCGGGAAGTTGCGGTTCATGAGGGCGGTCAGCTCCGGCCGCTCCCAGAGGCCGAGGTCCTGCCATAGATGGTCGCTGGCCATGCATCCGGCGGCGACCACCTGCGCCATCCAGACCTCCGAGATGGAGAGGCTGGCGCGATTCGTAAGCATGAGTTCGACCAGTTCCTCGCGCTCGTCCCCGCGCGCGCCGGTCAGTGGCGGGCCGGAATCGATGGCGCTGAGGACATCGGGCGAGACGCCCGGGAAATGGTGGGCCATGAGGTTGCGGAAGTCGCCCAGTTCCAATCCCAGCCAGGCTGGAAGCGCACCGCCTCCGGCGGCGCGCGTGGAGATCATCGCCGCGAAGGCCCGATCATTGCCGTCCCCGGCCGCACGTACCATCAAACGTGCGAAGACACGGTCGGCTTCACGCGTCAGGTCGCAGGCCAGGGTCGACATGATCAGTACTCCACGAGGATATCTTCGTCGCGAACGATCATCTGACAGGCCAGACGCCATTCGCTAGGCATGTCGTCCAGGGCCAGTTTCTCGATGTCGTCCTTGGTCAGCTTGCCGAGGTGGCGCAGAACGGTCTGCTCCTTCTCGGTCAAGTGATAACCCATCCGCTGCTTGTTGTCGACGCTGGAGACGCGCACGACGCAATTGCCGCACTCGCCGTCCTGACAGTCGTGATGGAGCGGGATCTTGTGCTCCTTGGCCAGCTTCAGCAGGGTCTCGGTGTGGCTTCCTGCCACGGCGTATACGGTCTTGTCCTTGTACTCGGGATTCGAAAAGGTTACGAGTGCCACGATACTTCTCCGGTTATCAGGCGGGTTTGACGCGACAGTCGCCGAGGATCTGCGCCTGACAGGCGAGCCGGTCGTGACGGCTGGCCATGTTCTCGCGCAGGACCTTCTCCTCCAGCACCGACGGCTCGGTCAGATTGTTCCAGCCCTCTTCCACATGCATCATGCAGGTGCCGCAGTCGCCCTCGCGACAGCCGTAGATGATGCCGGCACCGATCTTCTCGGAAACCTCGATGACACGGGTGCCCGCCGGGACGTTCACGGTCTGGTCGATGTCCGTAAAGGTGATTTTGGCTTTCGCCATGATGTCAGACTCCTTAAGTTTCAAATGATTGAAATGGTCGATGACTGGCGATCGGCGCCCGCCCGGGCGGGCCGGCATCGCTGTCCGCTCCATTTCCCGCTCTCCCCGGCCCGGCGTGAGCCGGGCGCGCACCGACCTCCCCCGCGGACGGGAGAAGGACCGCGGGAGAGGGGCGCAGCCTAGCCATGCGCATAGGCTCCGCAGTCTGATTCGGTATCCTCGTTCCCGCTCAGCCCAGGTCGGCGAAGTCGATGACCCGGCCCTTCTCTCCGCTCACGATGGCGCTGGCCAAGGCGCGGCCGAATTCGCGGCATTCCTCCAGTTCCTCGTCGGTCGGGATGAGCTTGATCCGCAGCCCGGCCACCGGAACCCGCATCTTCAATCCGCGCATCCGGTCCTCGATCATGCGTACCGCCTCGCCGGTCCAGCCGTAGGAGCCGAAGGCGGCTCCGAGCTTGCCCTTGAGGTCGACCACGGCGAGCGAGGAGAGCAGATCCCAGATCGGCTTGACGGCGTCGCCGTTGATGGTCGGCGAGCCGAAGGCCAATGCGTCGGCCGTCTCGATCAGGTCCACGAAGGGCTGGATCTCGCCGCCCTCCAGGTCGTAGAGGGAAACGCGCGCCCCCGCCTCCTCGGCCCCGGCGCAGACCGCCTCGGCCATGCGGGCGGTGTTGCCGTAGGAGCTCATGTAGAAGACCACCAGGGTCGGATCCTCGTTGCCGATCCGCTCGGCGAAACTGGCGCTCGAGAGCTCGCGATAGCGTGTCAGATAGCGTCTGGGCCGATCGCGCAGGATGGGGCCGTGGGTGGGGGCGATGATCTTCAGCGCCAGCGGCTCGATGAGCTTGAGCGCGTCCATCACGTGCGTCTTGAAGGGACGCATGATGTGGGCGTAGTAGTAGTCGAAGGCGAAGCGGAAGTCGGCGCACCGGTCGTTGAACATGCGGCTGTCGCAGTGATGGCAGCCGAAGACGTCTCCCGAGAAGAGCACCCCGTCCTCGACCAGATAGGTGCACTGGGTGTCCGGCCAGTGCAGGAACGGGGTGTGCAGGAAGCGCAGGGTACGCTCGCCGAGCGACACCTCGTCCCCGGTGTCGGCCGTCCGGTATTCGAGCGGATCCTCCTCCCGCGGCTTGAGCAGCGCCTTGAGCATGGCCGGGGCGCGGCTCGAGATGTGCAGCCGCGCCTGGGGCGCGCGCCGCATCAGTTCGGGCAGCGCGCCCGTGTGGTCCGGCTCCAGATGGTTGAGCACGATGACCTCGATCTCGTCGTAATCTGCGACCGACTCGAGACGGGCGAAGAACTCGTCGGCGAATTCCGCCTTGACGGTGTCGATCACCGCGACCCCGTGGCTTCCGCGAACGAGATAGGCGTTGTAGGTGGTGCCGTTGGCCGTGCGCAGGATGATGTCGAAGGCGCGCAGCGCCGGATCCAGCGCCCCGATCCAGTGGACGCCGGGCAGGATCTCGATCGCCTCGCCACGGCGGGCGATGTCGGTGGGCGATGCCGAAGGAGGGTTGCTCATCTGGGGCTCTCTTCGGCGGCCGGCAGGTCGCAATGCGGATCCGGGCCGGTCTTCGAGCAGGACTGGAGATCCTCGTCCAGACGGACGCCGAGCGCCTCCAGCAAGGGGCTGGCTTCGAAGCCGCAGCCCCGGCCGAAGGCGCACTCGATCAGCGGACGGCGGATCAGCAGCGGGTCGGCGACCATGAGGGACAGGGCGGTCGGCTCGTCCAGCTCGATCGGGCGTACCTCGCCCCGCTTGATCCGGGGGGCGGTCGGGTTGAACCAGTCGGATACGGGGCGATCGCCGAAGAAGGGACGCAGACGCTCGGCCGTCCAGGGCTCGGACAGCAGATTTCGAATGCTCAAGGAATGCCCAAGCGATTCCAGCAGTGATTTCTGCTTCGCGTTGGAGATGCATCCGGGCTTCTCGTAGAAGACCAGCGTCGTGCTCACCTTGCCATTCTCCTCTAGTTCGTCTGTGTCGATACGCCCTCGGCGTGTGTCTGCATTCGCGCCGTGCGGACGCCTGGTCAGCGTGCGCGGATCTCGGCTCGGGCCGCGGCCAGGCGCTCGGGCGGAATCCCGGTCAGCGAGCCCGGCGGATTCACCGCCAGGCCCGAGGCGTCGAGGATCGCCCCCTCGATCGGGCAGATGCTGGCGCACTGGGGTTCGGCGAAATCGCCCTCGCACTCGGTGCATTTCTTGGCGTCGATGACGAAGTGCGGTTTGGCCGCGAGGATGGCCTGACTTGGGCAGAGCGGCTCGCAGGCCCAGCAGTTGACGCAGCTGTCGATGATCTTGAATGCCATGGTGCGTCTCCTCTCAGGCGGACATGCGTTGTTCGGGAGCGAGTGTGGGCTCGAGCTGGCCGGCGGCGAGCATCTCGCGATAGACGGCGGCCACGGCATCCTCGATCGGCTCCATCGCATGCTCGCCGTTCGGGACGATGCCGGCGGCCTCCAGCTGACCCCAGGGCTCGTAGCCGATCTTGGAGCAGAGCACGACCTCGCAGCCCGAGAGGGTGCGGATGATCTTCTGCAGCGTGGTCTCGGCGTCCCCGCAGGTGTCGCCGCCGGAACAGTAGAGGTCGACCTTGCGCGCCCCGATGAAACGCACGTCCGTGGCGGACGCCTCGTAGACGAGGAATTCGCGGGCATGGCCGAAATGCTGGTTGACGACCCCGCTGCCGGCGGTGGCGACGGCCATCAGGACCGGGCGCGTCTCGGCCTTCTTGGGGACCTGGCGCTTGAGCGAGGCGAGCGAGACGAAGGCCTCGCCGGTCTGCTTCCGCTGCGCGGCGCGATTGGCCTCGATCTCGGCGTGGATCTGGGCGCGGCGGGCCATGGCCGCCTCGTAGTCGATCTCCATGGCCTCGATCTTGTCGAGGGTGAACTCGTGACCCCGGTCCTCGCCGAGCATGCCGACCGCATCGGCGCGGCACTGACGGCAGTGGCGCATCATGGCCATGTCGCCGGCGCAGGCGTCCTGCAGGGTCTGGAGCTCCTCGTTGGTGGGGCCGCGCTGACCCATGAGGCCGTAGAAGGTGCCGTGCTCGGGCTCGGCGATCAGGGGCATCACATTGTGCAGGAAGGCGCCCTTCTCCTTGACGATGCGGCTGACCTCCTTGAGGTGCGCGTCGTTCACGCCCGGAATCAGCACCGAGTTGACCTTCACCAGCACGCCGCGCTCGACCAGCATCTCCAGACCCTTCTGCTGCTGCGCGATCAGGATCTCGGCCGCCTTGCGCCCCTTGATGCGACGGTTGTTCCAGAAGATCCAGGGATAGATCTTGGCCCCGACGTCCGGGTCCACGCAGTTGATGGTGATGGTGACGTGCTCGATGTTGTGCTTGCAGATCTCGTCGACCAGGCCGGGCAGGGCCAGTCCGTTGGTCGAGACGCAGAGCCGGATGTCCGGCGCCTTCTCGGAGAGCTGGCGGAAGGTCTCCAGGGTGCGTTCCGGATTGGCTAGCGGGTCGCCGGGGCCGGCGATGCCGAGTACGGTCATCTGCGGGATGTTGGCGGCGACCGCCAGCACCTTCTTGACCGCCTGGTCCGGGGTCAGCAGCTCGGAGACGACGCCGGGACGCGATTCGTTGGAACAGTCGTATTTGCGATTGCAGTAATGACACTGGATATTGCAGGCGGGTGCGACCGCGACATGCATACGCGCATAGTGATGATGCGCGTCTTCCGAGAAACAAGGGTGGTTGTCGATCTTCGCGCGGATCGCCTCCGGTAGGTGGGCAAGCCGGTCCGCGCTGCTGCCGCAACCGCTCGATGCGCAACCGCCCTGGCTCTTTACCTTCAACTCCATCACGCTGCCTCCAGAAAATCGGGGGCACCCGCCCCAGTGAATCGAAGAATCCGGATTTAGCTTAAGCAAAGTCTATGCCGATATTTTATTGCTAGCTATCTCGTTGATAAATAATTTTATTTTCTGACATGTCGGTTCCCTTTGTGAGAATTGCGACAGGTTGCTGTATAGGAGCTTGTGGGAATCTGGACAGCTGATCGCGATTCGCTCGAATGCCTAGGCGGTATTCGGGCGGTCTTCACGAGACGGTTCACTGGATCCACGATCGGCTCTTTGAGCTCAGCGTAATCACTCAATACGTGTATCTGTATGTTCATGAATCTCATTCATTGAGATAGGGCGGTATTGACGAAAAGTGTTCTTATTACAATTGAGTGAATTCACCTAATTGTCATACCGCTGCAAAGGTTATTCGTTAGATTGCCTGCGCCAATACCAGGGCGGGTCTCTTGGGCCAGCCCTCTCATTTCGCTCGTCCCCAGGTTGGGGCGGTGCGCGAACTCTCATCAGGAGTCAGGCAAGGTGTACCCCAATTCCATCTCCAGGCTGCTGCTGGCTACGGCAGCGCTTTGCTTCGCTGGACTGGCCAATGCGGCGTCTTCGGCCAAATACGTCTTCTTCTTCCTCGGCGACGGCATGGCGAGCGCCCAGATCCAGGCGACCGAGGCCTATCTGACCACCAGGAACGGCGGCTCGGCGACCAAGGCGATCGATCTGCTGAACGCGGACAACCGTCTGAACATGACCCAGCTGCCCGTTCTGGGAATGCAGACCACCTATGACGCCGGCGCGCTCATGACGGACTCGGCCTCGGCCGGTACCGCCTTCGCCACCGGCATCAAGACCAAGAGCGGGGTCATCGGCATGGACGAGACCCTGACCACCAGCTACAAGAGCATCGCCCAGATCGCGCACGAGCATGGTCGCAATATCGGCATCATCTCCAGCGTCTCGCTGGATCACGCGACCCCGGCCTCCTATTACGCGAGCGTGACCAGCCGCGGCTACATGAATCAGGTCGCGACCCAGCTTGCCGAATCCGGCTACGATTTCTTCGGCGGCGGCGGGCTGGTGGCTCCGACAGGTGCCGCGCGCAGCGGTGACACGGCGAACAACGTCTGGGATCTGCTGACCGCGAACGGCTACACGGTGCTCAACGATCGCGCGTCCATCCTCGATCTGAAGGGTGCTGGCGCCCCGGAGATGGTCGTCGCCATCAACGAGACCCTGGACGGCTCCTCGGCCATGCCCTATTCGATCGATCGTCCCGAGACCAACCTGTCGCTGGCCGAAATGACCGAGGTCGCGATCGAGTATCTCTACGAGAAGAACAACCGCGGATTCTTCCTGATGGTGGAAGGCGGCAAGATCGACTGGGCCTGTCACGCCAACGACGCCGTCGCCGCGATCGGCGACGTGCTCGACTTCGATCAGGCCATCGCCAAGGCGCTGACCTTCTATGAGGCGCACCCGAAGGACACCCTCATCGTCGTGACCGGCGACCACGAGACCGGCGGCATGACCATCGGTCATGCCACGACGGCCTACACCGCCTATTACGACAAGCTCTTCGGTCAGGAGAACAGCTTCGAGTATTTCGCCGCCAACCAATGGGAGGCCCACAAGGCGAAGTACGAGGAGGGGTACGATTGGACGCAGGAAGACAACCTCGCCTCCAACTCGGAGATGGTCGGTCTGCTGGAGAGCGCCTTCGGGCTCGTCTGGAACGACCTCAACGACTACCAGAAGCAGAAGCTGGAGGACGCCTACGATATGTCCATGACGGACGAGAACGACAACAGCAAGGCGGAGAACACCCTGCTCTACGGCAGCTACGAGCCCATCATCGTCACCATCACCCACATCCTGAACGAGGTGGCCAGCATCGGCTGGACCTCCTACTCCCACACTGGCGTCCCCGTCCCCGTCTTCGCCCAGGGTGGTCAGGCCGACCTCTTCGCCGGATTCTACGACAATACGGATATCGCCAAGAATCTGTCCAAGGCCATGGGCTTCAGGGAGACCCTGCCGGTCGCCAAGTAAGACCTCCCACCATCCCCTTCGCCCGCCACACGGCGCCGTTCCCGCGACGGCGCCGTTCTCGTTTTCCGGCCCCTGTCGTCGATTCGATACGGAGGGTGTCCGGAATCGGTCACGGAGCCCTGATGAAACCCCTTCCTTTCGTGTTGAGTCGCGACTGGCTGTTCGCCCTGGTCATCGCGTTCCTCTGCTGTGCGCTCTATCTGCTCGATCTCTCGCCCGCGCCTCCCGCCGAGACGGGGTTGCACTCCCGTGCACTGGTGACCGCTGTCGACAACAGCCAGGTGAGGGTCAACCTCATCGTCAAGACCGAGGATCAGTTCCTCCGGGTCCGGCTGCTCGACGGGCCTTGCGAGGGGCAGGAACTGGACGTCACCAACATTCTGACCGGAAAGATGGAGCTCGACGAGTTTTACGAGAAAGGCCAGGTCATCCTGGTGGAATACGGCGTCCAGAACGGCAAGCCGAAGAACGCGATGGCTCGCGGCTACTATCGTCTGGATCTGCAGCTGCTGCTGATCGGCATTTTCGTCGCACTCCTGATTGCGGTCGCCGGGGTCACCGGGCTCAAGGCATCGCTCTCCTTCGTGTTCGCAGCACTGGTGCTGTGGAAGCTCTTCTTTCCGCTGCTGCTGCTGGGCTATCCACCGATTCCGACCGGCCTGGCGCTGGTCGCGCTGCTGACGCTCGTCATCACGCTCTCGGTCGGAGGGCTCAACCGTCGCGGGATCGCCACCTTCACCGGCTCCATGCTGGGCGTGCTGCTGACCTGCGGACTGGCGGTCTGGTTCACCGACGCACTCCATCTGCACGGAGCGGTCCGGCCGTTCGCCGAGACCCTGCTCTATTCGGGCTACTACGATCTGAGGCTGACCGATATCTTCATCGCCAGCATCTTCATCGCCTCATCCGGCGCGGTCATGGATCTGGCGATGGACAT
Organism: Imhoffiella purpurea; assembly: GCF_000585215.1. Lineage (GTDB taxonomy): Bacteria > Pseudomonadota > Gammaproteobacteria > Chromatiales > Chromatiaceae > Imhoffiella > Imhoffiella purpurea. Next base: position 31,629 of record NZ_AONC01000021.1, on the reverse strand, counting down.
TGCCGCCAGCATGGACGAGATCAAGCGCAAGCATCCGGACATCGGCCTGGTCGAGCATCTGACATCCGGTCTGCGGGTCGGCCGGGCGGTGATCGGTACCATGACCACCACGCTGCTGCTCGCCTATTCGAGCAGCCATATCGCCATGTTCCTGCTCTTCATGGCGAAGGGGCTTCCGGGCGTGAATATCCTCAACGCCCCCTTCGTCGCCGCCGAGGTGCTCAACATTCTGGTTGGCAGCTTCGGGCTGATCACGGTGGCGCCTTTCACCGCGCTGGTCGCAGCCTTTCTCTACCGGGCTAGCCTGCGTGCGGGCATTTCGCGGTAGCAGGCCGTTGAAAAAAGGCGATTGCCCACTACGAATTGTGCCTCGAAGATGAAGCAAGCCATTATCCATAATAGGTTGGGCGACTTTTTCAACGGCCTGGAAGATGGTGTCCACTTCAGGCTGCCCGCAGTTCGCGCGTCATCTCGGCGGGACTCTGCCCGAAGTAGCGCTTGAACTCGCGGCTGAACTGGGAGGGGCTCTCGTAGCCGACCCGGTCGGCGGCCATGTAGGCCTTGATGCTCTCGCGCACCATCAGGTCTCTCGCCTTCGTCAGCCGGATCTTCTTCAGATACTGCATGGGAGATTCGGAGGTGACTTCCTTGAAGGCCCGGTGGAAGGCCGAGGAGCTCATGTGCACCCGGTCGGCCAGGTGTTCCACGTCGAGCTTCTCGGCATAGTGCGTCTGCATGATCTTCAGTACCTGGGCGACCTTGGAGAAGTTGCCGCTGTACATCGCCAGCGAATAGAGCACCGGCGCCTGGGTGCCGCCGAGGGCGCGGAAGAGCACCTCGCGCACCAGCCCCGGTCCCAGAAGCCTGGCCTCGGCCTCCGATCCCAGGGCCTTGATCAATCGGCCGACGGCGTCCGCCATCTCCTCGTCCAGGGCGGCCGGGCCGATTCCGCGCGGCAAGGTCTTCTCGATCGCCTTGCCCATCTCGGTCTGCAGTCCCATCTCGCTGATCAGCTCGTTCAGTTGTCCCATCTCGATATCGATGTAGAGCCCCAGCAGCGGTTCCTCGGGGCATCCGAAGGTCTCGCACTCGAACGGCATGGTGACCGAGGTGACCAGGTAGTTGTTGGCGTCGTAGCGGAACTGCCGGCCTCCCAGATAACCGGTCTTGTGGCCCTGGGCAAGGATACAGATGCTCGGGTCGTAGATCAGTGGACGACGTGGAATCGGCTGTGTCGATTTGAAGAACCGCACCCCCTGCAGGGGCGATTCCAGCACTCCGGTCTCCATCGCCGGAAAGTGTTTCAGCAAGGTCGAAGTTTGTGACATCTCAAGCTCGCTCTGATTGGTCATGCGATCTTTAGATAAGATTTGGACGGTCAAGGCAACTTGAAACCGGAGTCCAGGCAGAAATAGGCAAAAGATCTGGAGGATCGGGTATCTCAACGCCGAGCGTCGGGCCCTATTCTCATCCTCGACGCATTGCTCGCGGATGATCAGACCCGACATCCAGCCGAGCCATCCTTGCCGGCCACGGGAATCGACACCAAGGCTGGCTCTCCACTTCCAACCCACCGACGAAATCAGGCTGACTATCATGAAAACCATCGGATACGCGGCCCATTCGGCCGACGCGACGCTCGTTCCCTATCATTTCGAGCGCCGGGAGCTACGCCCGAACGATGTCGCCATCGACATCCAGTACTGCGGTGTCTGTCACTCCGACCTGCATACCGTGAACGGCGATTGGGGTCCGCAACCCTATCCGGTGGTGCCGGGCCACGAGATCGTCGGTGTCGTCAGCGCCGTGGGGCCCGAGGTCAAGAACTATAAAGAGGGCGATCGGGTGGCGGTCGGCTGCATGGTCGACAGCTGCCAGGAATGCGATCAATGCCACAACCACGAAGAGCAGTATTGCCGTAACGGCATGACGCCGACCTACGGCGCGCCGGATCGCATCAGCGGCGAGATCACCCAGGGCGGCTATTCCAAGCACATCGTGGCGCGCGAGGAGTTCGTGCTGCGCATCCCCGACAGCCTGGATCTCTCCAGATCCGCCCCGATCCTGTGCGCCGGCATCACCACCTTCTCGCCGCTGCGCACCTGGAATGTCGGCAAGGGGACGCGCGTCGGCGTCATCGGTCTCGGCGGACTCGGCCACATGGCCGTCAAGCTCGCTGCGGCGATGGGGGCGGAGGTCACCGTGATCAGCCGCTCGACGAAAAAGGAGGCGGAAGCCAAGGCCAGCGGCGCCCGGGGCATTCTCGCCTCCACAGACGAGCAGGCCATGCAGACCGCCGCCAACTCGTTCGACCTCATCATCGATACCGTGCCCGTGAAGCACGACCTGAATGTCTACACGCCGCTGTTGGACGTCGACGGCTCGCTGGTCATCGTCGGTCAGATCGGCCCGATGGAGGAGCCCATGACCATGCCCCTGGTCTTCGGCCGCCGCCGCGTGGCCGGATCCCTGATCGGCGGTATCGCCGAGACCCAGGAGGTGCTGGATTTCTGTGCCGAGCATCAGATCTACCCGGAATGTCAGATGATCAAGATGGACGAGATCAACGATGCCTTCGCGCATCTGGCCAAGGGCGACTTTGCGCATCGCATCGTCATCGACATGTCCTCGCTCAGCGTCGATTAGCGCGTCTCGGGCCTTCCTGCCCTGCAGGGGATTCGAGCCGCTAAGACGCAAAGGAGGCTGAGGAAACGCTCATTGATGGCGTTTCCCTCATGTCGGACCGGACCGAGCGCGAACAGGATCGATTGCATGGATCTTTGCGTTGGGGCAACAATCCTCCGTGGAAGATTTCAACGATCTCAGCTTCTTCCCGGAGGACTTCGAGTCCATGGACCCCGGCAGGGGCTAGAGAGGGTTCCGGAATCGGCAAGCCCGAACCACTGCGCGGAAATCTCTCGGGGTACTGGCCGCGTCGGATCGACGACACCCATCGGTTGGTCTATCGCGCGGCCGACACCGAATTGGTCATGATCGCTTGCCGCTTTCATTACGACGGCTGAACCATAGATCCTAGCGATCGGCCATCTCGATACGAACCGAAATAGCACCCTCCTTCAGCAGTGCGTCGACCGGCATGCATGCCGATGCTGCCTTGGGCGGGAAAATGGCCTTTCGGCCGGACGGCCATGTGACGGAGGCGTTCGATCGGAGAGGGGCTTCACGCCACCGAACCTTTGGGTCATGGTGAGGGCGCATGTCTTCAGGATCCGGGCGATCTCGGAGCAGGTACCGCTGCACATCCCCGATGACTTTGGCACACTCAGCAGATATGCCCAACGCAATGGAGTCACCGGTCCGGTTTGGCGTCTCGCGAGATGGGCGAATGTGATTTCTAATGAAATCAATGGCTTTTTTCGTCCCGTCGGCGTTTTTTCCGCGTCCATGCGTTATGCGTTCGCTGGGGCGGCAGTTCCCACGAGTGTTATGCATCCAGTCTCGATCGAGCAGTTACAGCACCTTCTAACCGCCATCCCCGGGGTGGTGTATCAGTTTCGGGCGAGTCGGGAGGAAGGTGGGCGGTTTCTCTATCTCAGCCCGGGCCTTACAGGCCTGTTCGAGGTGACCCCGGAGGAGGCCTATGCCGACTATCGGCTGCTGATGCATTGCATTCTGGAGGAGGACCGAGCCGCGCACTTCGCCTCGGTGGGATCCGCCTTCGCCAAGCTCGATGCCTGGAGCCACAACTATCGGATCCTGACGAAAAGCGGCCGGCTTAAATGGATCCGCGGCCAGGCATTGCCTCTGCTCCAGTCCGATGGCAGCGTTCTTTGGAACGGCATCCTCGTCGACATCACCGAGCACAAAGGGGTCGAAGCGGCATTGCTGGCCAATCAGCAGCGTCTGCAGGATCTCCTCAATTTCCTGCCCGATGCCATGCTGGCCATCGATCGGGACAAGCGGGTCATCATCTGGAACCAGGCGATCGAGCAGATGACGGGCGTTCCGGCCGCCCAGATGCTGGGCCGGGGGGACTATGCCTACACCCTTCCCTTCTATGGCGAGGCGCGCTCACAGCTGATGGATCTGGTCTTCTTGGACGATGCCGAGGTGGCCAGTCTCTATCCCCATATCCGCCGCGAGGGAGAGAGTCTCATCGCGGAGGTCTTCTGCAACGCTCTGTACCGCAATCGCGGAGCCTGGGTCGTGGCCAAGGCCTCTCCTCTGCATGATCCCTCGGGCCAGGTCATCGGCGCGATCGAGATCATTCGTGATGTCACCAGCCAGAAAAAGGCCGAGCTGGCACGCCGTCAAAGCCAGGAGATCCTGGATCTTTTCCTGCGGCATTCGCCCGTATACGCCTATGTCAAAAGGGTGACGCCGACGGAGAGCCGCGTCGTCAAGGCGAGCGACAACTTCCATCGGATGATCGGGGCGGCTGAGTGCGACATGGAGGGAAAGACCATGGCCGAACTGTTTCCCGCCGAATTCGCCGCCCGGGTCGCTGCCGATGATTGGCGGGTCGTCGCCAATGCCGAGGTCCTCTGCCAGGAGGAGACCTTCAAGGATCGCCATTACACCTCGATCCGTTTTCCCATCGTTCAGGATGGCCAAACCCTGCTCGGCGGCTACACCATCGATATCACCGAGCGCAAGCTCGCGGAACGGCAGCTGCAGGAGAGCGAAGAGCGCCATCGGCTGTTCTTCGAGCAGTCCCGCGATGCCATGATGACCCTGACGCCGCCGAGCTGGCGCTTCGCCAGCGGCAATGACGCCGCCTGTCAGCTGTTTGGCATCCAGGATCGGGCCGAATTCGTCAGGCTGGGCGCCTGGGATCTCTCGCCTGAATTCCAGCCGGACGGCCGCCGATCCGACGAGAAGATCCATGAGGTGATCGAGACCGCCCTGAGCGAGGGGGCGTACGACTTCGAGTGGATGTATCGGCGCACCGACGGTACCCAGTTCCCGGCGACCGTGCTTCTGACCCGCATGACGATCGGAGGAGAGGTCTTCCTCCAGGGGATCGTGCGCGACATCACCGCCTTCAAGGAGCAGGAACGGAGGCTCGAGCAGATCGCTCACTATGACGCCCTGACCGCGCTGCCCAACCGGATCCTGCTGGCCGAGCGTCTGCAGCAGGGGATGGCCGAGAGCCGGCGATGCGGTCGGCAGCTGGCCGTGGTCTATCTCGATCTGGATGGGTTCAAGACCATCAACGACGGCTACGGGCATGCCGTCGGGGATCGGTTCCTGAGGGTCATCGCCGAGCGGATGCGTCAGACCCTGCGTCAAGGCGACACCCTGGCCCGTCTGGGCGGGGACGAATTCGTCGCCGTCCTGCTCGATCTGGATGCGCCCGCGGCCAGCAAGGCACTGCTGCGCCGGTTGCTCGCCGCGGCTGCCGAGCCGTTGCTGGTCGGCGATCTCCTGATCCAGGTGTCGGCCAGCGCGGGGGTCACCCTCTACCCTCAAGCGGAGACGGTCGATGGCGACCAGCTGCTGCGTCAGGCCGATCAGGCCATGTATCAGGCCAAACTGACGGGCAAGAACCGCTATCACTTCTTCGATGCGGAATACGACCGCAGCGCCCGCGGCTTTCACGAAAGCCTGGAGCATATCCGCGCCGCCCTGGCCGCCGATGAGTTCGTCCTCCATTATCAGCCGAAGGTGAACCTGCGCACCGGCGACGTCGTCGGCCTCGAGGCGCTCATCCGCTGGCAGCATCCCGAGCGCGGTCTACTGGCCCCGGGCATCTTCCTGCCCGTGGTCGAGCATCATCCCCTGGCGATCAAGCTCGGCGAGTGGGTGATCGATCGCGCCTTGACGCAGATGGATCTGTGGCGCGAGGAGGGCCTGGATCTGCCGGTCAGCGTCAACGTCGGGGCCCGTCAGCTGCAGCAGGCGGATTTCGTCCAGCGTCTGCGCCGCCAGCTGATGGAGCATCCGCGGATCCCTCCCGGCCGGCTCGAGCTCGAGCTGCTGGAGACGACGGCGCTGGAGGACCTGTCCCACGTCTCCCAGGTTATCGCGGATTGCGATGCCCTGGGGATTCGCTGCGCCCTGGATGATTTCGGCACCGGCTATTCCTCGCTGGCCTATCTCAAGCGTCTGTCGGTCGGTCAGATTAAGATCGACCAGAGCTTCGTGCGGGAGATGCTCGAGAATACGGAGGAGCTGGCCATCGTGGAGAGCATTCTCAGTCTGGCCGCCGTGTTTCGGCGCGAGGTCATCGCCGAAGGGGTGGAGACCGTGGCCCATGGCACCGTGCTGCAGATGCTCGGCGGCGAATTGGCGCAGGGATACGGAATCGCACGCCCCATGCCCGCACACGAGGTCGTCCGCTGGTGTCGCGACTGGACGCCCGATCCGCGCTGGTCGGGACTCGGGGCGGTCGGGCGTGAAGAGCGTTCCCTGGTCTATGCTGGGGTCGATCACAACGCCTGGGTGGTCGCCGTCGAGCAATCTCTGCGGGGAGTTCGGGACGTCCGGCCGTCGATGGACCCATACCAGTGCCGCTTCGGTCGCTGGCTGGCGGCCGAGGGACAGGCGGAATGCTGTGATCCGGGCTCGGGACGGCGGCTCGAGACCTTGCATCGACGGATCCATGCGCTGGCGGAAGAGCTGCTGGAACTCAAGGACCAAGGACAGCATGCCAGGGGCATCGGGAGGCTGAATGAACTCCATGGCTTGCGGGATATGCTTCTGCAAGCGCTGGAATCCGGCTTCAGAACGGCCAGGGTGAGGGACGGAGCGTCTCGTCGGTCCTCGGAGAATCATGCGCGAGATCGGGATGAAATCGGCGACCCGTAGCTTCGGTGGACTTGGTGCCGGTGTCTTCGTCACCAAGCGCCTTGCGGAGCTGATGGGCGGCTCGGCCGGGGCCCGGAGCATGCCCGACGCGGGCAGTACCTTTTGGTTCGCGGCCCGATTGAGAAATGCCTCGCCCTGATCGCTCGAGATCCCGCTCCGGGTGGAGGATCTTGCGGGATCGCTCTCCGACATCCGCGGGCCGCGTCGAGTCCGAAGTGTCCGGATACCCCTTCGCGTGCGATCATGGGTCGTCCCGCCGCCGAGCGGCGTCGAGATATGTCTTGCGTCCCAACGGAGAAAACCGATCATGTCAGAATCCATCGAAGTCAGCTTCCCGGGCGGTCAGCGCGTGGATGCCAGGATCCGCGAGTTTTCGATCCGGACCGACCAATCCAGGGAGCACGGCGGCGATCAGAGCGCCCCTCAGCCCTACGACCTCTTTCTGTCCTCGATCGCCACCTGCGCCGGTATCTTCGCCCTGAAGTTCTGTCAGAGCCGCAATCTCTCGACCGAGGGGCTGAGTCTTCGCATGGACTGGGAGTCCAACCCCAAGGATCTGGCCGATTCGCGCATCATCTTGAGCCTGACGCTGCCTCATGGCTTCCCCGAGCGCTATGAGTCCAGTATCCTCCGGGCCATGGATCTCTGTGCGGTCAAGCGTACGATGGAGACGCCGCCACGTTTCGAGAGCCGAATCGATTCGGGCGACCGGGGCTGAGCCGAGCCCGTTGCGGGTCGATTCCACCGGCCCGGGCGACGGCTGGCCGTCTCCCGTTCCGCCGGCTACATACCCCTTCGTCATCTTCCTGCCAGTGCGGCAAGTATCCGGTATCTACATGGCAACATCCCTTACCGCAATCGAGGCGCTGAAGCGTCTGCGCGAAGGCAATCTGCGCTTCGCGAACAATTCGAACACCTTCGAAGGTCGCTTGTCGCATCAGCAGCGCGCCGATCTCCTGGCCGGGCAGGAGCCGTTCGCCATCATCCTGGGATGCTCGGACTCGCGCGTTCCGGCCGAGATCATCTTCGACCAGGGGCTTGGCGATCTCTTCGTGATCCGGGTCGCGGGCAATATCGTGGCGCCCTCCCAGGTGGGGAGCGTCGAGTTCGCGGTCTCGCGCTATCACACCCGTTTGGTGGTGGTGCTGGGGCATTCGCACTGCGGTGCCGTGTCGGCCACCATCGAGACGCTGCTCGACGACGAGGATACCGAGTCCAACAACATCGCCTCCATCGTCAACCGGGTGAAGCCCTCGGTGCAGAGCCTGCTGGATACCGAGCTGCGTCATGATCGGTCCGCGCTGCATCGGGCCGCGGTGCGCGCGAACGTCAGGGCGTCGGCCGACCATCTGCGTCACGGATCCTCGATCATCGAGTCCCTGATCCAGAAGGAGGATCTCCTGGTGGTGGGTGCCGAGTATTCGCTCGAGACCGGGCTGGTGGATTTCTTCGACGGCCTGTCCGGCGAGGATCTGTAGCGAGGCGGAAACCCTGACGATGGCCTGTATCCCATGTCTCTGAGACGAGGCCGGCGTCTTGTCGTCGCGGTGTTCGTCCTGCTCCTCGCGGGATGCGTCGGCCTCTGGCTGCTGGGTGGATCCCTTCCCGAGCGGCTGGGTCTGGGCAGCGGCGGATTGGCGCTGTCGGCTCAGCCCAAGGGCGGCGATTTCACCCTGCAGTCCAAGAACGGGCCGGTGCGTCTGGCCGATCTGCGCGGCCGGGTCGTGCTCATCTATTTCGGCTATACCGCCTGTCCCGATATCTGTCCGACCAACCTGGCCTATCTGGCGTCGGCGCTCCAGGATCTGACCCCGCAGGAGCTGGATCGGGTGCTGGTGCTTTTCGTCAGCGTCGATCCGGAGCGCGACAGCCTGGATCATCTGGCCGCCTATGGCCGTTATTTCCATCCGAACGTCGTCGGCATCACCGGAACCCCGGACCGGGTCGCCCATGTCGCCGAGCTCTACGGCGCGGCCTATCGGAAGGTCCCGCTGAGCGGTTCGGCGATGGGCTATCTGGTGGATCATTCGGCCTACACTTATGTCGTCGACACATCCGGGCGTCTGGTTCGAAGGCTCGATCACGCCACCTCGCCGAGCCGGATCAGAGAGGTGATCCGCGAGGTGCTCGCCGAGAATTAGGTTCCCGGATCCATTTCGATCGTCCAGCGGCCCTTCATCGCACACGACAAGAGGTCACTCATGTTTCGATCGCTCCAAATTCTGACCTCAGTGATGGTTTCGGTCTTGTCCGCAGGTCCCTTGGCGGCCGAGATCCAGGTGACCGATCCCTATGCACGCGCCGTGCCGGCGGGGCAGCGCAACAGCGCCGCCTTCATGGTGCTGAGCAATCATTCCGGAGAGGATCGGGCACTGGTCGCCGCCGAGAGCCCGGTGGCGGAGACGGTCGAACTGCACACCCATGTCATGGCGGACGGAATGATGCAGATGCGCCGTATCGAACGGATCGACATCCCGGCCGGCGGCACGGCGACCCTGGCGCCGGGCGGATTGCACATCATGCTGATCGGTCTCGGGCAGCCGCTCGATCCGGGGACGGACATCGATCTGGAGCTGCGCTTCGACGATGGCGAGACCCTGGATCTGGAGGTGCCCGTGCGCCGGATCGAGATGGGTCAGATGCATCGTTCGGGGACGGCTCACTGAGATCGGCATGAGCCGTGCGCCGCCGATTCGGCTGGACGGGGTCCGGTGTCACCTCTCTTCGAGTTATTTCGCCAGCGGGATTTTTCTGCCCATATGCGGGTCTACGCACGGGTGCGGAGCCGGTCGAATGCCGTCACTCGAAGCGGCATGCGGTTTGACCCATGTGCCAAATATCTGATATATATCGCCGGATTTTCTGCACCCTAACTCCATCGGCCGACCGTCAACGGATGCGACGGGGCCCCGAACACGATTAGATTTAGGCATTAGCGATGAAGAAGACTTGGCTGATAACGATTTCGGTGGCGGCCGCCTTGGCCGGCGGCGCGGTTCAGGCCGCTGAGCAACTCGAGCCCAACGTCGAGGCGGGCGAGGCGAAGGTCAACGGCATCTGCATGGCTTGCCATGGCCCTCAGGGCAACAGCATCGTGACCACCTGGCCGAAGCTCGCCGGCCAGCACGAGGAGTACATCAAGAAGCAGCTGGCCGATTTCAAGGCGGGCAACCGCTACAACGTCCAGATGACGCCCATGGCGATGCCCCTGACCGAGCAGGAGGTCGTCGACGTTGCGGCCTATCTCTCCACTCAGACGCAGACCGGCGGTCAGGCCGATCCCGAGGCGGTCAAGCTGGGCGAGAAGATCTACCGCGCCGGCAATCCTGAGACCGGCGTTCCGGCGTGCAGCGGCTGTCACGGCCCGGCCGGCATGGGTCAGGGCCTCTCCAAGTTCCCCCGGCTCTCCGGTCAGCATGCCGACTACGTCAAGCAGACGCTGGGCCTGTTCCGCGACCAGGAGCGCGAGAACGATCCCAATGGCATGATGCGCGGTGTCGCCTCCAAGATGACCGATGCCGAGATGGCGGCCGTGTCCCAATACGTTCAGGGTCTGGGCAACTGACGGGCTGATCGGCTCGCGCTTCGGATCCCCGTTCGGACCGTTTTCAGTTGGGGCTGGTGAAGGAAAAAGGCCGTTTAAACGGCCTTTTTCCGTTGCGGTTTGCCCGGACTTGGTCACCGAGCGCGGCTGTGCTAGGGTCGATCGCATCAGAAGTCTCACGACCCGAGGGTCGATCGGCGTTCCGGCATGCAGCGATTGAATCTGCTGAGCTACAACGTGCAGGCGGGCATCTATTCCCGTCAGTACAGCGATTATCTCACCAACAGTTGGAAGCACGTTCTGCCGCATCCGGAGCGATTGGTGAATCTGGCCCGCATCGCGCAGGTTCTGCGTCAATTCGATCTGGTCGGGTTGCAGGAGGTCGATGCGGGCAGTCTGCGCAGCAGCTATATCGACCAGATCCAGTATCTCGCCCGCCAAGGCGGGTTTCCCCACTGGTATCGCCAGGTCAACCGTAATCTGGGACCCTTCGCCCAGCACAGCAACGGCCTGCTCAGCCGCCTGCGTCCGGTCCACATCACCGAGCATCGTCTCCCAGGACTACCCGGCCGCGGCGCGGTCAGCGCCGAGTATCCACTGAGCAACGGCGAGCATCTGGCGGTGGCGATCGTCCATCTCGCGCTGGGATGGCGCGCGCGACGGCGCCAGCTGGACTATCTCGCCCGGCTGGCCGACAAGCATCCCTATCTGGTGATGATGGGCGACTTCAACTGCGGCTGCGATTCCAAGGGGCTGCGCAACATGCTGCGCAACGCCCAGATGCGCGGCATGGACTGCGAGCTCAAGACCTTTCCGAGCTGGCGGCCGCGTCACAACCTGGACCACATCCTCATCTCGCGGCCGCTCAAGCTGGTGTCGGCGCGCGTCATCGACTATGCCCTGTCGGACCATCTGCCGCTCAGCATGGTCGTCGAGCTACCCGACGGCCTGCGCTTCGCCGAGTCCTTTCAGACGACGCATGCCTCTGTGTCGGGAGCGGCCTAACCGGGTTCGGCGCCCTCGAGATGACGGTTCACCGCGATCCAGCTGCCGATCAGGCCGAGCAGGATGCTGCCGCCGAGGATGACCCCTGTCGCCCCCAGTCCCAGTCCCTGGAGATCGAACTCGCTGCGGTAGAGGGTGGCGAGGCGTGAGACCGGCTGCTGGAGCAGCAGCACGGCGATGCTGACCAGCAGCCAGGCGGTGATGCCGCCCAGCAGTCCATACCAGGCCCCGGTATAGAGGAAGGGGCGGCGGATGAAGGCATGGGTGGCGCCGACCAGCTCCATGATCTCGATCTCGATCCGCCGGTTGAGGATCTCGAGCCGGATGGTGTTGCCGACGATGAGCAGCACGCCCAGCCCAAGCAGTCCGCCCAGCAGCATGACCGCGCTTTGGACCAGATCCAGGATGGCCTGGAAACGTTTCAGCCAAAGGGTGTCCATGCGGGCGAAATCCGACTCGGGCTGCTTCAGCAGGCGCGCCTGCAGGCGCTCCAGTCGCTCGGGCGTCGAATTGAAGGCGTTGGGATAGATGGCGAGCACGACCGGGAGCGGATTGCTCTTGAGTTGCTCCAGGGCCTCCTCGAATCCGCCCAGGGCGCGGAATTCGGCCAGCGCCTGATCGCGTGTGATGAGATGCACCTTCGCGATCTCGGGCCAGGACTGGAGTCGGGTCGCGACGGTTTTGGCGTCGCGGTCGCCGGTGTCGAGCTTGAGGAAGAGCGAGATGGCCGCCGTCTGGTCCCAGCCGCCGGCCATGGTGCGCAGATTCTCGGTGATCACGAACAGCGAGGCCGGCAGGGCGAGCGAGATGGCGATCACGGCCACGGTCATCCCGGTCGGGAGCGGCGTGTCCATCAGGCGTCCCAGGGTGGCGATGACGCTCTGCAGGTGATGACCGAACCAGATTCCGGGCAGATCGAGCAGACTCGGGTTGTGGCTGCGGACGGTGCGCTTCTTGGCCATGGTTCACCAGTCCCCGGTATCGTTCACCAGCCGTCCCTCGTCGAGCGTGATGGTGCGGTGGCGCATGCTCTCGACCAGATTCAGGTCGTGGGTGGCGATCAGCAATGTGACGCCGACGTAATGGAAGCGTTCGAAGAGGACGAAGATCTCGCGCGAGAGATCCGGGTCGAGGTTGCCGGTCGGCTCGTCGGCGAGCAGGACCGGCGGGCGGGCCACGACCGCCCGGGCGATGCCGACGCGCTGCTGCTCGCCGCCGGAGAGGGCGACCGGCGTGGCCCGCTCGCGCCTGAGCAGTCCGACCTGGTCCAGCGCGGCGCGCACACGCCGGCCGATCTCCTTGTGTCCCAGGCCCATGACCACCAGCGGCAGGGCGACGTTCTCGAAGACGCTGCGGTCGGGCAGCAGTCGGTGGTCCTGGAAGATCATGCCGACCTGACGGCGATGGAATGGGATCTGGCGCCGCGGCAGAGTCGCCAGGTTGCGACCGTTCACCATGACCTGCCCGCGCGAGGGCCGTTCCAGCAGACCGATCAGGCGCAGCAAGGTGCTCTTGCCGGCGCCCGAATGGCCCGTCAGGAAGACCATCTCGCCCGGATTCATCTCGAAACTGATGTCGCCGAGCGCCTCGCCGCGTTCCGGGTAGCGCTTGAAGACATGCTCGAATCGGATCACCGAATGACTCCCCTGGCGATCGCTGCGTTTAGCCGATGAGTGCGTCGAGGAACTCGTCGGGATCGAACGGACGCAGGTCCTCGATGGACTCGCCGACGCCGATGAAACGGATGGGCACCTTGAGCTTGTCGGCGATGGCGAAGAGGATGCCGCCCTTGGCGGTGCCGTCCAGCTTGGTCACTGTGATGCCGGTGAGCCCGACCGCGCGGTGAAAGTGCTCGGCCTGGTTCAGTGCGTTCTGGCCGGTGGTGGCGTCGACCACCAGCATCACCTCGTGCGGCGCCTCGGGATCGATCTTTTTGAGGACGCGCGCGACCTTGGACAGCTCGTCCATCAGGTTGGACTTGGTGTGCAGCCGGCCGGCGGTGTCGGCGATGAGCACGTCGACACCGCGTGCCGTGGCCGCCTGCAGGGCATCGAAGATGACCGAGGCCGAATCGGCGCCCGTGTGCTGGGCGATGACCGGGATCCGGTTGCGCTCGCCCCAGGTCTCGAGCTGCTCCACGGCGGCGGCGCGGAAGGTGTCGCCCGCGGCCAGCATGACGCTGTTGCCCTCCTCCTGGAGACGCTTGGCGAGCTTGCCGATGGTGGTCGTCTTGCCGGCACCGTTGATCCCGACCATGAGGACCACCTGGGGGCGTCCGGGCTGGGGCTGGCGGACCGGGCCGTCGGCCGCGCGCAGGATGGTCCTCAGTTCCTCCTTGAGCGCAACCTGCAGCGCCTGGGGATCGGAGAGCGATTTGCGCTTCACCCGCTCGGTCAGATCCGAGATGATGCGCGTGGTCGAATCCATGCCGACGTCGGCGGTGATGAGGAGCGTCTCCAGATCCTCCATCAGCTCGTCGTCGATCTTCTTGCGGCCGAGGAAGACGTTGCCGAGCCCGTCGCCGAGCTGGTTGCGGGTGCGCGACAGACGGTCGCGCAGCCGGGTGAAGACGCCGCGCTTGGCGCCCTCGGTCTGGTCGTCCGCGCCGGCCTTGGCGGGCGCGGGTTTCTCGCGCGTCTTCCGGCTGGCCGGAGCCGGCGCCGGCGCGGTCTCCGGGCGCTGTATCGGCGGCTCGGTCGTCGTGACCGCAGGGGCCGGGGCCTTAGGGGCTGGAGTAGTCTTGGTCCGTGGCGGTTCGGGGACCGTCTTGACGGGCGCATCTTTGGCGGGTGCGCCCTTGGCCGGACTGGGCTCGTCGGCCTTCGTCGGTGCCGGTTGCGAGCGGAAGAGCTTGCCGAACCAGGGTTTCTTGATCTTGCCGGTCTGAGGTTCCGCCGGTTCCGGGGCTGGGGGCGGCTCGGGCGCGGGTGCTGGCGCCACGTCCGGCTGGGCCGTTGGCGTCTTCTCGGGCAGATCGGGGGTCTTGTTCTTCTTGCCGAAACCGAACATAGAAGGTTCGCTTCAAGAGGTTGATGTTCGAGGAAATCCGGAGATGGCCGGAATTGGCGAGCGCCAATGCTAACAGATCGGCCCCATGCGCGTCCGGGCCTGCGCCTGGGAACTTAGCCGGGTCGGGGCTTGCCCATAGAGTGCCCGATTCATCCGAGGTCATCGGTCCAAGACTATACGATCGGAGTCTTCATGCCACGACGTTCCATGCTTCTCCTGCTTCTGAGTCTCTTGCCGCTTGCCGTCCCGGCCGCACCCGCCGTCTACGAGCGCCAGTTGGCCAACGGCCTCGAGGTGCTGGTCAAGCCGGACCATCGCGCCCCCATCCTGACCTCCCAGGTCTGGTATCGCATCGGTTCGAGCTATGAGCACGCGGGCATCACCGGGGTGTCTCATGCCCTTGAGCATATGATGTTCCAGGGGACAGAGCGGCATCCGGCGGGAAGCTTCTCGCGCATCGTCGCCGAGCAGGGGGGCGAACAGAACGCCTTCACCGGGAGCGATTACACGGCCTACTACCAGAATCTCGCCAGCGACCGGCTGGAGACCGCCTTCGCGCTGGAGGCGGATCGGATGCGCAACCTCAGTCTCGACGAGAAGGCGTTCGCCAAGGAGCTGGAGGTGGTCAAGGAGGAGCGGCGCATGCGTACCGACGACGATCCCCAGTCCCTGGTCTACGAGCGATTCTCGGCCGCGGCCTACGCCGTCTCGCCCTATCGCAATCCTGTCATCGGCTGGGCCTCCGATCTGGAGCAGCTGAGCCTGGAGGATGTGCGCGGCTGGTATCGGCGCTGGTATGCCCCGAACAATGCGGTCTTGGTGGTGGCGGGGGATGTGGATCCGGATCGGGTGTTCGCGCTCGCAGAGCGCTATTTCGGTCCCTTGAAGGCCGAGACGTTCACCCCGTCCAAGATCAGTTGCGAGCCGGAGCAGCGCGGCGAGAAACGCATCCGGGTCGAGGTCCCGGCCAAGGAGCCCTATCTGCTGATGGGGTACAAGACCCCCTCGGTGGGGAACGCGTCCGAGGACTGGGAGCCCTATGCGCTGGAGATGCTGGCGTCTGTCCTGGACGGGGGCGACAGTGCCCGCTTCTCGCGCGATCTGATCCGCGGGCGTCAGCTCGCGGCCTCGGTCGGTGCCGGCTACGACGCCTTCGAGCGGCTTCCGGGTCTGTTCCTGCTGGAAGGCGTTCCCGCCAAGGGACATGATGCCGGCGAGCTTGAGCAGGCCATCCGTGCCGAGATCGAGCGCCTCAAGACCGAGCCGGTCGCGGCCTCGGAGCTGGAGCGGGTGCGCACCCAGGTGGTCGCGGCCAAGGTCTACCAGCGCGACTCGCTCTTCTATCAGGCGATGCAGCTGGGGATGCTGGAGACCATCGGTCTCGACTGGGAACTGGCCGAGACCTATGTCGACCGTTTGGCATCGGTGACCGCCGACCAGATCCGGACGGTGGCCCGGAAATATCTCGACAGCGATCGGCTGACGGTCGCCGTCCTGGATCCGCTGCCGCTCGACGGCCGTCAGCATGCAACGAACCCGACGGCTCTGGGAGGACATGGCCATGTACGTTGATGCGAGACACGCGCTCGGACAGGGGCGGTCCCGTCGCTCGATTGTGCTCTTGGGGGTCGGGCTTCTGCTGTGGGTCGGACTGGCTCAGGCGACGCCCGAGATCCAGTCCTGGAGCACGAGCAAGGGTGCTCGGGTCCTGTTCGTCGCCGCTCACGAGATTCCCATGCTGGACATCAAGGTCGTCTTCGACGCCGGGAGCGCGCGCGACGGCGATCGACCCGGGCTGGCCTCCATGACTGCCGCCATGCTCGACGAGGGTGCCGGCGACTGGGACGCGGATGCCTTGGCGGATCGGCTGGAGGGCGTCGGCGCCTCGCTGGCGGCCGGCGTCGACCGCGACATGAGCGCCGTCGCGCTGCGCACCCTGATCCGGGAGCCGGCACTGGAGACCGCGATCGAGACCCTGGAAGGGGTGCTCTCCCGGCCGAGCTTCGAGGCGGATGCCCTCGAGCGGGTGCGCAGGAACCGTCTCACCGGGCTGCGACAGCAAGAGGAATCCCCGAGCAGCGTCGCCCAGAAGGCCCTCTATCGCGCCATCTACGGCGAGCACCCCTATGCGGCCGATCCGTCCGGCACGCCCGAGTCGATCTCGGCGGTGACGCGCCAGGATCTCCAGTCCTTCCATGCCCGCTATTACGTGGCGGCGAACGCGCTGGTGGCCATGGTCGGCGACCTGACCCGTGCCGAGGCCGAGGCGTTGGCCGAGCGCATCACCGCCGGTCTGCCCGTCGGCGAGCGTCCGGCCGCGCTGCCCGAGGTCGTCGATCTCGCCGAGGGCAGTCTGGATCCGATCGCCTTCCCCTCGACCCAGACCAGCGTCCTGGCGGGGCAGCCGGGCATGCGGCGGGGCGATCCGGACTATTTTTCTCTCTATGTCGGCAATCACATCCTCGGCGGTAGCGGTCTGGTGTCGCTCCTGATGGAGGAGATCCGCGAACGGCGCGGACTCTCCTACAGCACCTACAGCGCCTTCCTGCCCCTGGCCCGGCGCGGACCCTTCATCCTGGCCTTGCAGACGCGCAACGATCAGGCCGAGGAGGCGCGGGCGGTACTGCTCGGGACACTGGAGCGATTCATCGCCGAAGGTCCTTCCGAGGAGGAACTGGCCGCCGCCAAGAAGAACCTGACCGGCGGTTTTCCGCTGCGCATCGCCAGCAACGGCGACATCATCCAGTATCTGGCCGTGATCGGCTTCTACCGTCTGCCGCTCGATTATCTCGACCGTTTCAACGCCCGGGTCGAGAGCGTCAGCGTCGAACAGATCCGCGATGCATTCGCACGCCACGTCCATCCCGATCGGCTCGCCATCGTCACGGTGGGCGGCCAGCCTCAGCGGGTGTCTCTGGCCAGTGGCCGCTAAAGGCAATCAGCTGCGCATCGTCGGCGGACGCCATCGCGGTCGCCGTCTGAGCTTCCCCGACCAGCCGGGTCTGCGTCCGACATCCGATCGGGTGCGCGAGACCCTGTTCAACTGGGTCGCGCCCGTCATCGCCGGGGCCAGATGTCTCGACGTCTTCGCCGGTAGCGGCGCGCTCGGGTTCGAGGCCGCCTCGCGCGGCGCGGGCGAGGTGGTGATGCTCGAACGTGCGCCTCGGGTGGTGAGCCTGCTGAGGCGCAATGCCCGGCTACTCGGGCTGGACGGCACCAGCATCCATCAGGTGGACAGCCTGGAATGGCTGGGGGGCAGGGGGCGTCCCTTCGATCTGGTGTTCCTGGATCCCCCGTTCGCCGATGGTCTGCTCGAGCCGGTCTGCGAGCGTCTCGTTTCCAACGGCTGGTTGACGCCCGGTTCCCGGATCTATCTGGAGGCGGCCGCCAAACCCGGGTTTCCTCCATTGCCGAACGATTGGGAACTGGTGCGTGACAAGACGGCGGGTCAGGTGCGCTATGGTCTGGCTCTGGTCGGGGAAGACGCCGGCGGATAGAGCGGCCGGCCCGGCCGGCTGGGTTTCGGGCGCGGGCACGCAATGCGCTCAGCGTTTCACTCGGGATTGTGCTATGGTGCGCGCCGATAGCGGGACTCGGGGCCCTCGATGGCCCAGGCCGGTGAAAGATACGCTGGACGCGACTGCCTCGGATCGGGCCTCGGCGCCGCCCGTCCCGGTGTCGTCGAGATGGTCTTCGTGGTGGCTCGAGATTCGTGGCGGGTGGTTGGACCGGCTCATCATCCAAGAGGATCAAAGGTTTGCGTAGTGTGGTCTATCCGGGGACGTTCGACCCCATCACCAACGGCCATGTCGATCTCATCCATCGGGCATCGCGTCTCTTCGACCGCGTTCTGGTCGCTGTCGCCGCCGATACGGGCAAGACGCCGATGTTCTCGACCGATGAGCGCGTGGCGCTGGTGCGTGAGAGCGTCGGGAATTGCCAGAACGTCGAGATCACGCCCTTCTCTGGACTTCTGGTCGAATTCACGCGCAAGCTCGGTGTCAGCGTCATCATGCGCGGCCTCCGGGCGGTCTCGGACTTCGAGTACGAGTTCCAGCTGGCCGGAATGAACCGTCACATGGCGCCGGATATCGAGACCCTGTTCCTGACCCCGGCCGAGAAATACACCTACATCTCTTCGTCGCTGGTCCGGGAGATCGCCCGTCTCAGGGGCGATGTGTCGGCCTTCGTCGCCCCGGTGGTGCAGGCTGCATTGAAGGAACGGTTTGGATAGCATCCAAGGGCGTGGTCCAAGATCCACGCACCGGAAGCCATCACAGAACAGCTCGGCTCCAATGAGCGAGCTGACATCAGAGAACGAGCTGTAACCACAGTACGAGCAGATAAGGAGTTATTCCATGGCATTGATGATTACCGATGAATGCATCAATTGCGATGTGTGCGAGCCCGAGTGTCCCAATGGCGCCATCTCCCAGGGCGACGAGACCTATGTGATCGAGCCCGGCCTCTGCACCGAATGCGTCGGCCATTACGAAACCTCGCAGTGCGTCGAGGTGTGTCCGGTCGACTGTATCATCAAGGATCCGGATCACGAGGAGACCGAGGACGAGCTGCGCGCCAAGTACGACCGTATCACCGGCGACCAAGGCTGACCTCCGTCCTCTTGCGGATCTCGAATCCGTGACCCCAGCAGGCAGATCCGACGAGGCCCGCCTGCGGGGTCCATATCCACTGCGAATCGGGTCTTCGTTCCGCTTCCAGAATCCGTTCGAACAGTCAGTCCTCGTGTTTCCGCCGTGTCGAATCCGGCTATGTCATTCTGGTAACCAGAGGGTCGGCCGCTCGCTGCCACTCGCGTGAGCGTTTTCCCGATGGTGATGACGTAACCCTCGTCACGGCCGAGCGGGGCAGCCAGTTGCTACATCGCGCCATGGATGGCTCTTTCTCTTCCGGTCGCGCGCTCGGCCACCCTCTGTCGATGGGGCTTGCCCTGGTTATCCGGGGGTCCTATGCTGTCCGCTCTCGAAAACGAACGGCATTCCATCAAGGTGCGCGAAATCTCATCCGGCGCGTTTCCTCTCCGTCCTCGATCGATGCGCTGCCCGGCTCGTGGCCTAGACACTCCTTAACCTGCTACTCAAACTTACGGACAGGCAACCCATGCTTGCGGCTGAACCATCGGTCGAGCTCTTTTTGACACTCGGTCTCGTCATCCTGGCGATCTTGTCATCCAACCTCGCCCTTCTCTCCCTGATCAGACTGCTGGCACCGGCTCGTCGGCTCGCGATCTCAGTGCCCGAGGAAGCTGAACTGCCCAAGGTTCTGGTCCAGCTTCCGCTCTTCAACGAAGGCGAACTGGTCGAGCGGATCCTTGGCGCCGTCATGGCGCTCGACTGGCCGCGCGATCGGCTCGAGATCCAGGTGCTCGACGACAGCATCGACGGTTCGCTCGCGGTGAGCCGCCATGCGGTGTCCGAGCTGCGCCAGCGCGGCGTGCGGATCGAGCTGCTGCATCGCGTCGAGCGGACCGCCTTCAAGGCCGGCGCCCTGGCGGCGGGACTGGAGCGCTCGGACGCGCCCTTCGTCGCCGTGTTCGACGCCGATTTCATTCCGCCCCGGGATTTTCTGCGGAAGACGGTCGGCGCGCTCCTCGCCGGACCCGATCTGGCCTATGTCCAGACGCGCTGGGCACACATCAACCGCGAGGAGAGCCTGCTGACGCGGATCCAGGCGCGTCTGCTCGATTCGCACTTCTGCGTCGAGCAGGAGGCGCGCTGGCGTCTGGGACTCCCGGTTCCCTTCAATGGAACCTGCGGTCTGTGGCGTCGTGAGGCCATTCTGGATGCCGGCGGCTGGGAGGGCGATACCCTGACCGAGGATCTGGATCTGAGCCTGCGCGCGCGTCTGCGCGGCTGGCGATCCGCCTATATGATGGATCTGACGGTGCCCGGCGTGCTGCCCAACTCGGCCCGCGCCTGGCGGGTTCAGCAGTTCCGCTGGACCAAGGGCTTCGTCCAGTGCTTCGTCAAGCTGACGCCCATGATCTGGCGCGGCAGTCCGCTGCCGCTGTGGCAACGACTGATGGTGAGTCTGCAGATGGGGCAGCCGCTCGCCTTCGTGGTGGGGGGGGGCTGCCTCTTCATGGGGCTGCCCTTCATGGCCGGAGCGGCGGTCGGCGGAGAGACCCTGGGACGGGTCGCCATCCTGACCTCGATTCTGGGCTTCGCCGCCCCGATCGCCTTTCTGATCCTGGCCGGCCCCCGGGGTCCGGTCCGGAGCACTGCGGCCGAGGTGCTGGGCTCCCTGGTCCTGACCAGCGGTCTGCTGCTCTCCAACGCCCGCGCCGGGATCGAGGCGCTGATGGGACATCAAACCGAATTCGTCCGTACACCCAAGGCGCGCACGCAGCCGGGCTCGTCGCCGAAGATGCGCTGGCGCAACGGCGCCATCGAGCTGTCCGCCGGACTGGGGCTGCTCGGCTTCGCCCTGCTCGAGCAACCGTTCGCCGTCCTCTATCTGGCCATGGTCATCGGCGGTCTGCTCGGTCTTGGTGCCATGCAGATGCTGGATGGCATCGCTCTCTCCAAGCCGCCGGGGCCGCGTCACTGAGCCATGTGCCGATTCGATCCCGTGCCGGGATCGAATCGGTCGCTCCTTCACATTTCTCCCCCACCCTGATATCGCCATTCCGCATAACCGCGCGGCCGGGGTCTCGACGAGGAACGCCGAAAGGCGTGTCGGCTCCTATTGCGGCTCTTGCGGTCTATCATGCTTTCGACCGAAGATTCCGGTAATACACACCGGATGCGTGTCCGGATGCGGTTCCGCGATCCCCGATCCGGTATGCTTCCATTCAAGTGCCGTGCGGAACGTTCATGGCGATACGCGATTCATCAGGTTAGATCTAGCAGTCAGCGCGGGATTCCCCTATGTCCGAGATAACCGACACCGAGCGTTCGAGCGAGCAGCGTTCCGACGAGCGATCCAATCCATTCGATGGCTATGTCGTCGCCATCGGCGCCTCGGCGGGCGGGCTCGACGCGCTCGAGCGCTTCTTCCAGGGTCTGCCCGAGAAGACCGGTGCGGCCTTCGTGGTCATCCAGCATCTGTCGCCGGACCACAAGAGCATGATGGCCAGCCTCCTGGCGCGTCATACCCCGATGCCCGTGGTCACCGTCGCCCACGACATGCATATCGAGGCCGACCGGGTCCATCTGATCCCTCCGGCCAGTCTCATGACGGTCTCGCGCGATTCGCTGAGGCTGAGCCCCAAGAATCCGCGCGGTCTGACGCTTCCGATCGACCTCTTCTTCTGCTCGCTCGCCAAGGAGTTCGGCAATCGGGCGATCGGAGTCATCCTCTCCGGTACAGGTTCGGACGGCACGCGCGGGGCGGTCGCGATCAACGATGCCGGCGGCTTCCTGCTGGCCCAGGATCCGGAGTCGGCCAAGTTCGACGGCATGCCCCGAAGCGTGATCGCGACCGGTCTGGTCGACGCCATTCTGCCGCCCGAGGATCTGGGGCCGCGTCTGGTGGAGCACATCCATCAGCTGCCCCAGGCCAAGATCCATACCCCGGTGCTCTATCACGAGATCGACAAGGACAGCGCCCACGAGGAGATCATGCATCTGCTCCAGCACTCGGGGGGCATCGATTTCAGGGAATACAAGCCGGCGACGGTGATGCGGCGCATGGAGCGGCGCATGCAGGTGCGCCAGACCCCGGACCTGCTGAGCTACGCCAGGCTGCTCGAGTCGGACCGCGGCGAGCTGGCCACGCTGCGTCGCGAGCTGCTGATC
This sequence comes from Imhoffiella purpurea, assembly GCF_000585215.1. Lineage (GTDB taxonomy): Bacteria > Pseudomonadota > Gammaproteobacteria > Chromatiales > Chromatiaceae > Imhoffiella > Imhoffiella purpurea. Next base: position 9,540 of record NZ_AONC01000021.1, on the reverse strand, counting down.
CCGGTCACCAGCTTCTTCCGCGATCCCGAGACCTTCGAGACCCTGGCCGAGACCGCGATCAAGACCATCGTCACCGAGCGCGGCGACAATCAGCCGATCCGGGTCTGGGCGCCCGGCATCGCCACCGGCGAGGAAGCCTATACATTGGCCATCCTCTTCGCCGAGGCCTTCGAGCGCGCGCGCCGCTGGCCCAACTTCAAGCTGTTCGCGACCGATGTCGAGCCCCAGAACGTCGAGACCGCCGGCGCCGGCGTCTTCTCGGAGGCGATCACAGCCGAGATCTCGCCCGAGCGTCTGGATCAGTTCTTCATGCGCCGCGGCAACCATTTCGTGGTCCGGCCGGAGATCCGCCAGAGCATCATCTTCGCCCGGCACAATCTGCTCGAGGATCCGCCCTTCACCCGGATGGATCTGGTGTCCTGCCGCAACCTGCTGATCTATTTTCGTCCCGAGGCCCAGGAACGGGCACTGCGGCGGCTGCAGTACGCCATGGCGCCCGGCGGCTTCCTGCTGCTCGGGCCGAGCGAGACGATCGCCAACCTGCAGACCGACTTCACGGCCGTCAGCTCCAAGCACAAGATCTATCGCATCCTGCGGCACGTCTCCCTGCCGCTGGATGCGGCCAACGCGCCCCTGTCGCGGCATTCGGTCGTGGGCGCCAAGCCGCGCATGCTGACCCAGCAGCAGTCGCCGGTCAGCGACGCGGCCGTGATCGACGCGGCCCAGGCGCTTCTGCTCCATACCTATGCACCCACCAGCCTGCTGCTCAATCAGCGCCACGACCTGCTGCACGTCTTCGGCGACGTCGGGCACTATCTGCGCATCGGCGAGGGCAGCGTCAGTCTCGACCTCGGCAAGCTGCTGCCCAGCGCCCTGGTTCCAATCGCCAAGGCCCTGCTCTACAAGGCGGCTCGCGACCGGGTGCCGCTGCGCTCGGATCTGCTCGGGGTGACGCTCTCCGAGCGCGGCACCGAGCGTCTGCGTCTGGTGGCCCGCCCGGTCGAGCCCGCGCATGGCGAGCTGCATCTGCTGCTCTCGTTCGAGCCCGAGGTGATGCCCGAGCCGGACATCGAGGTCGGGGTCGAGACGGAGGTCGAGGGCGAGGCCCGGGCCGCCGCCCTGGCGCTGGAGGGCAAGAAGAGCCGTACCGACATCGAGGTCATCAGTCTCGACCGCGAGACCGCCCAGCGTCTCGAGAACCTGGAGCGCGAACTGGCGGCGACCCGCGAGAGTCTGCAGGCGACCATCGAGGAGCTCGAGACCGCGAACGAGGAGCTGCAGGCGACCAACGAGGAGCTGATGGCCTCGAACGAGGAGCTCCAGAGCTCGAACGAGGAGCTGCAGTCGGTCAACGAGGAACTCTATACGGTCAACGCCGAGAACCAGGAGAAGATCGAGATCCTCAACCGGCTCAACGCCGATCTCGACGGTATGGCGAAGGCGGCCTCGATTGCGACCATCTTCGTGGATTCGCAGCTGCGGCTGACGCGCTTCACCCCGGAGGCCACGTCCCTGTTCAAGATCCGCGACGCGGATCTGGGGCGTCCGATCGACGACTTCAGCAACATGCTGCAATATCCGGAGTTCATGCCCGAACTGAGGCGCACCATCGATGCCGGCGAGATGCTGCAGCACGAGATCCATGCCGCCAACGGTCGGAACTACCTGGCGCGGGTTCTGCCGTATTTCATGCGCTCCGGCGAGTCGCGCGGCGCGGTCGCTACCTTCGTGGACATCACCACGCTGCGTGACGTCGAGCGTCTGCAGGCGGTGCTGGATTCCCTGCCGGAACATGTGGCCGTGCTCGACCGCAGGGGTGTCATCACCATGGTGAACAGCAGCTGGCGCCGTTTCGCGGCCGAGAACGGCGATCCGGAGCTGAAGCGCTCGGGGATCGGGGTGAATTATCTCGATGTCTGCGATCAGGAGGAGGATTCCGAGGCGAGCGAGGGAATCGCCAAGATCCTGTCCGGCGAGTCGGACTCCTTCGCCCTCGAATATCCCTGTCATTCGCCGGATGAGGAGCGCTGGTTCGTTATGCATGTCGCCCCCATCGATCATCCCAATGGGGGGGTGGTGGTGAGCCACATCGAGGTCACCAAATGGTCCGGTGGGGTGAATGAAGAATCCTAGGGATCCGGATTTCGATCGGGCGGGGCGTGAGGATCCGGGTTTGCATGGCGCGCTCGAAGAGATCATAGAGATGTCCGACGAACGGATTCGTCGACGCGCCATGGAGGTGCTCCGGGAAGGCCGTTTCAAGCTGGCCGACGACCTCTTGGCCCGGTCCGATCTGGATCTGGTCTCGCTGGTGGAGAATCTGCGGGTCTATCAGGCGGAGCTCGAGATCCAGAACGAGGAACTGCTGCGCAACCAGCGCCAGATCCAAGAGTCCCTGGCGCGCTTCGCGTCGCTCTTCAACACCCTTCCGGTGGCCGAACTGGTGATCGACCACAAGGGACTGGTGCTCGAGGCCAACCCCGAGGCCCAGGCGCTCTTCGGTCTGAGCAAGGCCCATCTGAATCAGCATTTCCTCGCCCGATTGATCGAGGAGGTCGATCGCGGTGCCGTGGTCGGTGCCTGGACCAAGCTGAGCGTCGACGAGAATCTCAGGCTTCCCGAGATCCGTTTCCGCAGGCTCGGCGACGGCGGTTTCATCGGCGATCTGCACATCGCCCCGCTCGCATCCCCCCTGGGCGAGATCAGACAGTATGTCTGCGCCGTGCTCGATCGCAGCGAGGCGGTCGCCCAGCGTCGCTCGCTCTACGAGTCGAGCGAGCGTCTGCGCCGCAGCGACTCGGTTCTGCGCGAGCGTCTGAAGGAGCTGGCCGCCCTGCACGACGTTTTGGCCGAGACGGCGCGTCACGAGGCATCCGTCGGCGAGGTCCTGCAGCATGTCGTCGAGCGTCTGCCGGACGCATGGCGCTTTCCCGATCTGGCCGAGGCGCGCATCCAGGTTGCCGGGTCTGGCTACCAGACCGCCGGCTTCGTTCGGAGCGACTGGCGCCAGTCGGTCGAGCTGAAGTTGTCCGATGGCCGGGCCGGGGAAATCCAGGTCGTCTACCGCGAGCGTCCGCCGGTCGTCGAGGAGGACGAGCCCTTCCTCGCCGAGGAGGGACGCTTGCTCAAGGCGGTGGCGGCCCATGTGACCAGCTTCCTCGGACGCCGTTGCGACGAGGAGCGGCTGCGCGAGACCCGCGAACGCTATCGCGTGCTCGCCGAGTTCAGTTCGGAGTGGGAATATTGGCTCGGTCCGGAGGGGCGCTATCTCTACGTGTCGCCGGCCTGCGAGCGCATCACCGGTCATTCCGCCGCCGAGTTCGAGGCCGATCCCGAGCTGCTGACGCGCCTGATCCATCCGGAGGATCGTGCGCGCTGGATCGCCCATGCGGAGCACCAGAGACGGGATGATGAATGCGAACTGGACGGCTTGGAATTCCGCCTGCTGACCCGTGACGGGCGGGAGCGTTGGATCGAGCACATCTGCAATCAGGTGATCGCCGATGACGGCCGTTTCCTCGGGCGTCGCGGGGTGAACAGGGATATCAGCGAGCGGATCGAGGCGGAACGGTCGCTCAGGCTGGCGGCCCGGGTCTTCGAGAGCACCGACGAGGGCGTCGTCATCACGGATCCGCGCGCCCGAATCCTGGCCGTGAACCGGGCCTTCACCGAAATCACCGGCTATGCCGAGGAAGAGGCACTCGGCGAAACCCCGGGTCTGCTCCGCTCGGGACGCCAGGATTCGGGATTCTATTCGGGCATGTGGGACAGCCTCGCGAATCGGGGACACTGGCGCGGCGAGCTGTGGAACCGCCACAAAGAGGGCCATCTCTTCCCCGTGCTGCTGACCGTCAGCTCGGTGCTGGACGATGCGGGCGAACTCACCAATTACGTCGGCGTCTTCAGCGATATCAGTCATATCAAGCGCGCCGAGGAGCGGCTCGAATTCCTCGCCAATCACGATCCGCTGACCGAGCTACCGAACCGCTCCATGTTCCAGGAGCGCCTGCAGCAGTGCATTCAGCGCGCCGAGCGTTACAAGCGCCAGTTCGCCCTGCTGTTTCTCGATCTCGACCACTTCAAGGACGTCAACGATACGCTGGGACACCCCTTCGGCGACGCACTCCTGAAACAGGTCGCCGAGATTCTGGCGCAGCAGGTGCGGGTGGTGGATACCATCGCGCGGCTGGGCGGGGACGAGTTCGTCGTCATCCTGGAGGACATCCCCGAGCCCCGTTTCGCGGCCCGTTTCGCCGATCGACTGATGGATGTCTTCGCTCAGCCCATGATCGTCGTCGAGCAGGAACTCTTCATCACGGTGAGCATCGGTATCAGCGTCTATCCGCAGGACGGTCAGGACATGGACAGCCTGGTGCGGCATGCCGATATCGCCATGTATCAGGCCAAGAGCGCCGGCCGCAATGCCTTCCGCTTCTTCGAGCCGCTCATGTCCGATGGGCTCGCCAGGCGGATGAGGCTCGAGCACCAGCTGCGCGGCGCCCTGGAGCGCAACGAGTTCGTGCTTCACTATCAGCCGCAGCTGAGCCTGGACGGTCGCCGTCTGCGCGGCGTCGAGACCTTCTGCCGCTGGATGCATCCCGAGCTGGGCCTGCTGCCGCCGGAGCGCTTCCTGCCGATGACCGAGGAGCTCGGGCTGATCAAGGAACTCGGCTGCTGGGTGCTGGAGCAGAGCTGCGGGCAGCTCGCGAGCTGGGATCGCGCCGGGATTCGGGTGCCGCGCCTGGCGGTGAATCTGAGCATGCGCGAGCTCTCCGGGCGGGAAACCGTCGCGCGGGTGCGGGAGATCCTGGAGCGCTACCGGATCGCGCCCGAACGGCTGGAGCTGGAGGTGGCCGAATCCAAGCTGATGCGCTGCGCCGATGCCTTGGTGGGGAACCTCAAGGGTATTCGCGAGCTGGGCGTTCGTCTGGCCGTCGACGATTTCGGCATCGGCTTTTCGTCGATGACGCTACTGCAGCGTCTGCCGCTCAAGCGGCTCAAGATCGATCGCTCGATCGTGGCGGCCCTGGCCGCGGACTCCGACCAGCGGCTGGTCGTGCGTGCCATCGTGTCCCTGGCCTACAGCCTGGGGCTGTCGGTGCTCGCCGAGGGCATCGAGACCCGAGAGCAGGCCGACCTCCTGATCGGCGAGGGCTGCGAAGAGGGACAGGGATTCTTCTTCTGCGAGCCCTTGCCGCCCGGGGATCTCGTCTGGTCCTGGCCGGCTTGAGGCAAGCCGCCAGCGATCAGCTTCCAGCCGAGAGGCGGATTCAGCTGTCCGCTGATTCTCGAGGCTTGGCCAGCTCGGCCAGCAGCCGGCGGACGAATCCGGGCCCGCCATAGACGAGGCCGGTATAGATCTGGATCAGGTCGGCGCCCGCGGCCAGCTTGGCGGCCGCGCCTTCCGGGTCCATGATGCCGCCGACGCCGATCAATAACGGATCCGGGCCGAGCTCCGAGCGCACGCGCGCGAGCAGTCCGGTGCTGCGCTCCAGCAGCGGGCGTCCCGAGAGTCCTCCGCTCAGACCCTCGGTGGGACTCTCGAGTCCCTCGAAGCGGATGGTGGTGTTGGTCAGGATGAGGCCGACGCAGCCGGCACCGAGCGCGGCACGGGCGCAGGCGACGGCGTCCTCGTCGGTCAGGTCGGGGGCGAGCTTGACCAGGAGCGGTCGTGGTCGGTTCAAACGCTGATTGGGCCCCTGGATGGCGCCGATGATGCGCTCGACCTCGTCGACGCGCTGCAGGTCGCGCAGCCCGGGCGTGTTCGGGCTCGAGATGTTCACCACCACATAGTCGGCCAGCTCTCCGAGCCGCTCGAAGCTGCGCCGATAGTCCTGGGCCGCCTCCTCGGCGGGCGTGACCTTGGACTTGCCGAGATTGACCCCGAGCGGGACCTGCAGGCATCGGCGCTCGCGCAATCGCTCCAGCCGCCGGCCCATGGCCTCGGCACCCTCATTGTTGAATCCCATGCGGTTGACGATGGCCCGGTCCCGTGGCAGCCGGAACAGACGCGGGCGCGGATTGCCCGGCTGGGCCAGCGCCGTGACCGTGCCCACCTCGACGAAGCCGAACCCGAGCGCCTGCCAGGCCGGGACCGCCTCGGCGTTCTTGTCCAGCCCGGCCGCGAGTCCGATCGGATTGGGAAAGCGGAGACCCATGGCCTCGACGGCAAGGCTCGGGTTGCGGGCGATGTCGCCCGGCCCCGGCGTGCCGTCGAACAGACGCGACCAGCGCGACAGCAGACCGAGCGCGGTCTGGTGCGCCCGTTCGGGGTCCATCTTGAAGGCGAGCGGTTTCAGGAGCGTCCAGGGATCGGGTGTCTTCATGATCGAGCTGTATCCATATTCGAGTGTGCGACGGGAGTCGGTCTGCAATGTGATGGCGGGCGGCTGCGGGCTTGACCGTCAGCGGCCCTTGCGCCGCTCGGCGCGGAGGCTGTATTCGTTGCCGGTCAGGATGAGCGCGGCGCCGGCGAGCACCCAGGGATCCAGGCCCTCGCCGTAGAAGAGCGCACCGATCACGGCGATCAGCGGCAGGCGCAGGAAATCCATCGGCAGGACCAGGGTCGCGTCGGCATGCTGAAAGGCCTTGGCGACCCCGAAATGGGCGCTGATCCCGGTGACGGCGGCGACCAGCAGCCAGGGCAGGTCGGACCAGTCGAGCGGCGACCAGGCCCAGAGCGCCGGGACCAGACCGATCGCCAGCTGCATCGTCAGCATCCAGAAGAGGATGGTGAAGACGCCGTCGTGTCGGGTCAGACCCTTGGTGCTGGTCAGGCTGACGGCGAATCCGACGGCCGCCAGCAGTCCGATCAGGGTGCCCTGGTCCAGCTCGCGCAGTCCCGGACGGGTCATGACCAGTATCCCGGCCAGTCCCATAATGAGCGCGGCGATGCGTCGCCGATTCAGACGCTCGCCGAGGAAGGCGACGGCCAGCATGGCGGCCCAGACCGGTGTGGTGAATTCCAGGGCGAACACCAGCGCCAGGGGCAGCAGGCCGATGGCGGTGATCCAGCAGACCTGTCCCAGATAATGGAAGAGGTTGCGCAGCAGGTGCAGGGGCAGACGCCGGGTGCGGTGGAAGCCGGGCGCGAGAACGAGTGCGACCGGGATCAGCAGCGGCAGGCCGAGCGCGGTCCTTATCCAGAGGAACTGGACCGGGGTCAGCGTATCGAGCAGCTCGCGCGCCGAGACGGCGAGCGCGGCGAAGGAGGCCAGGGCCAGTCCCATCCAGAGCGCTGCGCGTCCGAGCGATGGCTCGATGGCGGCCGTCGGGGATCGCGGAGCTGGATCGGAGTCTGGAGATGGGGCGGATCGCACGGAGATTAGATGTCCAAGCCCGGCAGGACTAAATGCTATAGTTTGGCCTTTCCAATCGATGCGATCCGACGGAGGTCACATCCCATGGCTGCACGCAAGATTCTGATGCTGGTCGGCGACTACGTCGAGGATTACCAGGCGATGGTGCCCTTCCAGATGCTACAGATGGTCGGTCACAAGGTCCACGCGGTCTGCCCCGGCAAGATGCCGGGAGATTTCGTGCGCACGGCGATCCACGACTTCGAGGGCGATCAGACCTACAGCGAGAAGCCGGGGCACAGATTCGCCATCAATGCCGATTTCGCGACCGTCGATCCGGCCAAGTACGACGCGCTGGTCATCCCCGGCGGCCGGGCGCCCGAGTATCTGCGCCTGAATCCGAGGGTCATCGAGATCGTGCGTCATTTCGCCGCCGGAGACAAGCCGATCGCATCCGTGTGCCAGGGGCAGCAGATCCTGGCGGCCGCCGGCGTGCTCGAAGGCAAGCGCTGCACCGCCTATCCGGCCGTGCGTCCGGAACTGGAGCAGGCCGGCGGCACCTGGTGCGAGGTGAACGAGACCTTCTCCAACGCCTATGTCGACGGCACCCTGGTCACGGCCCCCGCTTGGCCGGCACATCCCGAGTGGATCCGCCGATTCCTCGAGGTGTTGGGCACCCGCATCGAATCCTGATCCGCCATGCATCATCGCGTCTTCGTCTACGGCACGCTATTGCGTGGCGATGTGAATCACCATCTGCTCGAGGGTGCCGAGTTCCTGGGGCCGCATCGCACGGCACCCTGTTTCGGGCTCTATCTGTTGGGCGCCTATCCCGGGATCGCGCGGGGCGGGACGACCGCGGTCCGGGGCGAGGTTTTTCGGGTCGACGGTGCCGGGTTGAGACGGCTCGATCACCTGGAGGACTATCCGCGTCTCTACGATCGGCAAAGGATTCCGACCCCCTATGGCTGGGCCTGGATCTACCTCTATCGCGGATCGCTGGAGAACCGGCCCCTGATCCGCGGCGGCGACTGGCGCGCCTTCGCCGCGGACCCGGACTCGATCCGGGCCGCGGGGGTGCGGAGCACCCGTGACTCCAAGACCCGGCATCGTCGCCAGGAACGTCTGCTCGTCGGCACCGGGGGCCGCTGAGAAGGGGCCGATCCGTCAATCTACTCGTGGGCCCGCATCCAGGAGGCCGCATGTCCGAAGAAGGTCGTTTCACCATTCAACTGGAGCAGCAGGAAGGCTTTCAGATCAAGGTCGCGTTCGATTGGAAGCGGGTCCCCGATCTGCTGATGGACGAACCGCCACCGCTCGGCGAACAGCAGGGTCCCAACGCCTCGCGCATGCTGGCGGCCGCGGCCGCCAACTGTCTGAGCGCCAGCCTGCTCTATTGCGTCTTCAAGGAGGAGCCACCGGAGAATTGTCTGACGGCCGAGGCCACCTGCATCATGGTGCGCAACGAGCGCAAGAAGCTGCGGATCGGGGGGATGGAGATCAGGCTCATCGTCGCCGACGTGGTCAAGGAGTCGCCCCGATTCGCGCGCTGCAAGGATCTGTTCGAGGACTTCTGCGTGGTCTCGGCCAGCATTCGCCAGGGGATTCCCATGAAGGTGACCCTCGTGGACCGGCAGGGCGAGGTTCTGCACGCCTCCGAATGACGGCCTCGAGTCGATTCGAATGAGGGACGCCTCCAGACGGCCGCCCGTCGGCCCCGAATCTAGGGTCGGCCGAACCCAGCTGACGGCGGCCCTGACCGGGCTCGGCCTGATCCATCCCCTGCCGGTATTGGTGCTGGTCGGCGGCGCCGCCAATCTGGAGCCCCATGTCGAGGGGCCGTTGCGTCTGGCATTCGACGCGCTGGTTCCGGTGATCGACCGGATCGGCGCGGCCCTGGTCGATGGCGGAACGGCCTTCGGGGTCATGCGTCTGATCGGGGACTCGCGCCGCCGGCTGGGTGGACGTTTTCCTCTGATCGGGGTCGCGGCGGTCGGCACGGTCGATGGCGGCAGTCTTCCGGCCGGGGTCCCCGTCCAAGAGGTGGATCCGGCCGTCCGGCCCGAACATTGGGTGGATGGCGCCCGGCTCGATCCGGATCACTCGCACTTCCTGCTGGTTCCGGGCGAGCGCTGGGGCGACGAATCCCCCTGGATCGATGCGGCCGCGGCTGCGCTGGCCGGCGGCCGACCGATCCTGACCCTGGTCGCGGCGGGCGGCCGGATCACGGCCCCGGACGTGG
>NZ_AONC01000020.1 GCF_000585215.1 Imhoffiella purpurea | reverse complement strand
TCCGGCGAAGGGGCGGCCGCCAGTCGGAGAAGAGGAGGGTCGGGTGACGCCTGTCAGGGGTGTCGACAGCAGGGATGCTGTCGTCAAGCCTACAGGGATGTATTCACGGCGTCCCCGGACAGGCGTCACCCGATCCGGATCCACCAGGAAAAGGTTTCTAACCGAGTGCCACATGCTTGCCAGATTGGGCCATAGGCTGATATCCGCCGTCTTTCCTCCGACCTGCGTCCTCTGCGGCGCACCGGGGACCGAGGGACGCGATCTCTGCTCGGGCTGCGATGCCGATCTGCCGCGCAATCGCCCGGCCTGTGCCCATTGCGCCCTGCCGTTCGAGATGCCGGTACCGGAGGGAACCCTCTGCGGTTCCTGTCAGCGGCGCCGGCCCCGGCCGCCATTCGACCGCTGTGTCGCAGCCTTCCGCTACGAGGCCGAGGTTCCGGTTTTGATCGGTGGGGCCAAGTTCGAGGGGCGTCTCGATCGGGTCCGGCTGCTCGGTCAGTGTCTGGCCGCCGAGATTCGCGAACTGGGGATGCCGTTGCCCGAGGCGCTGGTTCCGGTGCCCTTGCATCGTCGTAGATTGCGCGAGCGCGGCTACAACCAGGCGCTCGAAATCGCTCGGGTGGTCGGGGCTGAATTGAGGCTGCCGGTCGATCCCTATTGCTGTGATCGCATTGCGGCGACGCCGCCCCAGGCCGGGCTCGACGAGCGGTCCAGGCGGCGCAATCTGCGCGGGGCATTCGTGGCTCGGGAGCCCTTTCCCTGGTCGCATGTGGCGATCCTGGACGACGTGGTCACCACTGGGAGCACCGTCGCCGAGCTGAGCCGGGTGCTGCGCAGGGCCGGGGCGCGAAGGATCGAGGTCTGGGCGGTCGCTCGGACGCCTTGATTCAGGGGGGGCTGGGGGCGCATACCTTGGGTGGCGCGCTCCGGGTCGGGTAACGGCTGTCCGGGGACGCCGTGAATACGTCCCTGTAGGCTTGACGGCAGCATCCCTGCTGTCGACACCCCTGACAGCCGTTACCCGACCCTCCGCGGTCGACCGTCGGCTGGGCGCTGGCTTGGACGATTGGCGGTGTTCTCGTTTCTCAGCTCGATGGCTGGTGGTAGAGGGGGCGGTCGTCGATGCGCCGGTCGATATGGGCGATCATCTCGCGATAGAGACGCGCCTTGTCTTCGCCGTAGCCGGCGATGAAAGCGCCCCGGTTCATGCCCTCGGGGAGTCCGTCGATGCGCGGCATGAAATCGTCCTCGCTGAGTCCCTTCTTGGCGGCGCGCTGGATCTGTCGGGCACCCTCCGGTGTCTCTGTGGCGAGCTTGGCCAAGCGGATTCCGGAGCGGTTGGCCGCCATGTCCGGGAAGCTGAATCCGCTGCCGCCCTTGGAGTCCGACATCTCCTTGTACCAGCCGATCAGGCTGGAGAAGGTGTCGTTTCCCTGGATGGCGATCGCGGCCGAGGCGACGAAGTGCTGGCTCAGGTCGGGGCGTCCGCGCAGCACGACCGTGCGTGGGCGAAGTGCCGCCTTCGAATCTGATGCCGGGTCTGGATCGCGGATGGTCTGGCCGTTGACGTAGGCGGCCAGGACCATGAGCACCGCGCGGTTCTCTCGGATCGGATCCGCCTCGGCCGGTCGTTCGCCGGCCTTGGAGAAGAGATAGGACATGAGGTCGGCCAGTGTGACGGTCCGGGCGCGTGGGTGTTCGGCGGCCCAGCGGTCGAGATCCTCCTGATAGCGCAGCAGCAGCGGAAGTTCGGCCTCGGCCAGCATGCCGCTGCCGATCCGTTCCAGCAGGTCGGGGCGCCAGGCGTAGGAAAGCGTCAGCCGGTCCGGGGCGATGACGAGATCGCGCACCAGTTCGCGGTGATCGACCCTCGACATGGCCCGTTCGGCGAAGGATTCGATCAGCGCGCTGGGCAGCGGCAGTCCGGCCAGGCGCGCCGATTCGATACTGGGCTGATGATCGCGCTCGACCAGGATGCATTCGAGATTGAGATAGCCCTGGACCAGATCCCAGGGCAGGGCGAGCGATGCCTGGATCAGTGCCTGGCCGTCGCCGAGCTGGATGTCGGCGCGTCCCTGGCCGAGCTTGTCCATCAGTGCGTTGGCGATCAGGTCGAGTTGCCGCTCCGACAGATCCAGGTCGACCCATTGGCCTTGTCTGTGGCTCGCGGGCCGATGCTGCAGCAACCATTGTCTGGTCCAGGCACCCTCCTCGGCGCTGATCTTCAGATCCTGCCGGACCAATGGCAGGCGGTCCTGAAGGACCATGGCGCCGGCGACGAGCATCAGCAGGAGTATCGGGGTCAGCAGCCAGCCGAGGACCTTGAGGAAAAGACGCATCTGGGGTATCCGTGTTCAGATCGACGAAAGAGGTTTTCGTATCAATTCAGCCATGAGCCACTCTGCAGACAGAGACCGCGTCGGGCGGTCGAATATCCGCTCCTTCGAGGGGCGGTCGCCCATCGTCGCCGAGGACGCCTGGATCGACGAGACGGCCGTCGTCGTCGGTGACGTGACCCTGGGCGCCGAGTCCTCCATCTGGCCGCAATGCGTGGTGCGTGGCGACATCCACCGCATCGAGATCGGCCGCCGGACCAATATCCAGGACGGCAGCGTACTGCATGTGTCGCACGACAGCCGCTTCATGCCGGGCGGTGCGCCCCTGATCGTTCATGATGGCGTGACGGTCGGTCATCAGGTGGTCCTGCACGGCTGCGAGATCCAGGATCATTGTCTGGTCGGTATCGGCGCTCGCGTACTGGATCGTGCCCTGCTGCAGCCTCGGACCATGCTGGGCGCCGGGTCGCTGGTGACGCCCGGACAGGTGCTGGAGGGCGGCTATCTCTGGCTCGGCGCCCCGGCCCGTCGGGCGCGGGCGCTCACTGACCGCGAGCTCGAATACCTGGACTATGTCGCCGACAACTATGTGCGTCTGATCGCGCGCTATCGGGAGGGGGGCGGGCCGGATTGAGCGCAGGCGCATCGCGATGGCTCGCGGTTCATCGCGCCGGCATCTCCGGCGTCGGCTGGCTCTCGAGGCGGTCGACGTCGACGGCGACCCGTAGATCGTGCGTCCCGCCGCCGTAGAAGATGCCGCGCAACGGGGTCACGTCCTGGAAATCGCGGCCGATGGCGGTGGTGATATGTTGCTCCTGCGGGACCTGATCGTTGGTCGGATCGAAGTCGACCCAGCCGATGTCCGGGATCAGGACCGAGAACCAGGCATGGGAGGCATCCGCGCCCTGGAGCTTGACCTGGCCGGGCGGCGGCAGGGTCTCGAGGTAGCCGCTGACGTAGCGCGCGGCGATGCCCAAGCCGCGCAGCCCCGAGATGGCGATATGGGCGAAGTCCTGGCAGACGCCGCGCCGGTTCGCCATCACCTCGGCGACCGGGGTGGTGACGGTGGTCGAGGCGGGGTCGTATTCGAACTCGCTGTAGATGCGCCCCATGAGATCGAGCGTCGCCTCCAGGATGGGGCGATCCGGCTCGAAGGAGATGGCCGCATAGTTGCGCGCGTCCGGATCCAGCGGGATCAGGGGCGAGGGCAGGGTGAAGATGCGTGCGTCGATCATGAGGCCGTCGCCCTTGTCGTAGAGCCGCTCGATGGCACGCTCCCAGGCGGGCGTCTTGCTCGCCTCGGGCAGGACGCAGGGCGTGACCTCGACATCGCTCTGCGCCGTCACCTCCAGCGCGTCGTGGGCCTGCTGGATGGAGAAATAGTTCACCCGGTTGCCGAAGAAGTCCTCGTGTTCGCGGCTGACGGCGGGCCAGGGATCGACCCTGATGACGGATCCGAGGCACTGCTGGCGGCGCGTCTGGATGGGCTTCAGATGGGCGATGCTGTGACAGAGCGAGACGGTTTCGGCGTACTCGTAGCGCGTGACGTGCTGGATGCGGAACTTCATGGCTGCATCGTCCCCGTGCGGCGAAGCAGGCTGTGCGGCTGTTCTTCGTGGCGGAAATATTGTGCCGTGATGGCGTCCGAGAGCGCCGCCAGCTCGGTGTCGAGATCGGCCAGCATCCTGGCCAAAACCTCCCGGCGCGGCTCCTGTCCCTCGACCTGGATCAGTGCGTTGATCTCGGCGAGCCGGATGCCGGTCAGGCTCTTGAGCACCAGCTTCTCGGCCGGGGTGCGGCCCATGGACAGATCGCCTCTGGGAAGGTCGGAGACCAGCTTGGACAGCACCGCGAACTGATAGGCGAGGGCGCGGGGATTGCCTTCGTCCTGGAGCACCAGGTCCAGCAATGCGCCGATCCGGGTGCCGCCGCGATAGCGCCGGCGGTAGGTGATGAGGCTGTCGGTGATGCCCAGAACCGCCTCGATCACCATGTTCTCGTCCTGCTCCCCGGAGACCGGGACCAGCATGGACTGCAGCAGACTGGCCGTCGCGGTGCCGCGCTCGAGCCGCCGGCCGGTTTCGAGGAAGTGCCAGCCCTCGTTGTGGGTCATGTTCTCCTGGCTGAGGCCGGAAAAGGCGACGAGCGAGGTCACCAGAGGGTCGAGCTCGTCGAGGGCCTGGGACAGCTGGCTCGGCGGATGCTCGGAGAGGCTGGCGACCAGCCGGTCGATGTCGCTGATGATGCGCCAGGTGTCGGCGGAGAGACGGTCGCGCACCGAATAGGCGGCCTGACCCAGCGCCTCCAGGGTGCGCGGCAGTCCGCCGACCCTGGAACGGTCCGAGATGAGCGAGAGCAGCTCCGGGACGGGATCGCGCAGACGCTCCTCGGCGCCCTCGCCGATGAATCCGGGGAAGGTCTGGGTCTGGTTGGTGAGCGCCTCCAGCAGCGAGCGCAGACAGGAGGCGTTGGCCTTGCTCAGCGCGAAGTCGCCGCGCTCGGAGAACTTGAAGATGGTGATGCGCAGCAGGCGGACCAGACCCTCGGCGCGTTCGGCGTAGCGCCCGATCCAGAACAGATTGTCGGCCACGCGGCTGGACACGGCGCTTTCCTTGACCACCGCGGGTGCCAAGAGCTCGGCCGATGGCAGCAGGCTTTCCTGGCGCTCGGGCTCGGAGGCCAGGACCCAGACGTCCTTGCCCAGTCCGCCGAGCTGGGTCGAGAGCAGGGTGGCATCGTGGCTCGAGGCCACGCGGCCCAGTCCGCCCGGCATGACCGCATAGCCTTCCTCCTCGGCGATCAGGAAGGCGCGCAGAACGCTCGGGCGCGGCTCGAGATGCTGGCCGATCAGGGCCGGTGTCGTGGATGGTTGGATGCGCTCCTGGGCGATATAGGCGCTGGGGTTACGTTTGATGGCCTCGATCAGCGCCGCCCGTGCGGTGGGCTCCATCGCCGCGGGGAACAGAGGCGTCTGCTTGAGCGAGCGGATGCAGGGCCTGATGGTCAGTCGGTCCAGGTGTTCGAGCACGTGCCCCCTGGCCTCCGGATCGCCGCACCACCAGGTCGGGATGTCCGGCAATGCCAGGGTCTCGCCGAGCAGATGCTGGCAGATCCCCGGCAGGAAGGCCATCAGGGCCGGATGTTCGAGGATGCCGCTGCCGAGGGCGTTGGCCAGGACCAGGTTGCCGGTACGCACCGCCTGCACCAGTCCGGGGACCCCGAGCAGCGAGTCCTCGCGCAGTTCCAGCGGGTCGCACCAGCTGTCGTCGAGTCGGCGCAGGACGGCGTCGATGCGCTCCAGACGGCCGAGCGTGCGCAGCCAGAGCGCGCCGTCGCGCACCGAGAGATCGGCGCCCTGGACCAGGGTGTAGCCCAGATAATTGGCGAGATAGGCGTGCTCGAAATAGGCCTCGTTCTGCGGACCCGGGGTCAGCAGCACGACTCGCGGGTCTTCGCCGTGATGGGGCGCGAGTCGGGTCAGGGTCCTGCGCATCGAGCGGAAGAACCCGGCCAGACGGTGGACGTGCGAATCGCGGAACAGGCTGGGCAGGACCCGCGACAGCACCACGCGGTTCTCCAGGGCGTAGCCCGCGCCCAGCGGGCTCTGGGCGCGGTCGCCGATGACCCGCCAGCGGCCGTCGGGGGTGCGGGTGAGGTCGGCCGCATAATGGACGAGCGGACGTGCGCCCGAGACATCGATCCCGTGGCAGGGCAGCAGATAGCCGGGATCGCCGTCGATCAGCTCGGCCGGGATCAGTCCCAACCGCAGCAGCTCGCGCGGACCGTAGAGATCGGCCAGAATGAGATTGAAGAGTTCGGCGCGCTGGATCAGACCGCGCTCGAGTTCGGCCCATTCCTCGCTGCGGATGAGCAGCGGAAGCAGATCCAGCTCCCAGGGGCGCGACATTCCCCGGGGATCGCCGTTGAGGTTGTAGGTGACCCCATTGTCGCGGATGAGCCGCGACGCCTCGCGCCAGCGCGCCTCGATGCCGGTCGGCCCGAGCGTGCGCAGGGCGTCCAGCAGATACTGCCAGTGCGGACGCACCTCGCCCTCGGCGGTGCGCATCTCGTCGAAGCAGTCGGCGAGTGGAGTATAGGCGTCGACCAGCCCCGAGGATTCGAGGGTGGGCGCGAGATCGGGGACTGACATACGGACGCTCGTTCGGCAATGCGGACGCTGGGATTAGACACGTCTCGCCAAGGGGGTGCAAGGCGCGGAGGCTCAACTCCTGTAGGGGCGCGGACGCGTGGGCGGCTTGTTGGGATCGATCAGGATCTGGATGTCCTCGGCGCTGCGCGGCTCTCCCCAGAGGTCGCCGACGGCCTCGTTGCAGCCCAGGGTCGACAGCAGGTTGAACTGCTTGTCCGAGCGGACGCCATCGGCCCGGGTGGTCAGATTGAGGGCCTGAGCCATGTTGATGATGGCCTGTACGACCGCCTGGTCATGGACCGAATCCGTCAGGCACTCGATGAAATCGGCGTGGATGGACAGGGTCTTGATCGGCAGCCGCTGAAGCACCGCGGGAGCCGTCCAGCCGCCTCCGACCTCCGAGAGCGTGGTCATGACGCCGAGTCGGTTCAGTCCGACGAAGATCTCGGCGATCTGCTCGCGGTGCTTGAAGAGGAGCGCCTCGCTGAACTCCAGCTCCAGCCGATGGGCGGTCAGTGGGTGCTCCTCGATCAGCTGCGCCACCGTCGGCACCAGATCGCCGCGGATGAGCTGCGTCTCGGAGATGGCGACCGACAGACAGGTGACCGGAAGCCCCTGAGCGACCCAGGTCTGCAGCTGTCGGCAGGCGGTGCGCAGGGTCAATTGACTCAGTTCGAGCGCGAGCCCCATGTCGTTGGCCAGGGTCAGAAAGCGCTCGGGCGTGACCAGGCCGAGCTCCTGTTGCGCCCAATGCAGCCTCGCCTGGACCAGGATGCAGCGTTTGTCGAGCAGATCGAATCCGCGTCGGTAGAGCACCTGGAACTCGTGGTTGCGCAGCCCGGCGCGCATCTGAGCGGCCATGTGCTGCTGATCGCTTCTGGGCTCGCTCGGTTCGCTCGTGGCGATACGGAATCCGTTGCGGCCCCGGCGCTTGACCATGCGCAATGCCGACTCGGTGCGGGCGATCAGGGTTCCTCGGTCGATGTTGGCGTCGTCGTTGAAGGCGATGCCGATGCTGACCGTGACGAACACCTCGTGTCCCTCGACCCAGAAGGCGGCCCTGAGCGAGGACTGCAGCCGCCGCGCGATCTCGGCGATCTCATCTTCCTCGTAGATCTCTTCGATGATGAGACCGAACTGGTCGGCGCGCAGCCGGGCCAGCGTATCCGCGGGACGGATCACCTCGCGCAGACGCATGGCGACCGCGCGCAGCAGTTCGTCGCCGATGTGATGCTCGAGGCTGTCGTTGATGTTCGAGAAGCGGTCCAGGTCGAGCAGCAGGGCCGCGATCTTGGTCTCCTTGTGGCGGCCGAGTTCGAGCGCGTGTTCGAGGCGGGATTCGAACAGCAGGAGATTGGGCAGCTTGGTCAGTGCGTCGTAATGGATCAGATGCTCGGCACGCTGCGGCGGGGTGGAGGCGGCGCTCCGGTCGGCGAAGACGCCGACGAAATTCAACACCCGCCCGCGCGGATCCACGACGCGTCGGATGGTCAGCTTCTGGCGGTAGATCTCGCCGTCCTTGCGTCGGTTCCAGATCTCTCCCTGCCAGAAGCCGTGCCGCAGCAGCCGCCGCCACATGGAGATGAAGAAGCTCTTCGGGTGCCATTGCGAGTTGAGCAGATTCGGCTTGTTGCCGATGACATCGGCTTCGGTGTAGCCGGTGATCTGCGAGAAGGCCGAATTGACGGCCACGATGGTGCCCCCGGCATCCGTGATGACCACGCCCTCCGAGGTGGAGGCATAGACGGCGGCGGACTGCAGCAGGCGGCGCTCGGTCTCGCGGACCTTGGTAACGTCGCGGATATTGATGACGATCCCGTTCACGACGCCCTGATCGTCCCGATGCGGGAACAGCCGCACCTCGGCATCGCGCGGTCGTGCATCGCGCCCGAGCTCCTGAATGTCCTCGACGATGATGTCGCCCTGATCGAGGCAGCGGCCCAGGCTGCTGTAGAGAAGCGCGGTCAGTGGCCCCTTGCCGCACGCATCCTTGAACGGGCGGCCGGCGACGATCTCGCCGGCGTGGCCGGCAGCGCGCAGGAAGGGGGTGTTGGCGGCCAGCAGATGACATCCCCTGTCGACGTAGGCGATTCGATCCGGGGACGAAGACACGATATCGGCGTAGCGCGCGAGCGCCTGCTCGACCTTGCAGCGCTCCGTGATGTCCATGACCACGCCATACATCCTGTTGGTCAAAGAACCCTCAGTGGTTTTCATCTGGCCGGTGGATTCGAACCAGCGTATCTCGCCGTTCGTGTCAGGGACGCGAAAGCGGATGCGAATTGGCTCTGATGTTTCGCGTGCATGCTGGAGGGCAGCGAGTACCTGTTCGCGATCCGTTGGCAGGATCCGCCGGATGACGTCGTTGCGATCGATCGTTTCATCCGGTGAAAAGCCCCAAAGATCCCGCCAGGTTTTCGGGGCGTAGATGCGTCCGGTTGCAAGTTCCAACTCCCACCTGGCAGCTTGGATCAGTGAGAGTACTTCGTCCGTTGCGGTGGTGGGTTTGACATCCGTTTGGTCCATCGCGTGGCGGAGAACGATCGCCAGCAGTCTTGGAGGGTTCTCGGCCGAATCCGGTATGCGAGAGACTGAGATCGAAGCGGACAGGGTTCCGCCGCGCTGAAGGGTAAAACGGGCGTCCAGTTCCAGCCGTTGCCTGGCGTCGTCGCTCAGAAGTGGGCTCAGTGCGTCGTCGACCGGTGTGAGCAGCAATTCCTCGAATGTCGTCCCCGACACCCGTTCTCGTGTGTGGCCCAGGAGATCCAGCAAGACGTCGTTCACCTCTAGCACGGAGAGCTGGTGATCCAGGATGAACGCGCCCATGGGGAGAGCAGCGATGAAGGGGTAGGGGGCGAAGCTAGACACGTATGAAGCACGAGACCAGGGTTGGCGGATCGGAAAGGAAGGTCTAGGAGCGGAGGGTGTCAGCGCGCCCATTGACCTTGAGATGCTCGATTATACACCTCGCCTGAGACGGGGTAGTTGTCGCGAAGATATTGTGGGCGCCTTCACACTGACACACCAAAACATCGGTTAAGCTTACATAGTGCAGGTAATGTTAGCGCTCGTACACGCAGGTCCATTTCATTTTCACTGAGCGCAAACTAATCAAACTTTTGGTTCTGCGCTGCTGAAAAATCGCCTAATTTATATAAATCATGGTCTTAAGTGCGCAGATCCGGAGATATGTGTGACGAGACGACGCAGGTTGGGCGGGGGCAATCTCGCCTCAATCGCCGGTTAGATTTGCAACCAACGGAGAGGGATTGATGCCCATTAGCCCGAGCCATCAGGCAGGGAGCCTTTGGCTGAACCACCGCATGCGCGCCCACTTCCTCGCCGGCTTGAGGCGGCGCTCCTTGGCTGGCTTCACGCTGGTGGAGCTGGTCGTGACCATCGCGATCGCGGCTATCCTGCTTACCATCGGTGTGCCGAGCTTTCAAAGTGTCATCCGTACCAACCGTGTTGCGGCACTAACCAACGATTTATCCACCGCGTTGCAACTCGCCCGCTCTGAGGCGGTGACGCGCGGCAAGCAGGTGACGGTGTGCAAATCCGACGATATCTACGACAGTGCGCCGAGCTGTAATACCAACGCCAATTGGCAGGATGGATGGCTGGTATTCGTGGATGACGACAGAAACGGCAGTTGGGATTCCGGCGAGCTTCAGCTGAGAGTCGGGCAACCCGCGATTACGACTGCCGTGATTACCAGTAGTGAAAATTTCGCAAACTACATCAGCTTCACCCAGACCGGCCAAACAATGGGCAGCAGTAGTACCGCCGATGGTTCATTTGTTATCTGTGTCGCGCCCGAACAGCGAACTATTGAGCTCAATAAAATTGGCCGTCTTGCCATTCAAAAAGGAACTTGCACATGAACGCTCGGCTTTCTCGCCCAAATAAAGGAGGCCAAGCGGGCTTTACACTTATCGAAGTGCTGATCGCCGCCATCGTCCTCTCCGTAGGGCTGCTTGGCATGGCGGGATTGAATACGGTATCACTCAAGATGAGTCAGGGTTCCTATCAGCGCACCCAGGCGACCAATCTGGCCTACGAGATTGCGGATGCGATGCGGGTGAATCGTGAGAATGCTGGGAGCTATACCGGTAACGTTGATTCTGAGTGTGACAAGAGTTTCTCGCGCTCTAGTGGAACGATCGCGACCGAAGATATAAATGAATGGAAAAACCGCCTTGCCTGTCTGTTGCCTGAAGGTCAAGGAAGTATTGATAAGTCGGGAAATGTGCTCACTATTACCGTTTGTTGGAATGAGTCGCGATTGGAAGAATCTGAAGACGACTCTGAGTGTGAGGATGCAGATATTCAGGGAACGATGCATTTTAAATTTCGGACGGAACTATGAATCTTCATGTTGCCCGCTTGTCGGTTTATTCACAGTCAATCCAGCGGCGTGGATTTACGCTGGTCGAACTGATGGTCGCCATGCTGCTCGGGCTCTTCCTAACCGGTGGGGTCATAGCGCTTTTTATCGGCACTAAGCAAAGCTACCGAACGAGCGAGCAGATGTCGGTCTTGCAGGAAAACGGCCGCTTCGCGCTTGATTATCTCGTGCAACATATTCGGCAAGCTGGGTTCAATGGAAGCTGCACCAATGCTTCGGATTTGTTCAATAATCTTTTGGATGAAAGCGCTACAGGCTACGCTGGTTACGAGTACCGCTACGATATCATCGATTTCATCAGGGGATGGGATGGCGATGATGCTGCCACTGCCGGGTTGGAGGCTAGTGCTCCGCTCAATGGATACGTGGCAGAGACTGATGTATTAATCGTCAAGCATGCGGCAATGCCATCCGGTCTGACGCCGACAGTAGACTCGCTGGCTTCCGATGCGATTAGTATTGGCGTCAACGAGACAGGCGTTTCCAATAAATCCGCGATCTATGTAATCTCCAGTGGTTACGGTTGTGACTTATTTCAAAACACAGCCGCCAGCGGTGCAGCTACGCTTTCGCGTGACAGTAGCGCCAGTGAACGAGGGCCTGAAAACAAAGCCACTTCCGTGGCGATCAACAACCATTTCGATGGAATGGTTGTTCGACGATTTTACAGCGGACTTTATTATATCGGTACGAACAATGATGGCAAAATCGGGCTTCGTGAACGCCTTTTCAGCGATGGTCACGCAAAAGACTCGGTTTCCATCATTGCAGACAGTGATCAGGAGTTAATTGCTGGCGTCGTCGACATGCAGATAGAGTATGGGGTCGACACTATCGGTGGCGAAGACCGACTCGTGAATAGATATGTCAAAGCCAACGAAGTCACCGATTGGAGTCAAGTCCTCGCTGTCAAGGTTAGTCTTCTCCTTAGAAGCGATAGAACCAATTTGGTCGAATCGCCAATGTCACTACCTTTTGAGGGGGGCGTTTTTACCGCTGACGATGGTGACCGCCGGCTCTATCAGGCATTCACAACTACTGTCGCAATACGTAACAGGCTTTGATGGCAAGCACAATGAAGATTAGCGTGTTCCAATTTCGCCGTCAGCAAAAAGGCGCAGTCCTGATGATATCGCTCATCCTTCTCGTGCTGCTGACGATCATCGGTATCACCGCGATTCTTTCCAGTAGTCTCGACGAGCGCATGGCTGCGAATGCGCGTGCGCGGAATCTCGCCTTTCAGGCAGCGGAATCGGCCTTGCGCCAGGGCGAAAGGTTTGTGCTTGAGAGCGCATGGGATAAGCTCAAAGATGACGTATCCAGTCAGCATCCCAATCCGGATGACGATGATGCCTGGACAAATATCAACTGGGACAAGCAGAAAGTCTATACCGGCCCTATCGGTGATGGCACCGACGATGTCGTCGCCAGACCAAGCTACGTGATCGAAAAGCTCACGGCAACGGGCAGCAGTCTAACCGGAAGAGACATGACCGGAATTTATCGCGTTACGGCCTATGGGCAAGGCAGCACAGCTACAGCGGTCGTTGTGTTGGAGCGCATTGTTAGGCGCACCAAGACCAACTAAGCGACGCACACTTTATTCAACGTATTTAAAAACTCATTTTTCATTTTTCAGCCGCCTGAGTCGGCGCCGCGTTTTCACTGGAGAGACATTATGTCTGACCGTGACGATTCCCCCTCTTTGATGAATAAGTCCAAGGCGCTTCTTCTCGGCTTCGTCCTTGCATGCCCCATCGCATCCGTCGTCGCGGAGGATCTTGCTCAGTACCCTTTATTTGGTGGCGGCGGTATCGGTGCCCCCCCGCTTACCATGATCGTCATGGGTCGCGATCATACTCTCTATTACGAAGCCTACAACGATGCATCGGATCTTAGTGGCGATGGGGTATTGGATGTCGGTTATAAGCCGAATATGGTCGACGCCGATGGCAATCAGGTCGACTATTTCGGGTATTTCGACTCTTATCTTTGCTATAGCTATACCAATGGCCGCTTTGAGCCCGTTGGGACAACATCAACGAAGAAGTGTTCCGGAAGTTGGAGTGGCGATTTCCTCAATTACATCACGACTGCTCGAATCGATGCATTGCGCAAAGTTCTTTATGGTGGGCGTCGCATTGTCGATACCGACACTGAAACTGTCATCGAGCGATCTTACATCCCTCAGGATGCACATAGCTGGGGGAAAGAATACAAAGGTGTAGAGCATGACGGTTATGACATCAGTGATTATACGCCTCTGTCGCAACCGCTAGAGGGAACTCGCCATCTTTTTGCAAATACCACGCTGCTAAAATCCGGAAATAAAGAGCCGCTCATGCGGGTCTTGAACGATTCGCGGTTTCGTATCTGGGAATGGGTTGCTATAGAGCGGCCAGTGGCTGGCGATGATTGTATTGATCATTCAACTAAGTGCGAGACCAACGCGACAACCTTACGTGGCAGTCACCCGAACAACGCAGTCGACTTTCAGGCTTTGATCGATACATGGGGAACGCAAACGCAGCAATGCAATAGTGATGAAATAGGCGGCGGAAGAATCGACGGAACAGGTAATCCTTTCTCTAACGTAGCGCATTGCAGTAATGATTATTATCTGACCGTTATATCTGGTCAGATTTATGTTCCGAAGGATGGTGATTATCAGTTTGCGACGAATGGTGATGATGCTGTTGAATTGCTGATTGATAATGCGGTGATTACTGGATGGTATGGTAATCATGCGGCTCGAAATGATAACAATATTAAGAACCGCGCAAATAATACGGGGTCTGTTGTGACAAAGGCGCTATCCGCTGGATGGCATGACTTTGAGTTTCATCATGAGGAAGGAACGGGAGGCGATAGCTTTCAATTGCTATGGAAGCCACCTTCGGAATCTTGGGCAATCGTTCCTGCCTCCAGTCTGCGCGATCCGTCGGGTGGCAACAATGCCCCAACGATTACCACCTACAGTATGGAGCGAACGGTTTCAGCGTCTAGGATAGCTGACTATAACGTTCGTGTGCAGGTATGCGACTCTGAGTTTCCAGATAGTAACTGCAAATCTTATTATCCAGCAGGCACTTTGAAACCTGTCGGTCTCTTGCAGGATTACGGTGAGTCGGACGAAATGCTCTTCGGTCTGCTCTCGGGGTCATTCAAGCACCCCACCAACATGCGCGGCGGTGTATTGCGCAAAAACATCGAGAGCTTCCAGGATGAGGTCGATCCAGATACGGGCATCTTTACTAATGTAGTTGGAATCGTGAAGACGATCGACAGATTTCGGATTGTCGATTTTAATATGAATTCAAATTATCAATATCAAGGAGGTTGGCTCACCACTGCTCCAATGTCGGATTCAAACAGTCAGTTTCCCGACTGGGGGAATCCCATTGGAGAAATGATGTACGAGACGCTGCGTTATTTTTCTGGAAAAGGCGAAGCGACTACGGAGTTTTTGCCGAGTCTGACGAATGGTAAAGAACGAGTCACCTTGCGGGATTATTCGGGTGATTCTTATATCGATTTGCCCGCTCCAGACTGGAAGGACCCTTATACGCGCGAGGAAAATCCGGCGCTGTATTGTGCGCCAGGTGCGCAGTTGGTCATCAGTGACGTCAATCCGTCTTATGACAGCACCTATGTGCCTGGAACTTCGTTTGGGAGTTTTAGCGGCGATATAACTGGACTCAATGTCACGACCGAGGCAAACGCCATCTGGGATGAAGAACATGGCGGGTCAAGCTTGCATTTTATCGGCCAGGTTGGCGCTGATTATGATGGCGCACCAAGCGCTAAGACCGTCAGCGGATTGGGCAATATCCGCGGACTCTCGCCGTCCGCACCTACCAAGCAAGGAAGCTATTATTCGGCTGCGATCGCTCGCTATGCATACAAAAACGATCTGCGCGACAATATCGACGATAAACAGGATATCAACACCTTCGCAGTTGCGCTGGCCTCTCCCTTGCCAAGGATCGATATTCCGGTCGGTGATAGTCGTGTCACCCTGGTTCCCTTTGCCAAGTCGGTCGGCGGCAATAGCATCAACGCCAGTAAGGGGAGGTTTCAGCCGACCAACCAGATCGTCGATTTCTTTGTCGACACGTTCGCCAACACCGATCCCGATGGGTCTGATGCGGATCCAGATGTAAACGATGGCTGCGCCTCTGTGAAGTTCCGCATCAACTACGAGGACGTGGAGCAAGGCGCTGATCATGATATGGACGCCATCGTGGTCTACGAGGTAAAGGTCAAGCCAATCGACAATGCTTGTTCTAATACGCTAACCGTCACCCTGACCTCAGAATATGCTGCTGGGGGCATCATCCAGCACATGGGATATGTCATTTCCGGGACAGACAATGACGGGGTCTATCTTGAAGTGCGCGACAAGCTTGATGGGCAGGGCGCAGGGAATGACCCTGATTATTTTCTCGATACGCCGACCGGCGTGTCGCCGGGTGGCTGCGCAGGTTCCTCTCCGCCGACTGCTTGCGCCATCAACGGTGTCGACACCCCGCTGCTATTCGTTGCCACGCGCACTTTTGTCGCCAGTTCTACCGGTGATGCAGCTACTGTTCTCGATAATCCGCTCTGGTACGCTGCTAAATATGGATCGGAAGGCAACGAAGGGCTCGCTAAGGGTGAGCCATCACCCAACTATTTCCTCGTGACCAACGCGGGGAAACTTAAAGATCAACTGTCCGAAGCATTTAATCGCATCATCAAGCTTGATAAGACATCCGCAGTAACCGTAGCTGCTAGCTCGACCCAAACTCAAACCGATACCACACTTTACCGGGCCGCGTTCGATCCCGATGGCTGGATCGGGGAGTTGAAGGCGGTCAAAAAGGACGACACGATCTTATGGGACGCTGCAACGCTGATTCCAAGCCCGGATGATCGGCATATCTACACCTGGGATAATGGAGACAGGGGAGAAGATGCCTCGGTGACTCCGACTGGAATCGCATTCGACTGGGATTACCTGAATCCTGCTCAAAAAGCCCTTCTGCAGGGCGCGGAACCGGAAGCAGTCGGCGAGAACTTGGTCAACTGGTTGCGCGGCGCTTCGGTTACCGGCTATCGCTCCCGTGAAACTCTGCTGGGTGACATCGTCAATTCGGACCCGCTCTATATCCGCGAACCTGGTAATGACGGTTATGCCGCGATGCCGGAAGGAACGCCTGGGCGCGACACCTACATCGGCGATGGAAATTTTATTCTGAACCATGCCGATCGTAAGGCCATGATTTATGTCGGAGCCAATGACGGTATGCTGCACGCCTTCGAGGCCGCAACTGGTGTAGAGAAATTCGCCTATATCCCGAATGCCGTCTTTGAGAATCTGCCTCGGCTTGCGGATCCGGATTATCCTGATTCGCCTAACGCCCACCGTTATTTCGTCGACGGCTCACCATCGATCGGAGATGCCTATATCAATAGCGCCTGGCGGTCCGTTCTGATCGGCTCACTGGGTGCCGGCGGTCGAGCTGTCTTCGCCTTGGATGTCACCGATCCCGATGCATTCGACGCAACCAAGGTGCTCTGGGAGTTTACCGACGACGATCTCGGGTTGCTTGTCGGGCAGATGTCTCAAATCCCCGACCTGCCGCCGCCGCCGGCCGTCATCGGACGACTCCATAACGGCGCTTGGGCCGCGATCTTTGGCAACGGCTACGATAGCGGGACAGGCGCCTGGCTCTACATCGTCAATCTGGCTGATGGGAGTCTTATCAAGAAGATTCAGGTTTCAGGCGACGTACAGAATGGTTTGTCCGCAGTCAGCCTCATGCGAGACAATTCCTATACCGTCGTCGGTGCCTATGCGGGCGATCTAAAAGGAAATCTCTGGAAGTTCGATCTGACCGGTAGCTCCGTGGATGATTGGAAGGTTGCTTATGATGGCAGCTCAGTCTTCCAGGCTTCCTATGAAACGAAGAATCTCGATGGCGATACGGTGACGGTTTATCAACCCATTACCGGCGCGGTTGAAGTTTCTGAGCACCCTGCAGGCGGTTACATGGTCTATTTTGGAACAGGCCAGTATATGCGCCCCAGCGACCCTGGCAGCCGAAAGATTCAATCGGTGTACGGTATTTGGGACAACGCAATCCTAAAGTACGCGGAAAATCCGGCAGCCACCACGTGGGAGGGTGGCGAGGTGGTCCCTATCCCTGCCGACGGCAACAGCCAGCGCGACAGCCTTGTCGAACAGGAAATTCTGTACGAAGTCGATAATGACGGCAACGCGGATACGCCAAGCTGGCCGGTGATCTCGAACTATCCCATCAAACCAGGCTCACGCGCGACGCCGAGTGAGCGCGGATGGTTCATCGATCTGACCTCGCCCACCAACGGCCCCCAGGGAGAGCGTATCGTCAGTCGCCTCCAATTTCTCAAGGGAACGACAGACGTTATCTTTACTACCCTGATTCCGATTGAATCGGATGATCCATGTCAGGCTGGAGACGGACGCAGTCGCATTTGTCGGGTCAATATGCTGAGTGGCGGTGGACCCAAGACATCAAAATGGGATGTGAGCGGTGATGGCAAGTTCAATAGTGACGACCTGCTCACGGTCGGAGACGAAAAAGTCGCTGCAACCTGCGTCGAGACGGCCATGACGGATGCCCCGCGTATTCTGCTTCCCTCGGATGACGTCGATGATATACCCGATCCCACTGATGATCCTCCTCCTGATGATCCTCCTCCTCCTCCTCCTCCTACTGAGGATCCCGCCTATGATCTAAAAACGTCAACGGGTGACGATCCGAAGACCGACGCGGAAGCCGTAGGCCGTCAAAGCTGGCGTCAACTCCGCTGAACTAAAACGAAAACACTTGGTTTATCCGTGTGACACCGCTCTAGCGGTGTCACACGTCATCACTAAGCCGCGACGCGATCAATGCAATCGTGTTCAACTGATGACACACACGGGAATAGGTTTTTTTACCCATGCAAACAACCCGATCATTTGCCGCCGGCTTTACCCTGATCGAGCTCATGATCACGGTCGCCATCATTGGCATCCTCGCCGCGATTGCCTATCCGTCTTATCAGAATTCGGTTCGCAAATCCTGGCGGGCCAACGCGGCTGCCTGTCTCTCCGAGTTGGCGCAAGGAATGGAGCGGCGTTTTACCGGTAATTCGAGCTATGTCGGCGGTCTCCCGCCATCCGGCTGCCCGACCGAAGGCGGTATGGGGGATCGCTACACTTTCTCGTTTACCTCCGCCGCCACGGCGAGCGCCTTCAGTTTGCAAGCAGCGCCCGTTGCCGACGGTCCTCAGGCCAACGACAGTTGCGGCACCCTGACCATAAATCAGATGGGGCAGAAGGGCGTCACGAGCGCATCCACCGGCTATGATGCGGCTACCTGCTGGCGCCGTTGATCGATCTCGCCTGCGTTGGGTCAAGAGTTGCCAAACTTTTCAAGCGGGCGGAGTATTTGCTCCATAGGGGCCAGTATAGTTGGTCAGCCACTGGCGCGACCGGTTGGCCATTTTGCGCCACGCTCCACGCCTTCCCGCTCGCTGCTTTCGCGTTTGAATATTTTTCTTAAGGGATCGCATCGCGAGTACGTGGAGATGGCGAACGCGTTCAAGGCGTTCGCGCTCCCGCGCAAGCTCAAGACGCTCGCGCACCGGCTGCAAGTGCTTAGTCGTGGGGGTGGGTTCCTGTCCCATCTACGAACCACTTATACTCGTCCACTCACAAAACAATATTTCAGATAGCTTTCGAGACGAGGACAAGAATGCACAACGGTACGACCATCACCCAGTTCATCATCGAGGAGCAACGGAGCATCGCCGGGGCGACGGGTGATTTCACATCCCTGCTCAACGACGTGGTCACGGCCTGCAAGGTGCTCAGCAACATGGTCAATCATGGCGCCCTGGTGGGCGTGCTGGGCAGCGCCGGGACGGAGAACGTCCAGGGCGAGACGCAGAAGAAGCTCGATGTCCTCTCCAACGAGGTCTTCATCAAGTCCAACGAGTGGGCCGGCCATCTGGCGGCCATGGCCTCCGAGGAGATGGACGAGATCTATCCGATCCCGGCTCAGTATCCGCGCGGCAAGTATCTCCTGACCTTCGATCCGCTGGACGGCTCCTCGAACATCGACGTCAACGTCTCGGTTGGCACCATCTTCTCCATCCTGCGCTGCCCGGGCGGCAACGAGGAGCCGACCGAGCGCGATTTCCTCCAGGCGGGCACCCAGCAGGTCGCGGCCGGTTATGCGCTCTACGGTCCCTCGACCATGATGGTGCTGACCACGGGCAACGGCGTGAACGGCTTCACCCTGGATCAGAACATCGGCGAGTTCATCCTCACCCATCCCGACATGCAGATCCCGGCCGATACCCGCGAGTTCGCCATCAACGCCTCCAACATGCGCTTCTGGGAACCGCCGGTGCGCCGCTACGTCCAGGAGTGCCTGGACGGCAAGGAGGGGCCGCGCGGCGAGGACTTCAACATGCGCTGGATCGCCTCCATGGTGGCGGAGGTGCATCGCATCCTGACCCGTGGCGGCGTCTTCATGTATCCGATGGATGCCAAGATTCAGGCCAAGGGGCAGGGCGGCAAGCTGCGTCTGCTCTACGAGGCCAATCCCATGTCCTTCATCGTCGAGCAGGCCGGCGGCGGATCCATCACCGGACGCGAGCGCATCCTCGAGGTCCAGCCCGAGTCTCTGCATCAGCGGGTGCCCGTGATCCTGGGCTCGCGCAACGAGGTCGAGCGCATCCTCGGCTATCACAAGGACGCCTGATCCCGTCCCGCTTCGAGCCGGCCTTCGGGCCGGCTTTTTCGTCTTCGGCTTTCCAGGAGGCGGATTCCTCAATCCGCGGCTCCTGTCGTCGGTTCGTCCTGTGAGGTCGCATGTTCCGGCATCGCGATTCGAGCCCGATGCCCGGGGCCGCTGATGGCTTCGATCCGACCGTACCCCAGCATCTCCCCCATGATGCGGTGCGCGCGCTCGGCGATGAAGTCGTGCGAGAGACGCCGCTCGCGGTACAGGAGCCCCTCGAGTGCCTCGGAGTCTCGATAGAGGATCTGGGACGGCGCGGGGTTGAAGGCACGCTCCAGGCTGATGCGGGCGATGCGGCCCAGGTTCACGCCGCGTCCGTCGTCGAGGATGATCAGATGGGGTGCGAGTCCGCGCGACGGATCGGGCCGCGGAAAATCGATCAGCCCGAGCAGGACGAAGGACTGCCCCAGCTGGCGGATGTGCAGATGGGTGGCGCTGACCTCGATCTCGACCAAATGGACGGGCTGGCCGATGGCGCCTCTGAGTCGTTCGACCTGTCTGTCGTATTCGGCGCTGGGCCAGATGGGGGAGGGTGTCGCATCGTGCGGGGGCATGGGTTCGGGGCTCCTCCGGTCCGCGGGCGATCGGTTGCGCCATGACGGCGGCCTTGCGTTAGCATGAGGTCCGATCGGCGTCCGGCATGGTGCCGGTGCGCATCGGACGAGGTGCGATCATGGCCATGATCGAGGAATTGCGGCGGGCCCCGCTGCTGTCGAGACTCGACACCGATCAGCTGGAGCGGGTCGGCCGTCATGCGACGCGGGTGACGCTCGACGCGGATCAGCTGCTGTTCAGTCAGGGCGATGCCGCCAACCGCTTTTATCTGCTCCTTTCCGGGCAGATGCAACTCTTTCGGCTCTCGCCCGAGGGTGCCGAGAAGGTCATCGAGATCGTGAGCCCGGGTCAGACCTTCGCCGAGGCGCTCATGTTCCTCAGCGCGCCGCGTTATCCGGTCTGCGCCTCGGCGCTGATGTCGTCCGAGCTCCTGGCCATCGACGTCGTCGATTTCGCGGCCATGCTGCGCGAGTCGGTCGATACCTGCTTCGTGGTCCTGGGTGCGCTCAGTCAGCGTCTGCGCGGTCTGATCGGCGAGATCGACGACCTGACGCTGCACACGGCGACCAGCCGGGTTGCGCGCTATCTCGCGGCCAAGATGACGCCCGGCGAGCGGACGCTCGAGCTCGACGTCCGCAAGGGGATCCTGGCCTCGCGGCTCTCGGTCCAGCCCGAGACCTTCTCGCGGGTCGTCAAGTCGCTCACCGCGCGGGGCGTCATCCGCATGCAGGGCAGTCAGGTGACGGTGCTGGACGAGGAGGCGTTGCTGCGGGTCGGCGAACTCGAGGACACCCTCGAGCCCGGTCCGGTATCGATCGGTTCTCTGGGCTCGCTGCGGCCCTGACTTGGTCCCGGTCAAGGCGTTCCTGTCGGCGCGGCGGAGATTCTGCGCCTGATGAGATCGGGGTATCCTGGCATTCGGGACGGATTGGCAAATCCCCGTCCCGTTCGTTGCATACCAAGGGGAGCATTCTATGAGTGGAGGTAAGGGGGCGGTCGGGCCGCGCATCCGCCGCGAGCGTCGGACCATGGCCGCCATGATGCGGATCTATTGCCGCGACCAACATGGCGGAGATGAGCCGCTGTGCGAAGAGTGTGCCGCGCTGCTCGACTATGCGCATCGGCGTCTGGGTTCCTGTCCCTTTCAGGAGCTCAAGCCGGCCTGCAGCCATTGCGAGGTCCACTGCTACAGTGCCGCGCGGCGCGAACGGGTCAAGGCGGTGATGCGCTACGCCGGACCTCGCATGCTTTGGCGTCATCCTTGGCTGAGCCTCTGGCATCTGCACGACAAGCGACGTCGGGTTCCGCGCCTGGAGGTACGGCGGAGGTCTTGAGTTCAACGCACTGTCGGTCCCTGGCTCGGGGACGTCGGCCTCTCGTCAATTCTCGCTCCCCTCGTCCTGGGGACGGGCGGGGAAGAAGCGGTTCTCGAAGACCTGGATGCAGACCGGGCGGCCGAGATGGAAGCCCTGTCCGCGGTCGCAGCCCTGTTGGCGCAGGAACTCGAACTGGTCGGCGTTCTCGATCCCCTCGGCGACGACCGGATATCCCAGGTTCCTGGCCATCGACAGGATGCTGCTGGCGATGACCTGGGTCGCCGGGTTCTGGGCCAGGTCGTGCACGAATTCGCGGTCCAGCTTGAGTCCCGAGATGGGGAAGTGCTTGATGGACTTGAGCGAGGAGTAGCCGGTGCCGAAGTCGTCGATCCAGATCTCGAATCCGGCCGCGCGCAGGGCCTCGAGGTTGATCAGCGCCTGTTCCTCGTTGCGGGCGATGGCGGTCTCGGTGATCTCGATGTGCAGACGTTCGGGCGGGACGCCTTCCTGTTCGGCGATGTGGCGGATACGCGTGCTCAGGTCGGTGCGGGAGAGCTCGATCGCGGAGACGTTGATGGAGAGGGCGATGGGCGGAAATCCGCGCAGGTTCCAGTCGCGGATCTGATGGCAGGCCCGGCGCAGGACCCATTCGCCGATCTCGACGATCTGTCCCGTGCTCTCCGCGACCGGGATGAAGCTCGAGGGCGGCAGCGGGATGCCGTCGCTGATCCGCAGCCGCAGCAGCACCTCGGCGCCGACGAGGGCCATGTCGTCGAGCCTGAAGAGCGGCTGCAGATAGAGCGCGAACTGGTCCTTGCGCAGTGCCTCCTGAAGCAGCGATTCGGTTCGCAGATGCGGCGAGCCGGCCTCGTCCCAGATGGACTCGTAGACGACGTGCTGGTTGCGCCCGCCGAGCTTGGCGCGCTTGAGCGCCGAGTCCGCGCTGCGCAGCAGCGATTGGGCCGAGACGGCGCCGCTGATGGCGTGCGAGGTGGCGAGTCCGATGCTGATCGACAGATAGAGCTTGGTGTCCTGCTGCACGAAGCCCTCGGACACATGGCTGTGCAGATGCGTGGCGATCTCGGCGAGGCGCTGGGGGTGGCGCATGCGGGCGACGGCGAGCCCGAACTCGTCGGCTCCGGTGCGGGCGAAGCAGAGATCGCATTCGGCCGCGCCGATGGTGTCGTAGACGAACTGCGAGCGGAGCGCCGTGTCCAGCCGCAGTGCGACATCCCGCAG
This sequence comes from Imhoffiella purpurea, assembly GCF_000585215.1. Classification (GTDB taxonomy): domain Bacteria; phylum Pseudomonadota; class Gammaproteobacteria; order Chromatiales; family Chromatiaceae; genus Imhoffiella; species Imhoffiella purpurea. Next base: position 24,839 of record NZ_AONC01000020.1, on the reverse strand, counting down.
CAGCCTGTCCCCGGTCTCGCAGCCGAATTCGCGATTCACCCGGTGGAAGCCGTCGACGTCGAGCAGGATGATTCCGACCGCGGTGTTCGGCGTGCCGTCGAGGAGCACCTTCTGCAGGAACTGGATGAAGTGGGTGCGGTGTGCCAGACCTGTGAGCTGATCGGCCGGGATGGCGATGTCGTCGAGCAGCGTGCACGCGCCTCCATTGTGCGTTTCGGGGCCGCCCGAGAGCAGGAACGACTCGGCTCCGCCCTGGAGCCGGTCCAGGCTCAGTGCCGCGATGTCCACCAGCGCACCGAGCGGCTGACGCAGCAGGGCGGGGATGTCCTTGGCGACCCAGATCGCCATCCCGTAGATATGCCTTGGGGTGGCGATGGTGTGCAGCAGGCAGGCCTCGTCCTCGAGCGCCTCGATGCAATGACCGCCCTGCCTGACCGCCTGGGCGAAGCCTCCGGAGTCGATCAGGCGTTCGCTGAGGTTGCGCAGGTGGCCCCGCGCGCTGATGGGCGCACTGAACACCAGCTCGAAGCAGGCGTCCGGCTGACGCAGGAGGATGGCGGTCTGGGCCGAAGGCAGCAGCAGTCTGGCGCAATGGCTGAGCGCGCTGAAGAGCTCGCCGAGCGTCCGGCAGGCTGGAAAGCGACCGATGGCTTCGCGCAGGATATCGAAGGCGAAGGGATAGACGTTGATTGGTGTGCTCTGCGAATGCTCGCCTGGCGAGTCGGCGGGTGAAAGCAGCCTGGGATGCAGGGCCAGATTCATTCATTGCTCCAGAAAGGCGGAGGTGACGTCGCGCGTGGTGCCGATCGTGGTCTCGACGATGTCCGGGAGATCGGACGGCGCGAGTCGGGTCATGCGCCAGGCCGTGTCGTCCAGTACCGGAACCCAGCGCGAGCCGCTGGTGCCGATGCGCAGGCTGTTGACGATGATGTCGGCCACGTGGGTCAGGGCCGTTTCGACCGTCGTGGATTCGGGGCTCATGACGTCGTGGTGTGCCTGAGCCGCCGTGCAGTAGGCGGGTGGAATCGACCATCGCGCCAGGAGCGCCGCCCCGATTTCGGCGTGGTCGGTGGAGAAGATCTGCCGTTCGATCTCGTGGAGCTGTCCTTGGCGCTCTCTGTGTGCCTGCAATACCGTGCTCATGGCGGCGGGCTCGAGGATGAAGAGGCAGAGCCGGCCGATGTCGTGCAGCAGGCCGACGAGATAGAGGCGCTCGGGATTGTCAAGGCTCATGCGGCGCGCCAGGGTACGCGCCGCGATTCCGCAGGCGATGCTGTGCTCCCAGAACGAGCGCATCGAGACCGCGCCCAGGGGCATGTCGCGGAAGGCGGTGACGACGGCGGTCGAGAGGATGAGGCTGCGCGTCTCGCCCATGCCGATGATGGTCAGGGCGCGCCAGACGCTGTCGACCTTGGCGGGCAGTCCGTAGAGTGCGCTGTTGGCGACCCTCAGCAGGCGCGAGGCCATCGCCGGGTCGCTACCGATGATCTGTGCCAGGGTTTCGACCGATCCGTTCGGGTCGTCCATCGCTTCGCGGGCGCGGTGATAGACGGATGGCAGCGAGGGCAGCTCGCCGAGGCGTTCCAGGATCTGCTGTTTGGGGATCTCTGATGCGCTCACGGCGATGTGTCGGTCAGCGTTGGCTGAGCGCCCGTTCCAGGCAGATGTCGTAGAGTGCGCGCATCGCCGGGTGTTCGGGGTTGCTGAGGCTGAACTGAACGTCCAGCATCGCCTTCAGCTCGGCGAGCTCGGCCGGATCCCGGGGCGCCATGGCCGGCGGCGGGGCGTCGCTCTGGATCGCGATCTCGCCGATGCCCCAGGACTTGAGCGCCCGGATGTGGCGCCCGGTGACGATGGTGCCAGCCCGGATCAGCGGATTTCCATTGGGGTCGCAGACGTCCTTGGCCAGAAGCATCCCAGTGGTGATGTCGTCCAGTCTCATGCCTCGAATGCTCCGATCGAATGGTCTTGGGCTCGATCCCTCATGGACACCGGCATCAAGCTCTACTGCTTCATCGGGGTTGTGTCAACCGCTGTTCCGCCTCTCTGTACTTGGCGGCGGTACGGTCGATGATCGCCTGGGGCAGTTCGGGACCCGGCGGGGTCTTGTCCCAGTCGAGCGTTTCCAGATAATCCCGCACGAATTGCTTGTCGAAGCTCGGCGGGCTGGTGTCCGGGCGGTAGTCGTCGGCCGGCCAGAAACGGGAGGAGTCCGGGGTCAGCACCTCGTCGATCAGATGCAGCCGGCCCTCGGCGTCGAGACCGAACTCGAACTTGGTGTCGGCGATGATGATGCCGCGCTCGCGGGCATAGCTCGCGCAGTCGCTGTAGATCGCCAGGCTGAGTTCGCGAACCCGCTCGGCCAGTTCGGGGCCGAGGAGACGGACGGTGTGATCGAAATCGACGTTCTCGTCGTGGGCGCCCAGATCGGCCTTGGTGGATGGCGTGTAGATGGGCTCCGGAAGCTGATCCGCCTGGCGCAGCCCGCGCGGCAGGCCGATGCCGCAGACCGAGCCGCTGTTCCGATAGTCCTTCCAGCCCGAGCCGATGAGATAGCCGCGCACGATCGCCTCGACCGGGAGCGGCGCGAGGCGCCGGACCACCATGGCGCGGTCGCCGAGTGCGGTCAGCTCCTCCGGATCGGTCACGATCGCCGCCACCGGAACATCGGCGACATGGTTGGGCACCAGGCTCGCGGTGCGCTCGAACCAGAAGTGTGATAGACGCGTGAGCACCTCGCCCTTGCCGGGAATCGGCTGGGGCAGGACGACGTCGAAGGCCGAGAGACGGTCGCTGGCGACCACCAGCAGATGGTCCTTGCCGACGGCGTAGAGGTCTCTGACTTTCCCGCGCCCGATGAGCGGCAGGCTGGATAGGTTGGACTGATACAGGGCAGGCATGAGGTTGATCCAAGGTCGACGAGGTTGAGATTATATCGGCTCGGACCGATTTCTGTCGGTTTGGAGTCGAACACCACTGACCGGGCAACGGTCGACGGATGAGTCCAGATTACCTCAATGAACCACAGCGCCAAATCCACCGATCCCTTTCTCGAGGCATTTTACGGATCCTTCACCGCCGCGCTGCGCTGGCCTCAGCTCGACGCCCTCTGGTCGGCGGTTCGGGAATGCGCCGATCTGGGCTGGTATCTCTACGCGGTCGGAGAGGCCCCGCCATCTCGGCCGGCGGATCCGGATCAGGTGCTGACCTTCCTTGACGAGATGGATGCCTTGCTGCGGGCAGAGCATCCTTACGACTATTGCGGCATCGTCTATGCGGACGATCCGCGTCGTCCGTCCTTCGTCAAGATCTACGATCCTCACAATCTCGGCGTGTCCTGCGGCTGCAGCGCCGGTCCGCTTCTGCCGGGTTGGGTCATGAGCCTGTTACCTCCCTCCGATCTGCAGGCGGTCCAGGTGGTGCCGAACGCGCGTCGCCGCTGGTGGCGGCGTCTGTTCGGCTGATTCTTGGCGGTCGCACCTCGCGGGCCGGTCGAGGGTGGGATCCGGCAGGGACGGGCTCGGCCAGTCAACCTTTCAATCGAAGAGGAACGCTCGATGAGCAAGCAGATCATTCGCACCGATCGCGCCCCCCAGGCGATCGGGACCTACTCCCAGGCGGTGCGGGTTGGCGACACCCTCTATCTCTCCGGTCAGATTCCATTGGTGCCGGAAACCATGGAATTGATCGATGGGGATATGGAGGCCCAGATCCGGAGGGTCTTCGACAATCTGCGGGGAGTGGCCGAGGCGGCCGGCGGATCCTTGGCCGATATCGTCAAGCTCAACGTCTTCCTGACCGATCTGGCACATTTCGCGCTGGTCAACCAGGTGATGGCGGACTATTTCGAGGTGCCTTATCCGGCGCGCGCGGCCATTGGGGTCGCCGCGCTGCCGAAGGGGGCCGCCGTCGAGATGGACGGCATCCTAGTTCTGGGAGACTGACCTCTCCCGGGGCATAAACCTATGGGAAAAGAGCGGTTTGGCTTGCTTTGCTCGAATTCTTCCTTACCATGGCGAGTCAAGCCCTCAATTTTTCAAGGTATCAGGATGCGTCCGCTCTCGCTCTCATTGCTGGTTCTCTGGTCGCTCGCGCTCGCTGGCTGCGGCTCGCAACCGGCCCGAGACGGGGCGCCCGTCTATCGTCCCGCGTCCTATCAATCGGCGTCGGTTCATGGCGACTTCGCCGGCGCCCCGGGGGTCGATGACTTCATCCAGCGGATGGCGCGCCAGCACGGTTTCAGCCCGCGGCAGACCGCCTCCATCCTCTCGCGCGCTCAGCGCAGGCAGCCGATCATCGATCTGATGGACCGCCAGGCACCAAGCCGCAGAAGCACTGGGCCCAATGGCGCCTGGACGCGGTATCGGGCCAAGTTCCTCACCGATAGCTCCATCGCCAATGGGGTGAGCTTCTGGCGGCGTCACGAATCCGCGCTCGCCAGGGCCCAGGCCCATTACGGCGTTCCGGCCGAATACATCGTCGCCATCATCGGGGTCGAAACCCGCTATGGCGGATTCGTCGGCAAGACCCGGATCCTGGACGCCCTGGCGACCCTGTCCTTCGCCTATCCCAGACGCGCGGACTATTTCTCTGGCGAGCTGGAGCACTTCCTGGTCATGACCCGGGACGAAGGGATGGATCCAACCCGTCCCGAGGGCTCTTTCGCAGGGGCCATGGGGCTCTGTCAGTTCATGCCATCGAGCTTCCGCGACTATGCGGTCGACTTCACCGGCGATGGCCACCGCAACCTCTGGCATCCGGAGGATGCCATCGGCAGCGTGGCCAACTATTTCAAGCGGCACGGCTGGCGGTCCGGAGAGGCTGTGGCGGTACGTGCCCGAATCAGTTCCGGCTCGTCCGCCGGCGTGATGAAGACCGGCTACGATACTCAATACGGACTCGGCCAGCTCGCCGCGCGCGGGATCGAGCCCGCCGGATCCCTGTCCGGAGCGCGTCAGGTGAGCCTGCTCCGCCTGGATGCGCAGGGCGGTTATGAATACTGGCTCGGGCTGCACAATTTCTACGTCATCACCCGCTACAACCACAGCGCCTACTATGCGATGGCGGTGCATCAGTTGGCGCAGGCGATCAGGACGCGCCATGGTGGGACTCCCGGGGTACGGCTCTCGTCCCTGTGGTGATGCGGCTCCGTTCGGTGATGGGCGCATTGAGGGTCCTGGGGCGTGGCTGCGGTGACGATGTCCTGCGAGGCCCGTGAGGCGTCGCCGTCGGGATCCGCTGCTGGGTCTGCGGATACCGAACCCGGGCTCGATCGGGTATCCGTTCGAACCCTGAAGCGTGTCGGCCCCAAGGTGGCCGAGCGGCTCGCCCGGATCGGCGTTCACAGCGTTCGGGATCTGCTCCTCCATCTGCCTTTGCGCTATCAGGACCGGACCCGCCTGATTCCTTTTTCTGTATTGGTCGCCGGTTCCGAGGCCCTGATCGAGGGCGAGGTCGTGGAGGCGAGGGTCGTCGAGGGCAGGCGGCGCTCGCTCAAGGTCTGGCTCACGGACGGATCGCCCTATGCTCTGGTCCTGCGGTTCTTCCATTTTTCGGCGACGCAGGTCGGCGTCTTCCGGCCAGGCGTTAGGCTGCGCTGCTACGGCGAGGCGCGGCCCGGGCAGGGCGCGCTGGAGATGATCCATCCCGAATATAGCCTCCAGACCGGCGAGACCTCCGGGCCCGAGACCTGTCTGACGCCCGTCTATCCCACCACCGAGGGTCTGTCACAGTCGGTCTGGCGCGCCCTGCTCGATCAGGCGCTCGAGCATCTGGAGCTCTGTCCCTTGCCAGACTGTCTGCCGCGGGAGACCTTGGGCGGAGCGGATTTGCCGGGGGTGGCCGAGGCGCTGATCCATATCCATCGCCCCCCTGCGACGGCCGATCTGGACGCGCTCATGGAGCGACGGCATCCGGCGTTCCGGCGCCTGATCTTCGAGGAGCTGGTCGCCCATCAGGCGAGCCTGCGCCGGATGCGTCTCTCCCAGCGCCGCATCGTCGCGCCGGCCCTGAGCGGGGACGGGCGGTTGCGCCAGGCTTTGCTTCGATCGCTTCCTTTCGCGCTTACCCAGGCCCAGGAGCGCGTGGTTGGCGAGATCGCCCGCGATCTCGGGGGCACTCGGCCGATGCAGCGCCTGCTGCAGGGCGACGTGGGTGCGGGCAAGACGGTGGTGGCCGCGCTGGCCGCGCTGCAGGCGATCGAGGCCGGTCGGCAGGTGGCCCTCATGGCACCCACCGAGCTGCTGTCGGAGCAGCATCATCGCACCCTGAGCGGCTGGCTCGAGCCGCTCGGGATTTGTCCGGTCTGGCTCGCGGGGCGGCACAAGGGACAGGAGCGGGCCGATCTGATCGAGGCCATCGGGTCGGGATGCGCGCCTCTAGTAGTGGGGACGCACGCGCTCTTCCAGGAAAGCGTCCGGTTTGGCGATCTGGGGCTGGTCATCGTCGACGAGCAGCATCGCTTCGGGGTCCATCAGCGGATGAAGCTGCGCGAGAAGGGCGCCGAGGCGGATCGGGCACCGCATCAGCTCATCATGACGGCGACGCCGATCCCGCGCTCGCTGGCCATGACGCTCTATGCGGATCTGGACCTGTCGGTGATCGATGGCCTGCCGCCCGGACGCACGCCCATCACCACGGTCGCGGTGCCCGAGACCCGCCGCGACGAGGTGGTCGAGCGGGTCCGGCGTGCCTGCGAGCAGGGCCGCCAGGTCTACTGGGTCTGTACCCTGATCGAGGAGTCCGAGGCGCTCCAGTGTCAGGCCGCCGAGGAGAGCGCGCGCCAGCTGGCCGAGCTGCTGCCCGGCATCCCCGTGGGTCTGGTCCACGGGCGGCTCAAGCCGAGCGAGCGCGCGGCGGTGATGGGGGCCTTCGTTCGCGGCGACCTGGGTCTGCTGGTCGCGACGACGGTGATCGAGGTCGGCGTGGACGTGCCCAACGCTAGCCTCATGATCATCGAGAACGCCGAACGGCTGGGGCTGGCTCAGCTGCATCAGTTGCGCGGCCGGGTGGGGCGCGGATCGGTCGAGAGCCACTGTCTGCTGCTCTATCGATCGCCCTTGTCCGAGGTGGCCCGAGAGCGTCTGGGGTTGATGCGGGCGACCTGCGATGGATTCGAGATCGCCGAGCGCGATCTGCAGATACGGGGCGCCGGTGAGGTGCTGGGGACGCGTCAGACGGGCGCCATCCAGCTGCGCGTGGCCGATCCGCTGCGCGACCGGCATCTGGTCGCGGCGGCGCAGCGCGCGGCGGATCTGATCTTGGAGCGTCATGCCCATCTGGTTTCGCCGCTGGTCGAGCGCTGGCTGGGCGATCGCGAGCTCTACGGTCAGGTCTGACCGCCGAATCCGTTCGCACGCCCCTCCGTCGTCGCGCACCGAGAGGCATCCGAATCTCCTCGGCTTTTCCGCTATGCCATAATCGTCGGCGATTGATGTCTTTATACACTTCATCGGCCTATCCAGATCCGTCTATGAATTCCCCCGAGCTGAAAATCCATCATCCGCGGTCCTTCTCGCTGCGCGACCGGTTCATGAGCTACATCCATCTGGTGCGTCTGCATCGGCCCATCGGCATCTTCCTGCTGATGTGGCCGGCCTTGTGGGCCTTGTGGCTCGCCGGCAGCGGACAGCCGCCCTGGCCGGTGGTGGTGATCTTCGTGCTCGGCGTGGTGCTGATGCGCTCGGCCGGATGCGCCATCAACGACTATGCGGATCGCGATTTCGACGGCCACGTCGCCCGCACCAACCAGCGTCCCTTGGCGACCGGTCAGGTGACGCCCGCCGAGGCGATCGGCGTCTTCCTCTTTTTGAGCCTGGTCTCCTTCGGGCTGGTGCTGCAGCTGAACTGGCAGACCATTGCGCTTTCGGTTGTCGCCTTGCTGCTGACCTTCGTCTATCCCTTCATGAAGCGTTTCACCCATGTTCCCCAGCTCTTTCTCGGGGCGGCCTTCGGCTGGGCCGTTCCGATGGCCTTCACGGCGGTCACGGGGACCGTTCCCTTCTATGCCTGGGTGCTCTTCGCTGCGGCGCTGATCTGGGCGCTGATCTACGATACCCAGTATGCGATGGTCGACCGCGAGGACGACCTCAAGATCGGCGTCAAGTCCACCGCCATTCTGTTCGGCCGCTGGGATCGGATGGTCGTGGGTCTGCTGCAGCTGCTGATGCTGGGGCTGCTGTTCTGGGTCGGTCAGCAGGCCGGGCGCGGTCTCGTCTACGAGACGAGTTTGCTGGTGGCGGCTGGCTTCAGTCTCTATCAGCAGAAGCTGACCTGGAGGCGTGAGCGGTCGGCCTGTTTCCAGGCATTCCTCAACAACAACTATTTCGGCATGGCCGTCTTCGTCGGACTGGTGCTCGACTACGCACTGATCGGCTGAGCTCGATCGGTTCGAGGCCGGCCGTTTGCCGCCAGACGACCCGCAAGATGGCTATGACTCAGGAGTGAAACCATGTCGTTTCGGTCAATACGCATGCGCTCGCCGGTTCTGATGGCCTCGATCCCGATGCTGTTCGCGCTTCTTCTGGCGGTTCCGGTCTGGGGCTTCGACGAGGGGATCGACTATCAGCGTCTCCCGCAGCCTCAGCCGACGGAGACGGGCGACAAGGTCGAGGTGCTGGAGATCTTCTGGTACGGCTGTCCCCATTGCTGGCATCTGGAGCCGCTGCTCGCACGCTGGCTCGAGAGTCTGCCCGTCGGGGCCGAGTTTCGGCGCATGCCCGCACCCGGTGGGCGTTGGGATGCCCATGCCCGCGCCTTTTTCGCCGCCCGATCCATGGGTGAGCTCGAGACCTTTCATCGGGGGCTGTTCGAGGCGATCCACGAGCGTCATCGCCGGATCATGAGCGAGGACGATCTGGTCGCCTTCGCCGCCGAGATCGGTCTGGACGCGGATGCCTTTCGCGCCCGTTACGAATCCGAGGCGGTGGAGACCGAGCTTCGGCACGCCAGGGAGATGGCGGCCCGATATGGTCTCCAAAGCGTGCCGACGCTGATCGTCGACGGACGCTACCGGGTCACCCCCGGCGAGTCTGGCGGGACCGAGCCGATGCTCGAGATCCTGGACACCCTCATCGCCCGGGAACTGGCCGACGGATCATGATGCCTGGTGGACCGCTTCCTCCTCGCCGAGAATGCGTACCTCCGGGTTCGGGTAGCGGGCGACCACCCAGGCCGGCAGCCGGGCCTGATTGGCGTGATAGAGCGCGTCCGACTCCACGATGACCAGCACCAGGATGGTGACCATGACCGGCAGGATGCCGGTTCCGGCGACCAGCGCCAGGACCGCCTCCTTCATCATGCCGCCGTAGGCATGGCCGATCCAGCCGAGCGCGGCGGCCAGCGCCAGCATTCCCAGCATCAGCATGAAGAAGCGGCTGCGGCGCGCGCATACCTGCCAGTGACACATGACGTACCAGGGATCGCGCCTGCGAGATTGGCGTGCGCGCCAGAGGGTGTAGCCGAGGATGCTGAACGAAATGATGGGAATCAGCGCCATCGCCCATGGAAAGCTGCCGGCGATGCCGCCCAGCGCCACCGTCATGAGGATGTGATTGCCGATCAGGTTGGTCAGGAACAGCTCGTGCGGGACGTTGGCCTTCCTGATCTCGTCATGACTGACTTCGAAACGCATGGTCGCGACCGCCTGGACGATGAACGAATCCCGAAGATACAGCAAAGAGCGGCCGGCTTTCAGCTACCGGCGTGAGGTTCGGATGCTCGCTTCCTGATCGCGCCGGTCGCTAACGACCCGAACAGACCGGGCATTCCGGGTCGGCGTGCAGTGTCAGGCTGCGCCACTCCATGCGCGCGGCATCCAGCAGCAGGAGTCGTCCGAACAGAGGTTGGCCGACCCCGGTCAGGATCTTGATCGCCTCGGCCGCCTGGACGCTGCCGATGATGCCGACCAGGGGGGCGAGGACGCCGTTGGCCGTACAGGTCTCGTCGATGCTGCCGTCGTCCGGATAGAGACAGCGATAGCAAGGCGCGCCCGCGTGTCCCGAAAAGGCGGCGACCTGTCCCTCCATGCGGATCGCCGCCCCGGAGACCAGAGGGATTCGCGCGGCGACGCAGGCGCGGTTGAGCGCGAAGCGGGTGGGGAAGTTGTCGCTTGCGTCCACCACCAGATCCACCCCGGCCAGCAGTTGCGGCAGCTGCTCCTCGGTCAGGCTGCGCTTGATGCAGGTCAGCCTCACCTCCGGATTGAGCGCCTGCAGGGCGATGCGTGCCGAGTCCGCCTTGGGCATGCCGATGCGGTCGCTGGTGTGCAGGATCTGGCGCTGGAGGTTGGACAGATCCACGGCGTCGAAATCCGCGAGCAGCAGATGTCCCACGCCGGCGGTGGCCAGATACATGGCCGCCGGCGATCCGAGCCCGCCCAGGCCGACGACCAGTACCCTGGAGGCGGCCAGGCGTTCCTGGGCCTCGATGCCGAATGCGGGCAGCATGATCTGGCGGCTGTAGCGGAGCAGTTGGTCGTCGTTCATGGCGGGGCGGAGTTGCGCGATCGCGAGCGGTGCCTGCGTCTGAGGGGCGGGCGCCGGCTCGGTCGCGGGGGTGTCAGAGATAACGGCGCCAGTGCTCCGGACGGTCGTCGCGGCAGCCGTGCTCGATGAGTTCGTAGCGTTTGGCGAAGAGCTTCTCGGTGCAGGTGCTCTCACAGGTCTGACAATCGCTGTTGGCGCGCACCGTTTCCTCCGTGTAGTGGTGCAGGGCGCGTCGGAGGCGGTAGAAGAGCCGATCGTCGAGATGCAGCCCGAGCTCGGTCAAGGCCGATTCGATTTCCTGCAGGCTGGTCTTGAGCACGTCGTAGCTGATGCGCAGCAGGATCGGCGAGGCGATGTCGGCACTCAGTATGCCGTCGACATCGGCCAGGAAAAGGGCCGCCGTCTCCGCTTGGCGCGGATTGGGATGGACCGCATGGAAGGCGATCTCGCGCTGTTTGATGCGTTCGGCGTCTGGAATGTCCATGGAGGCACTATGCTAATCGGGCGCTCGAAATAATCAAGATTAATTTTTTAATCGTGTCTGCGTGCTTTTTGGGTCCGTCGCTTGGCGGTTTTGTGCGATGAGCTCGCTATAATCGGGCGCCCGAATCCACAAGACTCCACATCGACGATCGATAGACGCCATGACCGCAACGCATGTGGGCCTGAGTATCAGGCTGCGAAGCCTCCTTTTCTTCGTTCTCTACAACCTGCTCGGCATTCTGCACGGCTCCTTGAGCCTGCTGCTGGCGCCCTTGATGAATTTCGAGCAACGCTACCGATTCGTCAACCTCTGGACGCATCTCTCCATGTGGCTGCTGCGACATTTGAACGGTATCCGGATCGAGGTGATCGGCCGGGAGAATCTCCCGCGCGACCAGGCGGTGGTCGTCATGGCCAATCATCAGAGCGAATGGGAGACCTTCTTCCTCCAGGTGCTGGTCTCGCCCCAGGCGACCGTGCTCAAGCGCGAACTGCTCCAGGTGCCCTTCTTCGGCTGGGCCGTGTCGCTGCTGCGGCCGATCGCGATCGATCGCAGCAAGCCCGTGCATGCCATGAAGATGCTGCTGCGACAGGGCAAGGAGCGTCTCGACGCCGGTGTCAGCGTGGTCATCTATCCGGAGGGGACGCGTCAGCCGCCGGGCTGTATTGGCCCATTCAATCCGGGTGGTGCCAGGCTGGCCTGTCATGCCGGCCGACGCGTGGTTCCCATGGTTCACAACGCTGGCGATTGCTGGCCGGCGCGCTCCATCTGGCGCATTCCCGGGACCATCCGGCTCGTGATCGGCGAGCCGATGGGTTGCGAGGGCGGGGCGGAGGAGCTCAAATCCCGCGTCGAGCGCTGGATGCGCGAAACGTCCGTCTCGCTGCGCGCCGGGGGATTCAGCGATAGCCCAGCGTGATCCGGTCGAGACCCGCCAGGTCCTGGCGGGTCTCGACCGCGAGCAGTCCCTGAGCGGTGAAGATCCTATGCACCGCCTCGCCCTGGTCGAATCCGTGCTCGACGGCGACCAGTCCGTCCGGGCGCAGACAGCGCCGGGCCTCGACGGCGATGACGCGGATCGCATCCAGTCCGTCGCCCTCGGGTGTCAGTGCCTGGCGCGGCTCGAAGCGCAGATCGCCGCGCTCGAGATGCGGATCCACGGCGGCGATGTAGGGCGGGTTGCTGACGATGGCGTCGAGACCGGCGTCGGCGAAGGGGGTCAGCCAGTGGGTCTGGACCGGAGCGATCCTCTGGAGATGGAGGTCGTCGAAATTCTGCCGCGCGATCTCCAGCGCCGCGCCCGAGCGCTCGGTGGCGATCAGGTGCCACTCGGGGCGCTCCAACGCCAGGGCCGCGGCGATGGCGCCGCTTCCTGTTCCCAGGTCGGCGACGCGCAAACCGCTGGTCCTCTGGAGCCGATCGAGCGTCGTCTCGACCAGAAGTTCGGTTTCGGGGCGCGGGATGAGCGTGTCGGGCGTGACCCTCAGGTCGAAGGTCCAGAAGGATTGCCGGCCCCGGATGTAGGCGATCGGTTCGCCGGCGATGCGGCGATTCAGCAGATCCGCGAAACGGGTCTCCTGGTCGGGTGCGAGATTTCGCTCGGGCCAGGCGAGCATCTGGGTGCGCGACAGTCCCGTGGCCAGGCCGAGCAGGATCTGCGCCTCGATGAACGGCGAGCCGTCAGGGACGTCTCGAAGCGCCTCGGTCGCCGTCTCGAGGACGGCGCCGATGCCTCTGGGCGGGTTGTCGTCAGCCGGCATCAGCCGTCCATCATGGCGGCCAGCTGCTCGGACTGATACTCCGTCAGAAGCGGTTCGATCACCTGATCGAGCTGTCCGTTCATGACCTCGTCGAGCTTGTAGAGCGTGAGGTTGATGCGGTGGTCGGTGAGTCGGTTCTGGGGGAAGTTGTAGGTCCGGATACGCTCCGAGCGGTCGCCGCTGCCGACCTGCAGCTTGCGCGACTCGGACTGTTCCGATGCCTGGGTATCGCGCGCCCCGGAGAGCAGTTTGGCGTGCAGCAGCGACATCGCTTTGGCCCGGTTCTTGTGCTGCGAGCGCTCCTCCTGACATTCGACCACGATGCCCGAGGGGAGGTGGGTGATGCGGATCGCCGAGTCGGTCTTGTTGACGTGCTGGCCACCGGCCCCGGATGCGCGGTAGGTGTCGATACGCAGGTCGCTCGGGCTGATGTCGATGGCGTCGATCGACTCGACCTCGGGCAGCACCGCCACCGTGCAGGCGGAGGTATGGATGCGTCCCTGCGATTCGGTTTCGGGAACGCGCTGGACGCGGTGGGCGCCCGGCTCGAACTTGAGCCGCGAATAGACGCCGTTGCCGGCGATGCGGATCACGACCTCCTTGTAGCCGCCCAGCTCGCCCGGACTCTCGGAGATCTGCTCGGTGCGCCAGCCCTGGAGCTCGGAGTAGCGGATGTACATGCGCATCAGGTCGCCGGCGAACAGCGCCGCCTCGGCCCCGCCGGTTCCGGCGCGGACCTCGAGGAAGATGTTGCGCTGATCGTTGGGGTCGGCCGGGATCAGCAGACGGTGCAGCTCAGGCTCCAGCTGGTTGCGCCGCGCGGCGGCCGCGGCCATCTCGTCCTTGGCGAGCGCGGCCATCTCGGGGTCGGCGAGCATCTCCTCGGCCGTCCCCATGTCCTCTTCGGCGGCCAGGAACCGCCCGTAGCATTCCATGAGCGGTTCGAGCTGGGCGTATTCGCGACTCAGGTCGCGGAAGCGGTTGGCGTTCGCCTGTGTCTCCGCGTCGGCCAGCAGGGCCATGACCTCGCCGAAGCGCTCGGAGATGCGCTCCAGCTTGCCCCGGATCGATGGATTCATGGATTGGCGTTCAGCCGCGTCTGGTCGAGTTGGAACAGCTCGTTGGCGGCTTCCAGGATGCCTGCGTCGCCGTCGCGGGCGGCCTGGCGCAGTCTGGAGCTGGGTGCGTGCAGGAGCTTGTTGGTCAGGGTGTGGGCGAGGAAGTTGAGCACCTCGGCCGGCGGTTTGCCGGCATCGAGCTGACGTCTGGCGCGCGACAGCACCTCGTCGCGCAGCTCCTCGGCGCGCTGACGGTAGTCCTGGATCAGGCCGGCGGCATCGAGCGAACGCAGCCAGGCCATGAATTCGCCCGAATGGAAGTCGATGATCTCCTCGGCCTGCTCGGCGGCGGCTTGGCGCGAACGCAGGCTCTCGTCGATGACGGTCTGGAGGTCGTCGATGGTGTAGAGATAGACGTCGCTCAGATCGCCGACCTCGGGCTCGATGTCGCGCGGGACCGCGATGTCGACCATGAATATCGGGCGGTGCTTGCGCTTCTTGAGCGCGCGCTCGACCGTGCCCTTGCCGAGGACGGGCAGTGGGCTCGCCGTGGAGGCGATGACGATGTCGGCCTCGGGCAGGTGGTTGGCGATCTCGGTGAGCGAGATGGCGAAGCCGTCGAACTGGGCGGCGAGGTCGTGCGCGCGCTCGACCGTGCGGTTGGCGACGATGATGCGGCCGATGCCGTTGTGATGGAGGTGGCGGGCCGCCAGCTCGATCGTCTCGCCCGCGCCGATCAGCAGGGCGGTCTGCTGCGAGAGGTCGCTGAAGATCTGGCGTGCGAGGTTGACCGCGGCGAAGGCGACCGAGACCGGGCTGCTGCCGATCGCGGTCTCGGTGCGCACGGTCTTGGCGACCGAGAAGGTGTGCTGGAACAGCCGGCCCAGCAGCTTGCCGGTCGCGGTGCAGTCGGTCGCCGTCTGGTAGGCGGTCTTGACCTGCCCGAGGATCTGCGGCTCGCCGAGCACCAGGGAATCCAGTCCGCTCGAGACGCGCAGCAGGTGCGTGACTGCATCGCGGTCGGCGTGGGCGTAGAGGAAGGGGTCGACACGCTCGTGCTCGAGGCCGTGGAAACCGCTCAGCCAGCGGCGAACCTCTGCCTCGGCGCCATCCTGAACGGCGCAATAGAGCTCGGTGCGGTTGCAGGTCGAGAGGATCACACCTTCGCAGACGGCATTGCAGTTGGTCAGGTCGCGTAGCGCGCCCGCGATGATGTCAGGCCCGAAGGCAAGGCGTTCGCGGATATCGACCGGCGCGGTCTTGTGGTTGAGTCCGAGGGCAAGCAGCTTCATGTTGATATTGTGATGATATTCGTATGTGACGGCCTGGAATGGCGATTTCGACGACATCCGCCGACCCGGTTCCCTCTGGCGGGGATTTGGCGGCGGCGCTCGTGGGAGACCCGCGTGCCATGCTGTCCGCGCATCTTCCGGATGCAAAACGACCTAATTCTAACAATCTTTCAACTGAAATATCTTCATCGGGCGATCCGCAGCCCCGGCGCTTATGTCGCGCCTGTTTGACGCAGCGCATTCACTTCGGAGTTTGCGCGGCGGTCCCTCGTCGTTGGCAGAGGGGCTGGCCGGAATCATTATAGGCTGACTGTCGGATCGCGGAACTGCTTGGATATACTGCGATCCCAGTCGCAGACGCACGCTCGCAACGCACTCACTACTTCCAGCGGGTCCATTATTCTCATGTCACGCATTGCCTCCCTCTCCACCTCGTCGGCCCTGGCCGTCGCCTGCGCCTTGCTCGGCGCTGGGCCGGCCTCGGCCTTGAGCGACTCGGCGTCGACGGGCGCTCGATCCGCGAACCTCGATCCCAAGGCCACCGAAGAACCGACGGACGTCACCGGGCTCACTCCGGATCAGATCTATGCGGTGCTGGTCGGAGAGGTCGCCGGGCGTCGGGGAGACATGGCGACGGCCTTCGTCCACTATCTTCGGGCCGCCGAGCTGACGCGCTCGGCGCAGATGGCCGAGTTGGCCGTGCGGGCCGCGATCAGCCGCGACGACGATGCCTCGGCCGGTCGCGCGATCGCCCTCTGGCTGGAGCTGGCGCCCGATGCCGTGGCGGCGCATCAGGTCGCGGCCTTCCTGCGGATCAAGGCCAAGGATCGCGAAGGCGCACTGATCCATCTGATGCGCCTGGTCGAATTGAGCCGGGATCCCAAGGGCTCGCCCTTCGCTCAGGCCGCCGCCATCGTTTCGCGCGTCCCTGATGTCGAGGAGCGCGTCGGCCTCATGCAGTCCCTGGTGGAGCGCTTCCCGGAGAGTGCGGATGCCCAGCAGTCGCTGGCCATGGTCGCGGCGAGCGCGTCCCGGTTCGAGGTGGCCGATGCGGCGGCGCGGCGGGCGATGGAGCTGCGTCCCGAGTGGGATGCGCCGCGTCTGTTCCTGGTGCGGCTGATGCTGACGCAGGGCAAGCGTGACGAGGCGAGGTTGCTGCTCGAGGGTTTCGTCAGCCAAAGTCCGGACGATCATGCGCTGAGGATGCTCTACGGACAGTTTCTGGTCGAGGAGCAGGAGTTCACGACCGCGCGCGATGTCTTCGAGCGTCTGCTGCGCAACCGTCCCAAGGAGCCCGACGTGCTCTTCGCCATGGGCGTCCTCTCGCTCCAGCTCGACGACCTGGACGGTGCGCGGATCTATTTCACGCGACTTTTCGAGACCGGCGAGCGCGAGAGCGAGGCGGCCTTCTATCTGGGGCAGACCGAGGAGCGGGCCAACGATCCGTCGGCGGCGCTCGATTGGTACGCCAAGGTCGAGGGGGCGAACGCCTCGGATGCCAAGGTCCGCATGGCCTTCCTCTACGCCAAATCCGGCGATGTGGCCAAGGCGCGCGAGATCCTGCAGCGGTTGCGCGACCGCTCGCCGGAGGATGCGGCGCCCCTCTTCATGGTCGAGGCCGAGATTCTCGATGAGGTGGGGGCGAGCGACGCCGCGATGGCTGTCTACACGGCGGCGCTCGAGACGCATGCCGATGATTCGAGCCTGCGCTACGCGCGTGCGCTCTACGCGGTCAAGCTCGGCAACCTGGCGCTCGCTGAGCAGGATCTGCGACTTATCCTGGCCGAGGACCCCGATCATGCGGATGCCCTGAACGCCCTGGGCTATACGCTCGCGGATCGCACCGGCCGCTATCGGGAGGCGCTGGGCTATATCGAGCGGGCCTATGCGCTCAAGCCGGACGAGCCGGCGATCCTCGACAGCATGGGGTGGGTGAATTTCCGTCTCGGGCATTATGATGCCGCCCTCGGATTCCTGAGGCGGGCACTGGAGATGATGAACGACGGCGAAATCGCGGCCCATCTCGGAGAAACCTTGTGGGCGCTGGGGCGTCGGTCCGAGGCCTGGGCGGTCTGGGATGCCGCGGCCCAGGACTATCCGGATCATCGCTATCTGCAGGAGGTGATCGGTCGTCACCGGGTTTCTCGGACCGATGCCCCGGGCGCGAATCCCAAGACATCGAAGGAAGGTTTCAGATGACTCATCGATCGACCGCCGTTTCCGGTGCCTCCTGGCCTGCCCCGGCGAAACTCAACCTGATGCTGCGCGTCGTGGGCCGGCGCGAGAATGGCTATCACGAATTGCAGACGGTCTTCCAGTTCGTCGATCGCTGCGACCAGCTGTGGCTCGATGTGCGCGACGACGGGGTGGTGCGGCGTCTGGGGGCGCTGTCCGGGGTGCCCGAGGACCAGGATCTGACGGTGCGTGCCGCGCGCGCGCTGCAGCAGGCGACCGGCTGTCGGCTCGGTGCCGATATCCGGTGCGATAAGGTGCTGCCCATGGGTGGAGGGCTGGGTGGCGGCAGTTCGGATGCCGCGACCACCCTGGTTGCCCTGAATCATCTCTGGGGGACGGGCCTGAGCGAGGACGCGCTGTCCGAGATCGCCTTGCCTCTCGGGGCCGACGTCCCCGTGTTCGTGCGCGGTCGCGCGGCCTGGGCCGAGGGGGTGGGCGAGCGGCTCGAGCCCGTCGATCTTCCCCAGCCCTGGTATCTGGTTCTGGTGCCCGCCTGCTCGGTTTCGACCAGGGACGTCTTTTGCCATCCTGAATTGACAAGGGATTCCTCTTGCATCAAACTAGCGGACTTCTTGAGCGGGGATGCGGTCAATGACTGCCTTCCTGTCGTGCGTCGCGAATATCCGCCCGTCGCCGAGGCCATCGAATGGCTGGATCGCTGGGGTGGTGGCCGGCTCACTGGAACCGGCGCCTGTGTCTTCGCTCGGTTCGAAGAGCGGGATCGGGCCCTGGATGCCTGTCGGGCGGCGCCGGAGGCGCTTCGCGCATTCGTTGCTCGAGGATTGAACCGGTCGCCTCTGCTCGATCGGCTCGATCAGGAAATCGTCAGTCCGTCTCTGATTGCCGCGTCCTGAGCGGGGTCGGGTTTCGGCTGATGATGCGGATCCCGCTCGTGGATCGGCCGAAATCATATTGGGGTGTCGCCAAGTGGTAAGGCACCGGGTTTTGATCCCGGCATTCCCAGGTTCGAATCCTGGCACCCCAGCCATTCACTCCAGACGTCACGTCTAGTTATCTCCGAGTCGACAGGACAGTGCCTGTGCCCGCCAGCCAACTGATGGTCTTTTCCGGGAACTCCAATCCCGGTTTGTCTTCCGAGGTCGTTGCCCATCTCAATCTGCCGCTCGGCAAGGCCGTCGTCGGTCAGTTCAGCGATGGCGAGGTCATGGCCGAGATTCAGGAGAACGTGCGGGGGCGCGACATCTTCGTCGTGCAGCCGACCTGTGCGCCCACCAATGACAACCTGATGGAGCTGCTGGTGATGATCGACGCCCTGCGCTGGTCGTCGGCCAAGCGGATCACCGCCGTGGTTCCCTATTTCGGCTATGCCCGTCAGGACCGCCGGCCGCGCTCGGCGCGCGTGCCCATCACCGCGCGCCTGGTCGCCAAGATGATCAGTCAGTCCGGCGCCGACCGCATGCTGACGGTCGATCTGCACGCCGATCAGATTCAGGGCTTCTTCGACATCCCGGTCGATAACGTCTATGCCTCGCCGATTCTGCTCGGCGACGTCTGGCGCCAGGAGCACGAGAATCTGATGGTGGTCTCGCCCGACGTGGGCGGTGTGGTGCGCGCGCGCGCGCTGGCCAAGCGGCTCGACGATGCCGATCTGGCCATCATCGACAAGCGTCGGCCGCGCGCCAACGAGGCCCAGGTCATGAATATCATCGGCGACGTGCGCGGCAGGTCCTGCGTACTGGTCGACGATCTGGTCGATACCGCCGGAACCCTCTGCCGCGCGGCCGAGGCATTGAAGGATCACGGCGCGCGCAAGGTCGTGGCCTACTGTACCCACCCCGTGCTGTCCGGGCCTGCGGTCGAGAACATCTCGTCCTCGCAGCTCGACGAGTTGGTGGTCACCAATACCATTCCGCTGCGCCCGGAGGCCGTGGCGTGCGGAAAGATCCGTCAATTGAGCATCGGCGAGCTGTTGGCCGAGACCATGCGTCGGATCTCGAGCGAGGAGTCGGTCAGCTCGCTCTTCGTCGATTGAGCGCATGAGCGCCGCCGCGGGGTGCCATCGGCATCCCGCAACAGCGCCGGATCCTGGTCGCGGGATCCGGCGTCTTTCGTTTCATTCAACTGGAGAACGCCAATGAGCGTGAATTTCGACGTCATCGCGCAGCCTCGAGCGGAGTCAGGGAAGGGTGCGAGCCGCCGCCTGCGCCGCTCGGGTCGGGTGCCCGCAATCGTCTACGGTGCCCATGAGGAGCCGGAGATGGTTTCCGTGTCGCATAACGAGCTGCTCAAGCACCTCGAGCACGAGGCATTCTATTCGCATATCCTCGACCTCAAGCTGGGCGACAGGAGCGCCAAGGTGGTGCTCAAGGATCTGCAGCGTCACCCCGCCAAGCCCTTCATCCTGCATGTGGATTTCATGCGTGTCTCGCAGGGCGAAACGCTGAAGATGGTCGTTCCATTGCACTTCCTGAACGAAGACACGTGCAAGGGCGTCAAGGCGGGCGGCCAAGTGTCGCACAACATCACCGAGGTCGAGATCGTCTGTCTGCCGAAGGATCTGCCCGAGTTCATCGCGGTGGATCTGAGCGAGCTCGAGGTCGGCGCCATCGTCCATCTCTCCGAGCTCTCCATGCCCGAGGGTGTCGCCCTGTCCCATGTTCCGGATCCGGACGAGCCGGTCGTCGTGGTCCATGGTGCGCGTGCCGGCGGTGACGAAGAGGAAGAGGAAGGCGAGGGCGCAGAGTCCTGATCCTCCCGATCTTCGTGCGAGACGGCGCTCCCCGTCGGGCGCCGTTTCCGCCTCGTCCTCTCATTTCATCGATATATCTGGTCAGACGCCATGGCAGACGCGGGCATCCGGCTCATCGTGGGCCTGGGGAATCCCGGCGCCCAGTACGAAGCGACGCGCCACAACGTGGGTTTCTGGTTCGTGGACGCCGTTGCCGAGGCGTGCCGCGAATCCTTCCGTTCCGAGACCAAGTTCCACGGCGATCTCTGTCGGGTCGCGCTCTCGGGGGCGGACGTTCGTCTGCTCAAACCCATGACCTATATGAACCGCAGCGGTCAGTCCATCTCGGCCGTGGCGCGCTATTTCGATATCGCCCCTGAGCGGATCCTGGTCGCGCACGACGAACTGGATCTGCCGGTCGGTGCGGTACGTCTCAAGCAAGGCGGCGGGCATGCCGGCCACAATGGTCTGCGCGACACCATTTCCGCGCTAGGGACGCGTGATTTCTGGCGTCTGCGCATCGGGATCGCGCATCCAGGCGACCGTACCCTGGTGACCGGCTATGTGCTCGGTCATCCCTCGCGCGATGACGCCTCCCGCATCCGCGATGCTCTGGACGACGCCGACCGCCGTTTGCCGGATCTGATCGGCGGCGAGTTCCAGTTGGCCATGAACGCCCTGCATTCGCAGCGCTAGCTCGGCCGTTCGCCGATATTCCTCGCTTTGCGTCGCTTCGTCGGCGCCCTCTGTGTCCCCTGTTCGTTTCCGCTCGCCGCTTCCTCTCTATCCTCGGCGCCTGTCGAGTCTGAATTGTCCCTTGCTGTTTGTTGGCGCCTTGGGGCGTTTGCTGTCGTTCAGCCCTGTCCTGTCCGGATTCCTGTCTCGTCGGGCGGCTATGGTTGCTTTATAAGTAATCGATAAATAACAAAAGTTTTCAAGCTTCATGCATTTTGACAAGATTCCTTGCGTCGCCGAGTGGCGGCTGGAGTCGGTGCGGTCCATGTCGCCTCGGGCGATTCCGAAGCGAATGTGGTTCCTACGCATTGAATCCGCGTCTCGGGATCCGACATGGATCTGGTCGTCTGGTGTCGGCGCTTTTCGGCGCTGGATCTCGGGGCGGCAGGACAACAGATCGGCAAGATAGCCGATCGGCAAACGATAAAAAGTGGCGATCGATCTCGGTCGTCTCATACGAGGGGTGACGTAGTCTATGAAAACAAGAATCGGGGGCTCTCTGGCTGCCGTGGTCGCGGTGACGGGCTTGGTCCTGCCGTCGTCCGCGTCGGCGACGAATGGTTATTTCTCGCACGGGTGGGGGATCAAATCGAAGGCGATGGCCGGTGTCGCGGCGGCTCTGCCGATGGATACCCTGGTGTCGGCGACCAATCCTGCAGGCATGGCCTTCGTCGGAGAGAGCTTCGACGCCGGTGTGTCCTTCTTCAGTCCTTCGCCGCGCGGTTACGAGGCGAACGCCGACTATCCCGTCCAGCAGGTCCAGACGCCCGGCGGGTCGGTCTCCATGCCGGCCGGCTCCTTCATTACGCCCGGGCGTTACGGCAGCAGCGGAGACTGGTTCCTGATCCCGAGCTTCGGATATAACCACCAGCTGGATGAGCGCAGCACCATCGGCGTGAGCGTGTTCGGCAACGGAGGGATGAACACCAAGTACAAGGACCGCCCGCCATTCGAGAATTTTGCCGTCTACCCCAATCAGCGCATCGGTCCCTATCCGGATGGCAGTATGGGGCCGATCTTCGATTTCTCCTCGGGGCGGCCCGTTCCCGTGACCGCCCCGATGCAGGGGACGGTCAATGGGAATCCCGACGGCATCTATACCGCGACGACGCCAGCCGGGATCAATCTAGAGCAGTTGTTCATCGAGATTCCCTATACCTATAAGCTGGCGGACGGCAAGCAGTCGGTCGGTATCGCCCCCGTGCTCGCCGTCCAGCGTTTCGAGGCCACCGGTCTCGAGCCCTTCAAGCAGCTGTCCGTCCGGCCTGACAAGGTCACCAATCAGGGGGTCGACTGGAGCTACGGCTTCGGCCTTCACGTCGGCTGGTATGGCGAGGTGAGCGATCGGCTCGCGCTCGGCGCCTCCTATCGCACCACCGTCTGGATGTCGAAGTTCGACGACTACTCGGGCCTGTTCGCGGATGGCGGCTCCTTCGACATCCCGGCCATGTTCAACTTCGGTCTGGCCTTCAAGGCGCGTCCGAATCTGACCCTGGCCTTCGACTATCAGCACATCTTCTACGACGAGACGCATGCGATCGCCAACTCGAACGATGTGGACGTCTCCGGCTGTCAGGGAGCTTCTCCCAAGCCTTCCTATTGTCTCGGCGCCAATGGCGGCGTCGGCTTCGGCTGGGAGAGCATGGACGTGTTCAAGCTGGGACTGAAGTACGACCCGACCGAGCGTCTGAGTCTCATGGGGGGTGTCAGCTACAACACCGACTTCCTGCGCTCGGATCGCCAGGGTCTGTTCAATATCCTCTCTCCAGCTACCATTCGCTGGCATCTGACCGCGGGTGCCTCGTATCGCGCGACCCGTCGCGACGAATTCGCCTTCTCGGTCGCCTATATGCCGGAGGAGACGTTCGACGGACGCAGTCCGACCCTGACTCGGGCCCAGTCGGGCAGCCTCTATATGGAGCAGCTGGAATTGAGCCTGGGGTGGACGCGCCGCTTCTGAGCGCTGCGGTCATCCGTGTTCGGGGTCTTGCGCGTGGATAGGATCAGGGCCTTTCGGCCCTGATCGCTGGTCGATCAGTCGGGGATCAGGGGGAGGCGCCCGATCGAGTAGTAGCTCAGGCCGGCCGAGCTGGCCAGGCGTCCGTCGATCGCATTGCGGCCGTCGAAGATGACCGGATGTTTGAGCTTGTCCTTGATCGACTGGAAGTTCGGGCTGCGGAACTGCGCCCATTCGGTGACGATGACCAGAGCGTCGGCCTCTTCCAGCGCCGACATGGCGTCTGGCGCGAGGTCGAGGTCGGGGCGTTCTCCGTAAATGCGGGTGGTCTCGTCCATGGCGACCGGGTCGAATGCCCGAACCTTGGCGCCCGCGTCCCATAGCGACTCCATCAGCACGCGGCTGGATGCCTCGCGCATGTCGTCCGTGTTGGGCTTGAAGGAGAGGCCCCAGACGGCGATCGTCTTGCCGGTCAGGTCGCCGCCGAAATGGGCCTTGATCTTGTCGAACAGGACCTCCTTCTGGCGGAAGTTGACCGCCTCCACGGCATGCAGCAGCTGGGGCTCGTAGCCCAGGCCGCGTGCCGTCTGCTCCAATGCCCGCACGTCCTTGGGGAAGCAGGAGCCGCCGTAGCCGCAGCCCGGATAGATGAACTGGTAGCCGATGCGGGGGTCGGAGCCGATTCCGACACGGACCTTTTCGATATCCGCGCCCACCGCCTCGGCGATGTTCGAGAGTTCGTTCATGAAGCTGATCTTGGTCGCCAGCATGGCGTTGGCGGCGTACTTGGTCAGTTCGGCGGACTTGATGTCCATCATCATGAGGCGGTCGTGACTGCGGTTGAAGGGCGCGTAGAGCGCGCGCAGCAGCTCGCCGGTTCGCGGGTTGTCGGTGCCGACGATGATGCGGTCGGGGCGCATGAAGTCCTCGATCGCGGCGCCTTCCTTGAGGAATTCCGGATTGGAGACGACGTCGAACTCGGTGTCGACGCCTCGCTTCGCGAGCGTGTCTCGAACGACCTTGGCGACCTTGTCCGCGGTTCCGACGGGTACCGTGGATTTGTCTACCAGGATGCGGTAGGAATCCATGTGTTCGGCGACGCTCTTGGCGACGGCCAGCACGTATTGCAGATCGGCCGAACCGTCCTCGTCGGGCGGCGTGCCGACCGCGATGAACTGGAAGAGGCCATGCTTGACCCCTGCCTCGGCGTCGGTCGAGAAACGCAGTCGACCGGCCTCGCGGTTGCTCTTGATCAGCTCCTCAAGACCGGGCTCGAAGATGGGGACGCCGCCGCTGTTCAGTAGCTCGATCTTCTTGGGGTCGATGTCGATGCAGAGGACGTTGTTGCCGACCTCGGCCAGGCAGACTCCAGTGACGAGGCCGACATAGCCGCTGCCAAAAATCGTGACATCCATTGGGTTCTGTTCTCTAGGATAAGCGGGTGTGTGATGAATCCGAGTCGCGGATGTTAACAGCTGATCATGACATTATGACGGCCCGTCCATCGTGGCGGGCCTTCGGTTCCTCCGGCTGAGCGGCGTGAGCGGGTCGATTGGAATCGATGCAAGATTCCTGTTGACGGAAGGGGGAAGGGCCATTAGACTGCGCAGCTCGTTCGGAGGGGTTCCCGAGCGGTCAAAGGGATCAGACTGTAAATCTGACGGCTCAGCCTTCGGAGGTTCGAATCCTCCCCCCTCCACCAAATGTCGTTCGGGTGTCGCGGTGTCTTCGGGCTGATGCGGCGCCTCTGCGGGGTCGGTAGCGCGACCGTTGCGATGATCGTGCCTCGCGGGTGTAGTTCAATGGTAGAACCTCAGCCTTCCAAGCTGATGATGTGGGTTCGATTCCCATCACCCGCTCCAAGTTTGGCTTGGTCGTAAGCTGTAGTAGAATGCAAAGTTCAGGCCCATGTAGCTCAGTTGGTAGAGCACACCCTTGGTAAGGGTGAGGTCACCGGTTCAATTCCGGTCATGGGCTCCATTTTCGTGAGCAACCTTTACGTGCCTCGGGCGCGTCTTGTCGACTTGGATCATGCGGGGAGCCGTTCATGTCAAAAGCTAAATTCGAACGCAGCAAGCCACACGTCAACGTTGGCACCATTGGCCACGTCGACCATGGCAAGACCACGCTGACGGCGGCGATCAC
>NZ_AONC01000019.1 GCF_000585215.1 Imhoffiella purpurea | reverse complement strand
TGGCGTCGTTTAGGTCGTGGTTTTGACTTTGCCATAGCGGAGCCCGTCTGTCTTCACGTCCCCAAGGGAGGAGGAGGGTCTGAACGCTTACGATTTTTTTAAGCGGCCATGCCAATTCAAGCTGCGCCACGACGCTTCCACTTGGATCTTTGATCACGTGACCAACCACGGGAACAGACATATTTTTTGCGCGACACAGATGCAGAACACCATGAACACCAGTATCAGCAAGCTCGAATATGTCATCCCAGTTCAAACGCCGCCTGTCTTGATTTTGCTCGCGGCGTAACCGGGTTATCAATTGCATATCTTCATGGCGCACGAACATTCTTTCGTGAGCGGCTGCTTCCGGTGACAATCAACACACAAAGCCTGGAAATTGGATCGTTGATTGTCAGTTTTTACGCCATTTTTATGGTGGGTATGAAGCAGTTTCTTATCGCTGGAAAGATCGACGCCGCACAACTCGCACTTAAAGCCTTGGTCAGCTTTATATTGTCCTGAGATAATTGGCCAATCATCGGTATATGCACCATCTTTGTCGCCGGCCTTCCTTCTCGGCATATAAGGAAAAAAAGAACTGTAAGCGGCAAAAAAATCATCAATTGAAAATTGAGAAAAAATTAGACTTCTGCTCCCTTGGCGATACCCTTGATAGTTAAGATGCCCCAAGCAATATTTGCATACTTTAAGCGCGGCCTCACCTTTAAATTCTTTACCTGTATAGTAATCCATCCCAGATATCAAAAAAGATCCTGTAAGCACATTTGTAGCCACATATCGTTCAAATCGACCTCTTTCTCGCATTTCCACAAGTTTTCGGCAATTTGCTATATGGTACTTATTCCCCTTTTCCGGATCTTCCAAAACAGAATAAATCCTTTGCCCATGATCTTGAATATATAACAAAACCTGCCTTCCCCGATACGAAAGGAGGCCCGATTTTATATTGACATCTTTTAGCTCAACTTCGATCCCTTCTCCTGAAAGAGCAATGTCAATCGGATCAAGTACACCTGAGTTTTTTTCAAGAGAAAAATCCGGCCTCAGATTCTCCGCTCCCATTTTTCTGACAGCGGCATGCAATGCAGAGAAATCGACGGTCAGGCGCATAATTCAAAAATCAATTTTCAAGAATTTTACGAATCTGAGTTTCCGCATTTGTAATCACACGGAACGAAACGCGACGTGACCGCTCGAGGTCTTCGCTACCATCATCATTCTTCACCAAACGCGAAGACGAAAAACCGACTGCCGCGACATGTTCTCTGACCCATGACCGTTCCAAAGCAATACCGGGTAGCCCGAAAACATACAAAAGAACAGAGCGCGTACGCCCTTGTGACGTAAGCGTTCAGACCCTCCTCCTCGGGTGCGGCCTCGAAATGATGTCGTTTCGAGGGTATGCTTTGAGCTTCTGTAACAACGAGAGAAGGCTTCGTCGTGGCGAAAGTGGTCAG
>NZ_AONC01000018.1 GCF_000585215.1 Imhoffiella purpurea | reverse complement strand
CACCACCGGACGTTGGACTCAGTTCTGGGAGAAAATCGATCAATTTGGCGCTGAATGCTGCTGCTGAGGACATCATGCGGAGGCCGCACCCCTCGGAGGATCTGGATTTCATCCTGAGAGAGCCGGACTCCGGATTCGAGTGGGCGCGGTATTTCGAGGGGCTGGTCGAGGTGATGGCCGAGTTCGGCGTGCGCTGCGAGCTGATCGATCGTGGTCGGATGGATCGGGCCGTGAGGCAGGCCATGCTCAAGGACGACTCCATCGCGCGGCAGCTCGATCTGTCCTTCTATCGCGGCGACAGCGGCCGCAAGCTCCGGGTCAAGCTGGAGATCGACACTTGTCCGCCGTCGTATTCGGGATTCGAATACCGCTATCTCGACTTCCCCTTGGATTTCGAGGTCTGCATTCAGGATCTGCCGAGCAATTTCGCGCTGAAGATCCATGCCTTGCTGTGCCGTCCCTACCTCAAGGGGCGCGATTGGTTCGATTTCGCCTGGTATGTCGCGCGAGGTGTGAGGCCCAATCTCGCGCATCTCTCTGCGGCCATCGATCAATTCGGCCCTTGGCGGGGGGCGGGTGTGGAGGTGGACGAGGCGTGGCTGGAGACGGCCTTGATCGAGCGCATTCGTGCCATCGATTGGACCGCGGCGGCGCGAGATGTGGAGCCCTTCCTGGGCACGTCCGAGCAGGCCGGATTGAAGCTCTGGGGCGAGCGTTTCTTCGCCGATAAGGTGGCGAAGCTCGTCCTGCCCGCCTGATGGCGCTCAGCCATCCCCATGCTCCACCGGCGCGACGCTGGCCAATTCATCGTCGGTGAACAGCCGTGAGCGGGTGAGGAAGCGCACTCCCTCAGGTCCTTCGAGCGAGAACATGCCGCCGCGTCCGGGGACGACGTCGATGACGAGCTGGGTGTGCTGCCAGTATTCGAACTGGGATTCGCTCATCCAGAAGGGACAGTTTCCGATTTCTCCGAGCTTGACGTCGCTGGCGCCGGTGCGGAATTCGCCGGCCGGCCAGCACATGGGGGCGCTGCCGTCGCAGCAGCCGCCGGACTGGTGGAACATGAGCTCGCCGTGCATCTCGCGCAGCCGCTCGATCAGTTCCAGGGCCGCCTCGGTGGCGACGACGCGGGGTGTGGTGTCGGGCATGGCGCTGGCTCCATGGCGGTTCGAAGTGAGGGCGCCGGGTCTTGCCCGGTGCCGTCGCTGCGCGGTTCCCAGGCCGCGATGGGCCTGGAGACCTTGGGGCGGAGTCGGATCAGAAGAAGCCCAGGGCGTTGGGGCTGTAGCTGACCAGCAGGTTCTTGGTCTGCTGGTAGTGATCGAGCATCATCTTGTGGGTCTCGCGTCCGATGCCGGATTGCTTGTAGCCGCCGAAGGCGGCGTGGGCCGGATAGAGGTGATAGCAGTTGGTCCAGACGCGGCCGGCCTGGATGTTGCGGCCCATCACGATGGCGCGGCGTCCGTCGCGGCTCCAGACGCCCGCGCCCAGGCCGTAGAGCGAGTCGTTGGCGATCTCGAGCGCCTCCTGCTCGTCCTTGAAGGTGGTCACCGAGACCACGGGGCCGAAGATCTCCTCCTGGAAGATGCGCATCCGATTGTGGCCCCGGAAGATGGTCGGTTTGACGTAGTAGCCCTCGGCGAGGTCGCCCTCCAGGACGTTGCGCTCGCCGCCGAGCAGGCACTGGGCGCCCTCCTGCTTGCCGATGTCGATGTAGGAGAGGATCTTGTCGAGCTGCTCGCTCGATGCCTGTGCGCCGATCATGGTGTCGGTATCCAATGGATTGCCCTGACGGACCTTGCCGACCCGGTCGATGGCCTGTTCCAGGAACCGATCGGCGATGGACTCCTGGATCAGCACCCGCGAGGGACAGGTGCAGACCTCGCCCTGGTTGAGGGCGAACATGGCGAAGCCTTCCAGGGTCTTGTCGAAGAATTCGTCGTCCTGGTCCATGACGTCGGCGAAGAAGATGTTCGGCGACTTGCCGCCCAGCTCCAGGGTGACCGGGATGATGTTCTCGGCCGCGTACTGCATGATCAGCCGCCCGGTGCTGGTCTCGCCGGTGAAGGCGATCTTGGCGATACGCTTGTTGGTCGCCAGCGGCTTGCCCGCCTCGACGCCGAAGCCGTTGACGATGTTGAGCACGCCCGGGGGCAGCAGGTCCTGGATCAGCTCGGCGACCACCAGGATGCCGACGGGCGTCTGTTCGGCGGGCTTGAGGACCACGCAGTTGCCGGCCGCCAAGGCGGGGGCCAGTTTCCAGGCCGCCATGAGGATGGGGAAGTTCCAGGGGATGATCTGACCCACCACGCCGAGCGGCTCGTGGAAGTGATAGGCGACGGTGTCCCGGTCGATCTCGCAGATGGAGCCTTCCTGGGCGCGGATGCAGCCGGCGAAGTAGCGGAAGTGGTCGATCGCCAGCGGGATGTCGGCGGCCATGGTCTCGCGGACGGGCTTGCCGTTGTCCCAGGTCTCGGAGAGTGCGATCCGTTCCAGGTTCTGCTCCATGCGGTCGGCGATCTTGAGCAGGATGTTGGAGCGCTCGGCCGGCGAGGTATGGCCCCAGGCGTCCTTGGCCGCGTGGGCGGCGTCCAGGGCCAGCTCGATGTCGGCGGCCGACGAGCGCGGGATCTCGCAGAAGACCTGGCCGTCGACCGGCGAGACGTTCTCGAAATAGCGTCCCTCGACGGGCGGCACCCACTCGCCGCCGATCAGGTTGGCATAGCGGGGTTTGAAGCTGAACCTGGAATCGGGCTGACCGGGCTTGGCGTAGATCATCTCTGTCTCTCCTTTGCGCTCTTTGCTTTTGTCGTCATCGGCCGCCTGTTTCGGGCGGCGGTTTCGTGATAAAGCAAATTGGACGCCATGACCGCCGAGGTCCTGGGATGGGGTGCGCGGGGTCTAATCTGTTCCAGGAATGGAACAGAGTGTCACCCTGTGACCCGTTGCAGGTCGTGCGCTGGGCTCAGGGGTCAATGCCGGGAGAGGGCCTCTTGGGCGGTGCGGCGGACATTGGGATCCTCGGCAATCCACTCCGAAAGGAGAGGATCCCGGTGTGCCATCATCCTTCGTCTTGTGCGCCCGCTTGAGCGATCGTGGCGGTCTTGCGCTCGGTGACATGGTCCATGAGCCAGTTCCAGGCCTGCTGCTCGCGCGGGCCGGCGGTCTTCTCGACCAGCGTCAGCAGATAGGCCATCTCTTCCACGACCTTCTGCAGAGGCATGCGCTCCAGGCGGCTGACCAGGATGGCGAGCTCCAGCACGGCGGCCTGGGCGCGATTGAAGCCCTGGAAGGGGCGATGCGTTTCCTCGTGCAGGACACGGCAGAGCAGGCGGGGCCGGACCTCGTCCTCCTCGAGATCGAGGAGCTGGATCTCGGTATGGGCCAGGGTGTCGCGCAGGCGCGGCGCATCGATTCGGGTGCTTTCCAGGAGCGGCCAGTCGCGGCGTCCGGTGATGCAGCCGGCGAAGATGCAGACGTCGTCCGTGTAATTGACGGTGGCACAGCGGGTCTGGATCAGGTTGTCCAGGGTCCTGGACGGACGCATCGCCGAGATCACGACGAGATCTTCGCGGCGGCGAATACCGATGGGGGCGATGTGAGGCTCGCCCTCGGAATTGACTGTGGTGATGATGACTTCCTGGATCACGGTCATTCTACTCTGGCTTGTGGTTGGCTGAGGTCTTGCGATCGGCTTCGTCTGGGCGGGACACCGGCCGGTCATCGGGCCGGTTCGATGCCGTAGCGTTTCATGCGTCTGTAGAGGGTATTGCGGCTCAAGCCCAGATTCTTGGCGACTCGGCTGACATTCCAGCGGGCGTCCTCCAGCAGTTCGAGCAGTGCCTCGCGCTCGGCGATGGCGAGGGTGCCGAGCCCCCGGGCGGATCTGTCGTGGCGGTCGGGCGCGCGTTCAGGATAACGGATCTCCTCGGGTAGATCCCGAGTCCGGATACGCTGGTCCTCGCAGAGTGCCGTGGCCGCTCTCAGGATGTTGCGCAATTGGCGCAGATTGCCGGGCCAGGGGTAGGCCAGCATGCGTTCCAGGGCCTCGGCCTCCCACTCGATCTCGATCCCGTCGCCGGATTCTTCCCGGGTCAGCGCGAGGATGAGCTCACGCCTGTCGCGGCGGTCGCGCAGCGGGGGAATCTGGATGCTGATGCCGTTGATTCGATAGTAGAGGTCCTCGCGGAACCGGCCTTCCGCGATGAGCGCCCGAACGTCGCGGTGCGTGGCGCTGATGAGCTGGATGGAGACCGGGATCGGCGTTTCGCCTCCGAGCGGAACCACTCGCCGGTCCTCGAGCACCTGGAGCAGACGGGCCTGCAGGTCGATCGGCATGTCGCCGATCTCGTCGAGAAAGAGTGTGCCGCCGTCGGCCTGGAGGATCTTGCCCCGGCTGCCGTCGCGGCTGGCGCCGGTGAAGGCGCCGGGCCTGTAGCCGAACAGCTCGCTCTCGATCAGCGACTCGGGCAGCGAGGCGCAATTGAGGGCGACGAAGGGCCGGTCGCGGCGCGCGCTGGCCTGGTGCATGGCGCGGGCGAAGACGTCCTTGCCGACACCCGTCTCGCCGAGCAGCAGGCAGGGCAGGTCGCGGCCGAGCACCTTGGTGACGGTCTCGATGTTGCGCTGCATCCGCGGGTCGCCCAGATGCAGCCGCTCGAATGGGGCGCGGCTGTCAGGGGCCTTCTGGATGGCGGGCCTGGGTCTGTGGCGCGATGCCGTTGCCCGGGTGCGTGCCGTGCCCTTTTCGGGGGCCTGCACCTTGGCGAAAAAGCGTCGCTCCGAGCGGGTTTCGATGATGGGGAAGGCCGGGCAGCTCTGCGAATGGGCGCGCTCGAGCAGCATGGGCAGCGAGATGGCGAAGAGCTCCTGGATCTCGCGCCCGACGATCCGCTGCGGCGCATCCAGTCCCATCTGGAAGATGGCGCTGCGGTTGGCGGCCAGGACCCGGCCGTCAGGGGTGAAGGCGACGAGCCCCTCGCCCAGGGTGCCGATGAACTCGGCGCGGCTATGGCAGCGGAAGACGTAGGCCTCCTTCATGGCGCAGAAGAAGACGCGGTTCTCGATCATCTGGGCCGACATGTTGAGCAGCACCATGGTGTGCTTCTGGGCCAGTTCGGCCTCGCTGGAGGCGTCGAGGATGGCCAGCAGGTTGCCGTGCGGATCCAGAATGGGCGCCGCGGCACAGGTCAGGCGGGCGTTGCGCAGCAGATAGTGCGCGGTCTTGTGGACGACCAGCGGCTTCTTCTCGACCAGGCAGGTGCCGATGGCGTTGGTGCCCTGGGTCCGCTCGTCCCAGACCGCCCCGGTCTGCAGACGGACGTTGGCGGCGGTGTCGGTGAAGATGGGATCGCCGATGTAGTTGAGCAGCACGCCCTCGCGGTCGGTGAGGATGATGGCGTGACCCGAGCCGGCCAGCTGCTGGTAGAGATCGCTCATCTCGTGGCGGGCGATCTCGAGCAGTCGGCAGGACTGCTCCTGGCGCTCGCGCAGATCGGCGCGCGGAACGACCACGGGGTCGGGGGCATCGATCGGGTCCAGTCCGTAGCCGCTGAAGCAGCGCCGCCAGGAGGCGACCGTCATGGCGTCGAATTGCTCGCAGACGACCGCGTCGCCCGCGATTCCGGCCTTGACCAAGGCCGCATGCTCAGATCCGCTGAGCCGCATGATTGCAGCACCCACGCTAAAGCCTCCTCGGTTGTCGCCCGTTTGGCACGGGTCTCTATGTATTCCCCATCAGATTGGTCGTATGGGGGCGCTGGGACACACACTAGCACGGCTCGGATCCGCGCCAGACATTCGGGGCCTTCCTGACCGACGGTCGGCGGCGGGCAGGGCGATCTTACTGGCTTCCCGAGTCGGGGAAGCAGCGCAGTCCGGTGCGGGATTCGAAGTCGGCGCAGGGGGTCATGTAGGAGACGGTGTTGTCCGTGTGGATTCTCAGCACATGCCGTCCGCCGTGCTTGCAGGCGACCGCGACCAGTGCCTCGCCGTTCGAACTGGTTCCGATCGCCTGGGTTCTGGCGATGCCCTGGCAGGGACCGCCGAAGCGGGTGATGGCTGCCAGGAACAGCCGATCCGCGAGCTCCGCTCCCGTGGGCATGGTCGGAGTGGTGAATGCGGCCAGCAATAGAACGGCAGCGGTCATCGGAATTCTCTTGCGTTGGCGCCCATCCTTCATGGCGCTGGGGTTTCGAAGGGACCTCGTCGTGTCTGTCAAGGGGCCACCTCAGTGTCGATGCTGTGCTTCGGGTTTTGCGATCGAGTGGGCGTGATTGTAACCCCGTTGCCCTGGGCGTGCGCCTGTGGCGGTCACTCGTTCGCCAGCCACTCGGCCAGTATCTCCAGCTCCGCGTCCGGCAGCGGTCCGACGGCCGTCCGCATGGCGACCGAGAGGCCGTTGGTGCGTCTGCCGTCGCGGATATCCTTCATCTGCTGAAGCAGATAGGTGGCCGTTTGTCCCGCGAGCTTGGGATAGATGGGAAGGACGGGGGCGTCCGGTCGCTCGCCATGGCAGGTGTCGCAGAGCCGCGTCCGATAGAGCTCGGCTCCGTCCGCCGCGAAGGCGGTGGCCAGCGTGCAGAAAAGAAGAACGATGGCCGCTATGGCTTGACGTAGGATCATCCTGGCGCTCTCCATCCGTGCTCGATTCCTCGGGCGTCTCTTGCGTTCGGTGTACCTTATTGAGTGTTTATACTCATTATTTCTTGTCGTGCTCCATGGCGTGGATCTACCATGTCCGGCGCTATTCAGTTCTAGCGACCCCGGAGATCCTGCAATGACGATTCTGGCGAGCGCTGACGGCGGCTCAGGCCCCGCTGGCTCCCACCGGGCGGAAAACGACACCTCCTGGCTCGATGCCGGGGAGATCCAATCCGCCCTCGATGCCCATATCCGCGAGGATGCCACGCTGATACGGGAGGTGCTCGCCAAATCGCGCGAGCTCGAGGGATTGACGGCCGGCGAGGTCGCCGCCCTGCTCCAGGTCCAGGATCCCGAGCTGACCGAGGAACTCTACGCCGCCGCGCGCTGGGTGAAGGAGGCCATCTACGGCAAGCGCATCGTCCTCTTCGCCCCGCTCTACATCTCCAACTTCTGCGGCAACGCCTGTTCCTACTGCGCCTTCAGCAAGGACAACAGGACCCTCAAGCGCCGCGCACTCACCATCGAAGAGATCCGGCGCGAGACCGAGGTGCTCATCGATCAGGGCCACAAGCGTATCCTCATGGTGGCCGGCGAGTCCTATCCGCGCGGGTTCGACTATGTGATCGAGGCGCTCGAGGCCATCTATTCGGTCCGCCGCGGCAACGGCGAGATTCGGCGCATCAATGTGAATCTGGCCCCGCTCGGGGTCGATGAGTTCCGCCGCCTGCACGCGGTCGGCATCGGGACCTACCAGTTGTTCCAGGAGACCTATCAGCGCGACGTCTATGCCGCCGTGCATCTGAGCGGCAAGAAGCGCGACATGGACTGGCGTCTCTCGGGGCCGGACCGCGCCATGCAGGCCGGTATCGACGATATCGGTCTGGGCGCGCTGCTGGGGCTGGGCGACTGGCGCTTCGACGTGCTGGCGCTCATGAAGCATGCCGAGCATCTGGAGTCCACCTATGGCGCCGGCTGTCACACCATCAGCGTGCCCCGCATCGAGCGGGCGCACGGCTCGGACTTCTCCAACGCGCCCCTGAATCCGGTCTCCGACGAGGACTTCAAGCGTCTGGTCGCCATCCTGCGTCTGGCCGTGCCCTATACCGGTATCATCATGTCGACGCGCGAAAATGCGGAAATGCGTCGCGAGACCCTGGCGCTGGGCGTCTCCCAGATCTCGGCCGGAAGCCGCACCAATCCGGGCGGCTATGCCGCGCAGCTCGATCAGGTCGAAGATGATTTCGACGAGAGCCAGTTCTCGCTCGGCGATCATCGTCCGCTCGACACCGTGGTGCGCGAGCTGGCCGCGCTGGACTATACCCCCTCCTTCTGCACCGCCTGCTACCGCAACGGACGCACCGGCGAGGATTTCATGCACTGGGCCAAGACGGCCGACATCAAGCAGAAATGCGGTCCCAACTCGGTTGGCACCTTCATGGAATATCTGCTCGATTACGCCAAGCCGGAGACGGTCAGTGCCGGCGAGCAGGCAATCGAGCGCGATCTGGCCGAGATGGGTACGGAAGAGCGGCGCGTCTCGGACGTGATCCTCGATCGCATCCGCTCGGGCAAGCGCGACGTCTTCTGCTGAGATGGCCGGAGGGACCGGGGAGCCGGATGCCGGTATGCGCATCGAGTCGGATGCGCTCGGCGAGTTTCCCGTTCCGGCCGATGCCTATTATGGCATCCACACCGCCCGCGCCCTGGCCAACTTCGACCTGCTCGGCCGGCCCTGCCGCGCCGAGCTGATCCGCGCCATGGCGCAGGTGAAGCTGGCCTGCGCCCGCACCAACGCCGAGCTCGGATTCCTGTCGGAGGCCGAGGCCGGGGCCATCCAGGCCGCCTGCCGCGAGATCCTCGCGGGCGGTCTGCACCCATGGATCCGGGTCGACGCGCTCCAGGGCGGCGCCGGCACCTCGCTCAACATGAATCTCAACGAGGTGATCGCCAACCGCGCCGAGGAGCGTCTGGGCGGGTCGCTCGGGTCCTATGCGCGCGTCCATCCGCTGCATCAGGTCAACCTGCACCAGTCGACCAACGACGTCTTCCCGACCGCGCTCAAGGTCGCCTCCCTCGTGGCGCTGGACCGGCTGGAGAAGGGCATCGCCCGGCTGCAGTCCGCCTTCCAGGCCCGGGAGCACGTCTTCGAAGGCATTCCCAAGATGGGCCGGACCCAGCTCCAGGATGCCTGTCCCATGACCGTGGGCGCCGCCTTCGGCGCCTGGTCGGAGGCCTTCGCCCGCGACCGCTGGCGCGTCTTCAAGTGCAAAGAGCGGCTACGGGTCGTCAACCTGGGCGGGACCGCCATCGGCACCGGGCTGACCGCCCCGCGCGACTACATCTTCCGCGTCACCGACCGGCTGCGCGAGGAGACCCGGCTCAACCTCGCCCGCGCCGAGAACCTGCTGGACGCGACCCAGAACGCCGACGTCTTCGTCGAGGTCTCGGGCATCCTCAAGGCCCATGCGGTCAATCTCTACAAGATCTCGTCCGATCTGCGCCTGCTCGCCTCGGGCCCGCGCGCCGGTATCGCCGAGCTGCGCCTGCCGCCGGTCCAGGCGGGATCCAGCGTCATGCCGGGCAAGGTCAACCCGGTCGTCTGCGAGGCGGCGGCCCAGGCGGCCATGACCGCCATCGGCAACGACACCATGATCACCCAGGCCTGCCAGTCGGGTCAGCTGGAGCTCAACGCCTTCCTGCCGCTGGTGGCCAACGCCCTGCTGGAGAGTCTGGCGGTGCTTGAGCGCGCCTCCCTGACCCTGGCCGAGCGCTGCGTCGATGGCATCGAGGTGGACGCCGACCACTGCCGCGAGCAGGTCGAGCGCTCCTGGGCCGTCGTCACCGCCCTGGTCCCCGCGCTCGGCTACGAGACCGCCTCTCGCGTCGCCAAGGAGGCGGCCGCGAGCGATCGACGGGTCCGCGACCTGGTGCTGGAGGCGGGGCTGCTCGATGCGGCGACGCTGGACCGGCTGCTCTCGCCGGCCGCCATGACGGCGCTCGGGTTTCGTTGAGGCCCGATGCGTCGCATCACCAAAATTCTGGCCGCTGGCCGCTGGCCGCTGTATTCCCCTCCGTGAGTTTCTCCCATGCTGGACACCCCCAAGAGTCTGCGTCTGCACATCGGCATCTTCGGACGCCGCAATGCCGGCAAGTCGAGTCTGATCAACGCCCTGCTGGGCTATCCGCTCTCCATCGTCTCGGACGTAGCCGGGACCACCACGGATCCGGTCGAGAAGGCCTTCGAGTTGCCGCCGATCGGGCCGGTCGTCTTCGTCGACACCGCCGGGATCGACGACGAGGGCGCGCTGGGCGGGATGCGTATGGCCAGGACCGCCGGGGTGCTGGAGCGGGTGGACGTGGCCCTGCTGGTCTGCGACCAGCGCGGTCTCGGCGACGAGGAGCGCGCGCTGATCGCCCAGCTCCGCGAGCGCGAGACGCCGATCCTCTGCGTACTCAACAAGAGCGATCTGGGCGAGGCGCCGGATGCCGGAATCGCCGAGCTGCTCGGGGAGGGCGGCGAGCTGGTGCGGATCTCGGCGCTGGAGCACCAGAACATCGACGCGGTGAAGGAGTCCATCATCCGTCTGGTGCCCGAGGACTATTTGCAGGAGCCGCCGCTGGTCGCCGACCTCATCCAGCCGGGCGGCAGCGTGGTGCTGGTCGTGCCCATCGATCTGGGCGCCCCCAAGGGACGGCTGATCCTGCCCCAGGTCCAGGTCATCCGCGAGGTACTGGACGCGGACGCCGTCTGCACGGTAGTCAAGGAGCGTGAGCTCTCGGCCGTGTTCGAGGATCTGCGCACCCCGCCCTCGCTGGTGATCTGCGACTCGCAGGTGGTCATGAAGGCGGCGGCGGACACCCCGCCCGAGGTGCCCCTGACCACCTTCTCCATCCTCATGGCCCGCTTCAAGGCGGATCTGATCAAGCTGACCGCTGGCGCGGCTATGATCCACAGGCTCAAGCCGGGCGACCGGGTGCTGATCGCCGAGGCCTGTACCCACGATCTCATCTGCGACGACATCGGCCGGGTCAAGATCCCGCGCTGGCTGCGCCAATTCGTCGGAGGTGAACTCCAGATCGACTTCAGCAGCGGCAAGTATTTCCCCGAGGAGATCGCCCACTACGATCTCATCATCCAGTGCGGGGCCTGCATGGTGACGCGCAAACACATGCTCTCCTGGCTCTATCGGGCCGAGCGCCAGGGCGTTCCCATGACCAACTATGGCGTGGCCATCTCGCTGCTCCAGGGCGTGCTGACACGCTCGCTGCAGTCCTTTCCGGCGGCCATGGCGGCCTATGAAGACGCCTGTCGGGAGGCTTCGACATGAAGACCCTGGACGACCTTCTGCGGCAGGAGCGCTTCAGCGACGCTGACATCATCCGCCTGCTGGGTCTTACCGATCCCGAGGACTGCGAGCGTCTGCGCCGGGCGGCCTACGATCTCACGACCCGTCTGGTCGGCGATCTGGTCCACTATCGCGGCATCATCGAGTTCTCCAACCGCTGCACCCTCAACTGCCGCTATTGCGGCATCCGTCGCGACAACCGCGCGCTGGAGCGCTACGACCTGAGCCTGGAGCAGCTGGTCGAGGGGGCGGTCTGGGCGGCGGAGAACAACTACGGCTCGGTCTGTCTCCAGGCGGGTGAGCGGCGCGACGAATCCTTCGTCGCCTTCGTCGAGGACTGCATCCGCGAAATCCGCGCCCGTACCCGGTCCGAACGGCTGCCCGAGGGGGCCAGCATCACGCTCTCGCTCGGCGAGCAGCCGCTGGAGACCTACGCACGCTGGCGCGCGGCGGCGGGCGAGGCCGATTGCATGCGCTATCTGCTGCGCATGGAGACCACCAATCCCGAGATCTTCGCCCGGCTCCATCCGGACGGATTCGCCCACGAGAAGGCCTATGCCTCGCGCATCCAGGCGCTTCGGGATCTGCGCACGGCCGGGTTCCAGGTCGGTACCGGGGGCATGATCGGGCTGCCGGGTCAGACCCTCGCCGATCTCTGCGCCGACATCCGTTTCTACCAGCGCATGGACGTCGACATGCTCGGCATGGGGCCGTACATCCTCTCGCGCGGTGGCGACATGCTCGACGAGGGGATGCTGGAGCAGGGACCGCTGTTGCAGCTCGCGCTCAATATGCTGGCGGTCTGCCGTCTAGTGCTGCGCGACGTCAACATCGCCGCGGCGACCGCGTTGCAGGCCCTGGCCGAGGACGGGCGCGAGCAGGGGATCGCCCACGGCTGCAACATCATCATGCCCAACATCACCCCGCGTCCGGTGCGCAAGCGCTATCAGCTCTACGACAACAAGCCCTGCATCGACGAGGAGCCGACCGACTGCCGCGCCTGTTTAGAGGGTCGCATCCATCGCATGGGACGTCGGGTCGGCTGGAACCAGTGGGGCTGCTCGAGCCATTTTCGGAGGCGCATGAATCTGCCGGTTGTTGTGCTATCCGCGATAGATATTGCCGATGAACGCTCGGGTTCCTCCTTGATGGATATCCCCGTGCAACATGGATCGACACGCATGGAATCCGTATCTATACGTAATCGCGCGAGTTTGACCAAGTCTTGATGAGGGGGGATCCGGTTCGGTTCGGGTTCTAAGCGCCTTCTGCCTGCTCAGTGGTTATCGCTTGTCGCTCAAGAGTTTGACTAGGAAATGACTGTGGGTCAGGACAGGGGTCGGGACAGGATGCCTGTCTGAATCCTGATTTCAATGGGGTTATATTTCGTCTCCGAATGCTGTGGATTGGGTATTTTTACTCGTTCTGGTTGTCCTAGATCCTTGTATGACCGACTTATTTCAGAATACCATTAAATTCTGCGGTATTTCGTAGGGGTATTAACATGCCCAATGATGATCCTTCATCCGCCGCACCGGTCGTAACCCGTCGGATTCTGGATTCCTCTTGGATCATCCTCGCTCCCGCGCCGTTTCGGCCATCCACACGATGATGGGTCGAAACGCGGGGGCCGGCCGCCGCGGCGGCCGCCCAGTTCGTTCTCAACATGACGGCGCGTCCCTCTTGGGCAGTGGCGCGCAGACGAGGTCTTTAGATGTTGTTGACTGGGCAGGACAATGAAAAGGCGGTCATCAGGGAGTTGATGACGTCGATAGGATCGGAAAGATCCGAACTCATTCCACTCCTCCTGGCGGTGCAGGACGAATTCGGCTATGTCTCCGAATTCGCCATGCAGTTCATCGCCGACCAGCTGAAGATGCCGCCCACCGAGGTCTATGGCGTCGCCACCTTCTTCCACTTCATCAACAAGAAGCCGAAGGGCAAGTTCATCATCCGGCTCAGCCGCGACATGTCCTCGATCATGAAGGGGGCCAAGTCGGTCGCGCGCCAGCTGCGCAACGATCTGGGGATCCGCTTCGGCGAGACCACCCCGGACGGCATGTTCACCCTCGAATGGACGAGCTGCATCGGCATGAACTATCAGGCCCCGGCCATGATGGTGAACAATGAGGTCTATTCCAATCTGACCCCGCCGATGGTGCATCGCATCATCGAGGAGTGCCGCCAGGAGATCAGCATCCGCCGTCCGACCATGGGCAACGTCGGCGAGACCTATGCCAGCATGCTGAGCTACGCCTCGCACGAGCCGAACGCGGCCCTGACGCGTGCGGTCCGCGAGATGGCGCCGGCCGACGTGATCGGCGAGCTGACCGTCTCTGGCCTCAAGGGACGCGGCGGTGCCGGCTTCCCGACCGGGGTCAAGTGGAACCTGGCCGCCAAGGCCGAGAGCGATCTCAAATACATCATCTGCAATGCCGACGAGGGCGAGCCTGGCACCTTCAAGGACCGCGTCATCCTCGGCAAGTACGCCGACATGGTGTTCGAGGGCATGACCCTGGCCGGCTATGCCGTCGGGGCGACCGAGGGCATCCTCTATCTGCGCTACGAATACACCCATCTGCGTCCGCATCTGGAGGCCGTTCTGGAGACGCGCCGTCAGGCCCGTCTGCTGGGCGAGAACATCCTCGACAAGGACGGCTTCTCCTTCGACATCCGCATCCACATGGGCGCGGGCGCCTATGTCTGCGGCGAGGAGACGGCACTGATCGAGAGTCTGGAGGGTCGCCGCGGCGAGCCGCGCAACCGTCCGCCCTATCCGGTCGAGAAGGGGCTCCACGGCCGTCCGACCATCGTCAACAACGTCGAGACCCTGGCCACGGCGAGCTGCATCGTCGCCCGCGGTGCCAAATGGTTCACCGGCATCGGCACCGAGCGCTCCAAGGGCTTCAAGCTGTTCAGCGTCTCGGGCGACTGCGCCCGTCCCGGCGTCTACGAGCTGCCCTGGGGCATGACGGTGCAGCAGCTGCTGGAACTGGTCGACGGCGTGGGCGCCAAGGCGGTCCAGGTCGGCGGCTATACCGGCGAGCTGGTTCCGGCGAGCCAGTTCGACCGCGTCATGGGCTACGAGGACCTGGGCATCGGCGGCTCCATCATCGTCTACGGTCAGGGCCGCGACATGCTGGAGGTGGCCGAGAACTATCTGGAGTTCTTCGTCGAGGAGTCCTGCGGTCAGTGCACCGGCTGCCGCATCGGTAACCAGAAGCTGCTGGACGGCGTGCGTCTGCTGCAGAAAGGGACCTGTTCCAACCGCTATCTCAACGATCTCATCGGTCTCAGCCACAGCATCAAGAGCACCTCCAAGTGCGGTCTGGGGCAGGCGAGTCCCAACGTCTTCATCGCCATCAACGCGCACTTCCAGGAAGAGATCATGGCGCGCCCGATTCTGGCGGCCTGAGGACGGACGGAGAGACGCAACCATGAATACCAAGCCAATGCAGACACATCCGCATCGCCACACCGCCATCGTTCCCGGTCCGGACGCGGCCATGATCGACCTCACCATCGACGGTATCGAGCTTCGGGTTCCCGAGGGAACCACCATCCT
Organism: Imhoffiella purpurea; assembly: GCF_000585215.1. GTDB lineage: Bacteria > Pseudomonadota > Gammaproteobacteria > Chromatiales > Chromatiaceae > Imhoffiella > Imhoffiella purpurea. The sequence goes on along the minus strand of NZ_AONC01000018.1, from coordinate 50,402 downwards.
CGATGCCGCGCGCCAGGTCGGCGTGCGCATCCCGACCCTCTGTCACCACGACGACCTCTGCACCGCCGGCGTCTGCCGCGTCTGCGTCGTCGAGGTCGAGGGCATGCGCAACCTTCAGGCATCCTGCGCCACGCCCATCACGCGTTCGATCGAGGTCAAGACCAATACGCGCACGGTCCGCAACGCCCGGCGCCATATCATCGATCTGCTGCTCGCCGAGCACTATGGCGACTGCAACACCTGCAAGCGCAACAACAATTGCGAGCTGCAGGATCTGGCGACCGAGTACGGCGTCGATTTCTACCGTTTCGGCCATCCGACCGAGCCCAAGTACGTCATCGACCGCAGCAGCCCCTCGATCGTGCGCGACATGAACAAGTGCGTGCTCTGCCGCCGCTGCGTACGCGCCTGCGAGGAGCTCCAGGGCGTAGGCTGTCTTACGGTCGCCAGCCGCTCTTCGCGCGCACATGTCGCGACCTTCGCCAACAAGCCGCTGGCCAACGTGGTCTGCATCAACTGCGGCCAGTGCATCAACCACTGTCCCACCGGGGCCTTGACCGAGGTGGACCAGACCGACGAGGTCTGGGCCATGATCGACGATCCGACCAAGCACGTGGTCATCCAGACCGCTCCCTCGCCGCGCGCGGGTATCGGCGAGTGCTTCGATCTGGAGCCGGGCACCCCCATGACCTATCAGCTCAACACCGCGCTCAAGCGGGTGGGCTTCGACGCGGTCTTCGACACCAACCACACCGCCGACCTCACCATCATCGAGGAGGGCACCGAGCTGATCCTGCGGCTCTACAAGGCGCTGGTGGAGAAGGACGAGAGCGTCAAGCTGCCCCAGTTCACCAGCTGTTCGCCGGGCTGGGTCAAGTACATGGAGAACTTCTACGCGGGCATGATCGACCATCTGTCCTCGGCCAAGAGTCCGCAGCAGATGTTCGGGTCCCTGCTCAAGACCTACTACGCGGAGAAGCGCGGCGTCGATCCGGCCGAGATGGTGGTGGTCGCCCTCATGCCCTGTACCGCCAAGAAGTACGAATGCAACCGCCCCGAGATGACCTCGAGCGGCTTCAAGGATGTCGACTACGGGCTCACCACGCGCGAGCTGGCGCGCATGATCAAGGAGACGGGCATCGATCTGCCCAACGTCCCCGAGGCGCCCTTCGACGATCCCTTCGGCGAGGCATCCGGCGCCGGTGTCATCTTCGGCGCTACCGGCGGCGTCATGGAGGCGGCGCTGCGCAGCGTGATCGAGATGGTGACCGGCCATCAGGTCGAGGACTTCTACGACCATGCCAACATCCTGCCGGTGCGCGGGATCGAAGGGGCTCGGATGGCCGAGATCCCCATCACCGAGGTCGGTCCGGTGCCGGATCTCATCAAGCACCTGGTCCCGGACTGGGAATGGCTGAAGGGCGCGACCCTCAAGGTCGGCGTGGTGCACGGCACCGCCAATGCCCAGCTGGTGATGGAGGACATCAAGGCCGGCGGTCCCTTCAGCGAGTGTCATTTCATCGAGTTCATGGCCTGTCCCGGCGGCTGTCTCGGCGGCGGCGGTCAGCCGATCCCGACCAGCCCCGAGATCCGCGCCCAGCGCGCCAAGGCGATCTACCAGATCGACGAAAGCTGCGCCGTGCGCAAGTCGCATGAGAACCCGGTCATCCTCCAGCTCTATGAGGAGTTCCTGACCGACGGACCCTGCGGCCACATCTCGCACCACCACCTGCACACCCACTACACGCCGAGAGGCAAGTTCATCCGCTGAGATGACGCCTCCAGACGGCGGCGAATCCATGCCGCCGTCTGGATCCAGAGAGTCGGAACCGCAAAGGCGCTAAGGGGAACAGGGGCTCGAGCAATGGGCGTATTCCATCCGCCGGGTGGATACACGCAATTCGCTCGGTTCATGACAATCCTTTGTTTTCTTCGCGTCCTTTGCGGTTCGATTTCTCCTTCCGAGACGAGCGGCCCCGCTCAGCTCAATCCCATCAGGCCGATCAGCTCGTCGCTGCTCATGACGTGGCAGTAGATCATGTTGATGATCTCGAGCTCGCGGCGGTGCAGCTCGTCGGTGCCGGCCGCGCAGCAGTCCTCGAGCAGGATGACGAAGAAGCTCTCGTCGGCGAGGCTGCGGATCGTGGAGGAGACGCACTGATCGGTGTAGACGCCGGTCACGATCAGATTGCGGATGCCCATGTTGTTCAGGACGAGCCGCAGATTGGTGCCCGTCAGGGCGCTGTCGGTGGTCTTGGTCACCACGATCTCGCCCGTTTTCGGGGCGAGCTCGGGGACGATCTGCGACGCCTCCGAGGTGGTGGGCATCAGCAGATTGTTCCAACCGGGGAGCTTCTGGCTCAGCGAGCGGTCCCGTCCGTCCTCGAGCAGACAGGCGATCCGGGCATGGATGACGTCGATCCCGTTGCGGCGGAAGAGCGTCTGCATCGTCCGCAGATTGGGGATGACGGTCTCGCGCATCCGGGTATGGAAGGGTTCCCAGCGGGCGCGTTCGTCCGGATCGGTCGACTGCACCATGCCGTAGTTCTGGACGTCGATGCAGAGCAGGGCGGTCTCGTGCGGGAGCAGCACCGGGTCGTCCGGCTCGGGGGCCTGCGCGTAGTAGAAGGATCGGTTGGCGGTTTTCCAGCTCATCCTCGTGACCTCGCTTGCGGTTGCCTGTCGTCTGGTTCGTCACCATACCGTCCATGGCATGCGAGCTCCAGCGTGCGGATGGAGCGGGTTGCCTCCGGGATCGCGCCGCCCGACCCCTGTCTAGAGCCGCCTGTAGTCCGAGATGTATGTGTTTCCCTTTTGCTGGATGCGGCGGATGCGCTTCTCGCGCTCGATCTCCCAGTAGTCGGGCGGATCCTCGTTGTTCCAGGCGGTATAGAGCTGTTCGTCCTGGCGGCTCAGCCGGAAGCCGTAGGTGTCGCGCATGTAGAACATGGTGCGGGCGATGTCGCCGCGGACCTTGTCGGGCGGCTGGACGCGGCGCTGGCTGGCGTCGATGCGGATGTCGCAGTTGCCGAAGCGCTCGCCGCCGCTGACCATGCCCCAGTTGAAATTCGAGCGCTGGCCGTTGATGTAGCCGTCCGCCGGATAGAGATTGAAGAGGTCGTTGTGGGCCGCCTCGAAGACCGGGTCGGTTCGCTCGCAGCATTGGCGGCCGGAGAGGGTGCGGCCGCTGTCGGTCACGCAGTCCGGGAATGCCTCCGGCTGGCGCCAGCACTTGCGCATGTTGCCGAACTGGGCGGCCGGGAAGACGTGCTCGGCCTCGACCCGCTGGGCGCGCGAGCTGGTCAGGCTCGTCAGACCGCAGGTGCCGAGCTCGATTTGGCGCTTGTCGTCATAGCGGCATCCGCAGTAGAAGGTCTCTCGATGGTCCGCATAGACCTGTTCGTAGAGCAGCCGCTTGGCCCCGGAGAAGGATGAGGCGACGCTGGGCAGGCTTGCGGCGTCTGGCGTGTCCGTGAGGGGATCCTGGGGAAGCCGGCGCTCGATCTCGCTCGGCAGGCTGCGGATCATGGACAGCAGGTCGTCGCCGATCTCGAGATCGGTCGTCTCCACCAGATCGCCGAGCCAGTCGCCCGTGTCGACGGCGATCCTGCCCAGCAGATTGCGGATGTCGACCGTGATGGAGACGGCCTCCCGGGCGTTCTCGGGCAGCTTGTCGACGATGCCCTGAGGCAGGGTCGAAACCAGGCCGATCGCGGCCAGCGCGATGGCGATTCCGCGCAGTTTGAGCAGCCAGTTCTTGACCGGCTGGGGCAGCCAGGAGATCGAGGCGGAGCGTGATTTGGCGGTCGGGCGGCGTTTCTTCGAGGCGGTTTTCGAGGCGCGGGGCATGGAGCGGCAAACCAAAGGAGACAGTGTCCCGGAACTCTATCAAATCGTTTCCCGGCGCCCGGACACATTGCGGGTTCGATTTGGCCCCAACGGTTTTGGCCGATTCTGCGTCATCCCGGTCGGCTGGGGGATGGCGATTTCCGATCGAGATGATTCTGGAGGAGGCTCCATGGCGGCGGAATTGAGCGCGGTTCGGGCGGACATCACCACCCTGGCGGTGGATGCCATCGTCAATGCGGCCAATGGCTCGCTGCTCGGCGGCGGCGGGGTGGACGGCGCCATCCATCGCGCCGCCGGTCCCGGGCTGCTCGCCGAGTGCCGCGAGTTCGGTGGCTGCGCGACCGGCGACGCCAAGATCACCGGCGGCTATCGGCTTCCGGCACGATTCGTGATCCATACGGTTGGCCCGGTCTGGCGTCAGGGGAGGGCCAATGAGCCGGAGCTGCTGGCCTCCTGCTATCGACGCTCGCTCGAACTGGCCGCATCCCATGGTCTGCGCTCGATCGCCTTTCCGGGCGTCGGCACGGGCGTCTACGGCTATCCGGCCGAGCTGGCGGCTGGGGTGGCCGTGGAGACGGTGCGGGCGACGCTGGTGCGATGTCCGTCGATCGAGCAGGTCGTCTTCTGCTGCTTCTCGGCGGACGATCTGGAGGTCTACACTCGGCTGCTTGCGGATCCGCACGACCGAGGTGCAATCAGATGACTCGACAGGCAGAGATGTCCCGGATGGATCGGTATCGCGGTGCCCTGATGGGACTCGCGACCGGCGACGCCCTGGGGACGACGCTCGAATTCACCCGGCCCGGAACCTTCGAGCCGATCGACGAGATGCGGGGCGGCGGCCCCTTCCGGCTCGCGCCCGGGCAGTGGACGGACGATACCTCGATGGCGCTCTGTCTGGCCGAGAGTTTGGTCGAGTGCGGCGGTTTCGATGCCGGGGATCAGATGCGCCGCTATCTGCGCTGGCGCGACAAGGGGCTGTGGAGCAGCACGGGGCGCTGTTTCGACATCGGCAACACGGTCGCGACCGCCCTGCGGCGTTTCGAGGAACAGGGGGATCCCTATGCCGGCTCCACGGATCCGCACAGCGCGGGCAACGGCTCGCTGATGCGCCTCGCGCCTATCCCATTGGCCTTCGGACGCGCCCCGGTGGAGGCCGTGCGCTGTGCAGGCTGCATGTCGCGCACCACGCACGGCGCATCCGAGGCGGTCGACGCCTGCCGCTACATGGCCGGGCTGATCCTGGGCGCCCTGCAAGGGGTGAATAAGGAGATCCTGCTCGCTCCGCGCTTCGCCCCCGATGGCGTCGATTGGGAGGCGCATCCCCTGAGTCCGCAGATCGACTTCATCGCCGCCGGCCGCTTCAAGGAGCGCCGGCCGCCGGCGATTCGCGGCACAGGCTATGTGGTGCAGTCGCTGGAGGCCGCGCTCTGGGCCTTCTGGACCACCGAGTCCTTCCGCGACGGCGCGCTCCGCGCCGTCAACCTGGGCGAGGACGCGGATACCACGGGCGCCATCTACGGCCAGCTCGCCGGCGCCTATTACGGTCTCTCGGCCATCCCCGAATCCTGGCGTCGGGCATTGGCCATGGTCGACGCCATCCTCGGTCTCGCCGACCGGCTCCTGGATCTGGCGGATCCTCGGGCATGAGTGTGGGCGGTCGACGCCGTCGTCTTGCCGGCCAGGGCACGGACCTGCGCCGCAGGCGTCTCAGCGAGGGACGGCTTCGTCCCACACGACCTGCAGCACGGTGCTGTCCTCGACGCCGACGCTCGCGGGACATGCGTCGCAGATTGGGCGTGCCGGCCGTCGTCGGCAGCCATGGCAGCGCCGTACCAGCGCCAGGGCATGCTCGATGTCCTGGCGCTGGCGCTCGATCGCGCGGACCCGCTCCTCGAGCTCGGCATCCATCTCCATGAGCCGAGAGGCCACCGCACGGCTGGCCTCGTCGCCCGTGCGGCTGGCGGCGCGCAGACCGGCGAGCCCGGCGAGCTGCTGCAGTGAAAAGCCGAGTCGAGCCAGCGCCAGCAGGGCTGCGAAGCGCGCCTCGTCCTCCTCGGTGTAGAGACGGGTGCCGCCGGGAGACCGGCTGGGGTGCACCAGGCCGTTCTCCTCGTAGAACCTCAGGGTCCGCACCGTGGTGCCCAGCCGTTGCGCGATCGCGCCGATCTTGAGACTCATAGATCGACGATCCTGACGTGATAGCCCTGCTCGCGCACCGCTGCGAGAACGCGGTGCGGCGGGGAGCGCTCCGGGTCGGTCGGCAGGAACATCAGATGGGGTTTCTCCGACTGGTGGGTTTCGGCCGAGACGCCCAGCTGGTCGGCGAGCCTGGCGATCAGGTCCTCTCGTGTCTCCGCATCCAGCGATTCTTCGAAATGCAGCAACAGCTCACTGGTCATGGTGGTTTCTCCGCGATGAAGGTTGGCCTAAAATCTAACGCGCGCGTTAGATATTGGTATCTAACGTCAGACTCGTGTATTTGTCAACGATCTGTGTGGTTCATGCCTCCAGCCTTGAATCCTCGTCTCCCGTCGCGAAGATTCTGGAGTCGATGAAGCCATGGGATGCCGGAGCCGGTCGTTGGCGACATTGGCCAGTGGATGGCCGATCTGCGAAATAATGGATGTTCCAGAGAGAGACCGGCCGCCTCGGAGTCGAAAGTGTCCCTCTCGACTCGCGCCCGGGACGGTCCGCCACAAGTCACGAGGAGGTTTGGATGTTCAAGGCACTATTGATCGAGAAGGACGACGCGGGCTATCGCGCCGAGCTGAAAGAGCTGGACGAGTCACGGCTGCCGGAGGGCGATACCCTGATTCGCGTCAGCCACTCCACCCTGAACTACAAGGACGGCCTGGCCATTACCGGCCGGTCGCCTGTGGTCCGCAAGTTTCCGATGGTCCCCGGGATCGATCTGGTCGGGATCGTCGAGGAGACCGCTCACCCCGATTATCGGGTCGGGGATGCCGTGGTGCTGAACGGATGGGGCGTTGGCGAGACGCATTGGGGGGGGTTGGCACAGAAGGCCCGGCTGAACGGAGACTGGCTGGTTCCGCTGCCTGCGGAATTCACGCCTCGGCAGGCGATGGCGATCGGGACCGCGGGCTATACGGCCATGCTGTGCGTCATGGCGCTGGAGCGCCACGGGGTCGAGCCGGAGGATGGCGAGATCCTCGTCACCGGTGCCGCCGGTGGTGTGGGAAGCGTCGCCATCGCGGTTCTCGCCAAGCTGGGCTATCGGGTCGTCGCGGTCACCGGACGCACGGAGGACGCCGACTATCTGGAGCGGCTCGGTGCCGCGGAGATCCTGGAGCGCTCCCAGTTCTCGTCTCCCGGGAAGCCGCTCGGCAAGGAACGCTGGGCGGGGGCCGTCGACGTCGTCGGCAGCCACACGCTGGCGAACGTCTGCGCCACCCTCCAGCGTGGCGGTGTCGTCGCCGCCTGCGGTCTGGCTGGAGGCATGGATTTTCCGGCCACGGTTGCGCCCTTCATTCTGCGTGGCGTCACCCTGGCGGGGATCGACAGCGTCATGTGCCCCAGGCCGCTGCGTATCGAGGCATGGCGCCGTCTCGCGCGGGATCTGGACCTCGATAAGCTCGACGCCATCGGTCATGAGATCGGGCTCGGCGAGGTCATACCCACCGCCACCCGGATTCTGGAGGGACGTATCCGGGGCCGCGTCATCGTCGACGTCGACCGATGAAACCGCTTTCGTCCGTCCTTGCGGATCGGAGGGGTCAAGAAATAGGGCTTGTGGCCGATAGAGTCACCGGGGCCGGTGAATCCCGACTTCTGGCCCTACATCGCTAGCTGTCCTCCTCATCTCTCCCCCGACGAGAGAGCCTCGACCCGGCGGATGCCGGGTCGCTTTTATGTGGCGCTCGGTCGTCTCTGCGATCGGCTTCTTCGCTCCGATCCGATAGGTCCATATGCCGCATCCGATGATGCTCGCGATTCACGCCCGGCGTTGCGCTGCCGACTGCTCTACAATGGGCTTGAACATGCGTGGCGGGATAGGTATGTGCGAATGTGACTGCCGGTTCTTTCCTGTCGGAAGCTATTTACGTCTGCATGGATCCATCTAGATGCCGGAGGGGCGGAAAGTGCACTCGCGATCGGGTTCGGAGATCGGTGGACTCGGAGTCCAGGGCTGCATCCTCATGATGGGAATCTGGGGGAGCTCGTGCCTGGCGAGCGACGATTGGCCCGAGCAATTGCAGCTGCACGGTTTCGCAACCCAGGGATACATACTGACGACGGGCAACAGCTTCTTCGGCGATACCATCACCGGGGGGGATTTCGACTTCCGCGAATTGGGGCTCAACGCCTCCTGGCGCTTCAAGCCGGGTCTGCAGATCTCGGCGCAGGCCGTGTCGCGTCTGGCCGGGGAGACCGATGACGGAGACCTGAGGCTGGATTTCGGCTTCATCGACTATCGCTTCATGGAGAGCCGCGAGATGCTGGTGGGCGCGCGGGCGGGCCGTATCCTGAATCCGCTCGGCTTCTATATCGATACGCGCGACGTGGCCTTCGCCCGCCCCAGCATCCTGCTGCCTCAGTCGATCTATTTCGACGTCAACCGCAATCTCGCGCTCTCGTTGGACGGCGCGCAGCTCTACGGCGAGCGTCATTTGGAGACGGGCAATCTCTCGCTGCAACTGCAATACGGCTGGCCGCGCGTCGAGGATCCGGACTTCGAGCGCTCCGTCTTCTTCGGGGCCGCACAAGGACGGCTCGATCCCAGGCCGACCTGGCTGGCGCGACTGATCTACGAAACCCCGGACGCGCGATTGCGGTTCGGGATCTCCGGCGGCCAGGTGAACACTGGATACGATCGCGCTGGCCGGGGGGATCCATTCGATTCCGGCCGGTTCCGGTTCGAGCCTCTGATCCTCTCGGCGCAGTACAACGCCAGGCTATGGGATCTCACGGCCGAATACGCGAGACGCTCGGTCAGCCTGCGCGATTTCGGTGCCACCTTTCCCGATGACGGCTTCACCGGGGAGAGTTATTACCTCCAGGGGACCTACAGATTCGCTCCGGACTGGGAGGCGCTGCTGAGATACGACGCGCTCTACTGGGACAAGGAGGACCGCAATGGAACGGCATTCGCCGCGGAGACCGGCCTGCCGGCGTACAGACGGTTCGCCAAGGATCTGACCCTGGGACTGCGTTGGGACGTTACCCCTGCCTTCATGCTGAGGACCGAGTTCCATTACATCGACGGCACCGGCTGGCTCTCCGATTTGGAGAATCCGATCTCCAGCGAAACCGAGCGCTACTGGACCCTCTTCTCGGTGATCGGCTCCTACCGCTTCTGATTTCCCTTGATGACATCATCCCCGGCCGTGTCTGTCGCCTTCGACGCGTCCCAGCGCCAGCACCATGCTCATGCAGCCGAATCCGGTTTCCTTCCGCGCCGCCTCTTCCTGTTCGAGGCGCCAGCGGTCGAGTTCCAGCCGGGTCACGGCTCCCGCCTCGAGCGCATCCCGTTCCACCTCGTCCAGCTTGGTGAGGTATCCGAGCAGTCCGGTGTCGCCGAGGATGACGACCGGTAGCACCTGGATCTCGATATCGGTCATTCCGCATGTCTTGAACAGCCTGAACAGCTGCCGGCCCGAATAGCCATTGCTCAAGAGCCGCTCGGAGCGGAAGCGCGCGAGCTTGCGCTCGACCTCGATCTCCTGGGTGTCGATCGAAAGGCTGCCCCAGTCCGAATCCACCACCAGGATCCGGCCTTCCGGACGCACGACCCTCTGCATCTCGCGCAGGGCGCGCGCAGGATCGTCCAGATGGATGAAGAGCCGTTCGCAGCGGCAGACGTCGACGCTGTCCGTGTCCAGCGCCAGGGCACAGGCATCGCCCGTCTGGTGGTGCACACGGCCGGCCAGTCCGGCCGCGTGCGCGCGGGCGTTGGCCGCTTCGACCATCGCCGGATCCGCGTCCACGCCGAGGACGCGTCCATCCGCTCCGACCGGCTCGGCCATGGCCAGGGTATCGATCCCTGGTCCGCAACCGACGTCCAGCACGTGCTGGCCGGGGGAGAGTCCCAGCATTTCATAGCTGAGTCTCTTGACGGGGCGGAGAAGGTCCCCCGCTTTGTCGAGATAGATGGGCGGGACATAGCCCGGGGACCGCCCCCCGGATTCGGAGGATAGCCTTGGTTCCATCGCGAGCGCTCCATCAGACATCGAGGGTTGCCGGCTCGTTCGTGGGGGCGTTGTCGAACAGTTGCCGGTCGACGAGCCGGAAGAGATCGCGAACCTGGGGCGGCATCGGTTCTATCGCGCTCTCGCGCGGCAGCACGAAGGCCGCGCGCGGGCCGTGATGTTCGACCAGATCGCCCGTCTGGACGAAGAGGATGCCGAAACGGCGCAGCAGCCTCGCCAGGCGCGGCTCCATCATGGCGAAGGTGAAATCGGTCCGGCTGCGTAGAAACATGGAAATCCCGGCCATGAAGAGGCCGAGAGGAATGCAGGGAAACTCGCTGCGCTGGTCTTGGTCCTCGACCGCATCCTTTTCGGGCAGACTGATAGGCCGTTTGTCGTCCTTGCGGCGCCGGCGGAAGGATTCCAGCACGGCGAGCCGCGACAGCTCGCCGAAGCGCGTCCTTGGCAACCGATGCGGATCGATGATGGCGTCGGGTCGCGTCGCGGAGACGCGCTCGAAAGGGAGCGGCCGCTTGCCGTCATCCCAATCGGCCCGGATGAAGCGCACGCATCCGACCGAGGCGCGGGTCGCCCGGTGGATCATGAGGCAGTGCAGCGCCGCTTGGTCGTACTCGTCCCGTTCCTTGAGGTCCGGAAAGTGCGACTTGTCTTCGTAGCGGAATTCTTCGCAATAGACCTGGTAGCGGATGCGGAAGATCTGGTCGAGCAGGTCATGATGCCGCGCGAGTCTGAGTTCGAAGTGTTTGTCGAAAGTTGCGGCGAGGTCGTTCTGTTCCATGGCTTCGCCCCTGAATATGGCAAACGATTCCCGGTTCGCTCGGAAGTTACACTAAATGATGGTTTTGGGCGAGGTCGTCCGTCCTCGATCCTCTCGCCAGGAATCCGATCCATGGCGCGGGGCCGCCATCCGGGGACGGGTTCGAGGGCCGCGGCTCCGGCTGGAGTTGGGCCTCGCTGAAGTCGAAATAGATGCCGTAGAGCGCGGGGATGTCGCCGCCGGTGGCTCGCCGGGACGAGCCACCGATTCGGGATCAACCCTCCTTGAGGAGGATCTTGAGGTCCAGCACCGAGGCATTCACCCGCGAGATGTAGGAGGCGATGGTCAAGGAATGGTTGGCGAGCAGACCGTAGCCGTCCCCGTTGAGGATGATGGGACTGGACATGGCGCGGGTCGCGCCCTCCAGGTCGGCGATGATCTGGCTCACCAGTTCCTGCGCGTTCTTGGTCGCCAGGGTGTCGCGGAAGTCGATCTGGATGCCCTGCATGATGTGCAGCAGGGCCCAGCTGTAGCCTCGGGTGCAGTAGAAGACGTCGTCGACCTCGTTCCAGGGCGTGCGCGGGCGCTCGGCGGTATCCCCGGCCATGTCCGAGGAAATTTCCTGCCGCGGCGCGATTGCGTAAGTCAGCGCCGGGTCGGAGACGCTGGAGCTGAGTCGGCTGCCCTGGTGGCCGAGACGCTTCTCGATCACGTCGAGGTAGTCGGCCAGGTTGTCCGCCCGGGCATGGAAGGACTTGGGTCCGCTCGTGCTGGTGCCGAGCGTTTCGCGATACCGCTTCAATGCCTCGATGCCCTCTCGGTATTCGTCCTCCGCCGAGGGGAACATCCAGGCCTTGGGGTCGATCGCGAACTGCAGATCGGCGCGCTTGACGTCATCGTCCTCGAGCGACTGGCTCTGGGAGCGGCTGAAGTCGTTTCGGAGCGAGCGCACCGCGTCGCGCAGCGCCATGAGAGAGCCGCACTCCCAGTTGGGACAGTTGTCGAGGAAGGAGCCGGGGGGCGCGATGTCGTTGTGCAGGAATCCGCCCGGCTTGTCGAGCAGCGTCTCGCCGATCTCGATGACGGACGAGACCAGCGCCGTGCCGGGCACCGGCGTTCCGTCGCTGCGGATCGCGGACTCCGGAAGGCGCTCGGTCACCTTGAAGGTCTCCGGCTGATTGCACCAGTAGAGCGCGAGCCCGAGGACGACGAGGATGTAGAGACCGAATCCGCCGGCGAGAATCGCCAGGGTCATTTTGATCCAGGAGCGGGGCGACCTGGATGAGTGAGACCGATTCGGAGACTGAGGGCTGGCTGGGGCTTGATGATCGTTCATATGACTGGGGTCCGTGTGACGATGCGTCTGCCGCATTCGAGGGTGAATTTGAGATTCAATACATTATAAATTTCTAATGTATTGATAATTGAGATCCAGCAATTCCCCTGATTTCGTCATGGTCAAGCCCGCTCTTCCATCAGCCTCCATCTCAGCTTGGTCAGCCGTTTGCTCGATCCGGTCTGCTTGACGGCCATGCCGAGCGCCTTGGGCTGGGCGATGAGCACGACCAGACGCTTCCCCCGGGTCACCGCCGTATAGAGCAGGTTGCGCTGCAGCAGCGTGAAGTGCTGTGTCGCAAGCGGGATGACGACGGCCGGGTATTCGGAGCCCTGGGCCTTGTGGACGCTGGTGGCGTAGGCGAGTGCCACCTCGTCCAGCTCGCCGGTCTCGTAGACGACCTGACGGCCGTCGAAGTCGATGGTCAGCAGGCCTTCTTCGATGTCGATCGAGCGGATGCGGCCGATGTCGCCGTTGAAGACCTCCTTGTCGTAGTCGTTGACCAGCTGGATGACCTTGTCGCCCGGGGCATAGGTCCAGCCGAAGCGCTCGATGCGCGGCTGGGCGTCCGGATTGAGCGCGCCCTGAAGCGCCACGTTGAGCGCCCGCGAGCCCAGTCCGCCCCGGTTCATGGGGGTCAATACCTGGACGTCGCGGACCGGATCGAGACCGAAGCGACTGGGGATGCGCTCGGTGACGACCCGCATCAGCCGGTCGTGGATGTCCTCCGGCGTGTCGCAGCGGATCAGATAGAAGTCGCTGTCCGGACGCGCGGCGTCCGGGGGTTCGGGCATCCGCCCGGCGTTGATGCGGTGCGCGTTGACCACGATCCGCGAGGCGGCGGCCTGGCGGAAGATCTCGGTGAGCCGCACGGTCGGCACGGCGCCCGAGCCGATGAGATCGGCGAGCACCGCCCCCGGTCCGACCGAGGGCAGCTGGTCGACGTCGCCGACCAGGAGCAGGGCGGCCCGGGTCGGTACCGCGCGCAGCAGCTGATTCATGAGTACCAGATCGACCATGGAGACCTCGTCGACCACCAGCAGGTCGGTGTCGAGCGGACTGTACTGGTCGCGCTTGAAGCCCATGACCTGTGGGTCGAATTCCAGTAGCCGATGGATGGTTCGAGCCTCGCCCCCGGTCGACTCCGATAGACGCTTGGCGGCGCGTCCGGTCGGGGTGCACAGCAGCACCTCGACGCCCTTGGCCCTGAGGATGCGCAGGATGCCGTTGACCACCGTGGTCTTGCCCACGCCAGGACCGCCGGTGATGATGGTGACCTTGCCCGAGACGGCCGTGGCGACGGCGGCGCGCTGCGACTCGGACAGCTCGAGTCCGGTCTGGGCCTCGACCCAGGGCAGCGCCTTTTCGACGTCGATGCGGCCCCAAGGCGGCGGGTCGAGCTGGAGCCGCTCCAGACCGCGGGCGACGCCGATCTCGGCGCGCTGCAAGGGGGCGAGGAAGAGCGCGGGCCGATCCTCGATCGGCTCGGCGATCAGGCGCTCCTCGGCCAGCTCGGTCCGGATGGCCTCCTGGATGATGGGTTCGGGAATCTCCAGCAGTGCGCAGGACTGCTCGACCAGGGTCTCGTGCCAGGCGGCGCAGTGGCCCTCGCCGGCGATCTCCTGGAGCACGTGCCGCACCCCGGCCTGGGCGCGGATCGGCGAGTCGTGGGGGATGCCGAGCCGTGCGGCGATGGTGTCGGCGGTCTTGAAGCCGATGCCGTGGATGTCGAGCGCGAGCCGGTAGGGGTTTTCGCGCACCCGCTCGACCGACTGCTCGCCGTAGGTCTTGTAGATACGCACCGCGCGCGCCGTGCCGACCCCGTGCGACTGGAGGAAGACCATGATCTCGCGGATCACCTTCTGCTCGGCCCATGCCTCGGTGACCCGTTTTTGGCGCTTGGGGCCGATGCCGTCCAGCTCCAGCAGGCGCTCCGGGTTGTCCTCGATGACCTCGAAGACCCGCTCGCCGAAGGCGCGTACCAGCTTGCGGGCGAAGTGCGGGCCGATGCCCTTGACCATGCCCGAGCCCAGATAGCGCTCGATGCCGTCGAGCGTGCTCGGCGGGATGATCCGCAGACCCGTCGCCTTGAACTGGAGTCCGTGCTGACGGTCGTTGACCCATCCGCCCTCGGCCTGCAGATATTCGCCCGGCGTGACGCTCGCGGCCGAGCCGACGACGGTGATCAGCTCGCGCTCGCCCCGCACCTTGACCCTCAGCACGCAGAAGCCGCTCTCCGGGCTGTGGAAGGTGACGCGCTCGACGGATCCGCTGAGACGCTCGCTGGGTGGCTGTTGCGATTGGGGCATGGGGCTGGATTGTACGGCCGCTCGGCCCCTATATGGACAGTCGCCCGCTCGGCGCCGGGTGCCGGCTCGGTCTCGCAAAAGTCGCGGACCGCCGAGACCATTTCGGCCGCGATCCTCAGCCGGTAGGCGGATTCGATCTGTTTCGATGCTGGCTCGCTTTTCTCCTTGCTTCCAGGCATCGAATATCCGCCGAGCTGGTTTGAGTGGAAATACGCTATCCAACCTTGGCAGACGCGGGGTAATGGGGGTTGTCACTGGAGTACAATAGGGGATTGTACTCCGCCGACCCATCCGCATGATCGCTGCACGAACCCCGGCCTTCTGGCGGGCGACCCTGGCCCTGAGCCTGGGATCGCTGCTGACCTTCGCCAACCTCTATACCCCTCAGCCCCTGCTGCCGCTGTTCAGCGCCACCTGGGGCGTGTCGCCGGTCGACGCCAGTCTGACCGTCTCGCTGACGACCCTGACCCTGAGTCTCTCGCTGCTGGTCTACGGCCCGCTCTCCGATGCCATCGGCCGCCGCGGCATCATGTTCGTGACCATGACGCTGACGACGCTCTGCTCGCTGGCCATGGCCTTCGCCCCCGACTTCTGGTCGCTGCTCGCGCTACGGGCCATCCAGGGGCTGTTCATCGGCGGACTGCTCGCCGTCGCCATGGCCTACATGGGCGACGAATTCGAGCACGACGCCATGGTCCTGGCGGTCGGACTCTACATCAGCGGCAATTCGCTGGGGGGCATCTCGGGCCGGCTCATCAGCGGTGCCGTGGCCTCGGCCTGGGGCTGGCAGGCGAGCTTCCTGGTGACCGGCACGCTGAGCCTCGCCGTCCTGATCCTCTTCATCTGGATGCTGCCGCCGTCGCGCGGCTTCCGGCCCAAACCCCTGCATCCGATCGCCATGCTGGCGGATCTGGGGCGTCATCTGCGCAACCCCGTCATCCTGCTCGCCTGTCTGATCGGCGGACTCAACTTCCTCGTCTTCATCAATCTCTACAGCTACATCACCTATCTGCTGAGCGCGCCGCCCTACGAGCTGTCGCCCGCGGCGCTCGGACTGCTCTTCCTCACCTATCTCTCCGGGACCCTGGCCGCCGGGGTCTCCGGCCGGATCGTGGGCGGGCGGTCGCAGCCATTGGCGATGGCCGCCGGTGTGGTCATCCTCATGAGCGGGACGCTCCTGACCCTGGTCCCGCGGCTCGAGGTCATCATCCTCGGCATGGTGATCAACGCCATCGGATTCTTCTTCACCCATACCCAGGCCGCCGGCTGGGTGAGCCGCAAGGCGGACGGCGCCCGGGCGAGCGCCTCCTCGCTCTATCTGATGTCCTACTACGGCGGGGCCAGCGTCGGGAGCTTCTATCTCGGACCCTTCTGGCACTGGCTCGGCTGGCATGGCGTCGTCCTGGGCGCGCTCGCGATGCTCGGCATCGCCTTCTGCGTCGCCTTGATTCTGAGGCTGCTGGAGCGGCGCGACCGCGCGGCCGTGCCGCCGGATCCCGGACACGACCCGCTGCCGGATCTCTGAGAAACGCGAAGATTGCCTGGGTCTCGGACGTGTTGATCAGTTTGGGACTGCGACGCGCGTATCAGGGTGCCTGTCCTGCGAGCGGAGCGCGGATGCGT
This sequence comes from Imhoffiella purpurea, assembly GCF_000585215.1. Lineage (GTDB taxonomy): Bacteria > Pseudomonadota > Gammaproteobacteria > Chromatiales > Chromatiaceae > Imhoffiella > Imhoffiella purpurea. The sequence goes on along the minus strand of NZ_AONC01000018.1, from coordinate 34,358 downwards.
TTGCTGGGACGTTCACATGCGTTCTCGTACCAAAGGTCTATTCTGATGCAGCGGAAGGCCCACCTTCCCGCCGTCGATCATCTGCCGAGGACATATCCATGCTGTCTCGTTTCTCCATGATGCAAAAACTCCTGATCACACTGATTCCTGCGACCGCCTTGATCTTGTTGGGGATGCTCATCTTCATTCAGGTCGTTCTGCGTGGCGCGGTGACCGAGGATGCGGTCGAGTCGGTGCGGCTGATGGCGCGCTTCGACGGGCGGGAGATAGAGAATCGGTTCGACGACGAATTGCGCGCCTTGGCCGCACTCGCCGAGGCAGGCAAGGCTCGCGAAGCCATTGCTCCCGAGGAACGTCGAGACTACTTCAATCGGCTGCTATCGATCTATCTAAAGGGTCGTCCCGAGCTCTTGGGCGTCTGGACGGTCTGGGAGCCCGATGCCTTCGATGGCGAGGATGCCAGACATGCGGGGACCGACGGACATGACGCGACCGGTCGGTTCATCCCCTATTGGTATCGGGATGCTCAGACGATCCAGATGGAACCGCTCAAAGGGTACGAGACGCCTGGAGACGGCGACTATTACCTTCTGGCTCGCGATAGCGGCAAGCCGGTCGTTCTGGATCCCTTTGCCTACGAGGTCGGAGGTCAGCAGGTGGCCATGACCTCCATCGTCGTGCCGATCGAGGAGTCCGGCCGGGTGGCTGGTGTCGTGGGAGCCGATATCTCCCTCGCCGCGATCAAGGAGTTCGTCGGATCGAAGCGTCATTTCGGCGGTATCACAGCGCTTTTCGGTCACGATGGCGAGGTGATCTCCCATCCGGATGCCGCGCGGATCGGCAAGAATGTGGCCGGGGCCGAACAGGATACCTTGGGCGAGGATCTCGCACGATTCGTCGAGGCGCTCGAACAGGGCAAACCCTTCACCGCGATCCGTGATAGCGATCTCTTCGACGGCGATGGTCTGCTGCTCACCGAACCGCTCACCCTGGCCGGAAGGCAGGGGCAGTGGTCCATCGGCATGACATTGCCGTTCAGGAACGTGTTGGCTGAGACGAATGCGCTCCTCATGAAGCTCCTGTTGATCGGGGTCTTCGGCGTCGCCTTGATGGTCGGTGTGATCTGGATCCTGGGACAGACCCTTACGCGACCCTTGCGGCGGGTGGTCGGAGCCTTGTCCGACATCGCCAGCGGAGAGGGCGACCTCACCCAACGTCTGCCGGTCGAAGGCAGGGACGAGATCGCATTGCTATCGTCCAACTTCAATGATTTCGTCGCCAAGATCCATGATCTGGTCGCCCAGGTCATGGGGGCGACCACTCAGCTTGCGGCGGCCTCCGAGCAGCTCAGCATGACCAGCGAAGGCACCCGCGAGCATGTGCAGCGTCAGCAGGGCGAGACGGATCAGGTGGCGACGGCCATGAACGAGATGACGGCGACCGTGCAGGAGATCGCCGCCCATGCCAACAATGCGGCCCAGGCCGCGCGCGAGGCGGATCAGGAGGCCAGAAACGGGGGCGAGGTGGTGCGCGAGACCATCGACGCCATCGGGGCATTGGCCCGCCAGGTCGAAGGGGCCGCCGAGGTGATCCACCGTCTCGAGGCCGACAGCGACGAGATCGGCAAGGTTCTCGACGTGATCCGGGGCGTCGCGGAGCAGACCAATCTGCTTGCGCTCAACGCGGCGATCGAGGCGGCACGTGCCGGCGAGCAGGGTCGCGGATTCGCTGTGGTTGCCGCCGAAGTGCGCAGTCTGGCCTCGCGCACCCAGGATTCGACCAAGGAGATCCAGACGATGATCGAGCGTCTCCAGGGCGGCGCGAACGAGGCCGTGACCGCGATGCAACAGGGCCAGGCGCGTTCGAACGAGACGGTCGACAGGGCCGCACGCGCCGAGCAGTCGCTCGCGAGCATCGGCGAGTCGATCACCCGAATCAACGACATGAATACCCAGATCGCCAGCGCGGCGGAGGAACAGAGTGCGGTCGCCGAGGAGATCGACCGTAATCTGGTCAGCATCGTCCAGTCGGTCGACGGCACCCTCCAGTCTTCGGGCCAGATCGCCTCGTCGAGCGAGGGTCTCGCCAGATTGGCCGCTGACCTGCAGGAGCGTGTCGGGCGGTTCAAGGTGTGATGCGAAGGCGGTCAGAGGTCGATGGCGAAGAGGTTCTGGAGGTAATCCGCGACCGCCTCTTCGGCGTTCGAGCCGATGGATTCCAAGTCGGGTAGCGCCTCCCTCAGTGCCGGGTCGGCATTGGCCATGAGGATGCCCGTGCCGGCATAGCGGAGCATCTCGAGGTCGTTGCGTCCGTCGCCGAAGGCGATGACGTCCGAGGCATTCAGGCCGAGTCGGTCGACCTGGTTCTTCAGTGTCGCGCCCTTGGAGACGCCCTTGGCCATCACCTCCAGCACCAGCGGCATCGCATAGGTGGTGCTGAGCCGATCGCCATGGCGTCTCAGGATCTGGTGCTCCAGCGATTCGAGATAGTCGCTGTCCTCGGAGTAGTAAAAGAGTTTGAGGATGGGGTCGGTTTCGAGCGCATCGAAATCGGCCACTTGGTAGGCGAAGCCTGAGTCCCGGTGATAGTGGAGCAGGTGCGGCTTGGGTGTCTCGACCAGCCAGTCGTCGACGCGATAGAGATTGACATGGGCCCGCTCGAAGATCGGATCCCGCAGCAGGAAGGGGAGACAGTTCCGGTCGATCGGGCGGCAGTGGGTCAGGCGACCTAGGTCGTCGTGGGCCGCCGCGCCGTTGCTGGAGATGAGTCCGCCACGGGTTCCGATCCGCTCGGCGATGCGGCGGATGTCCTGGAAGTGACGTCCCGAGGCGAGCAGGACCTGGACCCCGAGATCCTGGACGGCCCGCAGCACGGCCCGGCTGCGTTCGCCGAGTCGGTGCTCGGCGTTCAACAGGGTGCCGTCGAGATCGCAGACGATCAGCCGATACGGCGGCTGCCTGGACGGGGCGTGGCCGGATGTCATGTCACCAGCCCCGATTCCTGTTCGAGATTCTCGCCATTGCTGCGGATCACCTCGCTGTAGAAGCGCGCGCTGGTCTTGGGGGTACGCGACTGGTCGTCCGGATCGACTCGGATCAGGCCGAAGTGCTTGGAATAGCCCTGGGTCCATTCGAAGCCGTCGAGCAGCGACCAGACGAAATAGCCGCGCAGGTCGGCCCCGGCCGCGATGGCGCGCCGCGCGGCGCGCAGATGCGAGCGCAGGAAGCCGATGCGCTCCGGGTCCTCCACCTCGCCCTCCACCGGGGGCGTGTTGGTGAAGGCGGCTCCGTTCTCGGTGATGAAGAGCGGGATTCGGCCGTAGCGGTCCTTGAACCAGACCAGCGCTTCGATCAGACCCTGGGGATAGATCTCCCAGCCCATCTCGCTGTCGAAGGATCCGGGCATGCGGATACGGCTGGCGCCGAATGGCTTGGCGTTGGGATCGGCCCGCACCAGACCGCGGCTGTAGTAGTTCACCCCGATGAAATCCGTCTTGGTCCGGATGCGTTCGAGGTCCGCCGGATCGATCTCGGGCCAGGCCGCGCCGAAGGCCGAGATCAGCTCCTCCGGATAGTGCCCGAGCAACAGCGGATCCAGGAACCAGCGGTTGACATAGGCGTCGCGCCGGATCGCAGCGGCCTTGTCCTCGTCGCTGCGGCTGGCCGGATGCTGAGGCTCGAGATCCACGGCCAGACCGATGGATTGCTTGCCGATCGAGCGGTAGACGTCGACCGCCCGGGCATGGGCCAGGAGCAGGTTGTGGGCGACCCTCGGGGCCTCGTAGAGGTCGCGATGCCCGGGGGCCAGGGTGCCCTCCAGATGGCCCTGGGCGGCGATCGACCAGGGCGAGCTGAAGGTGATCCAGTGACCGACCCGGTCGTCGAGCGCCTGGAACAGCACCTCGGCATAGTCGGCGAACCATTGGGGGCTGTCGGGGTTCAGCCAGCCGCCGCGATCCTGGAGTGCCGCCGGCAGGTCCCAGTGGTACAGGGTCACCACCGGCTTGATGCCCTTCTCCATCAGCGCGTCGATCAGGTGCTGGTAGACGTCCAGGCCCAGGGTGTTGATGATCCCGTGACCGCCCATGATGATCCGGCTCCAGGGGATGCTGAAGCGGTAGGCCTGCAGACCCAGCTGGGCCATCAATTCCACGTCTTCCCGGAAGCGCCGATAGTGGTCGCTGCCCATGTCGCCGGTATCGCCGCTGGCAATCCACCCGGGGGTGTGGGTGAAGCGGTCCCAGATGCTGGGCTCGGCGTTGTCGGCGAGCGGACTGCCCTCGATCTGATAGGCGCAGGTCGCCGCGCCCCAGAGAAAGCCTTCCGGAAACTTGCGGTCTTGGATCATGCTCGGCCTCCATTCATCTCGATTTGGCGTGCTGACGTCTCTCGGTGTCACTGAAGATATGGGGCGTATTCGGTTTGTGCATCCCGTCCGGCTAATATCCGGCGGATTTCGAGAAGAGATTCAGCACCAGGACCCCGCCCAGGATCATGGCGATCCCGATGACGGCCGCCAGGTCGAGTTTCTGATCGAAGAGGATCCAGCCGGCGATGGTGATGAGCACGATGCCGACGCCCGACCAGACCGCGTAGGAGATGCCGACCGGAATGGTCTTGAGCGTCTTGGACAGGAGATAGAAGGCCGCGCCATAGCCGACCACCACTACGACGGATGGCCAGAGCCGGGTGAAATCCTCGCTCGCCTTCAATGCAAGGGTCGCGAGGGTTTCGGAGAGGATGGCGAAAAAGAGCAGGATCCAGTCTTTCACGGCAGGGCGTGTCCCCGGCGGGATGGAGGCGATGCACTCATGAAGGGAAGACCTTGAAGGCGCTCACCTCGATGCCCTCCTTCCTCAGCCCATCGCTTGCGGACGTCCACATCTCTTCGCACCAGCGCTGCAGATCGGCGCCCAATTCGGCGGCGATGAATCCCTGATGAACCAGATACTCGGCGAACCAGTACATGGCATTGATCCCGCCCAATGCCTTCACCGGATCCAGTCCGAGCAGCAGTCGCGAGTTGTTGGCCAGGGTCTGGTCGACGAGCTTCTTGGTGAAGATGAAGGGATGGCGCGGCCGCTTGCCTGCTGGAATGCTGTCCAGTAGGTAGTTCAGCACCTGCTGGCGGTAGAACTGGGTCTTCATCCAGCTGAAGCTCTTGTCTCTGTGCAGCCATCCCATGAAATTGCGTGTGACGGTGTCGTAATAGCGGCCGATATCTTTCGTGCTGCGGAAGGCGTCGACAAAGCCCGCGTCGAGATCGCCGCCGATCTGATCGAGGATCGCCCCCAGGGTCTCGGGGTCGTACCACTCGTCGCGCAGCGGCGTCCGCAGCGTCTTCAGCCGCTCGACCAATGCGTCCGGATCGGCCGGAGAGCCGCCCTTGTCGAGGTGGTCGGTGCAATAGGCGTAGACGAGGATGTCCAGTGCCTTGTCGCCGCGCATGACCTGGGGCGAGCGGATGAGCGGATCGTAGGTCGCTTCCAGGAGATCCACGAGCCTCTCGTCGCACTCGTTCACCATGAGGAAATGGATCACCCCGAACAGATTGTCCGGATCTGTATCTGGATATTCCTTGAACCCGTCCAGGTAGGTCTGGATATCGGCACCGCATCCGTGCTCGATGACCGTATGGGCGAGGATGTCGCGATCGAAATAGGCGAAATACTTGAGGTAGGCGGCCGGAAATGTCTGGCGTAGATGCTTCAGGAGATCGATGTAATCGCCGGTCCGCTCGTTTCTGACGAGTTGGGCACCGAGTTCGAACAGAATCTCTTCCAGGCCGAGATTTTCGACCAGATCTGGATGGGTCTGCAGGAAGGCATGGAGATGACCCAGTATCTGGTCCGTGTCCTCCAACTCGTGGTATTCGGACCACCATGCCTCGATCAGGTCTTGCTGTCGCTCGTCGATATTCGGCACGCTCTTGTCGATGGTCTTGGAAACATAGGGCTTCAGGTCGGGCGCGGGCGCTTCCTCGAAGTCCTGAGTCTCCCGGGTATCATCGAATGCGTCGTGGACGACGGGCTCTTCCTCGAACAGCGCCTCGATATCATCCGGGCGCGTATTCTCGAGATGCCGCTTCTCGTCGATCGCGAGGCAGCATTTCTTGTATTTCTTACCGCTGCCGCAGGGGCAGGGATCGTTTCTTCCGGCTTTGCTCATAAAATCTCATGAAAATGGGATGTTGGGGTGATCTGCCTATCCATGGCGAATGGGTCTGCGCTGCTCTGTGTCTACTCGGGCAGCCAGCCCTGATCCAGTACGTCGCTCGCCGGCCAGGGGCAGATATCGGGAAAATCCGAGAAGCCGGTTTCTTGCGCCGCTTGGGCGGTGGCGTCGTCCCAGACTGCCGACCACCAGCCGAAGTCGGCGAGCTTGGGACGCAGGCTGGGTGTCTCGTCCAAACGCCTGGCGATGCCTCGGCGTTGATTGCGGATTGTGATCTGCCAGCTTGCGCCTCGCCGTCCAGGCTGCTTCTGCCACTTCAGTAAATGGGCCAGGAGCAGGGTCATTCGATTGGCCAGTTCGCGCTGCTCGCTCTTGCCCACGTCCTCGATCTCCTCGGCCAGGTGTTCGATATCCAGTTGGTCGAATCGCCCCTCGCGCAGCATTCGAGCCTGGTGGTTGGCCCAGGCGATGATGTCGTCCTCGTAACGTGTGACTCCGGTCATTGTGGTCTCCAGCATCAAGCGCAATCCGGGTTTGATATGCCAGTCGGAGGCTAGTTACTAGATCCGCGAAGGGGTCGATCAGGCCATCCTGATCTTAGATCTTGAGAGGAATGTAACATCCGGGACTTGGCATCGTCTGGGGCCCGGTCGATCGCCAATGGAATCCTGGCTGGGACGACCAATTGGACCATGGCCGCGCAGCTTGAGGTAAGTATTTCCGGACTTAGTCCAAGGCGCTGCATTCGCTCGATCTGCTCTGGTGCTAGAAGTCCTGCCCTTGTCGCCTCTTCGGCCAACGCGTCCGGAATCTGTAACTGTATGATGGTCATGGGTTCCTCCAGCAACACATCGGTGAGCTTACTTCAGTTTCAGGGACTCGCCCATTGTCTCGACCTGATCGTCGAGATGGTCGGATGCCGCTACGGGGATCGACCATTCGGCTTGAGTTCATCCGCTTGGCCGAATCATAGCGAGGGCTGGATATGCTCTGTTGTCAATTCGTGTGCGATTGGGTAGTTTCCTCCCATCTGGTCATGCGCGAGTAGGGAGGGCTATGCATCATGGCGCAGGCAAGGAGGATGTCTTCGGCGGTTTCCTTGATCGCCTTTCTCGTGGTGCTCGATTCGGCCGAGGGGAGTCCGGCGACGCTGGACTTGGATTCTATCTCAGGCGAACCGTCTGGGGCCGAGGCTGCCATTTCAAATCCAAGCCTGCCGAATCCGGTTCACGGGATTCTCAAGCCGGAGCTTCAACTGGCCGAGGTCTATTCCGAGGATATCGATCTCGGCCGCTATTGGGTCAGCGAGAAGTACGACGGGGTGCGCGCCTATTGGGACGGGGCGCGTCTCGTCAGTCGCGGAGGGCACGAGATCCATGCCCCGGAATGGTTCGTCGCCGGCTTTCCGCGCGTGCCGCTGGATGGCGAGCTGTGGTTGCGTCGGGGCGCGTTCGCGCGAGTGTCCGGGACCGTGCGCCAACTGGAGCCCGACGAAGATGCCTGGCGTCAGGTGCGCTTCATGGTCTTCGATCTGCCGGCCTCCAACCTATCCTTCGGACGCCGGTTGGAGTCGCTCCATACGCTGCTCGACAGGATGGAATCGCCCTATCTGGTCGAGGTCGAGCAGGTGCGTCTCCCGGATCGGGACGCGCTCATGGCGCATCTGACCGCCCTGGTCGCCGCTGGCGGCGAGGGGCTGATGCTGCACCGCGATGACGCCGTCTACCGCTCGGGCCGCTCGCCCGATCTCCTCAAGCTCAAGCCCTATCTGGACGCGGAGGCCAGCGTCGTCGGGCATCTTCCCGGACGCGGCAAATATGAGGGGATGTTGGGATCGCTGCTGGTCGAGGACGGTCGCGGTCGGCGCTTTCGGATCGGGACCGGTTTCTCGGACGCCGAGCGGGCCGATCCGCCGCCGCTCGGGAGTTGCGTGACCTTCCGTTATCGCGGGGAGACGAGCCGGGGTCTGCCGCGCTTCGCCAGCTATCTGCGCCCCTGCGACCCCGAGTGAACCGCCCCGACGGATGCCGGGGCGAGGTCTTCCGAATGTCCGGGCTCAGAGCTGACGGCAGTCGGTCATGACGACCGGGCTCTTGGGACGTCCGGAGCGGGTTCCCTGGTCCTCGATGGCGCGCAGCACCGGCATGCCGTCGATCACCTCGCCGAAGACCACGTGACGGCCGTTGAGCCAGGGTGTCGCCTCGACGGTGATGAAGAACTGCGAGCCGTTGGTGTTCGGGCCGGCGTTGGCCATGGCGAGCTGTCCGGGGCCGGTGAAGTCGAGCGCGAAGTTCTCGTCCTCGAAACGCTCGCCATAGATGGACTTGCCGCCGGTGCCGTTGCCGTTGGTGATGTCTCCGCCCTGCACCATGAATCCGGGAATGATGCGATGGAAGGGGCTGTCGGCGTAATCGAGGCCGTCGCCCTTCTCTCCGGTGCAGATCGCGCGGAAGTTCTCGGCGGTCTTGGGCGCGATGTCGGCGAACAGCTCCAGGGTGATGGTCCCGGCCGGCTCGCCGTCGATGCTGACGTCCATGGCGACCTTGGGGTTGTCCGCCATGGCGGTGGTCGCGGATGCGGCCAGGATCAGTGTGGCGCAGAGTGCGGATGGCTTGATCATCTCGGTTCTTTCCTTTGGTGATGGAATCTGGGTGTCTCGTCTTGCGGGCGCCGCCCCTGGGCTCCGAGCGGATCCAGATGGGGCGCCTTGGCATGCTGGTTCCTCGCCGACGGCGAAGACGATGCCCGGGTCGCCCTCAGCAGTCGGAGCAGGACTGGACCGGCAGACCGCGCCGGATCCAGCCCGGCCCGTTCGGGTTGCCGGCCATCCCCTCCTCGACGTCGTAGACATGGGTGAATCCACGCGACAGCAGTTCCTGCTGCATGTATCTGCTGCGGTTGCCGGTGCGACAGATGAGCCCGATGGGAGCAGACTTGTCGCCCCCGACCTCGTCCAGGACGTGCCGGGCGAAGCCGTCTGGCCCCTTGGGATCCTGCATGTCGATGCGGTGGGCCATGGGGGCGACGCCGGTCTGGCGCCATTCAATCGGGGTGCGGACGTCGATGAGCGTGAGTTCGCCTCTGTTCGCCATGTCGAGCGCCTCGGTCGGCGAGATCTGGGGGCCCGCGGCCTGAGCGCAGCCGATGAAGAGCAGGGCGACGCCGAGGAGGAGGCTGGAGAGCGAACGGATGGATCTGTACGGCTTGATCATTGGTTGTCTTCCGAAGGAGATGATACGGGTGCTCGGCCGCCCGGTGGCCGCCGGACCCCAGGATGGGCAGGCGCAGATGATTCTGTACCGAGGCGCTGATTTCAATGGCTATATCGGTTCGATTTCGCGTCGGCGCATGACAGGGAGCGCTGCCGGCGACGCATGTCCACTGCGTCGACGCGAAGGGCGATCCGGACGGGATCGGTCCGCGGGGCGGCGATACGTGGGCACCTGCCGGGAGGCGGCAGGCGCCCACGCCGATGGCCGGTCCTCAGTGGTTCGCGTCCTGGGGCGAGGGTTTGGACTCGAGGGCCTCGCTGGCGGCCTCCAGGCGCGCGGCGGCCTCGCTGGCGGCCTTGGCCAGACCTTCCCGGGCCTGGTCGAGCGCGGTCTGGGCGCGGGCCCCGCTTTGCTGGATGGCGTCGTCGATCTGTCTGCCCGCGCGCTCGGCCGGGCCGGTGGGCGCGACGGGCGGCGGCGGTGGCTCGCTCTGATCGCATCCGGCCGCTGCGGCCAGTATCAAGGCGGCGAGCGCGGCGGCGGCGACTCGAGTCGGGGTGTATTCTCTATCTCGATCCTGCATGGCGTCTTCCTCTGCTGTGTGCGAAATGTTCCTGGTCCGACAGGGGTTGGCGATCAGGCCCCTCCGGCCGGCTCCAGCGCCTTGAGCCAGAAGGTCATCGGCTTGGGGCTCTGCGCCGTTTCGTCCAGGTCCTTCCAGGTAAAGGTGGTGGATAGCTCGGGGTGCTTGACGTAGCCCCGGCGGGTCCAGAAATCGTCCAGCGGGACATAGTCCGGCGGCCGGCGGGGATGATCCGAGGGGCGCTGCACCCCGCAGAAGGCCGTGTGGCCGAAGCGCCCGAGCCGGCGCGCATAGTCCTCGCGCTCGGCGAAGAAGCGCACGCCGATGCCGCGTCCCCGGTACTCGGGGAGCAGGACGGACTCGCCGAAATAGAAGATCCGCTCCGGATCGTGGCCCCGCTCCAGGAAAGGGCGCTTGAAATCCTCGGTTTCGTCGGCCATGGGCAGTCCCGTCGAGGCGCCGACGATCCGCCCGCCGTCGAAGACCAGCACGAAGAGGCTTTCGGCGGAGCGGCTGTAGGTCTCCAGATAGCCCTCCTCGTATTCCATGTCCCCGTCGTACAGATAGGGCCATTCGCGGAACACGCGGATCCGCAGCTCGGCGAGCGACGGCACATGGGGGGCGACGGCGCCACCCGTGAAGCGTGCGACGGTCAGATCGGTCATGGCATCTCACTCCCGCTGTCTGGTGCCGGCTTCGGGCGAGCGGATCTCGAGATCATCCCGAGTCCGTTTGCCGCTCGATCGGCTGGATATCCTCAGCTTTGCCGAGCATGGGGCTAGAATGCAATCCCCGATCGTCTCCGGGGGCCCGAGGGTGTGGGCCTCCGCGCGCTTTTCGAGGTTTCGGCGACCGCGAGCCTCGTCTCGAACCTGGCCAAGGGGGCTGGGGCCTTTGCGTCCGGCCATGCTCTGTTCCGGGAATCACGGAGGTGGATCGCAATGATCACTCTATTCCGCGACCTCTCCATGCGCTGGAAGGTCATCTCGGTGGTGATGCTGGTCATCCTGCCGGTATTGTCGCTCTCGGCCGTGGTGGTGGCCTACATGGATATCGTCGGCATGCGCGCCGGCCTGGTCGAGCAGGTCAGCGCCCTGTCGCGTGTCGCCAGCATCAATATCCAGGCCGCTCTGGCCTTTCGGGACCCGGAGACGGCCGAGGAAGTCCTGAACGCCTTGGGCAGCGAGCTCGACGTGGTTCGGATCTGCATCCGTACGCGCGAGGGCGAGCTGTTCGCGCGCTATCGCAGTCCGGCCGCTCGGCACGAGCTCCAATTGCGTCAGATCGAGCAGGACGAGAAGGGGCGGCTGAGCCAGGCCGACTTCGACGCCGTCGGCTCCGGCAAGGCGATCACCCGCTTCCGTCGAAGCTATCTGGACGTCAGGTTGCAGGTCTCGGCGAAGGGCAAGCCGTTCGGGACCATGGATCTGCAGTACGACACCAGCGATCTGCGCCAGCGTATCCTCTATCAGTTCGCCCTGGCCCTGGCCGTGTTCCTGAGCGGCGTGCTGCTGGCCTTCCTGCTCGCGGCCTGGCTCCATCGTCTCATCTCGCAGCCGATCCACGGGCTGGCGCGCGCGATGCAGGACTTGGCCTCCAGGCGCGATTATTCGATCCGGCTCGACGTGGGCCGCGCGGACGAGCTCGGCATGCTGATCCGCGCCTTCAACGGGATGCTGGAGCAGATCCAGCTGCGCGACGAGGAACTGCGCCAGGCGCGCGATGCCGCGGAGCAGGGCAGCCTCGCCAAGTCGCAGTTCCTCGCCTCCATGAGCCATGAGATCCGCACGCCCATGAACGGCATCATCGGCATGATCGAGCTGCTGTTGGGGACCCGGCTCGACGATCGCCAGCGGCATTTCGCGAGGACCGTCCAGCTCTCCGCCGAATCCTTGCTGGGGATCATCAACGACGTTCTGGATTTCTCCAAGATCGAGGCCGGCCGTCTCGAGCTCGAGCATGTCGCGTTCGACCTGCGCACGCTCATGTCGCGCACGGCCGAGCTGCTGTCCGAAACCGCCCGTCGCAAGGGGTTGGATCTCTCGGTCCGCATTCCGCCCCATTGCCCCGGCCGGGTCGAGGGTGATCCGGGCCGGTTGCGCCAGGTGCTGACCAATCTCCTGTCGAATGCCGTCAAGTTCACCGAATCCGGATACGTGCATTTGAGCCTGCGGTGTCTCGAGGAGTCCGAACGGGAGCTGCACTTTTCCATCGAGGTCCGGGATACCGGCATCGGACTCAGCGAGGAGGAGCAATCGCGCATCTTCGAGCGCTTCAGTCAGGCGGATTCCTCGACGTCGCGGCGTTATGGCGGGACCGGTCTGGGATTGGCGATCAGCCGGCAGCTGATCGATCTGATGCACGGGACCCTCGACCTCGAAAGCAGGCCGGGGCGCGGATCGGTCTTTCGGATCGAGCTGACCCTGCCCAAGGCTCTCTCGGGCACTTTCGGCGAGGAGCCGGACTTGAGCGGTCTGAGGATCCTGCTGGTGGACCGCGATCGCTCGGCCTCCAGCGTCTTGGTCGGTCAATGCGCCGAGCGGGGTGGTCATATCGAATGGGTCGCCGAGCTGGGCGAGGCGATGGAGATGGCGCTCACCCAGGCCGCCGCCGGCCAGGGCTTCCCGGTCTTCGTTCTGGAGGCGACGCAGCTTCCCGGCTCGGACCAGCCCGTGGGGCGAGTGCTGCGCGATCTGCTCGATCAGTCCCGTGCGGCCGTGCTGCTCGGCGAGATGGATCAATCGGATTCGGGGTGGGATGACCTCGTCTATCTGACAAGACCTCTCGACTGTCACCGTTTGGCGAGCCACTTGAGCGCGATTATGCCGGCGTCCTCTCGGGCCGGGGATGAGGGGTTCCAGGGCGATTCTGGCTCGGCGGCCATCCATCCCCGTCTCGGGTTGCGGGTGCTTGTCGCCGAGGACAATCCCGTCAACCAGGACGTGATCGACAGCATGCTCGTCGAGCTGGGCTGCCAGTCGAAGCTCTGTGCCGATGGTCAGGCATTGCTCGCCGAATTGGCCCGTTCGGATTACGATCTGGTACTCATGGATTGCCAGATGCCCGCGATGGATGGTTACGAAACGACCCGGCGATTGCGTCTCCGGGAGAGGATGCGGGGCGGACGGCTTCCCGTCATCGCCCTGACCGCCTACGCCATGGAAGGCGATCGCGAGCGCGCGCTGGAGGCCGGGATGGATGATTATCTGGTCAAACCGTTCAAGCTGTCCGATCTTGCCGAGATGCTGCAGCGCTGGACGACACTCGAGTGATGGCTTCGTGACGCATCGGATGCCACTATTTCCCGACATGCCGTAAACGATGGAGGGGCCATCGGAATGAAGTCGCCATCCTGTTCGTCGGTCAGCTCAACGCTGCGGCGCATATCGGCCATCGCGACCCTGACCGCGCTCTTGCTCCTGGTGCCGGTGGTGGTCGTCATCCAGTCGACGCCCGATCGGCTCATCGCCAATGCCGCCCTTCTGCTGTTCGTGCTGCTGCTGGCCATCTCCATGGCCTGGCTGATCGCCGAGCGTCTGCAGCGGCGCGTGCTCTTCCCGCTCTCCTCCCTGGGGTCGGTGGTGGAGCGCGCCCTGCGCGAGGGCGACTACGGTCTGCGTGCCTCCTTCTACGCGGCCGAGGAGCTCGACCGCATCGTCGCCGGCTGCAACGGTCTGCTCGAGCAGCTCGAGCGGCAGGCTCAGCGCGACGGCTGGTATCTGAGCCAGAAGGAACGGCTCGAGCAGCAGTGCGAGGAGCGTTGCGCGCATCAGATCCAGGCCAATCTGATCATCGAGCAGCAGCTGCGTCAGGCCGAATCGGCCAGGCGTGCCGCCGAGCATGTCCTGGATGTCGCGGACCAGGTCAAGCAGGCCAAATCCCAGCTGCTCGCCAACCTCATCCACGAGATCCAAACCCATCTCGGCGGTGTCCTCGGGATCGGGGAGCTGATGCTCGGAACCGATCTGCCGAGCGATCAGCGGCGTCTTCCGACGGCGCTGATCCGTTCCGGGCAATCGTTGCGCATGGCGATCAAGGACATGCTCGACGTGGCCCAGATCGAGGCGGGACGCATGCGTCTCGGCTCGGGCGATTTCGTGCTCGCCGATTGCATCGAGGAGGCGCTGGCCGGACTCGCCGACCGCGCCCGCGCCAGGTCCGTCGAGCTGGTCGCGCGGCTCGATCCGGATCTGCCCCATGCCGTTCGCGGGGATCAGGTGCGGCTCGCTCAGGTCCTGGGGATCCTGGGGTCGGCTGCGATCCGCGTCGCGCAGGATACCGAGATCCTGGTTCGGGCCAGTCTGGATGGATCCAGCGGCGAACGGGCGACGATCCGGGTCGAGGTGCGCCTCGCCAGCATGGAAACGAGCGTGCGCGATTCGGGTTCGGCGTTCGAGGATTTTTCTTTGCTGGGTCTGATCGCGACCACCTCCGTCGATACCAATCTGGGGCTGTCGATCGCTCGCGACCTGATCGCCCTGATGGGCGGCACCCCAGGCGTGCTGGACGATCCCGGGCATGGCGAAGGGGTCTGGTTCAGTCTTCCGGTGACCGTCAGTCATTGGGACCTGCCCTGGTCCGCGGCGCGCGCCCATCTCTCGGGCATGCGGATGGTCCTGGTCGGACCAAGCGATCAGTCGCGCGAGGCAATGAGCGCCTATGCCGCCGAAGCGGGCATCCTGGTCTACGAGTGCTCCGAGGCATCGGAGGCTCGGGAGGTCTTGTGCGAATCCCACGAGGGGCCGGCTCCGTTCGATCTATTGGTCGTGGATTCGGCGCTCAGGGATCTGGAGTCGCTGCTGTCCTCGGTCTCGCTGGCGGAGACCCGGGCGCTCGATCAGGTCGCTCGGGTCCTGCTGGTCTCCGCCGGCGACGACTGGGGCGAGGATCGGGGCGCCGGACTGATCGTGGACGCCCGTCTCGTCAAGCCGGTACGGCGCGAACAGATGATCTCGACCCTGGCGAGCGTGACGCGGAGCGGTTGGGATCTGCCGGAGATCGGCGAGGATGCGGCCTTGGATCTGGGCAACCTGGAGCCTCTGGGGATCAAGGTGCTGGTTGCCGACGACAATGCCATCAACCAGGATCTGGTGATGGCGATGCTCGCGGCGCTCGGATGCGAATCTCGCGCGGTTTTCGATGGGCAGGCGGTGATCGACGCCTGTGCGGCCGAGTCCTTCGATGCCGTTCTCATGGATTGCAAGATGCCGATGATGGATGGCTACGAGGCGGCCCGTCGTCTGCGTCTGCGCGAGCATGGCGGGAACGGCCGGCGCTTGCCGATCATCGCCCTGACCGCGCATGCGATGGAGGGGGATCAGGAACGCTGTCAGGCCGCCGGCATGGACGATTACCTGACCAAGCCCGTGTCGCTGAGGTCGATGCATCGTACCCTGCTGCGCTGTGTGGGCCGAGGGTCCGGTATCGCGTCCGTTTCCGGGGCGAGCGGCCGTGGCGCGATCGGCCTGCAGGGCGCGCGGGCGGCATCCTCCGCGCCCGCAGAGACCGGGCCATTCGGTCTGGACGACCTCGAGGCGATGCCTCTGCTCGATCCTCGGGTGCTCGACGAGGTCGGCGCGATCGATCTCCAGTCCGGCTCGGCGCTGGTGACCCGGATGATCGCGAGCTATCTCGATTCCGAATCGGTCCTGGTCGCCCGAATTCGCGACGGCGTCGAGGCGGGACAGCCCCAGCAGGTGGCCGAGTGCGTCCAGGCATTGCGCTCGGCGGCCAAGACCCTCGGGGCGATGCGCCTGACCGCGCTCTGCGATCGCCTCGAACGCGCGTCGCGCGGAGGCGGCCCCTTCTACCCGTCGGCCCAGGTGGCGATCTCGTTGGAGCGCACGGCGGCCGAGACGCGGCGTGCCATCAGCCAGCGCTCGAGCGCGGACGCGGCGACCGCCGATGCTCAGGTGCTCGAGCGGCTCCCGGCATCTTCCCCGCCTTCGATCGCGCCAACGGCGATCGGCTCGGGTTCGCCGGGTGAGGCTCCAGGCGGCGAAAGCGATGCGTCCGGCTCCTACGATCGGCATTCGGGACGCGATCGTCCTCTGATTCTGGTGGTCGACGAGGATCCGGGGACGCATCTGGTGGCGCAAAGCACCTTCGATACGTGCGGCTTCCGCTTCGCCGGTGTCAGGGACGGACAGGGCGCGTTCGAGGCGGTGCGGTTTCAGCGTCCCGATCTGATCGTGCTCGATGTCATGGCCCCGGTCATGGATGGCTACGAGACCTGCCGCCGATTCCGCCGGCTGCCCGGATTCGAGCTGATTCCGATCCTCATGGTCACCGGGCTGGACGACCTCTCCGCCGTCGAGGCGGCCTACGACTCGGGTGCTACCGATTTCTATCCCAGGCCGGTCAACTGGAGCCTGCTCGTCCATCGCATCCGCTATCTGCTGCGCAGTCACGGTACCCTCGCCGCATTGCATCTCAGCGAGGCGCGCAATGCCGCGCTGATCGCCGCGATTCCCGATGTGCTCATGCGTCTCGACCGTCAGGGCCGGGTGCTGCAGATCAAGTCGGGGCCGATCCTGGACAAGGGCCTGGATGGCGTCGAGACCGGATCGAGAACCCTCTCAGACCTGCTCCCCGAGTCTGTCGCCGCGTCGATTCAGCGCGAATTGGAGACGGCCCTCCCCGAGCTGGGTCTGCGCGAACTCGAGATCGAGGTTCCGGTCGAGGACGACGAGATCCGCGCCTTCGATGTCCGGCTGATCGCGGTCGATGCCCAGCAGGTGATTCTGCTGCTCCGCGATATGACCGAGAAGCGCCGACGTCAGCGTGTCATCCATCAATTGGCCTATCAGGACAGTCTCACCGGTTTGGCGAACCGCCAGCAGTTCAATCAGGACCTGGCCTCGGCGCTGGCCCTCTCGCGTCGCCGCGACGACCGTCTCGCCCTGCTGTATCTGGATCTGGACCGTTTCAAGCGCATCAACGATTCGCTCGGCCACGGGATCGGGGACGAACTGCTGCGCGGTGCTGCGAAACGCCTGCGCGAGGCCGTCGACGAGGTCACGGCGGAGGCCCGCGTGCGGGGCTCGGGGCGAGGCGCCAATGTGGCCAACACCGTGGCCCGTCTGGGGGGCGACGAGCTGACGGTGATCCTCAAGGGGTATGGCGTGTCGCGCGTGGCGAGCCGTGTGGCGGAGCACGTCATCGAGCGCTTTCGCGAGCCCTTCCATTGCTCCGGTCACAGCATCGTCTGTACGGTCTCGATCGGAATCGCGCTCAGTCCGGAGGATGGCGAGACGGCCGAGACGCTGCTCAAGCACGCGGATACGGCCCTCTATGCCGCCAAGCTGGATGGGCGCAACCTCTACCGGTTCTTCACCGCCTCGATGGGCGAGTCAGCCTCGCTCAAGCTGGATATCGAGTCGCGTCTACGCCGAGCCCTGGATCGCGGCGACTTCAGGCTGCTGTATCAGCCGATCCATGCCGTCGGCTCAGGGGAGATACTGGGCGTGGAGACTCTGTTGCGCTGGCACGATGAGGATCGGGGCTGGGTGGAGCCGGGCGAATTCATCGCGGTCGCCGAGGAATCGGGTCTCATCCTGCCGATCGGGGAGTGGGTCATCGAGGAGCTGAGTCGCCAGTATGCCGACTGGTCGCGCGATGGCGTGGCCTTCCCGGTCTCGCTCAATCTGTCCGACTGTCAATTCAGCGATCAGGGCCTGATCAACCGGCTGATCCGGATCGCCAAGGAGCGTCCGCGCGGCACGATCGAACTCGAGATCGGCGAAAGCCTGCTGCTCGCCCGGGATGCGCGTCTGATCGAGACCCTGGGGCTGCTCAGGGATCATGGCCTGCGGATCGCCGTCGACAATTTCGGCACGGGCTATTCGTCGCTGTCGCAGCTGAAACAGCTGCCGATCGATACGCTCAAGATCGGCCGGGCATTCGTCCGCGAGATCGGGCGCGAGCCGACCAGCGAGCTGTTGGTGCGGACCTTCATCGCCTTGGGGCGTGAGATCGGCCTGAGGGTGGTCGCCGAGGGCGTCGAGACTCAGGAGCAGTATCGCTTCCTCGAGCGCGAGGGCTGCGATGCCGTCCAGGGCCCTCTGCTGGCCAGTCCGCTCGCCCCGGATCAGCTCGCGCAGGGTCTCGCGGTGGGCGCTCTTCCGGTGTCGAGCATGTAATCGTCCCGGCCGATTGACCGGCGCCAACTTGCTTTTCGACAAGGTCGTTGGCAACCTCCCGCTCGACCGATGATCCATGCGATCGAATGGCCGCTCGTGCAGGCGCCTGTTGCCGCTCGGCATCGGTCGGAGCGCCAACGGCTCCGATTCGACGGGGCCAAACCCGGTGGTCGCCATCGGGGCGCGCTCGATCAGGCTTGCAGAACATAAACGAACCGGAGGAAATCGATGAAAGCATCTGCCGCGTCCTCGAGTGCCCTGTTGCTCTGTCTGTCGGCGGGGCTCGCCGCGCAGCCCTATCCCTACCCCTCTCAGCCCGGATCCGGCTACGATGGGCCGGGATCCTTCGACTCCGCGCCGTCGCCGGCCATGCCGTGGCGCCCGGATGCCTATCCTTCGGACTACGCCCGACCCATCGCACCCTCTCGGCACCAATCCCTTGATTCGATGTCCGGCGACCGTTCGGCGTCGTCTCCGCCGCAACGGCCGGTCAGCCCTGTGGCCGAGGCGGCGGCTACGCTCGAGGAGGGCATGGACCGCCTGCTCGATTTCCTGTCCGCGAACGCCTCCGCCAACAAGCTACAGGTCGCGGCCTTTCTCGACCGCGAGATCGCACCCTATTTCGATTTTGAATACATGGCGCAATGGGTCGCCGGACCCGCCTACAGCGGCATGTCCGACGAGGATCGGAGGGATCTGGCGGCTTGGCTGGAATCCGATTTTCTCAGCGTGCTGGCCGGCAATCTCGGCGGTTACGATGGCCAGCGGATCCGCATGCTGTCGCCTCGGCGCGGGCCGCGCGGCGCGGTCGGCATCAAGGTGGCGATCCTGCGCCCAGGCACCTATCCGGCGACCCTCGAGTTCCGCATGGCGCCGTCCGACGCGGGCTGGCGCGTCTATGATGTGGTCGCCGACGGTCAGAGCGCCGCGGCCTTCTATCGGGTGCAGTTCCAGCGCATGGCCGGGCAGATGCCGGTGGTCGGCCGCTGAGCGACGTTCGGGACCCTCGACTTGAACCGCAAAGACGCGAAGCGCGCGAAGGATATCGATGTGGGGTCGACGACCCTCGAGGAGCTCCCCGGTGCGAGAGTGACTCGAGGGCGGATGGGCCAGAAATCCGGTGCCTGCCTCGCGCTCATTGCGGCTCGAATGTCCTCTTCCCGCCCCTCATGAGGAGAGGTTCTCGGTCCAACGCCGGCGATCTGTCCACGCGGATCGGGCGCCTCATGCTGCTGGGCGCCTGGGCGGTCGGTCTGGCGCTGCTGTTCGGCTTCTTCGATCGGGTCATCGATCGTCAGGTGAATCCCAATTCCGATCCGGTCGCGACCCTGGGACCGGACGGTGCCCAGCAGGTCGTGCTGCGGCGCAATCGTTCGGGCCAGTACGTCGCCTCGGGGCGGATCGAGGGCCATCCGGTGCGCTTTCTGGTCGATACGGGGGCGACCAACGTCGCCCTGCCGCTCGATCTCGCGCGCAAGCTCCAATTGCCGCTGCGCCCCGGCGGGAACAGCATGACCGCGAACGGCATGGTGCGGACCTGGAGCACCAGTCTCGATCGCCTCGAACTCGGCGGGCTCGTGGGACGCGATGTCCGCGCGAGCGTGCTGCCGAACATGCCGGGCGATTCGGTGCTGCTGGGCATGAGCTTTCTCAGGCATCTCGAGCTCGTCCAGCGCGGCGACACCCTGACCTTGCGCCGCCACGCGTCGCCTTGACGACCGGCGCCCGCCTCCTCACCCTCGGTTTTTCGCGGTAAGCTCGCCCCGGTCGAAGACCTCGGCATGGGGGTTCGAGGGCGTGGAGCGCATCGCATCGAGAGGTGTCATGAGTTGAAAACCCGATTGAATACGCGGAAATTGGGCCTGATCGCGCTCGCATCCCTGGGCGCGCTCATGGTAGCGGTCGTGCTTTCGAGCGGTGGGCGCGGCAACCCCAATCCGCGTCCCGTGGCCTATCTGGGCGAGGGCGGGGTGCCTGAGGTGGTGCTGGAACAGAACGATTTCAGTCAGTACGTGGCCACCGGTCGTATCAACGGCAAGAAGGTCGAGTTCCTCGTGGATACGGGATCGGTCGACGTCGCCATGCCCTACCGCATCGCCGAACGGCTCGGGCTGCAGATGACCCCGGGGCACGTCAGCAAGACCGGCAACGGCAACGTCCAGAGCTGGGTCGCCTGGCTCGACAGCGTCGACATCGGGGGGCTGGCCGTCGACCGGGTCAGGGCGACCGTGCTGCCCAACATGCAGGGCGACCAGGCCCTGCTCGGCATGGCCTATCTCAAGCACCTGGAGGTGATGCTCTCCGGCGGCCGCATGACCCTGAGGCCCTACGTCAGTCCCTGACCTCCTCGGACTTGAGCAGACGCGCCTTCATGCGCCGCAGGCCGAGCCAGGCGGTCAGAACCACCAGCGGAACCGAGAGCCCGGTGGCATAGCCGGCGTCGATCGGGACGCCATGGGCCTCCAGGCCCTTCAGCAGGTATCCGACGAGACCGACCCCATAGTAGCCGATGGCGATCACCGAGAGTCCCTCGACGGTTTCCTGCAGCCTCAGCTGCAGCTTGGCACGCTGATCCATGGATTCGAGCAGGCCGCTGTTCTGCTCCTGGAGACCGACCTCTACCCGCGCGCGCAGCAGACTGGTGAGACGCGCCGCACGTTCGGCGAGATCCTGCTGGCGCCTGGAGGTCGAATCGCAGGTCGCCACGGCCGGGGCGAGCCGCGCCTCGAGGAATTCGGTGAAGGTCTGCAGCCCCTCGATGCGTCTTTGACGCAGCTGTTCCAGGCGCTGCTGGACGACGGCATAGTAGGCGCGCACCGCCTCGAAGCGATAGCTGGTGCGCGCGGTCACGGCCTCGATCTCCGAGGCCAGGGTCGTCAGCACCTCCAGTAGATCGCTTTCCGAGCAGTGCTCGGAGGTTTCCTGTTCGCTCATGCGCGCGGCGACCTCGACGAGGCGGCGGTCGGCCTGGCTGAGGATGGCGTTCGCCTCGCGCGCGGCGGGCAGTCCGATCAGCGCCATGGAACGATAGGAGTTGACCTCGAGGATCCGCTTGACCAGCCGTCCCGCCTGATTGTCCGAGAGTCCCTGATCGCGAATCAGGATCCGCGAGAAACCGTCGCCGTGAATGCGCATGTCCGACCAGGCGCGCGCGGCGCCGCCGACGACCTGCGAGCCGATGATCTGGTTGCTCGAGAAGAAGGAATCGAGTTCATCCTGCGAGCGCTCGGGCATGTCGCGCGATTCGATCGCGAGCGAGATTGCGGTGATCACCTCGCCCGGTATCTCGCGCAGCCAGTCCTGGGGGAGATCCCGCAACACGGGCTGGGCGAATGGGTGGACGAAGGGTCCCCGCTTGCTGAAGGTGTAGGAGACGAATTCGGTGTGTCGCTCCCAGCGCATGCGGATGTCGCCCAGAACCGCCGAGTAATGCTGATCCACCTGGTCGGGGACCGGAAGTCCGAAGTGCTCGAGCAGACGGATCAGGTGCCGGACGTTGCGTCCGCTGCCGCGCTCGCCGCAGACCGCCGCCAGGTGCGAGACGCGCTCGGGTGCGCGTAGGGGCTCGTAGGTGCGTGCGTGCAGCTCGGCGATGGCCTGATGGCGCAGTGGGTGTTCCTTGAACGGCAGCGGCATGTTGCGAATGCTCCTCGTGGCGATGGGCGGAACAGAGTATCCGCAATTCATGTCCTCACAAAGTCATGGGCTGCCGGAATGCTCGAGGGGCTTGTTGAAGTGGCCGACGTTTTCGTGGATAAGTACAACTCGCCCTGGGTGTCCAGACCGGTGCGATGCGGTCCTCGGGGCCGCATGCCGTTCCGCTATCCTGGACGTTCGGATGATTTTAAGCCTTTGAGATGCCTTTCGGGATGACTGAGCAAATCGACTCGCAATCAGAGTACGAGGACGAGTCCGAGTCTTTGCGCAAGACGCTGGAGCAGATGCGCAAGGAAGCGGAGGACGAGGTCGCGCGACTCAACCGCAGGCTCGCGGAGCGCGAGTTCGCGCCCGACAGCTCGGTCGCGACCGCCACCGAGCGTCTCGCCATGCAGCAGGAGATGATGGTCCTGCAGCAGACCCTGGAGGCCAAGGAACAGGCGCTCGATCACATCACCGAGGAATGCCGCCGGCTCGAGGATCAGATCGAGGACCAGAACATGGTCTGCGATGGACTCAAGCAGGAGGTCGAGCGCAAGGACAGGCAGGTCAAAGAACTGGAGTCCGAGCTGCAGAATCTGCGCGACGAGGTCAGGATGCTGGAGAGGCGTGTCGAGGAGCCACCGCCCGTCGTGGTGGCGCCGACGGCCCCGGTCGATAAGGCGCCGCCGAGGAAGATTCCGACCTCCTGGATACTGATCGGCGCCCTGGTCATGTTCGTTTTCCTGTCGGCCGGCATGCTCAGTTTTCTCTATCTGTTCTGGGATCGCATCCATATCCGTCTCCCAGGGCTGGACTTGGGCGGGGGGAGCGTGGCAACCCAGACCATCGTCGCCCAGGGAACCTCGTCATTTCCTCCGGTGGAGGCCGATGCCGGCCGGCCGCTCGAATCGGCCGCCGATCCGGTCGTGACGGCCGAGCCGGTCCCGGATGACGTGGCCGCGGCATCTCCCGGGATACCTCCGCGCATCCGCAACGACCGTCTGAGCAATGGCACCCTGGGGCCACCGATGATTCTGATCGAGGGCGGCGCCTTCACGATGGGGAGCACCAGTCCGACGGGCGAGGATTTCAGCCCCGCGCACGAGGTGAGGGTCCGCCCCTTCTGGATCGGTCAGCACGAGGTGACCTTCCAGGAGTACGACCGTTTCGCCCGGGCGAGCGGGATCTCGCCGCCAGACGATCGTGGATGGGGACGCGGATCGCGGCCCGTGGTCGGCGTCAGCTGGAACGATGCCGGGGCCTACGTGGCCTGGCTCTCGCGCGAGACCGGCAGGGCGTATCGGTTGCCGACCGAGGCCGAATGGGAATATGCGGCCCGGGCATCAACCGATACGCCTTACTGGTGGGGATACGGCATGACACCGGGGCGGGCCGTCTGCTTCGATTGCGGGACCCGCTGGGACAACCGTTCGACCGCTCCCGTCGGCTCCTTTCCCGCCAATCCATTCGGGCTCTTCGACACGGCTGGAAATGCCATGGAATGGGTCGACGATTGCTACAACGGCAGCTATCGCGGCGCCCCGAGCGACGGACGCTCCTGGCTCGCCGGCGACTGCTCGCAGAGGGTCGCGCGCGGCGGTGCCTTCAACAAGCCGTCCTCATCCATGCGTTCCTACGTACGCTCGCACTTCGCCTCGGGAGCGCGTCTCAACATGATCGGATTCCGCGTTGCCCGAGACCTTTGAGCGCGGCTCGCGGTTTTCCCGCCCGGCCGTGCGTTCGATCCTGGGCGTCGGCATCGCCACCCTGGATATCGTCAACGAGGTCGAGGTCTATCCGGCCGAGGATGCCGAGATGCGCGCCTCCGCCCAGCGCCGAGTGCGCGGCGGCAACGTGGCCAACAGTCTCGGCGTGCTGGCCCAGTTTGGACACCATTGCCGCTGGCTCGGGACCCTAGCCGACGACGATACCGGCCGTTGGATTCGCGAAGACCTCGCGCGGCAGGGTATCGATGCCGCTCATGCGGTGGTGCATGCGGGTGGAGCGACGCCGACATCCTACATCGCCTTGAGCCGTGCCAGCGGCAGCCGGACCATCGTTCACTATCGCGATCTGCCCGAGCTGGATGCGGATGGCTTCGATCGGGTGCCGCTCGAGGGTCTGGACTGGATCCATTTCGAGGGCCGCAACCCGCTCGAGACCCGCCGTATGATCGACCGGGTGCGTCGAATCGCGCCCGGTCTTTCGGTGTCCCTCGAACTGGAAAAGCCCCGCGATGGCATCGAGACGCTGCTGGAGGGTCCAGACGTCATCCTCGCCGGTCGCGTCTTCGCCGAGGCGCGCGGTTTCGAGGTACCCGAGTCCTTTCTGTCCGACCTCATGTCGCATACCAGCGCCCAGCTCTGCGTCCTGGCCTGGGGCGCGGCGGGTGCCTTCTTCCTGGTGCGTGGCGCCGAGGTCGAGCATGTTCCCGCCGTGCCGCCGCCGCGCGTCCTCGACACCCTGGCCGCCGGGGACACCTTCAACGCCGCCGTGATCGATGCGCTCGCACGGAGTCTGACGCCGCGCGAGTCGGTCGAGCGCGCCGTCGGCCTGGCCGGATTCAAGTGCGGGCGCATCGGCCTGGAGGGTCTGATCGACGAGGCCCGCAACGCCGGGTTGATGTTTCAACCCCATTCAGACCCGTAGGGTGCGGTGAGGAACGAACCGCACCGAAGCGATCAAGGCGCCGGATTGGGCTGACTCACATGGATCGCCTCGATCTCGGCGACCACTTCCTCGTCCAACTCCAGATCGATGCTCGCCAGATTGCTCTCCAGCTGTTCCAGTTTGGTGGCGCCGATGATGTTGGCGGTGACGAAGGGACGGCTGGTGACCCAGGCGAGCGCCATCTGGGCCGGATCCAGCCCATGACGGCGGGCCAGCGCGACATACTCCTCGGTCGCCCGCTCGGACTGTGGGTTGGAGTAGCGGCTGAAGCGCTCGAAGAGGGTGATTCGGCCGTCGGCGGGCCGCTGGCCGTTCAGATACTTTCCGGACAGCATGCCGAAGGCCATCGGCGAATAGGCCAGCAGTCCGCATTGCTCGCGGATGGCAATCTCGGCCAGTCCGATCTCGAAGCTGCGGTTGAGCAGGTTGTAGGGGTTTTGGATGCTCGCCACGCGCGGCAGTCCGTGCTGCTCGGCGAGGGCGAGAAAGCGCATCAGACCCCAGGGCGTCTCGTTGGAGACGCCGATGTGGCGGATCTTGCCCGCCTTCACCTGATCGGCGAGCACCTCCAACGTCTCCAGCAGCGGAACGCTCGGCTCCTCTTCGTCCGGGGAGTATCCGAGCTTGCCGAAGAAGTTGGTCTTGCGGTCCGGCCAGTGCAGCTGGTAGAGGTCGATCCAGTCGGTCTGGAGCCGTTTCAGACTGGCGTCCAGCGCCGCCTCGATATTGGGGCGGTCGAGGCGGTGCGTGCCGCTGCGGATGTGCGGCAGCCAGTCCGCCGGCCCGGCGACCTTGGTCGCCAGGACGAGACGCTCGCGTCCCCCTCTGGATTTCAGCCAGGTGCCGATGTATTCCTCGGTGCGGCCCTGGGTTTCGGCGAATGGCGGAACCGGATACATCTCGGCCGTGTCGATGAAATTGATTCCGGCCGCCACCGCCCGGTCCAATTGGGCGTGTGCCTCGGCCTCGGTGTTCTGCTGTCCGAAGGTCATGGTGCCGAGGCAGAGTGCGCTGACCCGGATGTCGGTTTGCCCCAATGGTCTCAACTGCATGGCTGTCTCCTCTCTGGATGCGCATGATATGTTGCTTCGATCGAGCCGGGGCTCGAAGGTGCCGCGATCGATTGTACCCGCCGCAGGGGTACGAGCCGGACGCGGCGGGTGACTGAGTCGGAGGGAGAAGACGTCATGGGTTGGTGGGGCACGGCTGCCGGAGGCGCGCTGGGTCTGATGTTCGGTGGTCCGGTCGGGGCCATGTTCGGTGCCATCCTGGGGCAGGGCGTGGATCGCGGTCTGGCCAGTGGCCGCCTGCGCTCGGGCCTGGGCGGCGAGGACCGGTCGCGCATCCAGGAACGCTTCTTCGAGGCGACCTTCAGCCTCATGGGGCATATCGCCAAGGCCGACGGCCGGGTCAGCGAGGCCGAGATCGCCTATGCCGAGGCCGTCATGGATCGCATGGCCTTGCCGCCGCCATTGCGCCGCACCGCGATCGGGCTCTTCACCCAGGGCAAGGCGGCGCAATTCGACGTGCATGCGATGGTCGCCGGGTTCCGGTCGGTCTGCTCCGGTCAGCGCGCCCTGCTGCGTCTGCTGCTGGAGGCGCTGCTGGGCATGGCCCATGTGGATTCGGCGCCCAGTCCGGCGCAGCGCGATCTGCTCGACCGGGTGCGTCGCGAGCTGAAGATCTCGGTGCCCGAATTCGCCGCCCTGGAGCGCCTGGTGATCCTGCAGCAGCGCGTCCAGGCGGCGTCCGGCCGGGCGCCAGGTTCCGGTTCCTACCGACGCCCCGAGACGGAGACGTCCAGGTATCGGCCTCTGGCCGAGTCCTATGCCACCCTCGGCATCGAGCCCGAATCGGGTCCCGCCGAGATCAAGCGCGCCTATCGGCGTCTCCTGAGCCAGCACCATCCGGACAAGCTGGCCTCGCGCGGCCTTCCCGACGAGGCCCTGCGCATGGCGGCCCAGAAGACCCATGAGATTCGGCGCGCCTATGAGGAGATCGCTCGGGCCAGGGGGATATGAGGGTGTATCCCCGCCGCTCGGGTGATCGGGGCCGAGTGAAAATCTCATTCGCATGGGTTAGAGTTGCCCGCTCGAATAAGACGTTGCCCACTCGAAAGATCCGGTTGATCGCTCGAACAGGCGCACCCAATTCCTACAAAACGAAATCCTGATACTGATCGTGGCCCGAACGCCCGGTCATGCAGTCTGGGGGGACACCACAGATGGCGATTGATCTCATTGCACCTTCGATTCTCTCGGCTGACTTCGCCCGGCTCGGCGAAGAGGTCGACAACGTCCTGGCCGCCGGCGCGGACATCGTCCATTTCGACGTCATGGACAACCACTACGTGCCCAATCTGACCATCGGTCCACTGGTGTGCGAGGCCCTGCGCAAGCACGGCGTCACCGCTCCGATCGACGTCCATCTGATGGTCAAGCCGGTCGATCGCATCATCCCCGACTTCGCCGCGGCCGGCGCGAGCTACATCACCTTCCACCCGGAGGCCAGCGAGCATGTCGACCGCACCCTGCAGCTGATCCGCAACGAGGGCTGCAAGGCCGGTCTGGTCTTCAACCCGGCGACCCCGCTCACCTATCTCGACTATGTGCTCGACAAGGTCGACATGATCCTGCTGATGTCGGTCAATCCGGGCTTCGGCGGCCAGAGCTTCATCCCCTCGGCGCTCGACAAGCTGAGCGAGGTGCGCGAGATCATCGACGATTCGGGCTTCGACATCCGGCTCGAGATCGATGGCGGGGTCAAGGCCGACAACATCGCCGAGATCAAGGCGGCCGGCGCCGACACCTTCGTCTCCGGGTCCGGGATCTTCGGCAAGGCCAAGGACTCGGATCCGCACCGCTACGACAGCATCATCGGTCAGATGCGCGAGGCCCTGGCCTCCGTCGATCGCTGAGACACGGGACCAATCGAGGAGCGGTCAAGGCATGCTGCGGCCCAAGATGATCTTGCTCGACCTGGACGGAACGCTCGTCGACAGCGTTCCGGATCTCGCCTACTGCGTCGATGCCATGATGGCGCGTCTCGGTCTGCCGGTGCGCGGCGAGGCCGCCGTGCGCAACTGGGTCGGCAACGGCATCGAGCGCCTGGTGCGCCGGGCGCTGGTCGGCCAGCTGGACGGCGAGCCGGACGAACTGGACTACCAGCGCGCCTATCCCATCTTTCTCGAGCTCTATGCCGAGAATACCTACGGCCGTTCGGCGGTCTATCCGGGCGTGCGCGAGGGCATCGACTTCCTGAAGGCGGCCGGCTACCCGCTCGGCTGCGTCACCAACAAGGCGCGGTGCTTCACCGAGCCGCTGCTCGAGCATCTCGGGCTCCTCGACGACTTCGGGATCCTGGTCTGCGGCGACACCCTGCCGCGCAAGAAGCCCGATCCCCTGCCGCTGCTGCACGCGGCCGGTCACTTCGGGGCCGCGCCGGAGGATTCGCTGATGGTCGGCGATTCCATCAGCGATGTGAAGGCGGCGCGCGCGGCCGGTTTCGGGATTATTTGCACCAGCTACGGTTACAATCACGGCCAGGACATTCGCGATTCCAATCCAGATGCCGTGATCGACTCACTCTCCGAACTCCAAGGCCTTCTGGCCCCGGCGGCCTGAACCGGGTACCGAGGCCAGCAGCATGTGCACACCGGCAAGACGAGCAATGCTAGAGCGGCGATGGCGACGCTAGGACGCCTCCGCCAACCCTAGTTTTTTGTTTTTGCTCGGAGATCCCGATGACCCCGAAGACCTTCCGTGCCCTGTCCGATCAGGGCTACAACCGTATTCCCGTTTCCTGCGAGGTGCTCGCCGACCTCGAGACCCCGTTGAGCGTCTATCTCAAGCTGGCCGACGGCCCCTATTCCTATCTGCTCGAATCGGTCCAGGGCGGCGAGAAATGGGGGCGCTACTCCATCATCGGCCTGCCCTGCCGCACCCGCATCCGCATCAGCGGACGCCGGATCCGGGTCGAGCGCGACGGGCAGGTCGTCGAGGAGGTCGAGAGCACGGATCCGCTGGCCTGGCTGGAGGAATTCCAGCAGCGCTTCCAGGTCGCCGACATGGCCGGGCTGCCGCGCTTCACCGGCGGGCTGGTCGGCTATTTCGGCTACGACACCATCCGCTACATCGAGCCCCGGCTCGGCGACTGTCCCAATCCGGATCAGCTGGGCACCCCGGACATCCTGCTGATGGTCTCGGACGAGGTGGTGGTGTTCGACAACCTCAGCGGACGCATGTACATCGTGGTGCATCTGGATCCGACCGCGGGCGACACCCTGGAGGCGGGCGAGGCCCGGATCGCCGAGCTCACCGACCGCATGTGTCACAGCATGCCGAACGTCGACGGCGGATCCCGGCGCGAGGTCGACGAGTCGGACTTCGTCTCCGGCTTCACCGAGGACGGATTCAAGCAGGCGGTCGAGCGCATCAGGGAATACATCTTCGAGGGCGACTGCATGCAGGTGGTGCTGTCCCAGCGGCTCTCGATCCCCTTCCAGGCGCGTCCGCTGGACCTCTATCGGGCGCTGCGCGGGCTCAATCCCTCGCCCTATATGTATTTCATGGATTTCGAGGACTTCCAGGTGGTGGGCTCTTCGCCCGAGATCCTGACCCGGCTCGAGGACGGCATCGTCACCGTGCGTCCCATCGCCGGCACGCGCCGGCGCGGCCAGTCCGAGGAGGAGGACAGGGCGCTCGAGGCCGAGCTCCTCGAGGATCCCAAGGAGCTGGCCGAGCATCTGATGCTGATCGACCTGGGCCGCAACGACGCCGGTCGCGTCGCCGAGATCGGCAGCGTCCGGGTCACGGACCGCATGATCGTCGAGCGCTATTCGCACGTGATGCACATCGTCTCCAACGTGATCGGCGAGCTCAAGGAGGGCATGAGCGCCATCGACGTGCTGCGCGCCACCTTCCCGGCCGGCACCGTCTCGGGCGCGCCCAAGATCCGCGCCATGGAGATCATCGACGAGCTCGAGCCGGTCAAGCGCGGGGTCTATTCGGGCGCGATCGGCTACATCTCCTGGGGCGGCAACATGGATACCGCCATCGCCATCCGCACCGCAGTCATCAAGGACGGAACCCTGCACATCCAGGCCGGCGCCGGCATCGTGGCCGACTCCCAGCCGGAGATGGAATGGCAGGAGACCATGAACAAGGGCCGCGCCGTCTTCCGCGCCGTGACCGCCGCCGAGATGGGCGTCGATCGCTATGGCTGCGGCGTGAAGCGGGTCTGATCTTCAGCTTCCAGCCGTCAGTGATCGGCCACCGGCGGTCAGGCATCGCGAGAACCCTGTCGCAGATGCCACGCTCGGCTGGTCGCTGACTCGATTCCTCTCGGATTCCCTCATCATGCTCAGCGATTTGATTACGATCGATCAACTCGAGTCCCTCGCCGGAAAGAAGGTCTTCTGGCGGGGCAGGGATTACTTTGCCGCCGATGCCGTGGGGCGAGTGCGTGTAATCGGCGACCGGATCAAGGCACGGGTCGAGGGCACGGAGAGCTATCAGGCCGAACTCTGGGACGCGGAGGGCGAGCTGGGCTACGACTGTAGCTGTCCTCACGCCGCCGACGGCTATTTCTGCAAACACTGTGTCGCGCTCGGTCTTGCCTGGTTGGGTGGGGCGGCGGATCTGCCTGATATCGGGGAGGGCGAGGCGGATGCGCGGCCCGATCCGCTGCATCTCATCCGCTGCTATCTGGAGACCCTGCCGGCCGAGATCCTGATCAGCCTTTTGATGGATACGATTCACGACGACGATCGGCTCTATCAGTCGCTCCTGCTCAAGGCCGAGCGCGGGCGTGCCGAAAGCGATGGCGATCGGATCGAGATCTTCCGGCGCGCGATCGATACCGCGACCCAAACTGGTGGCTACCTCGATTGGCACGAGGCTGGCGACTTTGCTCGGGATCTGGATGCGGTCGTGGATTCGCTGGAGGAGTTGCTCGAAGCGGATTCGGCCGTGCTCTTGGTCGAGTTGAGCGAATACGCGATCGAACGGATCGAAGAGGCGCTGCAGGAGATCGACGATTCGAGCGGCGAGGTCGGTGGTGTCCTCGAGCGGTTGAGCGAGCTGCATCGGGAGGCCTGCGAAAAGGCGGATTTGGATCCGACCGAGCTGGCCGAGTGCCTCTTTCGGATGGAGATGCAGCCCGCGATCGATCTATGCGGCTTTGGTCCGCTCCGCTATAGCGATGCGCTCGGCGCGACGGGGCTCAAGCGGTATCGGGAGCTGGTGGAAGAGCAGTGGCGCGAATTGGGGCCGCGTGGCAGTCAGGAGCGTTATGATTCCCATCGCGTGCGGATTACCAGTCTCATGGAGCAATTGGCCAGGGCCGATGGCGACATCGAGGAGTTGATCGAGATTCGCTCCCGTGACCTCACGTCCTCCTATCGTTATCTGGATATCGCCGAACTCTGGGTCGAGGCCGGTCAGCCGGATCGGGCGTTGGAATGGGCTGAGCGTGGCCTCGCCGCCTTTCCTGATCGCCCCGACAGTCGGCTGCGCGATTTCTTGGCGGCGGCCTATCTGGATCGTGGGCGGCAGGATGAGGCGCTGCAGCTGACCTGGATCCAGTTCGAGGAATATCCCTCCCTGGTGGTCTACCAGAAGCTCGCTCAGGTTGCCGAGCGGATCGGTATCTGGCCAGCTCAACGCGAACGGGCGCTGGCCTTTCTGGAGGAGTCGATGCAGTCCGGAGCATCGGCCATCTTGCAGTGGCCATCGAGAACGGGAGAGCCCAACTATTCGACACGTTTGCAGATCGCGCTCTGGGAGAAGGATCTGGACGCCGCCTTGGCGACCGTCGAGCGAGGTCGCTGCGAGTCGCACCTCCTCATCACGCTGGCCGGCGAGCTGGAGGCATCGCGTGCGGATGCGGCGGTCGGCATCTATCGGCGGGTCATTCCGCCCATCGTCGAGCAAACCAACAATCGGGCTTATGACGAGGCGATCCGTTTGCTTCGCAAGGTCGGAGACTTGATGAAAACGCTCGACCGGCAAGCCGAGCACCTCGATTATCTGCGCGATCTGAGGGTTCGATACAAGCCCAAGCGAAATTTCATCAAGCTGCTTGACGGGTTGCTGAATCGCGTGTCTTGACGAACGCTGATTCCGCCTACTGATTGGCTCGAGACAGAATAAGGGGATGGCTGCAACATGCTGCTGATGATCGACAACTACGACTCCTTCACCTACAACCTGGTGCAGTATTTCGGCGAGCTGGGGGCCGAGGTGAGGGTGGTGCGCAACGACGAGATGAGCGTCGAGCAGGTGGTCGCGCTCCAGCCCGAGCGCCTCGTCATTTCTCCGGGGCCCTGCACCCCGAACGAGGCCGGTATCTCGGTGCCGCTGATCCGGACCATGGCCGGGCGGGTGCCCATCCTCGGCGTCTGTCTCGGACACCAGTCCATCGGTCAGGCCTTCGGCGGCCATATCGTCAAGGCGTCCGAGGTCATGCACGGCAAGACCTCCAAGGTCCATCACACCGACCAGGGCGTCTTCTCCGGCCTGTCCAATCCATTCGAGGCGACGCGCTATCACTCGCTGGTCATCGATGTCGAGACATTGCCCGAGTGTCTGGAGGTGACCGCCTGGACCCAGACCCCGGATGGCGAGCGCGAGGCGATCATGGGCGTGCGTCATCGCGAACTGGCGGTCCAGGGCGTGCAGTTCCACCCCGAGTCCATCCTCACCGAGCACGGCCACGCCATGCTGCGCAATTTCATCGAGGACCGCTGAGCGAGGAGTCCGATATGGAGATGAAGGAGGCCATCGCCCGCTGCATCGAGCGCCGGGACCTGAGCGGCGCTGAGATGACCCAGGTGATGCGCACCATCATGACGGGCGGCGCGACGCCGGCGCAGATCGCCGGATTCTTGGTCGCGCTGCGCATGAAGGGCGAATCCGTGGCCGAGATCGCCGCCGCCGCCTCGGTGATGCGCGAACTGGCGAGCGGGGTGGAGCTGGACAGGCTCGATCACACGGTCGACATCGTCGGGACCGGAGGCGATTCGTCCGGGACCTTCAACGTCTCGACCACGAGCATGTTCGTCGCCGCCGCCGCCGGCTGTCGCGTCGCCAAGCACGGCAACCGCTCGGTTTCGAGCAAGTCGGGCGCGGCCGACGTCCTGGAGGCGGCCGGCGTGCGTCTGGATCTGACCTCGGACCAGGTCGCCCGCTGCGTGCGCGAGGTCGGTGTCGGCTTCATGTTCGCGCCCGGCCATCACAGCGCCATGAAGCACGCGATCGGGCCGCGCCGCGAGCTGGGCGTGCGGACCATCTTCAACGTGCTGGGTCCGCTGACCAACCCGGCCGGGGTGCCGAATCAGGTGCTGGGCGTCTTCAGCGAATCCTTGCTGGAGCCCCTGGCCCAGGTGCTCCAGCGGCTGGGCAGCCATCACGTCCTGGTCGTCCATTCGCGCGACGGCCTGGACGAGATCAGCATCGCCGACATCACGGACGTCGCCGAGCTCAGGAATGGCGAGATCCACCGCTACGGTATTCGCCCGGAGGACTTCGGTCTGGCGCGTTCGGACCTGGACGCGATCCGCGTCCGGGATCCGGCCGAGAGCCTGGAGATGGTCCGCTCGGTCCTGGCCGGTCAGACCGGCCCGGCGCGCGACATCGTCCAGCTCAATGCCGGGGCCGCCATCTATGCGGCCGGCCGTGCCGAGACCCTGGCCGAGGGCGTCGCGACCGCCGGCGAGGTGCTCGCGAGCGGAGAGGCGGCGAGACGTCTGGAGCAGCTGGTGGCGCTGACGAGTGGTTTGTAGCTGCCAGCTTCCAGCCGCCAGCCTTCAGCGGAGCTTGCAGGGTTACTTGGCTGTTTTCTCATCTGGTTGGCCGCTTGCATCGATTGCGTAGAGACTGAGCAAGGGGCAAGGATCCTCGTAGGATGCGATGAGCATCGCGAATCGCATCGTTCGCGATCGGTGCGGTTCGTGCCTCACCGCACCCTACGGCGCCTTCCGACATCAAGCTGGAAGCTGACAGCTGTAGGCTGGTAGCTCCCATCCATCCCACAACGGCAGAACGACATGGCAGAGACCCCGGATATCCTCAAGAAGATCGTGCGGCGCAAGGTGGAGGAGGTGCGTGCCTGCGCCGAGCGTCTGCCCATGTCCGAGCTCGCGGCGCGGATCCCCGATGCCTCGCCGGTGCGCGGCTTCGCCGACGCGCTCGCCGCCCGCGTCGCAGCCGGACAGCCGGCGGTGATCGCCGAGGTCAAGAAGGCGAGCCCCAGCAAGGGGCTGCTGCGCGAGGACTTCCGTCCGGCCGAGATCGCCGCCAGCTATGCGCGCTCGGGCGCGTCCTGTCTGTCGGTGCTGACCGACATCGATTTCTTCCAGGGTTGCGACGCCTATCTGATCGAGGCCCGCGCGGCCTGCGACCTGCCGGTGATCCGCAAGGACTTCATCATCGATCCCTATCAGGTCCGGGAGGCCCGGGTCATCGGGGCCGACTGCATCCTGCTGATCGCGGCCTGTCTCGAGGACGCCCAGCTCGCCGACCTGAGCGCGCTGGCGCAATCCTTGGGGATGGACGTGCTGGTCGAGGTGCACGACGCGGAGGAGCTGGAGCGTGCACTCGCGGTTCCCGGACGTCTGATCGGCATCAACAACCGCAATCTGCGCACCTTCGAGGTCTCGCTGGACACCACGCTGGGTCTGTTGGAGTCCGTTCCCAAGGATCGGCTACTGGTCACGGAGAGCGGCATCCTGGCGCGCGAGGACGTGTCCCTGATGCGGGAGAATGGGGTGAACGCCTTCCTGGTCGGCGAGGCCTTCATGCGCGCCCCGGATCCGGGTGCGCAGCTCGCCAGTTTGTTCTTCTGAGGACTGTAGGGCGCAATAGGCCGCCTTCGAGGGTGGCTTCGTCGTTTTGCTGCCGGTGAAGCGTTCGATGAGCTGGCGCCGTTCGATCTTGGGGGC
>NZ_AONC01000017.1 GCF_000585215.1 Imhoffiella purpurea | reverse complement strand
CCGGAGCCGAGCCGGCCGCGTCCGGCCGATCGCGGCCGGACGGTGGTGCGCCTGCCCTCGTTCGAGCAGGTGCGCGACGATCCGGTGCTCTATGCCCACGCCTCGCGCGTCTTCCATCAAGAGACCAATCCTGGCAACGCCCGCGCCCTGGTCCAGGCCCACGGGGACCGGGACGTCTGGCTCAATCCGCCGCCCATCCCGCTGACGACCCAGGAGCTCGACCGGGTCTATGAGCTGCCCTTCAGCCGCCGGCCGCATTCGCGGTATGGGGACGCCCGCATGCCGGCCTGGGAGATGATCCGCTGCTCGGTCAACATCATGCGCGGCTGTTTCGGCGGTTGCACCTTTTGCTCCATCACCGAGCACGAGGGGCGGATCATCCAGAGCCGGTCGGAGGCATCCATCCTGCGCGAGGTCGAGGACATCCGCGACCGCACGCCCGGCTTCACCGGTACCATCTCTGATCTGGGCGGTCCCAGCGCCAACATGTGGCGCATGGCCTGCAGGGACCGGCGCATCGAGGCCGCCTGCCGCAAGCTGTCCTGCGTCTATCCGGACATCTGCCGCAACCTCGAGGTCGATCACGAGCCGCTGATCCAGCTCTATCGGGCCGCCCGCGCCATCCCCCGAATCAAGCGCGTGCTCATCGCCTCGGGGCTGCGCTACGACCTGGCGGTACGCTCGCCGGCCTATGTTCGGGAATTGGTGACGCACCATGTCGGGGGCTACCTCAAGATCGCCCCGGAGCACACGGAGGAGGGTCCGCTCTCTATGATGATGAAGCCGGGGATCGGCACCTTCGACCGCTTCAAAGCCATGTTCGAGCGCTTCTCTCGCGAGGCCCGCAAGGAGCAGTATCTGATCCCCTATTTCATCTCGGGGCATCCGGGGACGACCGACCGCGACATGCTGAACCTGGCGCTCTGGCTCAAGCGCAACGGTTTCCGGCTCGATCAGGTTCAGTCCTTCCTGCCGACGCCGCTGGCGATCGCCTCCGCCATGTATCACAGCGAGCGCAACCCGCTGAGGCGCGTGACCCGGACGTCGCCGCGCCTGCCTGTGGTGCGCGGACAGCGTCAGCGCCGGCTGCAGAAGGCATTTCTGCGCTATCACGATCCGGAGAACTGGCCCCTGCTGCGTCAGGCGCTCAAGGATATGGGGCGGGCGGATCTGATCGGCAACGGCAAGCGCCATCTGGTTCCGAGCTTCCAGCCGGCCGGAACCGGAGGCGCCCCGGAAGGGCGCCGCAAGCCGAGGGGGTCACCGGAGACTTCGCGCGCGCGCCGGCCCGCGCCCGGCCGAGGTCGACGCAGAGGCTGACGGGGGCGCTATTTCGGCCTCCACAGGAGGCAGGTGCCTGGCGCGTCGTCGGCGATGAAGCCGTAATAGCGGCCCATCCAGTAGGCCATCAGATAGTCGATCCCCGGATAGACCAGATTGGGCGTGCCCGCATCGTAGAGCTTCCAGGGATGGCGCTCCCAGACGAAGGTCGCCGGTACCCGCTCGTCGACATCGACGGCGACCGCCGAGATCCCGGGGCATTCCTCGCTCTCTGGATAGATGCCGCGCAGATCGCGTCCCTTGGCGAGGTTGGGCGCGATCGGGAAACGGGCCAGCTGGGCGGCGTTCGCGGCGATCAGGTCCCGTGAGGCATCGCCCGCGGCGGCCTGCGAGGCGTAGATGAAGGCGAAGAAGACGTTCTTGTGATCGGCGACCTCGGCCCACAGGGCGTCGCGCAGCACCTCGCGCTGCAAACGGGTCTTGATCGCCGGGTCGGTCTCCAGCCGGATCCAGCTGTAGAGCGGCATGAAGCCGATGTTCAGGCCGAAATAGCCCTGATCGCAGTCGTTGCTGTTCTCCCAATCGGCCGCGATGTCCAGCCATTCTCCGACATGTTGCCGGTAGTGCTCCGCGATCGCCTGGCGCCGCGCGGCATAGTCCGGAACGCCGTCGGTGACCTGGAGCGCGATCCGGAAGATGGCGCCGAGCTGGATCGCCTGGGTCGGCAGCGGCAGGCTCGAGAAACGCCCGAATCCGGGCAGCTGGCGGATCAGCTCGGCCGCATCCGGGGTGAAGAAGAGCACGCCCTCTCCCGACGCCTCGAAGGGGTTGGTCTGCAGCGTCAGCATCGGCCGTCCGCTCGGCATCTCGGCCTCGCTGAACACGGCATATGGAATCCTGACGGTCGAGGAGAGCGTCACGCCGTCGAGCCGCAACGCGACCTCCCGGCGATCGCTGCTCATGAGCTGCTCGACGAAGGTGACGACGTCGCTGCGGATCGTCTCGCGCAATGCCGGGCTTCGGGTCGCCGTGTAGGCCAGGGAATAGCCGAGCAGCACGCCCTGGTACTGGTCGCGGCTGATATTGCCGCGCCAGTGCCATGTCGAACCCGCGTAAGTCACGTTGCGATGAACCTCCGGATCCTCGGCGGGCAGCAGGTTCAGAATCGGCTGCGGGCTGTCCGCCGGGGCCGCGTAACGGGCGAGATAGCCCGGATCGCCCGGGATGTTCCACCAGCGGTGGAGTGTGCCGAGGGTCTCCCGCATCCAGCGGGAGGCGTCTGGGGAGCCCGTGGCCATGAAATGCAGCGCCTCGGCGGCCAGATAGGTTCCGGTCCAGATCGCCGAGTCGCGGCGACCGCCGTATTCCCGCACCCGGTCCAGCGCCGGATCGGCGAACAGGGTACTGGTCACGCCGCCCGCGGGCATCATCCAGGCGTGCAGCCATCTGGTATAGTCTCTCGCCAGGTTGTGCATGGCGCCCGGGCCGGTCACGAAGGCGTCCGTGCTCCAGGACTGGCTGGAGGAATCCCAAATCTCGCAGATCGGCGTCTCGCCCGAGGTTCCCAGAAGGCAGCTGTCGGCGCAATCGGGTGTTACTGTTGCATGGGTGCTGGCGACCGCCAGCCATAGGCAGAGCAGGATGTGGCGATATGGTTTCATGACTCTAACTCCATGGATATCGTCTTGCCGCGAGACGGACTCGATCGTTTCGGCATCGGTCGATGCCTAGTCGCACCCTGCCTTCGAGCGAGGTCGATTCAAGAGTATAGCTGTGTCGAAGACCGTCGCACCTCGGTGGTCGGCCAATGAAGAGGATCTGAACGAATGCCCAAACTCGCTCCCATCTCTCTAGAGCGTCACGCCGATCAGCGTTGGCGCCGTTTCACCTCCTATGCCTTCGCCGCTCGGACCAGTGTGGCTCCCGTGGTTCTCTCGGAGATGCCGAAGGCATCGATGGCCATGCCGCTGGCCTTCATCCGCGAAGGGGAGGCGTTCCTGCTGGTGGCGTTGATGGGGCTCGCGCCGGGCAAGAACCTATTCGTCGCCCCGGACGGCCGTTGGCTGGGACGCTATGTTCCCGCCGCCTTGCGCGGTCATCCCTTCGCGCTCGGCAAACTGCCTGACGATCAGTTCGCGCTCTGCGTCGACGAAGACAGCGAGTGGTTCGGGGGGAATTCAGAGGGCGAGCCGCTGTTGACCGAGGAGGGCGAGCCGACCGAGGCGGTGTCCCAAGTGCTGGAGTTCCTCAAGCAGGTCGA
The DNA here is from genome assembly GCF_000585215.1 of Imhoffiella purpurea. Classification (GTDB taxonomy): domain Bacteria; phylum Pseudomonadota; class Gammaproteobacteria; order Chromatiales; family Chromatiaceae; genus Imhoffiella; species Imhoffiella purpurea. The sequence continues at coordinate 80,736 of NZ_AONC01000017.1, read as the reverse complement.
GTCCAACCGCAGTCCTACCGCTGTCGCCTGTGCCGCGCTGGCGCGTCACGAGGTGATTCGCCCCTGGTCGATCACCCTGAAAAGCGAGAGCGGCGAGCGTCCGATCGAAGGTCTCTATCGGATCGACGAGTCCGAGCTCAATAAACTGAAGGACGAGGCATTTCTCGATCTGAGGCGCAGCGGCGCGATGACCGTCGCCTACTGCCAACTGCTGTCTGCACAGCATCTGAGTCTGCTGGGCGACTTGTCCAAGGCCCATGAGCAGGGAGGCACCGCCCAGCCGGTGGCGCCGGCGACATTCGCCCTCCAGGGCGATGACATCCTGAGGTTCGACTGACCAGGCGCCCCGAGATCCGATCAGATGAAAGTCGACGCTCTCGAGAGGCTGGACGTCTCGGCCTTGGTTGCCCGGAATTGGGGCTGGTTGTTGCTGTTCGTCGTCGCCGCCGTGTTTTTCGGCCGTGACGTCGATCGGAGTCAAGTCGAGTTCGTGACGGATGGCGATCGCTATCAGGTCTATTTCTTCGATCCCTCGACCGGCTATCGGGAATACAACAGCAAGACATTCAAGGTCGAGCGGGATCTCCAGGGTGTGAGTCGCTTGGTTCTTGCCGCAACCGACCGATTCCGGCTCGATCTCGATACCGTTCCTCAGCGCTTGAAGATCAATGATGTCCGTCTGGTCCGGGGGCGTCCGTTTCAGCGCACCGAGTCGGTTCTGGGGTGCTCGGGGATTTCCGTGCTGCTCGAGCACCATGTGTCCAGGATCGGCGATTGCGACTGGGTCTCCAATGGCGAGGATCCCTATGTGGAGATCGCTCTGAATGGGGGGGCAGGGTCCGCGATCGAGGGCGATACCGATCATGGCGCCGCGATCAATTTTTTGTTTCTGGCCGGTCTCGGTTCGTTGCTGTTTCTGGTGGTGAAAACCCGTGCCGCGATGAGCGATGAGCGTGCCGGCGATCGCATGGCCCTGATGTTCTCTCTCCTCGTCTATTGCATCGCGAGCTATGTCGGAATCGCCCTGCTGCCGACGACGCTCGCCCCGGACGAGTTGCTGCATATCGAGTCCGCCAAATGGTATGTGGACCATTTTCTGCCGCCCAGTGCCACCAGCGATCTATACCGCTCTCCATATTGGGGGACCAATTATGTCCTTGGATTTCCGGATCTGAGCTATCTATTGATCGCCAAGGCCGCAACGGTCATCGAGGTGCTGTTTCCTGTTGACTGGAGTTCATCGCTCCGATACGCGCAATTATTGATTGTAATGCTACTGGCGCTATTCGTGGCCGCTATTACGGATAGGAGAGTGGTGACGAGCCTTGTGCTACTGTTTCTCTGTGTGCCTCAGATCGTTTTTGTCTCTCATTATTTTAACGGGGATCTGCTCAATCTATTCATGGCATTGGTAGTTATTTCTGTGGCTTGGAGCGAGTCGCTTCGGGTGAGGTCCCGAATATTGCTTGTTTTGGTAATAGGGTTGCAATTGAAAACGCATTATCTAGCGATTTGTCTGCCTTATGCCCTGCTTGGCCTCTATTCGTCCCTATGTTTATCGGAAGGTGAGCGCATTTCGACTGTCATGAAACGCTATCCGTTGACGATTCTCTCTGGAGTACTTCTTGGAGGATGGCGTAATATTGCGAACTGGATGGATTATTTGTATTCGGGAGTGTCGTTTCGAGACGCTCAGTTGCAGCATGCTGATCCCGCGTATGTGGCGATCTTGTCTGCGCCACCTAGAATCGAGGTCCTGTTCGACTCCGACTGGTATCTCAGTAGCTTTTTGTCATTGTATGGCGTGTTGGGTGGCATGAATTACTTTCTAGACTATGGTTTCTACTTTTTCGGCTTGGGGTTTTTTGTGTTCTGTGCTTTATATTTGGTCCCTGGTTGGGGGGCGAGGTTTCTCTCCTTTGGGTTTATTTTGCTTAATGTGACTGCCTCGCTCTATTACTCTGTTACTACAGATTATCAAGCTCAGGGAAGGTATCTATTTCCTTCGCTGCTAATCTTTCTCTTCTTGGCAGCACGTACTGCGAATCCTATTTTATATCCTTTGTTTTTTGTCGGAGTGTTCGTCTCTGCAGTTGCGTGGGTGGGGTTTTATTCGGCTATCACCTAGCTTGGTCTCTCTGTTATGTGTAGGGTTTATCATAATGATTTCTGTCGTCATACCTGTCTATCGTGCTTTGAACAGCCTGGAAGAATTGTATGCGCGCATAAATGTAGTCTTCTGTGGGATTGGTGTCGATTATGAGGTCCTTTTTGTCGAAGACTGCGGGGGCGATGATTCGTGGAGTATTATCCAGAAATTGGCTAGAGATCATGCCAGTGTAAGAGGCATTAAAATGAGTCGAAATTACGGTCAGCACAACGCGCTCTTATGTGGTGTTCGGGAGGCGCGTGGTAGTGTGATCGTTACTATGGACGACGATCTCCAGCATCCGCCTGAGGAACTACCTAAATTACTTAATAAGCTTGATGAAGGCTATGACGTTGTTTATGGTCCGCCAGAGAGCGAGCAGCACGGATTATTAAGGGACTTGGCTTCTCAAATAACCAAGATTGCTTTGCAAAGTGCTATGGGCGCGGAAAGTGCTCGTCATGCCAGCGCTTTTCGGGTTTTCAGGGCTGAGATACGAGATGCTTTTTCGGCTTATCGTAGCCCCTCTGTCAATATTGATGTCCTGCTTACCTGGGGGGCGGCTCGATTTGCAGCAGTGCATGTTAGGCATGATTCTCGAAAATACGGTGAATCCGGTTATACTCCAAGAAAATTAATTCGTCATGCTTTGAATATGATGACTGGATTCTCAACACGTCCCTTGCAGATGGCAAGTATGCTTGGGTTTGTGTTTTCGTTGTTTGGCGCTTGTGTGCTTGCTTATGTTTGTATACATTATTTATTTTATGGCAGTCGTGTTCCTGGGTTTGCTTTTTTAGCTTCAATTATCGCTATTTTTTCAGGAGTGCAGCTTTTGGCTTTAGGAGTCATTGGTGAATATATTGCGTTAATGTATTTTCGTTCTATGGAGCGGCCGCCCTATCTGGTGAGGGAGCAAACATATTCGTAATGCTGTATCTCGGGCCTCAATCATTGCGTCATTGGTCATATCTTTAACCTATAAGTTGGACTGACCTGCTCGCTCAAGCACTTACGGCACCTGTTTTCGATATTGCGAATCCAGTTGTCGTCGCCGTCAATGCGCCGACTCAATGCCTTACAGCGGCGTACACAAATCTCTTGAAGAGATATGGGTAAAGCTATGGTCATTGGTCTCTCGCAACGGAGGGATCGAGTGTTTGGGTTAGGAGCATCCCATTGCACGGAACTTTGAGTGTACGATAGCGGGCTGTTTTTTTGAGATATGTTGGAGCAAACGATGGGCTGGGCGTCGGAAGAATTGGCATCGATTGACCTGGGCGACACGCGCCGTAACCGGCGCGCGATCCACTTGATCGCGCGCCTGCCCGAGCATCCGACGGCGAGTATTCCGGGGGCCTACAACGGCTGAACGGAGACGCAGGCGCCCCATCGTTTTCTCGGCAGTGAAACCTACGATTGGCTCGACATCCTCGAGCCACATCGTCAGTGCACGCAGACGCGCATGGCGGCCCATCCGGTGGTGCTGTGTCTGCAGGACACCACGGAGCTGGACTTCAACGGCCAGACGATCAAAGGGCTTGGCCCCTTGAGCTACGAGGCCCAGCGGGGGATGTATCTGCATCCGACCTATGCGGTGACGCCCGAGCGCGAGCCGTTGGGTGTCCTGGATGCCTGGATGTGGGCGCGCGAGCCAAAAGACGCCGACGGGCACCGCCCAGGCGCCCCCGAGAGTTTGCGCTGGAAAGAGGGCTATGAACGGGTCGCGGACTTGGCCCGGGAGTTGCCCGATACCCGCCTGGTCTATGTGGCGGATCGTGAGGCCGACATTCTGGACCTGATGGTCCGTGCTCGGGATTTGGGAACCCCCGCCGATTGGCTGTTGCGCGCCAAGCATAACCGCGCGTTGCCTGGTGGAGAGGGCAAGACGCTGTGGGGGAGTGTGCTGGAAACCGAACCGCTCGGGGAGGTGCGCTTCACCTTGCCGTCTGGACGCGGGCGCGCCGCCCGAGAGGTGCGCCAGGAACTCTATGCTCGGCGGGTCAGGCTCTCGGATCGGTGCCAAGATCACCTTGAGGCCCCCAAGGGCATCAAACCAATTGAATGGTGTCTGCTGACTAACCGCGCGGCTGAGACGCTCGAGACCGTCGTCGAACTGATCGAATGGTATCTGGCGCGCTGGGAAATCGAGCTGCTGTTCTTGGTGCTCAAGGAGGGCTGTCGTGTCGAGGTCCTGCAACTGGGCACCGTCGAGCGCTTGGAACGCGCCTTCGTGTTTCTGGTGGTGGGATGGCGCATCGCCCGACTGACGCGTCTGGGACGCACGGTACCGGACCTGGATGCCTTGCTGCTGCTCGAACCCGAGGAGTGGCAAGCGGCCTACATCCTGGCCAAGAAGCCCGTGCCCAAGCAGCCCCCGCGCCTCAACGAGGTGCTACGCTTGATCGCCCGTCAGGGCGGCTTTCTCGGACGTAAGGGCGACGGCGAGCCCGGTGTGAAGACCATTTGGCTCGGTCTGCAGCGCATCAGAGACGTGGCCGCCGGGATCAAATACGCCAGGGAATCTCATGACTTATGAACTTGTGTGTAATGAGATGCCTTAATCGGCAACTGTTCGGGTTGTTTCTGAAATGTTACTAGGGCTATTGGGTGGCTTTTTTGGAATTGGGAGCATGGTATGAAAACGAGATCAGATTTTCAAACAGCTTATAACTAAGATGTTATGAGTTGCACTACAGGCGGCACTTTGTTTTCGTTTGTTGTCGTGTATTATGAGAAATGATTTTGGTTGTTACTGCAAGGTGAATATTATGTTGGTTCGCTATTTTACAGCATGGGATGTTATTGTCTTTTTCATATCTTTGCTGATTTTTCTTGGGATTGTTTTAGGGGGTATAGATACAGATATACAGGCTCATGCGTTATATATAAGCGCCTATTTGCGGGGTGAGGTTCCCCCTACAGCAAATTTTTTATATTACATCGTAGTGTATGCGGTATCGTTTTTTGACTCTGATAATTTGCGCCTGCTTGTTGCTTCCGCGCTAGTGCTAGCTGTTTCTGTGTCAGGTAAATACATTGTTACTCGTATGTTTGTTTCGCGATATTTGGCTGATAAAGTGGATTATGATGCAAGGTTGAATTTGATCGTTTTGTCTGGATGTGCTCTTTTATTATTGGCGTTCAGTTTGCCAGTTGAAACATTTTATGTCGGGCAAGTTCCGCCAAATGTTTGGCATAATTCCACTACTATATTTGTGATGCCAGCAGCTTTGCTGCTTTTCTGGGTTTCATATGATCAATTGGTAACTCCAACAGTATGGAAGGCTGTTTTGCTGGTATTTTTGTGTGCGGTAAATTTGATTGCAAAGCCTAGTTATCTTTTTGTGTTTTTACTGGCTTATCCTGTTATGTTATTGTTGCGTTATGGTATCGGTTCTAAGCTTTGGTATAATTTGATACCAGTGTTATTGGCCGGGGCTGGTCTGCTATTGCAGTACTACTTGATCTTTATGCTTTCATACAATAGCGTATCATCAGAGGCTTCGGGGGTTGATATAGCGCCATTTTATATTTGGGGCCATTATTCCAGTAATATATTTGTCTCTTTTCTTGCTTCTGTTGTCTTTCCATTGTTTTTTCTGGTTTTTTATTGGAGAGATCTAAAAAATGAGATATTGCTTCAGTATGCTCTCGTAGGGTATGTGGTTGCTATTGCTGTATTTGTGCTTTTTACTGAAACGGGGCCTCGCCAATTTCATGGTAACTTTTTTTGGCAATGCGTAATTAGTACGTATATTCTTTTTATGGTAGTAATGGCTCGGTTTGCGGTCAAGATTAAAGTTTATGGGGCTAAATCTGTGAAGAACATGATTGTCATGGCGGCCTTCTTAACTCATGTTTCTGCTGGTCTATTGTATTTGGCGGTCTTTTTCTTGAGGAATAATTATTACTGATTGTTGATGCGGCTGACAAAGGGCTAATCAAGCGACTAATTATCGTCGCGATTCAGTGCTTGTCTAGTGTTGTGGTGGTAAAACCGAAAAGGAAGTGTTATGGCTTTTCTGTCAAGGCAAGACCTGCTCGCTATAGGCTTCAAGAGAGTTGGTGAAGATGTTCTTGTGAGCGATAAGGCATCGATTTACGACCCTGGTTCTATAGTCATTGGCAATCACTCGCGTATCGATGATTTTTGTGTGATTTCGGGTAATGTCACGATTGGAAGCAATGTGCATATTGCTGTGTTCTGTAATGTCGCCGGAGGTGAGGAGGGGGTGGTTTTTGAGGACTTCTCAGGTCTTGCCTACGGATGTCATGTATTTTCTCAATCGGACGATTATTCGGGAGTTACCTTGACTAATCCAACAGTTCCGGATCGTTATAAAAATGAATCTAAAGCTCCTGTTAGGATCAAGCGGCATTCCATCGTAGGGGCCTGCTCGATAATTCTACCTGGAGTCACCTTGAATGAGGGGACGGCAGTAGGAGGGATGTCTATGGTAACCAAATCCACCGATGCCTGGTCGATATATTTTGGGGTTCCAGCTAAGCGGATCAAATCGAGGAGTCGAGGTCTTCTTGATCTGGAAAAGGATTATTTGGCATCAGAGGGCAGGGAATGAATCGACTGAACCGAAGGTTATTTCTCGCATGAACAGCTGGCGTATTCAGGGTGCCCGCTTCATTATTGTGGGCTTGGTCTCCAATTTTCTCCTCTACCTGTTGTACCTGATATTAACGAAGATAGGGTTTGGCTATAAAATTGCGATGACTCTGTTGTACGTTTTGGGCGTATTGCAGACCTTTGTTTTTAATAAAGCATGGACTTTTCAATACGCAGGCAATCATCCGGATATCTTGGTGCGTTATATCATCGTCTATGCATTCGGTTATTTTTTCAATCTTGTTTTGCTTATGGTATTTGTAGATATTATTATGTTGCCTCATGCTATCGTTCAGGCTGTAGCGATAGTATTATGCGGTGCTTTGATATTTTTTGGGCAAAAATTGTGGGTATTCTCACCTGGCTGGGAAGTGTCCCTAGAATCCAGCGGCTTTGATAGAAAGGCTTTATCCATGAACGCGGACCGTCGTGTGGGCTCATGAGATGAATCATATACCATTCAATAAGCCATATTTGGGTGGCAAAGAGCTCTGGTACATCTCTCAGGCGCATGCTAAAGGGCAATTGGCTGGGGATGGTAGCTATACCAAACATTGCCAGCTCTGGTTAGAGCGGCGTGTTGGTTGTCGAAAAGCTCTTTTGACTCATTCCTGTACTGCGGCGCTCGAGATGGCAGCTATCCTCGCCGATATTCGTCCTGGCGATGAAGTTATCATGCCGTCTTATACCTTCGTGTCTACTGCGAACGCTTTCGTGGTGCGGGGAGGGGTGCCGGTATTCGTGGATATCCGCCCTGATACGCTTAATCTCGATGAATCTAAGGTCGAGGAGGCGATTACTCCGCGAACTCGCGCGATTGTGCCTGTTCACTATGCGGGCGTTTCCTGCGAGATGGATGTGATCATGGAGATCGCTAAACGTTATAACCTTTTGGTGATCGAGGACGCCGCTCAGGGAATTTTGTCCAGTTATAAAGGCCGCCCACTGGGATCGATTGGTCATCTAGGTACATTTAGCTTTCACGAGACCAAGAATATAATCTCGGGCGAGGGTGGGGCGCTTCTGATCAACGATCCAGAATTGGTAGAACGTGCCGAAATCATTCGGGAAAAAGGTACCGATCGCAGTAAATTTTTTCGAGGACAGGTCGATAAGTATACGTGGGTCGACATTGGATCCTCATATCTGCCTGGAGAAATTATTGCAGCATTCTTGATGGCTCAGATTGAGGAGGCGGAAAATATCATAAGTAGGCGGTTACGCATCTGGGATCGCTATCATCGGGCATTTGCCGCACTGGAGTCTCAAGGGCGTGTACGCTTGCCTATCATACCTGATAGCTGTGGACACAATGCGCACATGTATTATCTGTTGCTCCAGAGCTTGAAGGATCGGGAGATATTTATTGAATTGATGAAGGAACGGGAAATCCAGTGTGTCTTTCATTACGTCCCGCTTCATACATCGCCTCAGGGACAAGCCGTATCGCGGGTTGATGGCCGGCTGGAGGTGACTGAGGATTTGGCTAACCGCTTGGTGCGATTGCCTTTGTGGCTGGGGTTGGAGGAGCATCAGGATCGAGTGATAGATGCTGTCGCTGGCAGTCTAAGGCTCGGGTCTTGATCCGGCACCACCTTACTTTAGGCAGGATAGTGGTGCCGGTAGAGTCTAGGAATATTGTTTCTGGTCGGCTTATTCGCTGATGCCCATGATCTCCCAATTGAGGTCTGAGACGGTTGAAGTGCTTAGGAACGCGGCTGGAGCGCCATCGTACATAAGCCAGATATCGTTTTGACCTGTACTGGTGTTGCGCCAAACGATGTCAGTCGCGTTGTCGTTGTTGAGATCCCCTGTTCCGGCAACCGTCCAGTTGAGGTTCGAGACGGTCGTGATGCTCAGATAGGAGGCGGGATAGCCGCCCTGCATGAGCCAGAGATCGTTTTGCCCGGTGCTTGTATTGCGCCACAGGATGTCCGATGAACCGTCGGCATTGAAGTCGCCAGTCCCGGCGATTGTCCAGGTGAGGTTCGTGACCGGGGTGATGTTCAGGTACATGGCTGGATAACCGCCCTGCATGAGCCAGATGTCATTCTGTCCGGTGCTGGCGTTGCGCCACAGGATGTCGTCGGTGCCGTCGGCATTGAAGTCGCCAGTCCCGGCGATCGACCAGTTGAGATCGGATACCGTGCTGATGGGCAGGGCCGCGGCGAGCGAGCCGCCGTGCATGAGCCAGACGTAATTCTCGCCGGTGGTGGCGTGGCGCCATAGCAGATCCGCCGTTCCGTCGTTGTTGAAATCGCCCGTGTCGACGACCTTCCAATTGGTGTCGCTGACGCTGGGACGGGCTGCGCTAGTACCGATGGCGCCGCTGCTCATGAGCCAGATCCAGGTCGCCCCCGTCGCCGGGTATTGCCAGAAGACGTCGATCGATCCGTCCTTGTTGAAATCGTTCGTGGCGACGATCGACCAGCCCAGGCCGGTGGCGGGTGCGGTATTGGTGGCGCCGCTGATGGCCCCGTTGGTCATCTGCCAGACGTCGACGGCCCCCGTGGAGGCATTGCGCCAGACGATTTCGGCCTGTCCGCTGGGTGTCACGGAACTTGGCAGCGCGTCGACCGCATTGCCCAGATTGACCCTCGGCTTGTTGATGGCGACCTTGGAATCCGTCACCGAGTCTCCGTAATTGACCAGATATTGTTGTACCTGAGCCGGGGTCAGATAGGAGCCGGTCTTGGCCTTGGCCGCGCTCTGGAGCACGGCGGCGGCGCCAGCCGCGTAGGGGCAGGCGGCCGAGGTGCCGCCGAATGAGGAGTTGTAATCGTCCGTGGAGCTACCGCCGACCCCGACGATGTCGGGCGTGTAGGCGTTGTGCGACGGGGCGAACATGGTCAGGAAAGATGCCGAGTTCGAGTAGACGGTGACCTTGTCCGCGGCGGACGAGTCCCAGGCCATCTGGGTTGGCGATGGGCAGCGGTAGTCGGACACCGTCGAGGCGCAGGTATAGCTCGGATCGAGGCAGAAGCCGTAGGTGCCGAAACTGGCATCGTAGACGGCGCCGACCGAATTGACGTGTGAAATGCAGGCCGGCCAGCCCATCGAGCTGCAGTATCCGTCGTTGCCCGAGGAGACGAAGAGCGTTATTCCCGCCGAGACGGCATTGGCTGCCGCGGTGGTCATGCTGGGCACGTTCGAGTCGCATGTCGAGAAGGACTGGCCTCCGCCGAAGCTGGTGCTGATGACCATGATCGGATAAGACGGATTGTCGTTCTGGTGGGTGATGGCCCATTCCCAGCCGGCGATCATGGCCGATGTGGTGGCGCTCCCGGTATTGCCGGTCGAGATCTTGATGGCGTAGAGCTTGGCACCAGGTGCGACGCCGCCGATATAATCCCCGGACGTTCCCAGAGTGCCGGCCGCGATTCCGGCGCAGGCGGTGCCGTGGGCGTTGCCCGAGATGCTGTCGGGTCTCGGGTCTGGGTCGTTGTCGCCCGTGTCGTAGCCGCCGATGACCTTGGAGTTGAAGGGGCTGCCGCCACCGCCGAGCATCGGGTGCGAGGTGTCGATACCCGTATCGCAGATGGCGATGCTCATGCCGCTGCCGTCATAGCTGGAGCGGGCTGTCGTGCCGTTCATCAGCGGGATGCCCTGCTGGAGATGAGCCTCCAGGATGGCGTCCTTTTCGATCCGGATGACGGAGGGATGCGCGGCGAGCTCGACCAGTCCGTCGAGGGTCACGCGCGCGGCGAATCCGAACTGATAGGAGAACTGCTGGGTCACCTCGATCTGCGTGGGGTCGAGCTGCTGGATGACCGTTTCGACCTCGTCGGTCACGGTCTCGCGCAACTGCTCTCTGACGTCGAGGTCGCTCAGACGATAGGTGGCGATGTCGTCCGATTGCGTGCCGCCCTCGGGGCCGCCCGCGGAGGATACTGCCGCGAGATCGTCGGCCGCTGCGGTCGCGGCCAGGGTCACGATGACGCCCGTTTCGGACTCGCCGTCGATGAAGTCGGACAATATATCCTTCGAGTTCAGGAGCTTTGAATTGACTTCAAGACTACTGATGGTCGCGGCGAAGTCAGCGTCGGCTTCCTGGGCCAGGCTGGCGGCGCCGGGTAACAAGGTGAAAGTCGAGATGGCGCAAATAGCGACAAATCGACGGGCAAATACTGCTGGTTCGTATCGCTTGATTCGTTGCATCTTTCCTGACTCTCTGGAAATGAGTGGTCCAACGTGACTTGCGCAAACAGGCGCCACGCCTGGCCAATATAGCCGATCCCGTTATGGTTGGCTCGCTCGCCTCGGTGTTTGCGTGTTCGATTCAGGTCTCGATCCGCTCTTTGGCTGGTGTTCGTTCGGCGTTTCTTTGGCCAAAACCTTAGAGGCGTTTGATGGTCTGCTCTATGCGTGTCTTAATGTCACTCAAACTCTTACCTGAATCCCAAGGAATTCGATCACCGATGTCTTCGATCATCCCCGTTTCTCGTGAAGTACATGCCGACAAGCATTGGCGCCGCTTCGAGTCCTATGCCTTCGCCCGCCGGATGATGGCGGTTCCGCTGGTTGCCAGCGAGATTCCCAATGCCTCCACATCGATGCCTCTGGCCTTCATGCGTCAGGATGAGCGATATCTGCCGGTGGCCCTGATGGGGCTGGAGCAGGACAGCAACCTTTTCGTCTCCCCCGATGGGCGCTGGCTGGCCCGTTACCTTCCCTTGGCGCTTCGCGCGTACCCATTCAGCTTGGCGCTGACGAAGGAAGGAGAGCAAATCCTCTGTGTCGACGAGTCCAGCGGTCTGGTGGGCGAGGGTGCGGGCGGCGAGCCGTTTTTCACCCCCCAGGGGAGTCCTTCGGAGGGTCTGACTGAAATCATGGTGATGCTGCGCCAGACCGAGGCCCATCGTGTCGCGTCCGCCGCGGCCTGTGCCTTGCTTGCCGGTCAGTCGCTGTTTCGGCCCTGGCCGATCAGCGTCAAAGGGGATGCCGGTGAACGCCAGCTCGAGGGGCTCTACCAGATCGACGAGTCTCTGCTCAACGAGTTGCCGGACGACGCCTTCCTGTCGCTGCGTCAGGCGGGCGCCCTCTCGATGGCCTATTTCCAGCTGCTCTCGATGCAGCATCTATCATTGCTGGGTGCGCTTGCCCAGGCCCATGGGCGTGCGCAGGCGTCGTCCCCCGAGACCGGGGCTGGATTCTCGCTCTGTCAGGATGACGAGCTGCAGTTCGATTGGGATCGTTAGCGTCAGGCGGCCATGTCCGAACTGCTTATGGCCTTGTTTGTGGAGGCCGAGCGTGCCCAATGTCCGCTTCTTCAGCTTTGCTGCTATCTGCAGAATCTCTTTTGCGCTAGAATTCCACAGTTGAAGAAGACCTTGCTTGTTAGGGTGTCCGTGTACTGAAGTCGCCCGGATTTCCCCTTCCCCGTCAACCGAACGGTCCATCATCCGTGAATCATAGCAATCGTCCCGACGACGAGTTGCGTGCTGCCCTCAAGGCTGGCCGCGACTCCTTCATCTTCGCTGGATTCTTCAGCTTGTTCATCAACCTGCTGATGCTGGTGCCGCCCCTGTATATGTTGCAAGTGTACGACAGGGTGCTCGCTAGTCGAAGCTCGTCGACGCTTCTGATGTTGACGATCCTTGTCGTCTTTCTATTTGCTATTTTAGGGTTGCTGGAGCTTCTGCGTACGAGGATTCTGGTGCGGATCAGTGCAAAGCTCGACATGGCGCTCAGCCCTCGTCTTTTTTCGGCAATGTTCGATGCCAAGCTGCGTAACGGGCGTGGTGCTGGCGTTCAGCCCATCGACGACCTGACCAATTTGCGTCAGTTCCTAACCGGTAACGGTCTGTTCGCCTTTTTCGACGTACCCTGGATGCCTGTCTACATCGCGGTGCTTTTCTTCATGCACCCCTGGCTGGGTTGGTTTGCCGTTGGTGCGGCCATACTGCTCCTGGTTTTGGCTACGGCCAATGAGCTGACGACTCGCAAACCGCTCGGCCAGGCCAATGGCGTATCGATTGCCGCGCGCAATTATCTCGGCGGCAACTTGCGTAATGCCGAGGCCCTAGAGGCCATGGGGATGATACAGCGTGTGCATGCACGCTGGTCCGAGCGTCATCACGAGGTACTTAGGCTTCAGGCTCTTGCCAGCGATCGAGCGGGTATTATGGCCAACCTGAGCAAGGCCACGCGTATCACACTGCAGTCCCTGATTCTCGGGGTGGGCGCCTATCTCGTTATCCTTCAGGAGGCCACGCCAGGGATCATGATTGCCGGCTCCATCATCCTTGGGCGCGCCCTGGCCCCGATCGACATGCTGATCGGGACCTGGAAAGGCTTCCTCTCCGCGCGCTCGGCCTACAAGCGTCTTCACGATCTGCTGCTCGCCATTCCCAAGCGTCCCCGTTTCATGAGCCTGCCCGCGCCAGACGGCTCGCTGATGCTGGATGGCGTCGTGGCTGCGCCGCCAGGTGCGCAAACGCCGGTTCTCAGGGGGGTGCGCTTCGACGTCGCTGCGGGCGAGGTGGTTGGCATCGTCGGTCCGAGCGCGGCGGGTAAATCCACCCTGGCGCGCGTCGTGCTCGGCGTTTGGCCCACGGTGGCTGGGAAGGTGCGTCTGAGCGGGGCCGACATCTCGCACTGGAATCGCGACGAGCTCGGTCCCTACATCGGGTATCTGCCCCAGGATATCGAGCTCTTCGACGGTACCGTGGGCGAGAACATCGCCCGTTTCGGCGAGGTCGACCCCGAGATGGTCGTCGCCGCCGCCCAGCGTGCCCAGGTCCACGAGATGATCCTGCATCTGCCCAAGGGCTATGACACTCCGATCGGCGAGGGGGGGTCGGTGTTATCCGGGGGCCAGCGCCAGCGCATCGGTCTTGCCCGCGCCATGTACGGCAATCCCGTCCTGGTCGTGCTCGACGAGCCCAACTCCAACCTGGACGACCAGGGAGAGGCCGCCTTGGTCAAGGCCATCCTGCAGCTCAAGGAAGAGGGTTCGACCGTGCTGGTCATCACCCACCGCCCCAATGTGCTGCACGCGGTCGACAAGATCATCGTCCTGCGCGAGGGTCTGGTGCAGTCCATCGGCCCCCGTGACCAGATCCTGGCCCAGTTCGCCCGCCCGACCGCTGTCGCCGCCCAGCCCAAGCCCCAGGCATTTCCGTCCCAGGCCGCCAGCTGATCTCTCGTCGGGTTAAGACATCGAGCGAACCCTTCCGATTCAGCCCGGTCGACATTGGATGTCGACCGGGCCATTTCGAGGTATCGAACACAAGATGGATATCACTGTCAGTCCTCGTCATCTCCCAGCTGAACAGGGCCCTGCCCCGGTTCCGACCAGCGACCGTCCAGAGCGCATCGCCGGGCTTCTGATCCTGCTTCTCGCCTTCGGTGGTTTCGGCGTCTGGGCCGCGCTGGCCCCCATCGATGGGGCCGTGGTCACCAGCGGCGTTCTGGCGGCCGAATCCGCGCGCAAGACCATCCAGCATCTCGATGGAGGTATCGTCAGCGAGATCCGAGTGCACGAAGGCGATCGGGTCGAGGCGGGCAACGTACTGGTGCGTCTCGACGACACCCAGGCACGCGCTCAGTTGGAGATCGCCCGCGGTCAGTATCTCTCGCTGCGCGCCCAGGAGGCGCGCCTGGTCGCCGAGCGCGACGATCTGCCCGACATCAAGTTCCCCAAGGAGCTTCTTTCGGAACAGGACGACCCGCGCATCCGCGAGGCCATCGCTGGCGAGGAGCGGGTCTTCAGGGCACGCAGAACGGCGCTGGCCGGCGAGCAGGAGGTTCTGGAGCAGCGTGCCGAGCAGCTACAGGAACAGATCCGTGGTCTGGAGGTGCTGTCCGCGAGCAAGCTCAAGCGTATCCGGCTCTACCAGGAGGAGATCGTAGGTCTCAACAAGCTCTTCGAAAAGGGGCTGGGGGACAAGGCCAGGCTGCGCGAGTACGAGCGTCTGTCCGCCGAGGTCGAGGGCGAGCGCGGTCAGCACCAGTCCGACATCGCCCGCGCCAAGGTTCAGGTCGGCGAGACGCAGCTTCAGTCCGCCCAGCTGAAGCGACAGTTCACCAGCGATGTCGTCACCGAGCTGCGCGACGTCGAGACCAAGATCGCCGACCTGCGCGAACGGATGCGCGCACTGGCGCAGACCGTCGAGCGCACCGTCATCAAGGCCCCCGTGGCCGGGTCCGTCGTCGGTACCAGCGTCCACACCATCGGCGGCGTGATCCGCCCCGGCGATCACGTTCTCGACATCATTCCAGCCAACGATTCGCTGATCGTCGAATCCCAGGTGCAGCCCATGGATATCGATCGTGTCGCTCCTGGTCAGGAGGCAGACCTCAGGTTCAGCGCCTTCAATACCCGGACCACGCCCGTCGTGCCGGGGAACGTCTTGACCGTCTCGGCTGATATTCTGACCGACCAGGCCACCCGCCGCCCTTATTATTTGGCCCGCATCAAAGTGACCCCGCAGGGCATGGAAGAGCTCAAGGGGCTTACTCTGCAGCCAGGCATGCCGGTCGAGGCCATGATCAAGACCGGGGAGCGGACCTTCTTCGAGTATCTCATCAAGCCCGTGACCGACCGTCTTGCGACAGCCTTCAAAGAGGAATGATCGATCGGCTTGTGGCCGCTAGCCCGCTTCGGGAGTGCCATTATGCGATTCGCATAAGACAATTGACACCTAGGGTGCGGTGCGAACTGCATCGATCGAGAACGATGCGATTCGCCGCGCTCATCGCATCTTAAAATGGATCCGGTTCTTTCCGGGAATCGCCTGATTTGGTAAAGCATGATGGCCTCATACTTGCTGGAAGCCTTGGCGACCGAGGACAATTTCGACGAAGATGCCTATCTGCGGGCCAATCCCGACGTGGTGGATGCCGTCCGCGCCGGGGGGGTCGACTCCGGGCGCGCGCATTTCGCCGCGATCGGCAAGGACGAGCGGCGCTCGCTCAAATATCCGCCCGCCCTCATCGCCGAGGCCAAGCGTCGTAAGCGCGAGCGTATTCGCCCGCTGCTGCGCGCCGACATGCCCTCTGTCGAGACCCAGGGATGTCTCGACTTCCTCAGCCCGGAGCTGCGCGCCCAGTTCGACATCGTGGACACCGAGGCCGTCAGCAGCAACGGCTACGACGGTCATGCCATGGCCCTGATCGACGAATACCGCGACGGTCTGATCCTGGACTGCGGCGCCGGCAAGCGCCCCGTCTATTTCGACAACGTCGTCAACTTCGAGATCGTCGACTATGACACGACCGACGTGCGGGGCGTCGGCGAGGTGCTCCCATTCGCCGACGATTCGTTCGACGCCGTGCTGTCCATCGCCGTGCTCGAGCATGTCAAGGATCCCTTCCAATGCGCCCGCGAGATCGCCAGGGTCCTGAAACCGGGCGGGCGTCTCATGTGCTGCGTCCCTTTCCTCCAGCCCCAGCACGGCTATCCGCACCACTACTACAACATGACCGCCCAAGGTCTGCGCAACCTCTTCGCCGACCACCTCATCGTCGGCCGGGGGCAGGTCTACGACAGCATCTTGCCCATCTGGTCTCTGACATGGATCCTGCGCAGCTGGGCCGAGGGTCTGCTCGGCGAGACGCGGCAAGACTTCTTGGATCTGCGGATCGGCGATCTCCTAGAGGATCCCGCGCACTATCTGCAGCAACCATTCGTGACCGAGCTCTCGGCGGATAAGAACCAAGAGCTGGCGAGCGCCACGGTGATCTTCGCCCGCAAGCGCTACGGCTCCAGGGACTGAGATGGATCCGACCCGGATCGAGGCCGGTGCGACGCCGGTCGCGCATCTTCCTCCGCGTCTCGAGACTCGATCCGGGGGAGGAGTGGGTGTCGCGATCGTCAATTACAACACCACCGCCTGCACCCTGCGCTGTCTCGAATCCCTGCGCCGGCTGACCCAGGCCCCGGACTGGATCCTGGTGCTCGACAACGGGCCGCGCGACCCGAGTCTGCGCGAGGCCATCGACGCCTTCGCCCCCTATGAGCGAAGCGATCTGCGTCTCTTCCATTCGGAAGTCAATCTGGGATTCGCCGCCGGGTGCAACCTGCTGATCGGCCATCTGCTCGCCGAGCCCGGCTGCGCGTCCGTCATCCTGCTCAACAACGACGCCGTCGCCATGCCCGATCTGGTCGAGCGCCTGGCGGACGCCCTGGATGCCGACCCGGCCGCCGGGATGGCCGGCGGCCGGGTGCATCGTCTGGACGACCCGGACCGAATCGATACCCTCGGCATCAGTATCTATGCCAGCCTCATGCCAGCGGACCGCTACGATCTCGCCGATCCCTATCTCGGTCCCTCCGGCGGCTGTGCCATCATCGCCCGCGCCTGCCTCGACGATCTGCGCCGGAGCGCCGGCTACTGGTTCGACCCGCGCTTCTTCTGCTACTGCGAGGACACGGATCTGGTCCTGCGCGCCAATCGTCTCGGCTATCGGCCCCGCTATGTCGACGCGGTCGTCGCGCTCCACGAGGGTCAGGCCAGCAGCGGCCGCGGATACAATCGCTTCATCGCCTATCACGGGATCCGCAACTCGGTCTGGATGATCGCCAAATCGGTCCCGGCACCGCTGCTGTTGAAATACGGGGCGCTGCTCCTGCTCGCGCATCTCATGACCATCGCCCGGCACCTGCTCTCGGGCAGCCCGCGCCTGCTGATCGACGCCTATGGCGATGCCTTCCGGCGTCTGCCCGAGATGATCGGCGAGCGCGGGCGGCTGCGTCTCGGTGCCCGGATCGGCGCCCGCGTGCTTGACAGCCGCATCGCGCCACGCTTTTATCGGCGCGGTTATCTCGGCCTGGTCGGCCGCCAACTCCTCGCTCGCTATCGGCTCGAACGCCAGGGACTCTAGAACTCGGCATGTCCAACCCCGTCATCAGCAGTGCCGCACGGGTGCACTCCATCGATCCGCTCCTCATGCTCGTCTCCTTCTGGCGGCATCGCGAACTCATCCTGACCCTGGTCAGGCGCGAGGTCATCGGGCGCTATCGCGGTTCCGTGCTCGGCATCCTCTGGTCCTTCTTCAATCCGCTCTTCATGCTCGCGGTCTACACCTTCGTCTTCACCGTCGTCTTCCAGGCGCGCTGGTCGGGCGGGGGCGGTACCAAGGCCGAGTTCGCCATGCTGCTCTTCGTCGGGCTCATCCTCTTCAATCTCTTCGCCGAGTGCGTCAATCGCGCCCCGTCCCTCATTCTGGGACATGCCAATTATGTGAAGAAGGTGGTGTTCCCGCTCGAGATCCTGGTCCCGGTCACGCTCGGCTCGGCCGTCTTCCACGCCCTGGTGAGCCTCGCCGTCTGGCTGGTGGCCTATCTGCTGCTCTTCGGGTTGCCCCATGCGACCCTGCTGCTGCTGCCCATCGTGCTGGTCCCGCTGCTGCTGCTGACCCTGGGGCTGTCCTGGCTCCTGGCCTCGCTCGGGGTCTTCCTGCGCGACGTCTCCCAGGTAGTCGTGATCCTCACCACCACGCTCATGTTCCTCTCGCCCATCTTCTATCCGGTCTCGGCCATCCCCGAGGGCTATCGTGGATTCCTCGCGCTCAATCCGCTGGCGCCGGCCATCGAGCAGGCGCGCGACATCCTCTTCTGGGGACGCGGGATCGACTGGGGCTCCTACGGCATGGGGCTGATCGCCTCGGCGCTGATCGCCTGGCTCGGCTTCGCCTGGTTCCAGCGCACCCGCAGGGGGTTCGCCGATGTCCTCTGATCCCATCGCCATCCAGGTCGAGGGGCTCGGCAAGCGCTACGAGATCTACGAGACCCCGCGCGATCGCCTCAAGCAGTTCCTGAGTCCGGTGGTCGGCGCCCTGCGTCCGAGCGCCCGCCGGGACTATTTCCGCGAATTCTGGGCCTTGCGCGATCTGTCTTTCGAGCTGAAGCGCGGCGAGACCCTGGGGATCGTCGGGCGCAACGGCTCGGGCAAGTCGACCCTGCTGCAGATCATCTGCGGCATCCTCCGGCCCTCCTTGGGCGAGGTCCGCACCCATGGCCGCATCGCCGCGCTGCTCGAGCTCGGATCCGGGTTCAATCCCGAGTTCACCGGGCGCGAGAACCTGATCATGAACGCCAGCCTGCTGGGCCTGACTCCGAGCGAGATCCAGGATCGCTACGACGACATCCTGGCCTTCGCCGACATCGGCGACTTCATCGATCAGCCGGTCAAGACCTATTCCAGCGGCATGTACGTCCGGCTCGCGTTCGCCGTCATCGCCCATGTCGACGCCGACATCCTGGTCGTCGACGAAGCCCTGGCGGTCGGCGACGCCGTCTTCACCCAGCGCTGCATGCGCTTCATCCGCGCCTTCCAGGGGCGGGGCACGCTGCTGTTCGTCAGTCACGACATGGCGGCGGTCCAGAACCTCTGCCAGTCCGCCATCTGGCTGGACAAGGGACGTCTGGTCGAGTTCGGTCCCTCCCAGTCCGTCGCCGAGAACTATCTGCGCGAGACATTGCAGTCGGTCTATGGCGACGAGGTCACATTGGCCAGCGTCGAGAGCCAAGCGTCGACGCCCGCCGCCGATCCGGCCGTCCCATCCGAGGAGCCGGTCGTCGACTATGGCGCGCGGGCGGTCTTCTCCTCCCAGCTGGATCGGGCGAGCGGCTGGAAGACCGGCTCCGCCGAGATCGTTGGCGTCGAACTGGAGCGTCGCGACGCGCCGGGCGACCCCGGCGTGCTCGAGGGCTGGGAGTGGCTGCGGCTGCGGATCCGTGCCCGGGCGCATGCCGATCTGGAGCGTCCCATCCTCGGCTTCATCCTGCGCGATCGGTTGGGTCAGGACCTCTTCGGCGAGAACACGCTCCCCTTCACCGACGCGCATCCCACGCGCGTGCGCGCGTGCCGGACCTTCCGGGCCGAATTCGTCTTCCGCCTGCCGATGCTGCCCAACGGGCAGTACGTCCTCATGGCCTCGGTGGCGGACGGCGACCTCTACGACAACCTGCAGCACCACATGATGCACGATGCCTGCGTCCTCACCGTCTCCTCCAGCAAGGTCCGGTGGGGACTGGTCGGCGTTCCATTCAGCCAACTCAGCCTGATGACAGACGATGTCCGATAATCGACTCGCGGCGCTCTATGCGCGGCACAGCGGCAAGGTGTCCGACAAATGGGCATCCTATCTGCGCGAATACGAGCGGCTCTTCTCGCCCTTTCGCGAGGATCCGATCGACCTGCTCGAGATCGGCGTGCAGAACGGCGGCTCGCTCGAGATCTGGGCGCGCTACTTTCCCCAGGCACGCTCCATCATCGGCTGCGATATCGATCCCGCCTGCGGCGAGCTGACCTTCGAGGACCCGCGCATCGCCGTCGTCGTCGGCGATGCCGGGACCCAGGAGATCGCCGAGCGCATCGTCGGGCTCTCCGAGCGCTTCCATCTGGTCATCGAGGACGGCTCGCACCGCTCGGGCGACATCATTCAGAGCTTCTGCCGCTATTTCCCCAGGCTCCTGGACGGCGGTCTCTTCGTCGCCGAGGACCTGCACTGCAGCTATTGGCACGAGTTCGAGGGCGGGCTCTACGATCCCCATTCGGCGCTCGCCTTCTTCAAGCGGCTCGCCGACGTCATCAATCGCGATCACTGGGGGCTCGATCAGGCGGTCCGGGACGCGCTCGCCCCCTTTGCGATCCACTATGGTCTGGATCTCGACGAGATTCCCTACGAGCGGATCCATTCCATCAGCTTCCTCGACTCGCTCTGCGTCATCGATGCCGCGCCCGCCTCCGAGACCGGGCTGGGCATGCGGGTCGTGACCGGGACCCAGGAGTCCGTGTGCCAGGGCAACCGCGAGGTCGAGGGAACCCCTTCCCGCGCCCTCGATCAGCGCGACGCACTCTGGTCGAATGCGGACGCGCCGGCCGTCCGGGATGTCCAGTCTCCCGACGCCATGGTCGCCTTCTACCACAAGGCCGTCGCCGAGCTGTCGCTCCAGTCGCGCCAGGGGCGTGCCCACGACCAGGCGGAGCTGCAGTCGCTCGCCGGTCAGCTGGACCGGCTGCGTCAGGAGCACGCGGCGCTCGGTGTTCGTGCCGCCGAGCTGGAGGGGAACGTCAATACGCTGAGGGCGGCCTGCAATCGGCACCTGGAGGAACTGGAGCGGCAGAACGACCGGCATCTGGAGGAACTGGAGCAGCGGCGTGCCAGCCATCTGGCCGAGATCCATGGCGAGCGCGCGCGTCACCTGGAGGTGGTCGAGAGCCTGCAGGAAGCGCATCGCGCCGAGCGCGATGAGAACGCGGTCCTGAGCCATCATGTCGCCGGTCTGAACCAGTCGATCGCCTCGCTGCACCGCTCGCTGAGCTGGCGTCTGACCGCGCCGCTGCGTCTCGGCCTGGACGGCGCTCGTGCCTTCGGATCCGGGGTCGGCTATCTCGGCGACGTCGTCGGTCACGGCGGCGGTCTCGGCGGCACCCTCAAGCTGACCCGCGAGGTGCTGCGCGAGGAGGGGCTGCGGGGTGTCCTCTGGCGTTTGAACAACGTGCGCAAGCTGCGCGCCGCGCCCGTCCCCGGCCAGGAGCCCGAGGGCAGCGCGTCCCAGCCGAGCAACAACTACGGGCTCTGGATCCAGCGCTACGACCGTCTCGACGAGGCAGCGCGCGAGCGCATGCGCGGGCGTATCGAGACCTTCGATCCGGCGCCGCTCGTCTCGGTGGTGATGCCCGTCTACGAGCCCCCGGTCGCGCTGCTCGACGCGGCCATCCGTTCGGTGCGCGATCAGATCTATCCGCACTGGGAGCTCTGCATCGCCGACGACGCCTCGCCCAATGCCGAGGTGCGCGCCCTGATCGAGCGCCACATGGCCGAGGACGCGCGCGTCAAGGCGGTCTTCCGCGCGGAGAACGGCCACATCTCGGCCGCCTCGAACGATGCCCTGGCGCTGGCGACGGGCGACTTCATCGCCCTGCTGGATCACGACGACCTGCTCGCCGAGCATGCCCTCTTCTGGGTCGCGGAGACCATCGTCTCCCGCCCCGGGGTCGGGCTCATCTATTCCGACGAGGACAAGATCACCGAGGACGGGCGCCGCTACGACCCCTATTTCAAATGCGATCTCAATCAGGAGCTGCTGCTGGCCCAGAACATGATCTCGCATCTGGGCGTCTACCGCCGGCGCCTGGTCGAGGAGGTCGGTGGTTTCCGGCTCGGCTTCGAGGGCTCGCAGGACTACGACCTGGCCCTGCGCGTGCTCGAACACCTGGATTCGGACCAGGTCCATCACATTCCCAGGGTGCTCTATCATTGGCGCTCCATCGCCGGCAGCACCGCGCTAGCCGTACATGAGAAGAGCTACGCCACCGCTGCCGCCCGCCGCGCGGTCGGCGAGCATCTGGAGCGGCTGGGCCGCGACGCCGAGGTGACCCCGGCCCCAGGCGCGCCCGTCTACAGCCGGGTGCGCTACGCCCTGCCGGATCCGCTGCCGAGCGTCAGCATCCTCATCCTCACCCGCGACCGCGCCGATCTGCTCGAGACCTGCATCGGCTCCATCCTCTCGCTCTCCACCTATCCGGATTTCGAGATCCTCGTCGTCGACAACGGCAGCGTCGAACCGCGTACCAAGCGTCTCTTCAGCCTGTTGCCGTCCGACCGCGTGCGGGTGATCGCCGACGATCGCCCCTTCAACTTCTCGGCCCTCAACAATGTCGCGGCCCGTGCCGCCCGGGGCGAGATGCTCTGTCTGCTGAACAACGACATCGAGGTGCTGACCCCCGACTGGCTGGAGGAGATGGTCTCCTTCGCCGCCCGGCCGGACGTGGGCTGCGTCGGCGCCCGGCTCTGGTATCCGGATGGCCGGCTGCAGCACGGCGGCGCCCTGCTCGGGGTTGGCGGGGTCGCCAATCATGCCCATCTATTCGCCGCGCGCGGCGATTTCGGCTATTTCGGGCGCGCGGTGCTGCACCAGGAGTTCAGCGCCGTGACCGCGGCCTGTCTGACGATCCGGCGCTCGGTCTACGAGGAGGTCGGGGGCATGGACGAGGACCTGGCGGTCGCCTTCAACGACATCGATTTCTGTCTGCGCGTGCGCCAGGCCGGCTACCGCAACCTCTGGACGCCCTATGCCGAACTGAATCATCACGAGTCGGCCTCGCGCGGGGCCGAGGTCACGCCCGAGCAGCAGGCACGCTTCGTCGGCGAGGTTGAGCGGATGCGGGCGCGCTGGGGAGATGCGCTGATCGAGGATCCCGCCTACAGCCCGAATCTTACGCTCGATCACGTCGACTTCTCGCTCGCCTGGCCGCCGCGTGTGGCTCTAATCGGTGGCGCGGCTGTGGGCGTACCTCTCCGAGCGGCTGTATGAAAATCGCGACAGATGATGTATTTATGTCTAGCCAAAAGCCTGGTTTTGATCTAAATTGTGGTAGTTACTTGTGCGTACCGTAAACGCTACAGCGGGACAGGTGTGGGTCGCCATGCCCTGTCTGGCGCAGGTATGTTCCTTTGATCTTGACCCGTTTGAGACGGCCGGCTTAGGATGCGCAAGGTGCGCTCTTAATCTTTAATAGATGCACTCTGTGCTAACATTGAGCCTGCTGAATTTCTAGGCATAGGGGCATGGCGCGGCGGGTTCCCCTGTTTGCAATGCCGCGGAAGTCGTTTTGAAGACCGATAGATACACTGTTCAGGAGACAGGACACCATGGCTTTTAATGAAGAGTATTACCTCGCGAACAACCCCGACGTCGCAATGGCCGTCAAGCAGGGTCTGATCGGCAGCGGCTGGCAGCACTATCAGCTGGTCGGCAAGGCCGAGGGGCGCTCCTTTGCCGAGCCGTCCGGCTACGGTACATTCAACGAAGAGTATTATCTGGCCAACAACCCGGACGTCGCCAAGGCGGTCGAGAGGGGTGACCTTGGTAGCGGTTGGCAGCATTACAAGGCGATGGGATTGGGCGAGGGGCGCTCGGCTCAGAAGCCGGCGGACTATGGCGACTTCAACGAGGAATATTACCTCGCGAACAATCCCGACGTGGCGGCCGTTGTCAAGCAGGGCGTTTTCGGCACGGGTTGGGAGCACTATCAGGCGTTCGGCCAGACGGAAGGTCGATCCTACGCCACGCCGCTCAACTATGGCGACTTCAATGAAGAGTGGTATCTGGCCAACAACCCGGACGTCGCCATGGCGGTCGAGAAGGGCCAGCTTGGTAGCGGTTGGCAGCATTACAAGGCGATTGGTCTGGCCGAGGGGCGTTCCTACGCCAACCCCTATGATGAAACCAGCGGCGGTAAGACCTTTACGCTCACGCCTGGCGTGGACAGCGGAGCCGCCTTCACGGGAACCGATGGCAACGATACCTACAACGCCGTGCCTTTTGTTGGGACCACCGGCACAAAAACCGATACCTTCACCGCGCTCGACGCGCTCGACGGCGGCAAGGGCGACGACACCCTGAATGTCGTCAGCGAATCTGCCGCCTACACGATACCGACGTCCGCGACGGTGAAGGACATCGAAACGGCCAACATCACGGTTGCAGGCACCTTTAGTGGGGACGTGTCCGGTTGGTCGGGCCTGACGGCCGTCAATGTAACCCAGGCTGGCGGTGCGGTCGCAGCGAAAACCAACAGCACGCCATTCGATGCTGCTGCTGCGAATGCGAACACATTGACCGCGGCTGCCGCCACCACCGATGTCACGCTGACCGACACGGCGGCGGCTGACTCGACCACGAGCGTGCAGGGCGGCAAGAATGTCAAGGTGACCCTGAACGGCGTGACGAAAGAGGGTATCCTGAATGTTGGAACGATCTCCGCCCCCACTGGGACCGTGGATGTCACCACCAACATGCTGGCCAGTCAGACGGGTACTAACACAGCTGACGCGATCAACGTCACCGGGGGCACCAGCGTCAATGTCACGGCCAACCTGACCGAGAAGGCGGGCCTTGGAAACACCGTCACGGGCGGCGATATCGCCGTGAACGGCAACGCGGCGACCGCCACGGTGACGGTCAAGCAGAGCGCCGCGGCCATTGCGGCAGATAAAGTCGAGGCGGTTACCGGTGTCGTTAAGGTGGATGCTGTGACCGCGGCTCCCGGACAGGACGGCGTCAAGGCCGTCTCCGGGGTGACGCCGCAGACGGCCAAAGCCGCGGTAGCCGGCGTGATCAACGGCAAGGTCACCGTAACCGACAGCGCGGCCGCTGGCGGTCTTGGCTCCATCAAGACCGTGACCTTGGAGAACTACGGCAAGGACAGCAAGATCGAAAGTAATGCCCTGACCGATCTGACCCTGAAGGGAACGGCCGGTACGCTGACTTTGGATCGCGACGGCTCCCTCGGGGCGAGCGATACGCTCAATCTGACGCTCGATACCCTTTCCGCCGCATCGCAGAACAATAGCGATAGCACCATCAGCGATGCCAATAACGAGATCAAGACCCTGAATGTCACGACGAAGGGTGGCAACTCGACGCTGACGGCCTTCACGGACTCAGCGTTGACCACCCTGAATGTCGCGGGCGATCACGTTCTCACGATGGGCACGGTGAACTCCTCTCTGACCAAGCTGGCCGTCAGCGGCGCGGCCGGTTTCACCGGTGACGTCTCCAGTCTCGGGGCCGCCCTGGCCTTCACCACCACCTCCAGCGGCAAGATCACCGCGACGATGGACGCGGCGACCCAGAAGTTCGCCGGTTCCACCGGTCAGACCGACATCACCATCTCGGCTGATGCCAAGGTCGCCATCTCTGGCGGTTCGGGCGGCAATGACAAGCTGGTGCTCAACAACTCGGCTGCTACCTTCAACACGGCCTCGAATGTTGCCGATGGCAAGGGCCTGACCAAGATGGTGTCCGGGTTCGAGGTGCTGGGCACGGGGGCGGCGTCGCAGGGTACGTTCGACATCAGCACGCTGCCGTCCGGTCTGAAGGCGATCAGCATGGATGGGAAGGCGGCCGGGGATATCGCCTTCACCAAGCTCGCCCCCGCGACGACGCTGGGCATCAATGCCTCGCAAGACAAGGCCGTGACCTATCAGCTGGCGGATGCCAACGGCGTGGCGAACACGGCCAATCTGACCCTCGGCGGGAGCACCAACAAGACCGGCCTGACCATCGCCGACCTGACGCTCAAGGATGCCAACGACGTCGGTCCTGGTACCCTGAACGTCACCAGCAACGCCACCACTTGGCTCCAGAAGAACACGATCACCAAGTTGACGGACAATGGCCTGTCGAATCTGGTCGTGAGCGGCAGCGCGGGTCTGGAGATCACTGGACTGGCCCAGACCGACACTCAGGCCACGAGCTTCACCATCAACAACGCCCTCACTGGGGCCGACGATGCCGTGAAGATCGGGACCCTGACCAATGCCAATCTGGGTACGCTCACCTTTACCGGTGGCGGCAATTCCAGCATCGGGTCTCTCGACGGTCTGGCGGGCAAGGTGCTGACCGTGTCCAATACGGGTACAGGTAAGGCGGCGATCGATGCAATCGCTACCTCCGGCACATCGGGTGGCACGTATGAGATCAATACGGTCAGTGTCAACGATACGCTGGCTCTTGGTGAAGCCCTCGAAGTCAACGGTGTCAAGGTACAGAATACAAGCAGCGTGACTGCGATCAGCGCTCAGAATGTCGCCATCGCGCTCTCTGGTGGTAGCGTGGCGTCAGGTTTGACGCGAACAGGGACGGCGAGCACCGATTGGACGGCGACTGTCACGACCACCGATACGATCAGCTACAAGGCAGCTACGGTTGGTGATAAGACCAACCTGACGGTGTCGGAGACTGTGGTGGCTGCTGCGACGGCTGTGGCAGCGGGATCTAAAACAGACGGCGATGGTACGAGTACCCACGAGTCGGTAACTTGGAACATGCAGGCGCTCAAGCTGGGGCAGTCTGTGACCATTGATGGCCTGACTCTGACGGCATTGAGGGATCTCTCTGCCAATGAGGTGGCCTCGGGTTTCGCTGCTATTACTGTAACCGGGGACAACTCGTCGGTAGGGAATTATGCGGAAAGTGGCTCACTTCAGACTACTGCCACATGGACCGCTGCGAGTTGGGTTAGCAACACCGGACAGCTGAATGTTAGTTCGGGGGGGCTTGCCGACGAGACCGACGTGGCGCTAACGCCGACCGTTAGCGCTCAAACGGATATCACCGATTCCACAGTGACAGAAGTCGTCAAGGGAACCGACAACGCCAGCTCGGCTCAAGCCTTGACCACCATCACCATGAACGGCGACGTGGCTTGGGGTGCGAACGACAACACGAAGGCGGCGACCGCCATCGGTGCCACGACCGGCATCACGGTGGATGGCGCGACCAACGACGCGCATGTCAACATCACCCTGAATGCGGCCGTTGCGGGTGCGACCAACACCATCAAGCTGGGTAACGCCAACAACTACATCACGGACACGACCTCGGCCGGTCATGTGGTGATCGAGGTGGGCTCCGGCGGCAATTTGATCGACATCGATCAGGGGGCGGCGTCCACCTACCTGGCGACCCTGACCCTCGGTTCGCACACCAACACCTCCGATGTCTTCAACAAGATCCTGGTGTCGCATGCGGATGGTCAGGCCACCAGCTACAGCACGGTGATCACTGGTGCGACCAAGGGCGACGTCATCGTCTTCACCGACAACAACGACATCGTCTGGGATGCCGTGACGGCCGGAGAGCAGGCCAGTATCACGGGGGCGGCCAACTTGGCGGGGGCGGTCACCCTAGCCTTCGGCACCTTGGGGACCGCGCACAGCGCAACCTCCTTCACCTATGGCACCGACACCTACCTGATCGAGAACGTAGCTGCCGATACCACCTTCAATTCTGGTACCGACAGCATCATCAAGCTGACGGGTACCGTGGTGGTCGCGGATAATGGCACTAACGCTGGTGAGGTCGTTATTGTCTAATCCTTCGGGCCTCGTCGACGTCTCCTAGACGGGCGGCCCCATCCCTGCGAAGGGGTGGGGCCTTTTTCGTCGACATCGATCGTCTTCAGGATGGATATGTTCCACAGGAGTCCACATGACTGATTGGACTGCGGGCTATGTCGCCGATATTGCATATACTTACGGTTACTACACAGAACTGAATCCTGGGCGCATCAAGCTCGCGTTGCTGAATCAAGGTCTCGTCTTCCCCGAAGTCAGTACCGCCTGTGAGCTTGGATTCGGGCAAGGCCTGTCGACAAACCTGCATGCCGCCGCGTCGACCACGCGCTGGTATGGCACCGACTTCAATCCGAGTCAGGCCGGTTTCGCCCAACAGCTCTCGGCGGTCTCGGGGGCCGGGGCCGAGCTCCATGACGCCGCTTTCGTCGACTTCGCTCAGCGCTCGGATCTCCCCGACTTCGATTTCATCGGCGTGCATGGCATCTGGAGCTGGATCTCGGACGAGAACCGTGCGGTCATCGTCGATTTCGTCCGTCGCAAGCTGAAGGTCGGGGGCATCCTCTACATCAGTTACAACACCCTGCCCGGTTGGGCGGCCTTCGCTCCGATGCGTCACCTGATGACGGAGCATGCGGAGGTGCTCGGCGCGGAAGGGCGCGGCATCGTCAGCCGCATCGACGGCGCAATCGAGTTCGCCGAAAATTTGTTGGCCACCAACCCGCTCTTTGCACGCGCCAATCCGCTGGTCGGCGAGCGTCTGCAACAGCTCAAGGGGCACAACCGTCATTACCTGGCGCACGAATATTTCAATCGCGACTGGCATCCCATGCACTTCGCCACCATGGCCGCCTGCTTGGATGAAGCGAAGGTGCAATACGCCTGCTCCGCCCACTATCTCGACCATATCGATGCGCTCAGTCTTACGTCGGAGCAGCAGGTGTTCCTCGCGGACGTTCCGGATCCGATGTTTCGCGAGACCGTGCGCGACTTCATGGTCAATCAGCAATTTCGCCGCGACTATTGGGTGAAGGGTGCGCGCAAGCTGTCCACCTTGGAGCAGGTCGAAACGCTGCGCGCACAGAGGCTCGTCTTGAAGGCCCATCGGGCGGATGTGTCGCTCAAGGTCAGCGGAGCCTTGGGCGAGGCCGACATGAGCGAAAATATCTACGCCCCCATCTTGGATCTGTTGGCCGACCACAAGCCCAGAACGCTTGGCCAGGTGGAGGCCGCCCTCAGCGAGAGGGGCATTGGATTCCAGCAGATCCTTCAGGCAGCCATTCTGCTGACAGGCACAGGCCACCTCGCTCCCGTGCAGACCGAGCAAGTCGTCAATAAGGCGAAAAAGCAAACGGAGCGGATCAACACCTATCTCTGCCACAAGGCGCGAGGAAGTAACGACATCGGTTATCTCGCCAGCCCGGTGACGGGGGGGGGCATCGGCGTCAATCGGTTTCAGCAGCTTTTTCTGCTCGCCCTCGCCGAGGGTCGGAAGCAGCCGGTCGACTGGGCGGCATTCGTTTGGCAGATTCTGGCTGCCCAGGGTCAGAAACTGATCAAGGACGGTAAGATGTTGGAGGCCACCGACGAAAATATCGCCGAGCTTACCCGTCAGGCCCAAGAGTTCGCCGACAAGAGCCTTCCGATTCTGAAGGCCTTGCAGATCCTCTCATGATGTCTTGTTCTGGGCACTATGCTTCGTTGTCCTCCTGAAGCGGGTTCGTGACGCCCGCGGATTTCCTGGTGTCGGATCGGGCGGCTTGCTGAAATCGGTGCCCGCACCCAGTGAAGTTAGTGCCCGATCCCTTGGGATGATTGGCGAGAGGTTTCTGGGACGTCGTCCAGCGAGGCGAGACGGATATCCGAATCAAATATCGCCTCGAAGCATGGTTCGCCCAAGGGGGAAGCTGTATGCCTATGCCTTTGCTGCCGGGCGAGCCCCGTGTATTGAGTCCGCGACCCGCTCAAGAGCTGACCGAGCGCTTGCTGATCCCGTTCGAGTCAGATCTGAAAAGCCTGTTTTTGGCGGTCCGAGCCCGGGTAGATCCGCTGTTGTCGTCACAACAGCCGATGAAGCTGGGGAAGCCCTATCCACTTGGACAATGTCTGGAGATCACTCTTGCTGTCGGGCGACTTATAGAGCGTATCGATGCCTCTACGCTGGATGATTCTGCGAGGTCTGGTCATGCTGCACTCGCGGCCTTTTTCGATGCGGGCGGTAGCATGCGTCGAGTATGGGGCGATCTGAGAGGTCAGTATTTTCAGAATGCCTTTCTCGTCGGGACGCTCTATGTCGATGTCGCCAACGATACGGTGGTATCCACCAAACCAAAGGTCGAGATTCTGCCGTTCGAGCGTTCTGGCCTGGTTCCGCTGGCAGACTACCGCCACTGGGCTCGGATCGCCGAACGCTATTGGCGCACGGAGGTCTGGCCCAATCACGCGGTTCCCGAGCTGGCTCCCTATTTCCCTCTTGTCACATCTTCTCTCTTCCAGGGGGCCAAGCTTCAGGTCCATGGTGAGTATCTCATGAGGATGACGCTGCGTGATGGGTTTGAACCCAGCCGGAGTGTGTTGCGTGATGCGCCCATGCCGAAGGCCCTCTTCCTGCAGATCTCACGAGCCATTCAAGGGGTTGCGGTCACTGAGGCGGTCAGCCCCGAGCAGGGCAGGGCGCTGGCGCTCGAGTATTGCGACCGTTATCGTGTCAAGGCTTGGCACCGCGATCAGGACCGGATCGAACGAATGAAGCAACTGGTCAATGAGGTCAATCTGGCCTTGGAATGGGATAGCCCGAACGCTCTTGCTGTTCCGAAAACCACTGCATCATCGACGAATATTCTGTTCATTCACCAGAATTTTCCCGGTCAGTTCAAATTCCTCGCTCCCGCACTCGTAGAACGCGGTCATACCGTCGCTGCCATGAGGATGCGGCGGACGGAAATGGCGGAATGGCAAGGCGTCAAACTCTTCTCCTATCGTCCCTTGCGCGGGACGACGCCAGGCATGCATCCCTGGGTCAGCGATTTCGAGACCAAGACGATACGGGGCGAAGCCTGTTTCCGTGCTGCCTTGCGGATGAAGGCGAATGGTTTCATTCCAGATGTCATCATTGCCCATCATGGCTGGGGCGAAAGCCTTTTCCTGAAGGATGTTTGGCCCGAGGCTCGGCTTGGTGTCTATTGTGAGTTTTTCTACCATCCTCGAGGGGCCGACGTTGGTTTCGATCCCGAGTTTCCCACCAAGGACGAGGGCGATGTCTGCCGCCTGCGGCTCAGGAACCTGAACAATCTGCTGCATTTCGAGGTAGCCGATGCCGGGATCAGTCCCACCCAATGGCAGGCGAGCACCTTTCCGGAACCATTCCGGTCCAAGATACAGGTGATGCACGATGGTATCGACACCGATGTTCTGGTGCCGAATCCGGATGTGAGCCTGACGCTGAACGGCAACATCCTGCTGACGCGACGAGACGAGGTCATCACCTTCGTCAATCGCAATCTGGAGCCTTACCGCGGCTATCATATCTTCATGCGCGCCTTGCCCGAGCTGTTGCGGCGCAGGCCGACCGCGCGTGTGCTGATCGCGGGCGGCGATGATGTGAGCTATGGGACGCGACCGGAAAACGGCAGGACCTGGAAGGAGATCTTCGCGGCCGAGGTGCGTCCGCAGATCGGCGATGCCGACTGGTCTCGGGTCCATTTCCTCGGCAACCTTCCCTATCCGCATTTCGTTGCACTGCTGCAGCTGTCGCGGGTGCACGTCTATCTGACCTATCCCTTCGTGCTCAGCTGGAGCTTGCTGGAGGCGATGAGTCTGGGATGTTCCATCGTCGCCAGCGACACGGCTCCGCTGCGCGAGGCGATCGTCCATGACGAGACTGGACTCTTGGTGGATTTCTTCGACGTGTCTGCCTTGGTCGAGAGCGTCTGTGCGCTCCTGGACGATCCGGAGCGCGCAGAGAGACTTGGGGTCAATGCGCGTGCCTTCGCCCGCAGCCACTATGATCTCAGGTCCGTCTGTCTGCCGCGCCAGCTGCAGTGGGTGGAATCGCTGGCCGCGGTGGATGCTCCTGAGGCGGTCGGGAGATCAGCTTGATACCAAGCAACCGGGCGCGGTTTCCGCAAATCGGGGCCTAGAGGATAAGATGCGGCCAATCCTTGGATTCTGAGATGACGACATGGAGAGGTTCGATCGATACCACCGCTTCTGAGCTATTGAGCCTGGCCAGGCAACATGCCCAGGCCGCGCGTTTCGACGATCTGGCCGCCATCGGCCGACGAGTCATCGAGCATCACGGCCATGATCTGGTCCTATTGCTCGATACAGGCGTGTTGCTCCTGAATTTCGGGTTTCATTCACTCGCACGTGACTGCTTCGACCGGGCGTTCCGTCTCGATCCCTCCGATCTGCGCGCTGTCGTCAACCTGGCCAATTTGGCGCGCGATCTCGGTGGCCTTCGCTCCGGAGGTGTCGCCCTCACCGCATCAGGCCGATCGAGGGGTGACATTCGGCAGCTTCAACAACACGGCCAAGCTCAACGACTCGGTGCTGGCGCTGTGGGCGCGCGTGCTGAATAGCGTATCGGACAGTCGCTTGATTCTGAAATGGCGCACATTCAACGACGACTCCTTTCGCGAGCGGGTGAGACAGGGCTTTTCCGGTTTCGGTATCGCGGTGGAGCGGGTCGAGTTGCGGGGGCCATCATTTCATGTCGATCTGCTCGAGGAATATGGCGATATCGATATCGCGCTCGATCCCTTTCCCTTCAGCGGTGGATTGACCAGCTGCGAGGCGCTCTGGATGGGCGTGCCTGTCGTCACCTGGCCTCGGTCGCGGCTGGTCAGCCGCCAGACCTTCGCCTTCCTGTCGATCATCGGGTTGCCTGAATTGGCGGCCGAGAATGCCGACGACTATGTGCGCATCGCTGCCGAGCTGGCCGGCGACCGAGACCGATTGACCAGTCTGCGACAGACGATGTGCGAGCGGATGCGGTCCTCTCCGCTGATGGATGCGCCCGGATTTACTCGACAACTGGAAGACACGATGATCGGGCTCTATCGTCGGCTGGAGGCCGAATCGCATTAGCACCGCCCTGTCCTGTGGCCGTTGCTGAGATTCTTCCGTTCGATGAGGGGTGCAGCGTTCGAGATCCGCTTGCATCGATGATGCGCCCCTGTTTCTTGCGTATGTTCGATACTGTTGCTGGAGATGGAATGTTGAAGTGAGATGTTTGCAGGAGGGAATATGTCTGCGTTGAATCGATTGATAGGTGTTTTCGGGCTCCTGGCGATTGGTGCCTGCGTCTATGCCTCTGACTCTTATATGTTATTCGACCCTTCGAGCGATGCCTCGGTTTCAGGTGCCGGCCATTCCGACGAGTTGATGCCGGCAGTACTGTCCGATGCCGTGCGTTATCGCGCGGTGGATTTGAGTGTTGGGCTTGCCGAGCCCGATGTGGTTGTCGAAGGGGATAGGCTCGAGCTGAATCTCTTCGAGAATGCTGTGTTCGAGGGGTTGATCGACCATACCAGTCTCGATAGAAACGGGGTGCGTCTCATCCGGGGGCGGTTGACGGATAGCGATTACGGCGTTTTCATGCTCTCCGTCAAGGATGGTGTCGCGCTGGGCAGTATCGAGATACCCGAGGAAGGGCGAGAGTTCGCCTTTTCCAAGGTGCGGGACGGAGAGGGTCTGCTTCTGTGGGAGGTGGATCCGGAACGCAAGGATGTCCTGGAATCCCCGGATGACGCTATCGTTCCGGATCGCGATGCCGGCAGTGATTTCGATGACGCTTCATCGTCTCGAATATCTATAGATGCAAGCGCTCGGGATTTTCAGTCGTCGAACGAGACGATCGATGTCATGATCCTCTATACCCCAGCGGCAAGGGTATGGGCGGATGCGAATGTGTCAGGGATAGAGTATGCGGTGAGTCAGGCCATGGCGAGAGCCCAGCTTGCGGCGGACGATTCGGATCTCGGAATCACCTTCAATTTGGTGTATTCGGCCGAGGTCGATTATACGGAGTCTGGTGATTCTGGCGTCGATCTGAGACGTATTACTTTTCACTCTGATTATGATCCGTGGGGTTATGAGGGCGAGCCCCGCTATATGGATGAAGTTCATGCTTGGCGAGACGCCTATGGTGCGGATTTGGTTGTTTTGCTCGAAAAGGTAGAGGACGTTGGTGGGCTGGGTTGGTTGTTGAGCAAGGCTCAGGGGTGGCCGGAACTGGGATTCCATCTTTCGCGTATTCAGCAAGTCCACTGGACATATACGATGATTCATGAGATGGGCCATAATATGGGGGCGCACCATCATAAAGAGCAACTCGCTGGGCCTGGGCCGGGTCTATATGATTATTCTGCTGGGTGGCGCTGGATTGGTGGCGATTTGGGGAAATATTGCTCGATCATGACTTATGAAAGCGGACAATATTTCTCCGATGGTGTTACTCATTCACGGGTTTCGTTATTTTCTAGTCCCCTTCTGAGCTACGAGGGGGTAACCGCCGGAGATACTCAGGACGGCGACAACAGGCTGACGTTGCTTGCCACGAAAGGTGCTGTCTCCGGCTATCGCGACAGTACCCAAAATACCTATTCACTCAGTGTGTGCTCCACTGGCCCAACCTCTGTGGCGATCTCGGGCCAGCCTGCAGCCTATGGCGGCGTAACCGACTATAGTGTATCCGGCATAGCTTCCAATACCTTGATTCGGCTACAGGCGCCTGCGCAGTCTGGCAATTATCTATTCTCAGCCTGGACTGGGTGCGATAGCTCAGTTGCTGAAGTCTGCACCTTGACGCTGTCCTCCAATAGAGAAGCGGTCGCCGTCTTTGAAGCGGCTGCGGCATATTCACTGGTCGTATCCAAGGTGGGGTCCGGGCTCATCACCAGTTCCCCAGCGGGCATCGACTGCGGCAGCGATTGCAGCGAGCGCTATACTGCCGGAACCCCGGTTACCCTGACCGCCGCTGCCGACGATGGCTATCGGTTCGATGGCTGGAGTGGTCCTTGCACTGGTTCTGGAAGCTGCACCCTGACGATGCGTCGAGATTTCACCGTGCTGGCCACCTTCACCGCAACGGCGACCTCCGCCTATTCCGAGACCTATTATCTCGCCAACAATCCGGATGTGGCCAAGGCGCTCAATCAGGGGTGGATTCCTTCCGGCTGGGCGCACTATCAAGGCTTCGGCAAGGCCGAAGGACGATCCGTATCCATGCCCGCTGGCTATGGCGATTTCAACGAGGGCTATTATCTGGCCCGCAACCCGGACGTCGCCCTGGCCATGCGGCGGGGGCATCTGGGGACGGGCTGGGAGCATTATTCAGCCGTAGGCCGTACGGAAGGCAGGTCGTATGCCGCGCCCGATGGCTATGGCGACTTCAATGAGCTGTACTACCTGTCCAATAATCCCGATGTCGCGAGAGCGGTCAGCCAAGGCCAGCTGCCTACAGGCTGGGCACATTATCAGGCGTTCGGGAGTCACGAGGGGCGTTTCTATCTGGCACCCGGCGGCTATGGGGATTTCAGCGAGGAAGGCTATCTGGCCAACAATTCCGATGTCGCCATTCTGGTTCGCCAAGGGCTGATCGGCACGGGATGGGAGCACTACGACCTGATCGGCAGGCAGGAAGGCAGGAGCTACGCGCTGCCGTATTGATGATGGGTCGGGGAAGAGCGGTCCGCTCGCTTCTCTGATCGGGCCGAGGTTGCGGAGATGGTGCCCGCCACCTCGGCCTTGTCGTTGTGAAGGTGCCGATCGGCGAGCGCCGATGCCTGGGGGCGGCATCGGTCCGTAAGTGCCGAAAATCCCAGCTTGTCGGTGCGTTAAGGCGAAATTCGCGCCTAAATGGAGCTTTAAGGCTTGACCTCGCTCGTAGATGGGCGCTAGGGTCGCTGGCTTGGTTGAATTTGCCCCGGGCTCGGTATGAATTGCGCTTGAGCCCTTGCCAGATAGCTCGCGTCCTGCGCCTTCGTGTCTCGGCCGACGGGTGCGTCCGGTCGCCTGGCCTGATTGCTGCGATCGAGCTGTCGACGTTCGAGTCACAACTTAATTCAAGTAACAAGATTAGGTTCGCCGCGTATGCCCATCCCGTTTCCGTTTTCCGCCGTCGTCGCTCAGGAAGAGATGAAGCGCTCCCTGTTGATTGCGGCCATCGACCCGTCGATCGGCGGGGTTCTTGTGTTCGGCGACCGGGGAACCGGCAAGTCCACGGCGATTCGCGGACTCGCCGCCCTGCTGCCCAAGATGCAGGCGGTCGACTGCACCTACAACTGCGATCCCGACGCCGGAGACGAGGCGCTCTGCGCCGAATGCCGCGAGAAGCGCGCCAAGGGCATGACCCTCAAGGGCCGCAAGGTGCAAGTCCCTGTCGTCGACCTTCCGCTCGGTGCCACCGAGGACCGCGTCATCGGCGCCCTCGACCTGGAGCGCGCCCTGACCAAGGGCGAGAAGGCCTTCGAGCCCGGCCTGCTGGCCCGCGCCCACCGCGGCTTCCTCTATATCGACGAGGTCAACCTGCTCGAGGACCATCTGGTCGACTCGCTGCTCGACGTGGCCGCCTCCGGCGAGAACCTGGTCGAGCGCGAGGGTCTGAGCGTGCGCCACCCGGCCCGCTTCGTGCTTGTCGGCTCCGGTAACCCGGAAGAGGGCGAGCTGCGTCCTCAGCTGCAGGACCGCTTCGGTCTCTCGGTCGAGGTCACCACTCCGACCGACCTGCCGACCCGCATGAAGGTCGTGCGTCTGCGCGACGAGTTCGAGCGCGACCGTGCCGCCTTCGTCCAGAAATGGAAGAGCAAGGACGGCAAGGTACGCCGCCTGATCGAAAAGGGTCGCGCATTGCTGCCCGAGGTCAAGGTGCCGGACAAGACGCTCGAACAGGCCGGCAAGCTCTGCATCAAGCTGGGCACCGACGGTCTGCGCGGCGAGCTGACCCTGATCCGCGCCGCGCGTGGCCTGGCCGCGCTGAAGGGCGACAAGGAGGTCACGGTCGATCATCTGAAGGAGATCGCTACCTCCGCGCTACGCCACCGTCTGCGCCGCGACCCGCTCGACGAGTCCGGATCCACCAGTCGCGTCGAGCGCGCGGTGCAGGAGCTGTTCGGCGAATGAGCAACCTCGGCGCGAATCCTGCCGCTAGCGAAGGCGGCGGCCCGGACCCGCGCCAGGCCGGTCCCTCTCCCTGGGACGACGCCGTCCTGGCCGCGGTTCTCATGACGGTCGATCCGGTCGGTACCGGTGGTGTCTGCCTGCGCTCACTGGCGGGGCCGGTGCGTGACCAGTGGCTCACCATCATGCGCGACCTGCAGCCCGAGGGCTCGCCCCTGAAGCGCGTCCCGCTGCACGTGACCGACGGGCGTCTGCTCGGCGGTCTGGATCTGGCCGCCACCCTCAATGCCGGCCGTCCGATCGCCGAGCGCGGTCTGCTGGTCGAGGCCGATGGCGGCGTGGTCGAGCTGGCGATGGCCGAGCGCATCGCGCCCGGCACGGCCGCGCGGCTCAGCATGGCCTTCGACTCGGGCGAGGTGGTGCTGGAGCGTGACGGTCTGGCCATGCGCACCCCGTCCAACTTCGCCATCGTCGCCCTGGACGAGGGCGTCGGCGAGGACGAGGGGCTGCTCAACGCATTGCTCGACCGGCTCGCCTTCCATCTGGAGCTCACCTACGTGCGCGTCCACGAGGCGATCGCCTGCGACTACGAGGTCGAGGAGATCGTCGCCGCCCGCGCGCGTCTGCCCGAGGTCACCATCACCGACGATCAGGTCGAGTCCCTGTGCGGCATCGCCCTGGCGCTCGGCATCCCCTCGCTGCGGGCCTCCATCTTCGCCTGTGCCGCCGCGCGTGCCCATGCCGCGCTGGAGGAGCGTACCGAGGTGACCGAGGCGGACCTGGCCGTCGCCGGTCGGCTGGTGCTGGCGCCGCGCGCGACCCAGCTGCCGCCGATGGAGCCGCCGGACGATGAGCCTCCGCCGCCCGAGCCGGAGGAGCCGCAGGAGCCAGAGGAGAATCAGTCCAACGAGCAGCAGGAGCCCCAGGAGCTCGACGACAAGATCCTGGAGGCGACCAAGGCCGCCATCCCGGCCGGTCTCCTGGCCCAGCTGCAGATGGGCAAGCTGCAGCGCTCGCGCGCACGGGCCAGCGGCAAGGCCGGGGCGGTGCAGAATGCGCCCTCGCGCGGCCGTCCGGCCGGCGTGCTGCGCGGCGAGCCGCGTCACGGCCAGCGGATGAACGTGGTCGAGACCCTGCGCGCCGCAGCCCCCTGGCAGCGTCTGCGCCGCGAGGAGCGGGCGCGGGTCGGTCGCGAGTCCTCCCGCATCGAGGTGCGTCAGGACGACTTCCGCATCACCCGCTTCAAGCACAAGTCCGAGACCACGACCATCTTCGTCGTCGACGCCTCCGGCTCCTCGGCGCTGCACCGTCTGGCCGAGGCCAAGGGCGCGGTCGAGCTGCTGCTGGCCGACTGCTACGTGCGCCGCGACAAGGTCGCCCTGGTCGCCTTTCGCGGCAAGGCCGCCGAGGTGCTGCTGCCACCGACCCGCTCCCTGGTGCGCGCCAAGCGGAGTTTGGCCGGTCTGCCGGGCGGCGGTGGTACGCCGCTGGCCTCGGGAATCGACCTGGGTATGATGCTGGCCGACTCGGTCCAGCGCCGAGGCGGGACGCCCGTGCTCATCGTCATGACCGACGGCCGGGCCAACGTGGCCCGCGACGGCACCGGCGGCCGTGCCCGTGCCGGCGAGGAGGCGACGGCGGCGGCGCGCGTGGTGCGCTCGCTCGAGATCACCTCCCTGGTGATCGACACCTCGCCACGGCCTCAGCAGCAGGGCAAGGATCTGGCGGCGGAGATGGGGGCGGTCTACCTGCCGCTTCCGCATGCCGACGCCACCTCGCTCAACCAGGCGGTGCGCGCGACGTCGCGCTAGTGGATATGAGGCTGTCGATGTGGTCGTCGGTACGTATGCATGGGCACCGACGGCCATATCGATGACAGGAACAGGGTTTCTCCAGGCAGCGGCCGAACTGAATGGATGACAGACTCGACTGGAATCGCGATGGCCGAGACTGGCCGAACCGGAACTGCAGCCGCTTCGTCTCCGCGGGCGGGCTGAACTGGCACGTCCAGCGGATGGGGCAGGGCCCGGTCCTGCTCATGCTGCATGGGACCGGGGCCTCGACCCATTCCTGGCGCGACTTCGCGCCGGTGCTCGCCGAGCATTTCACCCTGATCGCGCCCGACATGCCGGGGCACGCCTTCACGGATTCGCCACCCTACGACCGCATGTCGCTGCCCGGCATGGCCGGATTCGTGGGGGCTCTGGTACGCGAACTGGGCGTGACGCCCGATCTGGTGCTCGGACACTCGGCCGGGGCCGCCATCCTCATCCAGGCCTGTCTGGACGGCTGGATCGCCCCGCGTGCCCTCATCAGTCTCAATGGTGCGCTGCTGCCCTGGCGCGGCGTGCCCGGTCGCGTCTTCTCGCCGGCGGCCAAGCTGTTCGCCCGCAACGCACTGGCCTCGCACTATTTCTCCTGGCGGGCCAGGAGCCGGGGCATGATCCAGCGTCTGGTCGACAGCACCGGTTCCAAGCTCGATCCGCTCGGAGTCGATTTCTATCAGCGCCTGATCCGCTCGCCGGCGCACGTGCGCTCCTCGCTCTCCATGATGGCCAACTGGGATCTGGGGCTGATCGAGCAGGGCCTGCCCCGGCTCGAGACGCCCCTGTATCTGGTCGTCGGCGAGGAGGACTCGACCGTCTCGCCACGCGAGGCGCGCCGGGTACGCCAGCACTATCATCCCGAGGCGGAACTGATCGGTCTGCCCGGTCTCGGCCATCTGGCGCACGAGGAACGTCCGCGCGAGGTCGCCGAGGTCGTGCGTCGGATCGCCGCCCAGTACGGGCTCTGAGGAGAAGCTGATTTCTTGACGGTCGTCAGGGGGCCGTTCGGTCGGCCTCCTGCTATACTGTCAAGCTATATTGACAGTAAAGCGAGTAATACGAACTTGACAGTTGCGGCTCCACAGGTTCCTGGTAGCGCGAAAAAGCCCCATGCGCTCGTCATCGGCAGTGGCATCGGCGGTCTGGCGGCGGCGATTCGGCTCGGCGCGCGCGGCTATCGGGTCACGATTCTCGAAAAGCTGGACGCTCCGGGCGGGCGTGCCTACGTGCATCGGCGGGATGGCTTCAGCTTCGACGCGGGACCGACCATCATCACCGCGCCCTTCCTGCTCGAAGAGCTGTGGAACATGTGCGGTCGGCGCTTCGAGGACGATATCGATCTGCGTCTCATGGATCCCTTCTACCGGATCCGTTTCGACGACGGGCGCATCTTCGACTACAGCGGCGACGCCGACAAGGTGAAGGCCCAGATCGCCGAGTATTCGCCGGCCGACGTCGATGGCTACGATCGCTTCATGAAGATGAGCGAGCGGGTGTTCAAGGTCGGGTTCGAGGGGCTGGCCCACAAGCCCTTCACCCATGTGACCGACATGGCCAAGATCGCCCCCCAGATGGCCATACTGCAGAGCTACCGTACCGTCTACGGCATGGTGTCCTCCTACATCAAGGACCCCTTCATCCGTCAGGTGCTCTCCTTCCATCCGCTGCTGATCGGCGGCAATCCGTTCACCGTCACCTCCATCTATGTGCTCATCTCCTTCCTGGAGCGCAAATGGGGCGTGCATTCGGCGATGGGTGGCACCGGTGCCATCGTCAACGGCCTGGTGAGTCTGGTCGAGGGGCAGGGTACCGAGATCCGTTACAAGTCCGAGGTCGAGCGCATCCTGGTCGAGAAGGGTCGCGCCGCTGGCGTGCGTCTGACCTCGGGCGAAGAGATCCAGTCCGACATCGTCGTCTCGGACGTGGATCCGGCGACCACCTACGGCAAGATGCTGGCCGAGCATCCGCGCCGCACCTGGACCGACCGCAAGATCGACCGCTCCGCCTTTTCTACCGGGCTCTTCGTCTGGTATTTCGGCACCAAGCGCCAGTACCCGGACGTCAAGCATCACACCATCCTGCTCGGGCCGCGTTACAAGGGGTTGATCCAGGATATCTTCAAGCACAAGAAGCTCGCCGAGGACTTCAGTCTCTATCTGTACCGTCCGACGGCGACCGACCCGAGCCTGGCGCCCGAGGGTTGCGATACCTTCTACGCCTTGTCTCCGGTTCCGCATCTGGAAAGCGGCACCGATTGGGAAGCCCAGGCCGAGCCGTACCGCGCCAGGATCGCCCGTTACCTCAGCGAGACGGTTCTCCCCGGATTGGAGGATCAGATCGCGACCTCGCTGGTGACCACGCCCCTGGACTTCAAGCTGCGCTTGAATTCGCATCTGGGCGCCGGTTTCAGCTTCGAGCCCATCTTGCTCCAGAGTGCCTGGTTCCGGCCGCACAACAAGAGCGAAGAGGTGGATGGTCTTTATCTGGTCGGTGCGGGGACGCATCCCGGGGCAGGTGTGCCCGGTGTCATCTCCTCCGCACGGGTTCTCGACACGGTGGTTCCCGATGCCTCAACCTTTGCCTGAGCAGAACGACATGAAGAAGAAACATGCCTCGGCGGCGGATATCACCGCCTGCCGCGATCTGCTGCGCTGCGGATCGCGTTCCTTCTATGCCGCCTCATTCCTCCTTCCCCAGCGTTTCCGCGATCCGGCGATGGCGCTCTATGCCTTCTGCCGCATCGCCGACGACGCCATCGACTGTGTCGGCGACGATCCGGTGCTGCAGGCCGACGCGCTCGAGATGCTCTACGACCGGCTCGACCGCATCTATGCCGGCCAGCCGATCGACGATCCGGCCGACCGCGCCCTGGCCGACGTGGTGGTCGAGTTCGCCATGCCCAAGCGCCTGCTCGAAGCACTGCTCGAGGGCTTCGAGTGGGATGCCCAGGGACGCCGCTACGAAACCATCTCGGGCGTCTACGACTATTCGGCGCGCGTCGCCGGCACCGTCGGCGCCATGATGGCCGCCCTCATGGGCGCCCGCTCCGAGGAACTGGTCGCCCGGGCCTGCGATCTGGGCGTCGCCATGCAGATCACCAACATCTGCCGCGACGTTGGCGAGGATGCCCGCAACGGTCGCATCTATCTGCCGCTCGCGTGGATGCGCGAGGCCGGCATCGATCCCGAGGCATGGTTGAAGGAACCGGTCTTCAACGATGCCCTGGCATCGGTGATCCAGCGCATGCTCGATACCGCCGATA
This sequence comes from Imhoffiella purpurea, assembly GCF_000585215.1. Classification (GTDB taxonomy): domain Bacteria; phylum Pseudomonadota; class Gammaproteobacteria; order Chromatiales; family Chromatiaceae; genus Imhoffiella; species Imhoffiella purpurea. Next base: position 38,941 of record NZ_AONC01000017.1, on the reverse strand, counting down.
GGCTCTACCAGCGCTCGGATGCCGGCATCGCCGGTCTGCCGATGGGCTGCCGGGCCGGCATCAACGCCGCGCGCTATCTCTACTCCGAGATCGGCCGTCAGCTCGAGCGCCAGGGGCTGGACTCCATCAGCCGGCGCGCGATCGTGCCGCCCCAGCGCAAGCTGCAGCTCATCGGTTCCATCCTCGGGCGGGCCGTGCTCACCTCGCGCCAGATCTCGGCACCTCCATTGGAAGAGACCCGCTTCCTGGTCGACGCCGTGGTCGCCGCGACCCCGAGGCACAGCACCCCAAGCGGTGTCGGCGAGCGCGTCATGTGGGTGCTGGAACTCTTCGAGACCCTCGAAGAGCGCGAGCGGGCGCTGGAGGCCCGCTGAGGCCCAACCTGCACCAGTCGCCGTAGGGCGCAATAGCGAAGCGTATTGCGCCGAACGGCAGGCAACTCCAACTCGGGCAAGGGATCTGCCAGTGTGTCCCGTACCGCTTAACACGTCTCGCGGATGTCTCGCCAACCGCATGCGGCGCAATACGCTGGCGCTATTGCGCCCTACGGGGCTGCCAGTGTGTCGCAAGCCGCTTGACCCGAATCTTGGGCGCCCCCTTCGCATGCGGCGCAATACGCTAGCGCTATTGCGCCCTACGGGGCTTCTGCGATGATGGGGCGGCACCAGCCCGAGATCCTCCATCACGGCGCGGTCGACGGCGTCACCGGCTCCTGTCACGAGCTTCGGCTCGGCGACGGGCGTTCGGTCCTCGTCGACTGCGGGCTCTTCCAGGGTGCCGAGAGGTCCGGCTCCGGCGCCGGGGTCGAGCGTCTGCAGTTCATCCAGCCGGTCGATCACATCCAGGCCCTGATCGTCACCCACGTCCATATCGATCACGTCGGCCGCATCCCTTATCTCCTGGCCGCCGGTTTCCGGGGACCCATCGTCTGCAGCGAGGCATCCGCCGAGCTGCTGCCCATGGTCATCGCCGACGCGCTCAAGGTCGGCGTGACGCGAGACGCGCGGCTCATCCAGGGCGTCATCCACTTGCTGCGCGAACGCACGGTCGCCATCCCCTACGGTCAGTGGCACCGCGTCCTCGAGGGCGAGACCGGCCTCTCCATCCGGCTCCAGCCCGCCGGACACATCCTCGGATCCGCCTATGTCGAATGCGATCTTCGCACGCCGGACGACCGGTTTCGCATCCTCTTCTCGGGCGATCTCGGAGCGCCTTGGACACCGCTGCTGCCGTCGCCCAAATCGCCCTATCGGGCCGATTGCGTCGTGCTCGAGAGCACCTATGGAGACCGGCTCCACGAAAGCCGGCGCGATCGCCACGAGCGACTGCGCGCCATCGTGGAGCACGCCTTCGAGAACGGCGGCACACTCCTGATCCCCGCCTTCAGTATCGGCCGGACCCAGGAGCTGCTCTACGAGCTGGAGGCCATCATCCACGCCAATCCGCGACGTCCTCTGGCCGACGGGCGCGTCTGGGGGGAGGTCGAGGTCATCCTCGATTCGCCGCTCGCCGCCGATTTCACCGCCGGCTATCGGCGGCTACGCGACCACTGGGACCGCGAGGCCAAGCGTCGTCTGCGCGCCGGCCGCCATCCGCTCGACTTCGAGCAGCTGCTCACCATCGAGGATCACGACACCCATCTGCGTACCGTCGAGTATCTGGCCCGAACCGGGCGAGCCGCGATCCTGATCGCCGCGAGCGGCATGTGCGCCGGCGGGCGTATCCTTAACTATCTGAAGGCCATGCTCGGCGATCCACGCCACGACGTCCTCTTCGTCGGCTACCAGGCGGCCGGAACGCCCGGACGCATCATCCAGCGCTACGGACCGGGCGGCGGCTATGTCGACCTGGACGGCCGCCGCTACGACATCCGCTGCGGCGTCCATACCCTGAGCGGCTATTCGGCCCACGCCGATCAGAAGGATCTCGTCAACTTCATCCGCCGCATGCGCATCGGACCCAGGCGCATCCTGCTCGTGCATGGAGAAGAGCACGCCAAGATCGCCCTGCGGGATGCGCTGACCGAGGCCGTTCCCGGCGCCGAGGTCATGCTGGCCGGATCGGTATCGCGCATCACGCCATAGACCGTCAGGCCGCTCTCCCTGTAGGTGCGGGATCAGCCGCATGGCCGCCGAACTCGACCGATCCGCAGAGGCGTCAGCCAGCGCCGACGTTGGCAGCCCTCGATCGCCGCAAGCTATGCGGCCTCGCCCGACCCGGATTGGTGACTGCTTGCTGGATTGCATGACTTGACGCCCATCTCCATTGCGGCGTGCCGTCCCCCAATCTAGACTACAAAAGTAGTAACCTTTTGGGAGTTAAAGACATGGGCATGCCAGTACGCATTGACGAATCCCTCTACGAGGACGCCAAGTGCCACGCCAAAGCGGAGTCTCGGACCATCGCCGGTCAGATCGAGTTTTGGGCTAAGCTCGGCAAGGCTGCGCTGGACAATCCGGATTTACCCGTCGATTTCGTGCGCGATCTCCTTATCTCGCGTGCTGAGCCGCGCGATCACGCAACCCCCTTTATTCCTGAAGGGATTCGATCAGACAGCCATGATTGAGGTCTGCCAGTCGAATGGCTTCCGCCGCGCCTACAAGCGTCTGAATCCGAATCAGAAGGCGGATGTGGACGATGCTGTTTCGGCCATCGTGCAAGATCCAACGCAGGGCGAAGCAAAGAGAGGCGATCTCGCCGGCGTGTTTGTCTACAAATTTCAGTGTGTCGGCAGCCGCTTTTTGCTTGCCTACGAGTACGACCCCCAGACACGGAGGCTGCTGTTAGTTGGCGCGCATGAGAATTTCTATCGGGATCTGAAACGCTAAATGTTCCGGCAATTCCGAAGAATGAAACTCTAAGAAATTCAGTGCCCTATACCTGGAGCTCGGAACTGCGGCTGCGGAGCCGTAAACTCAGCTCACGCCGTTTCTCGAAGGTCCGCTATACCGAAGGCCGCTATACCTGGGGATAGGAATTGCTCATGGTCGATTCCTCTTTTCCATCTTACTCATTGTGTTGCAAGGTGGAGAAGCCCTCGCGTTTGCACAGCTGATCGCGCTGGGCCTCGGTCATGTCCTCGCGCATCATCTCCCCGACCAGCTCGCCGAAGCCGACCTGAGGGGTCCAGCCGAGCTTTTCGCGGGCCTTGGTGGGGTCTCCGAGCAGGGTCTCGACCTCGGTGGGGCGGAAGTAGCGGGGATCGACGGCGACGATGCAGGCATCGGTGTCCCGGTCGTAGCCCTTCTCGTCCACGCCTCGGCCTTCCCAGCGGATGCGGATGCCGATCTCCCGTGCGGCCACCTCGACGAATTCGCGCACGCTGTGCTGTTCGCCGGTGGCGATGACGTAATCCTCGGGGGCGTCCTGCTGAAGCATGAGCCACTGCATGCGTACATAGTCGCGGGCATGGCCCCAGTCGCGTTTGGCGTCCAGGTTGCCGAGATAGAGCCGCTCCTGCAGTCCGAGCCTGATGCGGGCGAGTGCGCGGGTGATCTTGCGGGTGACGAAGGTCTCGCCCCGAATCGGGCTCTCGTGATTGAAGAGGATGCCATTGCAGGCGTAGATGCCGTAGGCCTCGCGGTAGTTGACGGCGATCCAGTAGGCGTAGAGTTTGGCGACGGCGTAGGGCGAGCGCGGATAGAAGGGGGTGGTCTCGCGCTGGGGGGTCTCCTGGACCAGCCCGAAGAGTTCGGAGGTGGATGCCTGGTAGAAGCGGGTCTTGCGTTCCAGGCCCAGGATGCGGATGGCCTCCAGCAGGCGCAGTGGACCGAGCGCGTCCGAGTTGGCGGTGTATTCGGGCTCCTCGAAGGAGACCGCCACATGGCTCTGGGCCGCCAGGTTGTAGATCTCGTCCGGCTGGACCAGCTGGATGATGCGGATCAGGCTCGATGAGTCCGTCATGTCGCCGTGATGCAGGACGAAGTGCCGGTTCGGGGCATGCGGATCCTGATAGAGATGGTCGATGCGGTCGGTATTGAAGAGGGAGGAGCGGCGCTTGATGCCGTGGACTTCGTAGCCCTTCTCGAGCAGCAGTTCGGACAGATAGGCGCCGTCCTGTCCGGTGACGCCGGTGATCAATGCCTTCTTCATGCTCCGCTCCGGATCGTCTGGCGGTTGTCGAGGAACCAGCCGTAGGTTTGGCTCAGCCCTTCGCGCAGTCCGATCCCGGCCCGCCAGCCCAGTGTTTCGAGGCGCGAGACGTCCAGCAGCTTGCGGGGCATGCCGTCGGGCTTGGTGCTGTCGTACTTCAGAGCCCCCTCGAAGCCGACGATCTCGGCCATGGTCTCGGCCAGCTCGCGGATGCTGACATCGGTTCCGACCCCGATGTTGATGTGCGAAAGCATGGGGCTGGTATGGGCCCGGAGCGTCTCCAGGGGCAGTTCCATGACGTGCAGACAGGCCTCGGCCATGTCGTCGACGTGGAGGAACTCGCGGCGCGGGGTGCCGGTGCCCCAGATCTCGACGCTGGGCGCGCGATTCTCCTTGGCCTCGTGCAGCTTGCGCATCAGGGCGGGGATGACGTGGCTGTTCTCCAGGTCGAAATTGTCGCCGGGACCGTAGAGGTTGGTCGGCATGACGCTGCGAAAATCCGTGCCGTACTGGCGGTTGTAGGATTCGCAGAGCTTGATGCCGGCGATCTTGGCGATGGCATAGGGCTCGTTGGTCTGCTCCAGGACGCCGGTGAGCAGCGCCTCCTCGCTCATGGGCTGGGGCGCCAGACGCGGATAGATGCAGGAGCTGCCGAGCAGCAGCAGTCGCTCGACGCCCGAACGGTAGGCCGCGTGGATGACGTTGGCCTCCATCATCAGGTTCTGGTAGATGAACTCGGCCGGGTAGCGATCGTTGGCCCAGATGCCGCCGACCTTGGCGGCGGCCAGGATCACGGAGTCCGGTCGCTCGGTCGCGAAGAATCGGTCGACGGCGGCTTGGTCGGTGAGGTCCAGCTCGCGATGGGTGCGCAGGATCGGATCCGCGTCCGCTCTGAGTTCCAGTCGGCGGCGAATGGCCGATCCGACCATGCCGCGATGACCGGCGAGGAAGATCCTGCCGTGGATCGCCGTGGGAGGGGTGTGCGGTGATTGAGCCATGTCTTACATGATTCCCTGGCGGCGGTTCGGGGCGAACCTGGTTATCGAGCTGGAGTGCGTGAGCGAACGGCCGTTCGGCCTCAGCGAAAAATGGTCTCGATTCCGAAAATCGTTCAGATCGCATCGGCCTCGTTGGCGTGCAACGCTTCGACCTGCGCAAGCGTCAGTCCAGTGGCCTGTGCGATCTGAAGATCGCTCAGGCCGCCAATGCGAATGAGGTTACGGGCCGTGTTTCTGATCGCTTCGCGCCCTTCCTCACGCCCTTCTTCGCGTCCTTCTTCGCGCGCATCCGACAGCAGGCTGGCTTCATCGCTCAGCGCCTTGGCACGCGCCTCGGCCCAGTAGCGGGCCTCTTCGTCGGCGCTCAGCTCTCGCAGCTTCTCGAAGGCCCGCTGTACCGGTGGATAGGGGTTGCTCATGGTCGATTCCTCCCGCCAATGTTCGAAGTAGGCGATCCAGGCCGACAGGCGCTCGGGCAGCTGTCCGAGCCGGTCGGCCTTGCGCAGCTCGATGATGTTCAATTGCAGCTCGCGTCCGAGACGCACCTCGGGGCGCTCGCGGTCGCGCATCTCGAAGCACCAGAGTGCCTGGTCAGCCTGATCCGGCGCCTCGAACAGGGTGAAGTCGAGCAGATGGATTCCGATCACGGGCTTGAGACGCCGATACTCCGCGCCCGCATCGAGCTGCTCGCTCAGCAGCCGCGCCAGATAGAGGATGCCGCGCCCGCTCCAGTGCGCGAAGCGTCTGACCTGCATCTCGATATTGTAGCGCTGACCGTGCTCGTCGATGGCGCGTAGGTCGAGGATCAGCGACTTGCCGCTGAGCCGCTCGGGCGTGAGGCGGGGGTTGAGCAGACTGATCTCGACGATCGGCACCTCGTCGCTGCGCACCACGTTGATCAGGTCGACGAGCAGTTCGGGCTCTTCGGAGAATACGCGGAAGAAGACGTAGTCGTTCTTGGGGTCGAGCAGGTTGGCGCTGGCGAGAGGGTCGGGCATGCAGGGATCCGGTGCGATGAGAACGAAAAACGCACTCATGATACCCGCTGACGTCCGGATCAGGCCGCAGGCATTTCATCTCGAATGTGGCTTTTCAAGACCTGGTCCCGGGTTTTCGTTTCAAGACCTGGTCCCGGGTTTTCGGGCATCGTTGGATTGCGTTGTCATGGATCCAGAATATCGTCGTCCCGGATCGGGCGCACGGCCATCTGGGTTCGGATGGCGCCTAGATTCCTGTCGATGGCGCGGGCCGTCCCGAGCGTACATGCCGGTTGTAGACCGCCAGCATCGGTTCGCTCGGATAGGCGAGCGGCAGCAGCTGTTTCCCCGTGCGGGTGATGACTCCGACCCATTGCGGATGGGCGCCGTAGAGCACGTGGTGATTGGGGATGCCGCCGACGTTGGTCCAGCAGGTGCCTTCCCCGGATAGCGGCGTGTGGCCGACGATGACGGGCGTGCTGGGCTTGACGCCGAGCCGTTTGCGCAGCCGCGCGAGGTCGCTGGTGCCGTAACCGCTGGGCGAGTTGGAGCGGCGCAGCCGGACGTGGGTGAGCTGGTGGGCGAGTTTGGGGTGCTGGCGGATGTCGCGCAGCGATTCCCAACTGATCTTGGCGGTGGGCGGGCCGGCGTGACAGGCGAGGTATCCGGCCGAGGCGGCGACGTAGGGCAGCTGGTCGTAGTAGCGCTGCATGGCCTCCTTGTACCTGAGTCCGCGCCGGTCGTGGAGCGCCTGTTCCCACAGCAGTCCCTGGGGGATGCCGGCCTTGCTCAGGTCCTCCGAGAAGCTGTCGTGATTGCCGCGCAGATAGAAGACCCGTTCGGGAAAGCGCAGCTTGAGACGGAAGATGAGGTCCATCATCAGCATGGAGCCGTCCATCTCGCCCTCTTCGCCGGGGGCGTCCGGCTGGACCGCGTCGCCGAGCAGGATGAGCAGGCCGCTGCCGTCCAGCAGGGCCTCCAGGAAGCCGTTCTGGGTCAGCACCACCAGCAGATTGTCGATGCGGGCATGCAGGTCGCCGACGAAGATGGGGCGCGGCCGGTCGGGCAGCGCCAGCAGGCCGCCGGGACGGCCGTGCTCGTCCAGCACCCGGTAGGGCTCGTGCGCCATGAGTGCGTTGACCCGCTCGATCAGATCCAGCGCCTCGGAGCGGCTGGGTGGCTCGATGGGGCCGCCCAGGACCTCGCGGAGCCGGCCGAGCTTGTCGAGGCGCCACTGGGCCATGCGCTGGATCTGGTCGCGGTCCGTGAGCGGGGCGACGCAGACCGCGCCATCGGTCGATTTGTTCTTGAGCGCCAGCCCCTTGGCCGAGAGCTTGAGGCGCAGGTGCGCGTCCGCGACCACCTTGGGATAGCGCAGCAGCAGACGCTGCACCGGATCCTCGCGTCCGAGCGTGAGCGACTCGCCCTGCTCGAGGCGGAGAAAGCCGCTGATGTCGTGGAAGTAGCTGGTCGGATCGACCAGCAGATAGTCGCCCCGGTGGCCGAGCTCGCCGTCCCGGCCGAAGCGCAGCTCGGGATAGAGATGGAGCCGGTAGCCTTCCTCGCCGCCGAGCTGGATCTGCAGCGGCAGCGCGGGAGGCGGGACCCGAACCTTCTCCCCGGTGATGCTCAAGGCATCCTCGATATCCACGTCCTCGCAGGCGTCCATGCCCTGAACCACGTCGCGAAAGCGTTTGAGAAAGCTCTTACGTGAGATGTGGTTCGGTTGCGCCATGGTCGTCGATCCGCTGCGGGGGATCCTCAGCCCGTTCTCGAAGATGGACGATCATACCCTGTCGGTGGAAATGGAGTGCGACCTGGGCATAGAGCCGAACCTGGGCGGCGATCTGCCCTGCGTCGATGCGCCGGTCGATGGGGTGGGTGCCGAGCCGTGCGCGTTCGGTGCGGTCGGCGACGATGGCCGGCGGGGGCGGCAGCAGGAATTCGAAGACGAAGCGGTGACGCCAGTCGGCAGAGTAGAAACGACGTTTGCGCGGCGGCAGGAGGATGCGGGTCCTGTCGAGCCGGAGCCGGCGCCAATCGCGCAGCCAGGCCTCGTCGAACAGCGAGAGCGCCTCCCGATGTCCCTCGAAGGGGAGGCCCAGATGGATCTCGCGCGGGCGGAAGGCCAGCGATTTGGCTCGCCACCAGCCGTTGAGACTGATGTCGATGTAGCCCTCCTCGGGCCATCCGCCGAGATGGCGGATGAGCGTCGACTTGCCCGAGCCGGGCGGGCCGGTCACAAGAATCTGACCGAAATGCTCCTCCCTGGCGAGCGCCACCCCGCGAGTCCACCAGAGGTCCTCGATCGGGACCAGATGGAGGTAGGGGTAGGTGTCGTCCAGGTCGGGCATCGGGGGAGAGAGCTTCCAGCCGCCAGCTATCAGCCGCCAGCCGCCGTTGTGCGGGCGTTCACCCAAGTCGCTGAGGTCGTGCTGCGCGGATGAATGGACATGGGTGTGATCCTATGCCTGGGATGGCGGTTCTGTCTTGGCTTGGACACGAGAGCTGGAGGCTGGCAGCTGTCCCTCACCCGAAGATCGTCTTGAAAAGATAGAAGAAGAGCGCGGCGAGCACGGCGCCTGCGGGCAGCGTGATGATCCAGGACAGCACGATGTTGCCGATGACGCGCAGATCGAGCGCGGCGATCCCGCGCGAGAGTCCGACCCCCATGACGGCGCCGACGGCGATATGGGTGGTGGAGACCGGCAGTCCGGTCTTGGAGGCGAGGACCACCACGGCGGCGGCGGCGAGGGTGGCGGAGAATCCGCGCGTGGGCGTGAGCTCGGTGATCTTGGTGCCGATGGTCTGCATGACGCGGTAGCCCATGGTGGCGAGCCCGACGACGATGCCGATCCCTCCGAGCACCAGGATCCACAAGGGCAGCCGGGCCTCGGCGGCGACCGCGCCGCCGTTCTCGATCACCGAGACGACCGCGGCCATGGGGCCGATGCCGTTGGCGACGTCGTTGGAGCCGTGGGCGAAGGCCATGGCGCAGGCGGTGAAGATCATCATTGGGGTGAAGACCTTCTCGACGCTGGCGAAATGGAAGTTGCGGTCGGCCGCCGGGTCCATCTGCACCCGGTCGATCAGGATCTTGCCGATAACGGCCGTGACCAGGCCGATGGCGGTGGCGATGCCGAGGCTTTGCAGCGAGGAGAAATGCAGGTCGAGATGCTTGAGTCCCTTGAAGAGCGAGACCAGGCTGACGATCCAGCCGACCAGGAAGACGTAGACGGGTCCCCAGCGCTTGGCCTGGCGGAAGGGATCCTCGGCATTGAGGATGAGATGGCGGATGCTGAGCATCACCAGGAGCGCGACGGCCCCGCCGAGCACGGGCGAGACGACCCAGCTGGCGACGATCTGGCCGATCATGTCCCAGTGCACCGAGTCGAACCCGATTCCGGCCACGGCGAAGCCGACGATGGCGCCGACGATGGAGTGGGTGGTCGAGACCGGCCAGCCGCGCGCCGAGGCGATCATGAGCCAGATGGCCGCGGCCAGCAGCGCGGCGAGCATGCCGTAGACGAGCATCTCGGGGTGCCCGGCCATGCTGGCGCTGTCGATGATGCCGCTGCGGATGGTCGAGGTGACGTTGCCGCCGGCGATGAAGGCGCCGGCGAACTCGCAGATGGCGGCGATCAGGATGGCCTGACGCACGCTGATGGCGCCCGAGCCGACCGAGGTGCCCATGGCGTTGGCGACGTCGTTGGCGCCGATGCCCCAGGTCATGTAGAGGCCGAACAGAATGGCGAGGATGAGGAAGACGGATCCCCATTCGGTGATGATGTCCACGGTATCTCCGGAAAGCGACTGAATCGGACGGGAAGGGGTGAAAATCGGTGGGCGGGCCGCCCGGGGCCGCCTAGCGCGCGATCAGCAGTACCAGCTGATCCCCGGCCTTTTCGGCGTCGTCGGCCAGCTGTCCGATCCATTGCACCAGTTGATAGAGAAAGACGACCGTGACCGGCTCGAGCCCGTCTTCGAGCTGGAACAGGGTGCGGGCGAGTCCGATGGTGAGGGTCTCGGCCCGCTGTCCGGATTGGCGGAGCCGCTCGGCCATCTGTTCGACCCGGTTCGCCTCCGGTCCGCGGAATCCGGTCTCGACCAGCTCGTCGAGCTCGTCGATGATGCCCATGGCCTCTTGGCAGGCGCCGGTGCTGGTCGCGACCAGATCGCGCAGCCCGTCGCGCATCGGCGCCGGAATCGGCATCGGGCGCTGCAGCAGCAGGCCGGCGATGTCGTTGGCGGTGTCGGCGATCAGGTCCTGGCGGTCGAGCAGGTCGAGCAGATCGCGGCGGTCGACCGGCATGAATAGACCGCGCGGCAGCTGTTGGCGGATCTGATGCTTGAGCGCGTCGGCACTTCGCTCCAGATCCTTGATCTCGCCGCCGATCTCCGTCAGCCGCTCGCCGTCGGCCTCGATCGCGGCATCGAACAGGGGCGGCAGCCGGTCGATGCAGTCGGTGACGAGCCGCATGTGCTGCTGCATGGGTTTGAAGGGCGATCGGCCGAACAGGGCGGCAATCGGGTTGGTGGACTTCATGGACGCTGAGACCTCTTTGACGCGGTTGATCCGGTTGGCGCACTCTTCGTGGCGGTGGCCTGTCGGATGGGCGCCATATTGTCAAAAAACGATCAGGAGATCGTCATCTTTTTCGGGGGGCGGCCGTGAATCGATTGGCCAGCCGGCTGCGCGTCGGCGAGAAGATCGGGATCGGGTTCGGTGTGGTGGCGTTGGTCTTCCTCGGTGTCGTCTGGCACGACCAGCTGGCGCTGCGGGCGCTGATCGAGGATTACCGCTATCTGAGCGGGGTGGTGGGCGCGCGCCAGACTCAGTCCTTCGTCATCGAGAGCCGGCTCGCCGCCATGCGCGAGGCGGCCGAGCGCTTTCTCGTCAGCCGCGATTCGCTGCTTCCGGACCGGGTTCGCGCCGAGGGCGCCGAGCTGGGTGCCGCATTGGCCGAACTGGGCGGAATCGATACGGTGTCGGTCCGCACGGTCGATCTGTTGAGCGGACTGACGCGCGATTTCCTCGATCGCTTCTCCCGGATCGAGGCCGCCTGGCGGCTCAAGGGATTCGACGAGAACTCGGGTCTGCAGGGGGCGTTCCGGGACACCGCGCACGAGCTGGAGCAGCGCGCGGTCCGCGAGCTGCCGCAGCTGCAGAGCCAGGTGCTGCAGCTGCGCCGGCGCGAGAAGGACTATCTGTTGCGGGGCGACGACGAATACGTGCGGATGGTGGAGGGCATCGCGGCTGCGCTTATCATCTCGATCGACGCCTCCCCTCTGGCGCCCGAGGCGCGCGCCCGGCTGGCGGATCTGGTTCGCGATTACGGTCGGAACTTCGCCGCGCTGGTGGAGCAGGATCGGCTGATCGCCGGTCTGACCGAGGAGATGGACCGGGCGGCGGATCGGATCGGGCCGCTGGTCGAGCGGAATCTGGCCGAGGCCGAAGCGTTCATGGACCGAAGCTCGGCCCGGTTCGACGCGCTATCCGCCGAGCGTGCTCGCCTGGCCCTGTCGGTCGCGGTCGGTGCGACTCTGTTCGGTCTGGTCTTCGCGGTCCTGGTGACGGGCCGCATTGTGCGTCCCGTGCGCCGCATGGCGGAGCTGCTGGATCGGATGACCCACGAGAATCCGGCCGAACGGGTTCAGGCCCCGGCCGATCCGCGCGACGAGATCATGGCCATGGCCGTCTCGCTGAACACCCTGGCCGATCACAAGGCGACCTTTCATCACTGGTGGCGCGATTCCATGCGTGAGGCGATCGCCTTGCGCGATGCCCACCTGGCCGGCTCCCGGATCGAGCGCGAGGAGGCGCTGACCGAGCTGCGGGCCGCGCTCGGCGGCAAGATCCACACCCTCGAATCGCTGAGGTCGGTGCTGCAGCGCGAGTGCGATCGCATGCTGGAGGCCGCCGAGCGGCTGGGTCGCGATCGTCCCCAATCCTCCGAGGATGTCCTGACGCTGCGTCGCGCTGCCGGGACCCTGCGCGAATTGCTCGAGGTCTTGAAGTCCGGTTGATCTGGCTCGGGTGCTGGGCGGCCGCGGATCTTCCGCGGTCATCTCAGTCGAGACTCTCGAGCGTCATGACACGCTGATTCGTGGCCCAGTCGATGAACCGATCCGGCGGCAGGGGCTTGCCGATGAGATAGCCCTGGGCCATGTCGCAGCCCTGGTCGCTCACCCAGTGCCATTGCTCCGGCGTTTCGATCCCTTTGGCGAGGGTGCGGATGCCGAGCTGGCGCGCCAGCGCGATGACGGCGCCCGTGGTGTTGGCGCTGTCGCGGTCGGTCATTGCCTCGCGGATGAAGCCGCGCTCGATCTTGAGGGTGTCGACCGCGAAGCGGTGCAGGTAGGCCAGCGACAGATGCCCCCGGCCGAAGTCGTCGATCGCCAGCCGGATACCCTGGCGGCGCAGCTGGTTCATCACCTCCTGCCCCTGTTCGGCGTGGAGCAGCGCATGCTCGGTGATCTCGATCTCCAGCGCCTCGGGCGGGAGACCGGATGCGCCGAGGGTGTCTCTCAGACTGTCCGCCAGATTGGGCTGTTCCAGCTGGAGCGGCGAGAGATTGACCGCCAGGGTCAGGTCGGGGAAGTCTGCGGCCCGCCAGGCGGCGATCTGCCGGCAGGCGTCGCCGAGGATCCAGTCGGTGAGCTGGGTGATGAGGCCGGTGTCCTCGAGCAGCGGGATGAATTCGCCGGGCTGGATGATCTCCTGCGGATTGCGCCATCGCAGCAGCGCCTCGACCCCGGCCAGATTTCCGTCGACCGTCTTCAGCTGCGGCTGGTAGTGGATTTCGAACTCGCGCCGCTCGATCGCATCGCGTAGTGTCTGCTCGGGTCTCAGCCGTCTCGCGGCGTATGTGTCCAGCTCCGGGCCGAAGAATCGATAGGCGTTCTTGCCCTGATGCTTGGCCTGATACATGGCGTCGTCGGCGTTGCGAAGAAGATCCTCCGGCGAGACCCCGTCCTGGGGAAAGATGGTGATGCCGATGCTGGCCGAGAGCCGCATGTCGTGTCCCTTGATGCGGTAGGGCTCCCCGAGTGCGGCGAGCAGTTTGGATGCGAGCGCCTCCACGTCTTGCGGGTCGCTCAGTTCCTCGGCGATGACGGTGAACTCGTCGCCACCGAGCCGCGCGACCGTGTCGCTGGCGCGCACGCTGACGCGCAGACGCTGGGCGACCAGCTTGAGCACCTCGTCGCCCAGTCCATGGCCCAGGGAGTCGTTGATCGACTTGAAGCCGTCGAGATCCAGGAACAACAGTGCCAGCTGGTTGCCGTGGCGCTGGGTCGACTGGATCGCATGGCGCAGACGGTCCTGGAACAGATGGCGGTTGGGCAGTCCGGTGAGACTGTCGTAGTCGGCGAGATGGCGCATCCGCCGCTGATTGACCTTGAGCTCCTGGGCCATGGTGTTGAGGGCCAGGGCGAGATGTCCGACCTCGTCGTTCGAGCGCACCGGCAGGGCGATGTCGAGATTGCCGTCGGCATAGCCCTCGGCGGCCGCGATCATCTCGGAGATCGGGTGGCTCAGCGAGCGGGCGAGGCGCCAGACGAGGAAGATGGTGATGAGCACGACCACCAGCGACGCCAGCCCTGCGCCCAGGACCAGGGAGCGGGCGTAGGAGGTCCAGAGCGCGGTGACCTCGCGGTCCAGCATGCCGAGCGATGTCTGCAGCGAGGCGCCCGTGAGCTTGATCACCGCGTATCCGGCGATCCGGCTGCCCTTGCCGATAATGAAATAGAGCCGGTGGCCGTCGGGGAGCGACCTCAGGATCGGCTGCTGAGGCAGGAGTTCGCTGGGGATGGCGATGCGCTGCCCATGGCGCGGATTGGCCGCGGTTCCGTCGGTGATGATGCGTCGCTCGGGGTCCGCCACGATGAACGATTGGATCGGCAGCCAGCTCCAGATCTGCTCGATCTCGCGGTCGAGTCTCGGCAGGTCGTGCCTTTGCAGATGCGGGTAGAGCCGCTCGCCGATATAGCCGGCGCTGTTGAGCAGCACGTTCTTCTCGTTCAGCGTCTGACTCTCTTCGAATGCGCCCTGGATCCTTGGCCGCAGTTCGCTGAGCATGTGGTAGGCGAGCGAGCCGGTCAGGGCGAGCATGACGATCAGCAGCCCGGTGATGAGCAGCGTGAAGCTGAGGGTCAGGCGGCCTTTGATGGTATGCAGCATGACGAGTGGGCGTGCGCGGAGAAGGGGGATGCCTGGGGTGTTCTTGGGGCGGTCGGATCCGTCGAACGGCGGGACGGGCTATTCTTGATGCGGATGGAGCGCGTGCGGAGTCGGCGTTGGTTCCGGTCACGGGACTGGTGTATCGGATCGAGCATGCCCATCTCGCATTTCATGCGGCCATGTTTGAGCCAGGTGCCGCCGCTGTGGCCGTGAACGATCGAAAGCCCTGGGCTCGATCCTCGAGGAGATATCCGGATATGAAAGCTTACGCCCTTGTCGTCTGCGCCACCCTGGCGATTCTGGCATCCAGTGCCTTTGCCGCACCTCAATGGTATGTCGGCTATACCTTCGTGTATAGCGAGTCGGGAAACAGCTGTGCATTCATGCGCTTTCGCGGCGATACCTATAGCCTGGACGAGGCCGACGTCCTCTATGCCCTCTTCGCCGACCGTATCGTCGAGCGCGTCGGGACGACGTCCGCATTCAGCCATGTCCTGCCCTCGGAGGCGCTGGCCGAGGGCAAGAGCGGGGAGGAGACGGCCGCCGCGTTCCTCGCGGAGGGGGTCGGGGCCTGCGAGGTCGCGGGCGAGCCGGTCTCGGGTCTGGTCTACGTCAGCGGTTTCGGTTGCGAGTATCAGAACGAGTCCCAGATGTGCATCCGCTCCTATGTCGATGTCGGCGACCGCGATCTGAGCGGGCAGGGCATAGCGTCCGGGCCGGCCGTGCTCGGGGGCGTCTTCGTCAAGCGTCCGGTCTGGGATGCCTCGGCCGCGCTCGTCCAGGCCGGTGGCGCCGAGGTGCCCTACGCGCTCGACAGCTCGCTGGGCCAGGCCGCCGACGCCATGTTCTTGGTCACGGATTGACGATCGGCCCTCGCTCCGGGGCGCGGGGGAGGCTCATGGTCCTCAGGGCAGCGCCCGAACCGCTTCCAGCAACTCGCGATAGCGGGCGTTCAACGTCTCGGGAAGGTCGGACGCCTTGGCTTCCGGGCAGCCGCCCGCATCCTTGAGGCTGTCGAGGAAGTCCCGTTCCAGACGCTCCTTGACGCGACGGTAGCTGCGCTCGGGGAAGAGATCGTCCTCGACCCCGAGCACGGTCATGCCCAGCTTGCCCACCAGTTCCTTGTTGAGATTGTCCGTTCGACGTCCCGAGCGGTCGCCACGGCAGCGGGCCTCGTAGAGGTCGAGTTCGGCGGCGGCGGTGACGGCGTCTACCAGCAGTGTCTCCGTCTCCTCGTCGAGAAGGGGGGCCGAGGCCGCAGTGGGCAGGATGCCTGCCAGAAGCAGGAGGATCGGCGCGAGCGTCCAGCTGGGCGTGTGTCGCGGTGCTGTCGAACGGGTGTCGCGGGTGATGGGCATCTGGATTCTCTCGGACTGGTCTCGGTGCCGCGATCAGCTGCGGCCGTAGACGGGAATGGCCGCACCGGTGACGCAGCGCGCCGCATCGGATACGAGAAAGAGGATGACGTCGGCCAGCGCCTCGAGCGGTACCCAGGTGTCCTGGTCCTGATCCGGCATGGCGGCGCGGTTCTCCGGCGTGTCGAGCGTGCCCGGCAGGACGCAGTTGGCGGTGATGCCGTTCGGCTTGAGCTCTTCGGCGAGGCTTTCGGTCAGGGTGATCAGGGCCGACTTGGATGTGCAGTAGGGCGCCATGCCGCCGACGCCCCGGGTCGCCGCGCGTGCCGAGACGTTAAGGATGCGGCCCTCTCCTGCCGCGAGCAGGGCGGGGATGACGGCGCGCGAGCAATTGAAGGCCGTGCGCAGATTCAGGTCCATGATGCGGTCCCAGTCGGCGTCGCTGGTGTCCTTCACCGTCGGCCCCATGGCGAAGCCGCCGGCGGCGTTGATGAGTACGTGGATGGCGTCGAAGCGTTGCCGCATCGCCTGGATCAGCGCGCCGACCGCCGCCGAATCCACCAGATCGGCCGCGAAGGTCGCCACCTCCGATGTGGCCGGCAGCTGCTGCCGGGCGGCGGCGAGTTTCTGAGGGTCGCGTCCCACCAGCGCGAGCCTGGCGCCGCGCTCGGCGAGCCTGCGGGCGAGCACCTGTCCCAGATTGCCCGTGGCGCCGGTGAGGATGACTGTCTTGCCGTTCAGATCGCTCATGATGAAGGCTCCTGTGTCGTGCCGTGGCGGGCCTGTGCAACCACGCCGGTTGCCTGCTCGGTGAGCCGAGGCCCGGCGATCGGGACCGCCCGCACTGGGGGCTGGTGGCCGGAAGCGGGCGGCTCGAGGGCATGATGGTCTCATGCCTGCCGCTCGTAGGTCATGTCCCGGCCGGCCCTCCGTAATCTGGCTCGACCGCACCCTCATGCGGTTCGGTCTGCTTGTCTGTATGATGAGACGCGAAGGCGACGGATGCGTGGGCCGTGATCGGGGGATGTGGTCGGACGGTGTCCGTATCGCTCGGGTGCTCGCGCGCGTGCCGGGAAAGTCCAATTCAGTATTTCAATTTCAGTCATTCCCGGGTGCCCGCGCGCGTGCCGGGTGTAATGGATGCCATGAGGGTTGGGGTGAGGACATGATCGAAATCCTGTTTCTGCTCCTCCCGGTGGCGGCGGCCTCTGGGTGGTGGCTGGCGCGGAGAGAGCTTCGCGGCAAACGCGATGGCGGCGTTCCATCCCATCCGGACTTTTTGCGTGGACTCAATTATCTCCTCGAGGAGCAGCCGGACAAGGCCATCGACACTTTCCTCAAGCTGGCCGAGGTCGACGGCGAGACGGTCGAGACCCACTTGGCGCTCGGCAGCCTGTTCCGGCGTCGCGGCGAGGTCGACCGGGCGATCCGCATCCATCAGAATCTGATCGCGCGCAAGAACCTGGGACCCGATCTGCGCGGCTTTGCCCTCTACGAGCTGGGGCAGGACTATATGCGGGCCGGTCTGCTCGATCGGGCCGAGGGGCTGTTCCAGGAGCTGGTGGAGGTGGGGCTGCACCGTCTCAGCGCGCTCAAGGCGCTGCGCGAGATCTATCAGCAGGAGCGCGACTGGCTGCGCTGTCTGGAGGTGGCCGGGCGCCTGCAATCGCTCACCGAGCAGTCGATGGTCGCCGAGATGGCCCATTATCATTGCGAGCTGGCCGAGGACGCGCGCCGCAAGGGCGACCTGGACGGCGCTCGGCTCAGTCTGATCCGCGCCCAGGAGGTGGATCCCACTTGCATCCGGGCGGCCATGATCGAAGGCATGATGACGCTCGAGGAGGGCGATCCCGATCAGGCCGTGGTGATCTTCCTGCGGGTCGCCGAGCGTGGTGCCGCCTATGTCTCCGAGATCCTGCCGGCGCTGATCGAGGCCGCCCAGCGGGCGCGGGGCTACGACCCCCGGGGGCTGCTCGAGGATCTGGCAGCACGCCATCCGACCTCGGCACTGCTGCTCGGTCTGAGCGATCTGGTCGTGCGGGAGGTCGGCGAGGGCGAGGCACTCGAGCGGCTGACCCTCTATCTCTCGCGCTTCGCGGATCTCTCGGTGCTCGAGCGTCTGGTCGATCTGGAACTGCGGATGGCGCCGTCCGGATCCGGGGAGGCCGGGCGCATCGCCGTCGTGCTCGAGGTCGTGCGTCAGGTGCTGTCCCGTCAGCCCGTCTATCAATGCGAGCAATGCGGGTTCCAGGCCCGCTCGCTGCACTGGCAGTGTCCGAGCTGCAAGTGCTGGGGGCGTGTCCTGCCCGTGCAGCCCGAGCCCATCCTGCAGGATTCCGAGCGGGCGGACGCGATGTCCGCCTGAACTCGCCGAAACGCGAACCCAGAACGATCCATTGAGAGTGAATCCAGACCCGTGACCCGATTCTCGACCCTGCCCCCCACCTCGACCGAACCGACCCGTATCATCGTCGCCCTCGACTTCGCCGCCGCGGAGCCGGCGCTCGCGCTGGTCGACCGGCTCGACCCGGACCGCTGCCGCCTCAAGGTCGGCAAGGAGCTCTTCACCCGGCTCGGGCCGGCATTCGTGGAAGGGCTTCAAGCGCGCGGATTCCAGGTCTTTCTCGATCTGAAATTCCACGACATCCCCAACACGGTGGCGGCGGCCTGCGAGGCGGCGGCCGATCTGGGGGTGTGGATGGTCAACGTCCATGCCTCGGGCGGGTCGCGCATGATGGAGACGGCGCGCGCGCGTCTGAGCCGGGTGGCGAATCCGCCCCTGCTGATCGGCGTGACGCTGCTCACCAGCATGGATGCGTCCGATCTGGCGGGGATCGGCTGTCCAGGGGATCCGCGCGAGCGGGTGATGGCGCTCGCGCGTCTCGCGCGAGATGCCGGGCTGGATGGTATCGTGTGCTCACCCTTGGAGGCCGCGCCGGTGCGCGCGGCCCTGGGTCGCGACTTTCTGCTGGTGACGCCGGGCGTGAGACCGGCCGGCGCGGCGGCGGGCGACCAAAAGCGCATCATGACGCCGGCCGAGGCGCTCGCGGCCGGATCGGACCATCTGGTGATCGGCCGGCCGATCACCCAGGCCCCCGATCCCCTGGCCGCCCTGCTCGAGATCGAGCGCTCCTTGACCGGCGCCTGATACGATCATCCGATTGTGAACGTTAGGAGAGGTATCCATGTCGATCATCCGTAAGGCAGTCTTCCCAGTGGCGGGACTTGGCACGCGCTTTCTTCCGGCGACCAAGGCCAGCCCCAAGGAGATGATGCCGGTCGTGGACAAGCCACTGATCCAATATGCCGCCGACGAGGCGGTCGAGGCCGGCGTGGACCAGCTGGTCTTCATCACCGGGCGCAGCAAGCGTTCGATCGAGGACCATTTCGACAAGGCCTACGAGCTGGAGGCCGAGCTGGAGCAGGCGGGCAAGGACAAGCTGCTGGAGATCGTGCGCAACGTGCTGCCGGGGAAAACCTCTTGCATCTACGTGCGCCAGCCAGAGGCCCTGGGTCTCGGCCATGCCGTGCTCTGCGCCAAACCGGTGATCGGCGACGAACCCTTCGCCGTGCTCCTGGCCGACGACCTCATTCGCGGTAACGGCAGGGGCGTGGTACAGCAGCTGGCCGAGGTGCACGAGCGTCACCGCTGCAGCGTTCTGGCCGTTCAGGAGGTTCCGCGCGAGGAGACCCACAAGTACGGCATCGTCGAGGTCGAGCCCGGGCGCGACGGTCAGCTGCGCGTCGTCTCCATCGTCGAGAAGCCGGCCCCGGCCGATGCCCCCTCGAACCTGGCGGTCGTCGGCCGCTATCTCCTGACGCCGCGCATCTTCGACAAGCTCGAATCCACCCGCGAGGGTGCAGGCGGCGAGATCCAGCTGACCGATGGCATCTCGGATCTGCTCGAGGACGAGCACGTGATCGCCCACCCCTTCGAGGGCAAGCGCTACGACTGCGGCAGCAAGCTGGGCTATCTGGAGGCGACGGTCGAGTTCGGTCTGGCCCATCCCGAGCTGGGCGACCGCTTTTCCGCCTATCTCAGGGACTTTACCCAATAGTCCATCCGAGGCCGGGGCCGGTTCGGCCCGCAGCGCCTGGGATTCATCGCTCCGAGCAGATGCCGAGGACCGTGCTTGACGCGGGCCTCGGCGTTTCGTTTCGCCGGGTCCTTCCGTGGCGTTGGCCCGCAGGATTCGCGTCGCATCCTGTCGTCCGGAAATTCTGTACCCTTCGGGGCGGGGATGATCCAATGCCGGAACGCGGCTGACTCAGACATTCCTTTGCGGAGTTGACATGAGCGACGAGTCCTCGGATCGCTTCCCTCGGGATGCCGTCGATACGGTCCCGACCAGTTCGGATCCGACCGGAGAGGAGATTCGCGCGCGCGCGCTCGATGCGCTCCGCCAGGGCCGTTTCCATATTGCCGACGAGCTCCTCGGCAACGCGGATCCCGAGGTCGCCGCCCTGGTCGAGAGTCTGCGCATCTACCAGGCCGAGCTGCAGATCCAGAACGAGGAACTGCTCGAGAGTCAGCGCAGAAGCCAGCGCTCGCTTGAGCGTTTCGCCTCGTTCTTCAATGGTCTGCCGATCGCCGAGATGGTGATCGACCGTCGTGGCCTGGTGCTCGAGGCCAATATCGCGGCCGAGAGGCTCTTCGGTCTGACGCACTCGCATTTCCGTCAGCATTATTTCACCCGCTTGATCGATCGCTCGGACCGCGATCGCATCGATCGTATCCTGAGCGAACTGGGACTCGATCGGATTCTGGAACTTCCCGAGATCCGTTTCCGCACGAGCGCCGCGACGCTCTTCCACGCCGATTTGCACATCGCCCCCCTGCCGTCGCTCAGCGGCGAGGCCGAGCATTTCGTCTGTGCCCTGATCGATCGCAGCGAGGCACTGCAGCAGCGCCGCTCGCTGCAGGAGGCGGACGAACGTCTGCGCCATCGCGAGTGCCAGCTCGAGGCCAGGCTCAACGAGCTGACCCTGCTCTACGGGGTGCTGGAAGACACGCGGCTTCCGGGGGCGTCGATGGAGGAGGTGCTGCAGCGCGTGCTGGCCCGGTTGCCGGGCGCGGTGCGTCATCCCGAGCTGGCCGAGGCCAGGATCCGGCTCGCCGATACCAGCTTCGCCACGCCTGGATTCCTCGAGACGCGCTGGTCGCTGGATCGCCATATCGCGCTCGTCGACGGTCAGGAGGGCCAGCTGACGCTGGCCTATCGGGAATCGTCTCCCGACCTGGAGGGGGCCCCCTTCTCGGACGAGGAGTCCGCCCTGATCGAGGCGGTCGCCTCCCATCTCGCGGTCTATTTCGAGCGCTACCAGGAGGAGCGCTGGCTGATCGATAGCCGCGAGCGCTATCGCGTGCTCGCCGAGTACAGTCCCGACTGGGAATACTGGATGGGCCCCGAGGGTGACTGCCAATACATTTCGCCGGCCTGTGTGGAGATCAGCGGCTATCGGGCCGAGGAGTTCGTCGCCAACCCCCGTTTGCTGGGGCGGCTGGTCCACCCGGACGATCGGGGCGTCTGGCTGAAGCATGTTCGTCGGGTCCTCTCTTCGAGTCGGTCGAAAGAAGGGCCTCTGGTGCTGCGGATCCGGGCGCGCGACGGGACCGAGCGCTGGATCGAGCATGTCTGCAATTCCGTGCTGACCCGGGACGGACGCTATCTGGGGCGCCGTGGGGTCTATCGCGACATCACCGAGCGCAAGCGCATCGAGCTCGAACTGCTCAAGGTGTCCCAGGCCATCGAGCAGAGCCCGGAGAGCGTCGTCATCACGGATATCGAGGGAACCATCGAGTATGTCAACGACGCCTTCGTCGCGATCAGCGGCTATTCGCGAGATGAGGCGATCGGATGCAATCCCAGGGTGCTCAAGTCTGGCCTGACGCCTGCCGAAACCTTCGAGTCGCTGTGGTCGACCCTGCGCGAGGGAGGGGTCTGGTACGGCGAGTTCGTCAACAGGCGCAAGAACGGCGAGATCTATAACGAGGCCTCCGTCATTTCCCCGATTCGCCAGCCGGACGGGCGTATCACCCATTATGTGGCGGTCAAGGAGGACATCACCGAGAAGAAACGTCTGGCCGAGGAGCTGGATCGCTATCGCGATCAGCTCGAGGCGCTCGTGGAGTCGCGCACCCGCGAGCTGCGGCATCAGACGCGCGCGCTCCAGGCATTGATCGACAATCTGCCGCTGATGGCCTGGCTGAAGGGTCGCGATGGCTGCTACATGGCGGTCAACCGCGTTCTGTCCGAGATCCACGGCGTCACGCCCGAGGAGATGGTCGGCAAGTGCGAGGCCGACTTCATGCCGCCCGATCAGGCAGCGGCCTATCAGGCGGAGGATGCGGCGGTGATGGCCTCGACGCGTCCGGCGACCATGCATCATGTCCTGCCCGCACGGCCCGATTCGCTGTTCGAGACCGTCAAGGCACCGGTGCTCGACGAGGACGGGCACGTATTGGGGGCCGTGGGCTGCTCGCGCGACATCAAGCCGCAGCGCGACATGGAGGCCGAATTGGCGCGGCGCGCCCGCATGGCCGAGAGCGCAGCGCGCGTCAAGAGCGCCTTCCTGGCCAACATGAGCCACGAGATCCGCACGCCCATGAACGCCATCCTGGGTTTGACGCATCTGCTCAGACGCGATCTCGTCCGGCCGGCCAACGTCGATCGGCTGGACAAGA
Organism: Imhoffiella purpurea; assembly: GCF_000585215.1. Taxonomy (GTDB): domain Bacteria; phylum Pseudomonadota; class Gammaproteobacteria; order Chromatiales; family Chromatiaceae; genus Imhoffiella; species Imhoffiella purpurea. The sequence continues at coordinate 16,652 of NZ_AONC01000017.1, read as the reverse complement.
TCGATGCCGCCGCCCGGCATCTGCTGACCATCATCAACGACATCCTGGATCTCTCCAAGATCGAGGCCGGCAAGCTGAAGCTGGATGAGGACGATTTCGTGCTGGGCGGGCTGCTCGATCAGGTGCGCTCTCTGATTCTGGAAAGCGCGTCGCTCAAGGGGCTGGAGGTCGCCGTCGAGACCAGTCAGCCTTCGCTCTGGCTGCGGGGCGATGTCACCCGTCTGTCGCAGGCGCTGCTCAACTATGCCAGCAATGCGGTCAAGTTCACCGACCAGGGTCGGATCCTGCTGCGCGCACATCCGGTGAGTGAGGAGGGGGATCGGGTGCGGTTGCGCTTCGAGGTCGAGGATACCGGCATCGGGATTCCAGAGGAGAAATTGACGCGCCTCTTTCATGCCTTCGAACAGGCCGATGTCTCCACCTCGCGCCGTTACGACGGGACCGGGCTGGGGCTGGCCATCACCCGTCAGCTCGCCCATCTGATGCACGGGGATGCGGGTGTCGAGAGCGTCGATGGACAGGGAAGCCTGTTCTGGTTCACGGTATCGCTCGCGCGGGGCGAGCGGAACTCGGCCTCTTCGCGCAAGCGCTGGGTGACCGCCGAGGCCGATTTGCGCGCGGCCCATGCCGGCACCAGGTTACTGCTGGCGGAGGACAATCCCGTCAATCGCGAGGTGGTGCTCGAATTGCTGTGCTCCATGGGTTTGGAGGTCGATACCGCCGAGAACGGGCGCGAGGCGCTGGAGATGGCCAGGCATGGAGACTATGCGCTCATCCTGATGGATGTGCAGATGCCGGTCATGGACGGTTTGCAGGCCGCGCGCGCCATTCGCGAACTGCCGGGCTGGTCCGAGAAGCCGATCCTGGCGGTGACCGCCAATGCCTTCGACGAGGATCGCAGAGTCTGTCTCGCCGCCGGCATGAACGATTTCGTCCCCAAGCCGGTGGATCCGCAGGACCTGTTCGAGTCCCTGCTGCGCTGGCTGCCCGAGCCGGAATCCTATCCGGAGGTGCCGCGACCGTTGCCTGTCACGGATGCGACCGGGGCGGCCTCGCCGCTGGGGCAGGCCGATACGGACAGGATCTATACCTATCTCGAGTCGCTGTCCGGATTGGATCTGGCTCAGGGACTCTCGGTCCTTTCGGGGAATCGCGACAAGTACCTGCGTCTGCTGCGCCGCTTCCTGCTCGCCCATCGGCGCGATCCCACACGCATGCGCGTAGCCCTCGCCGAGGGTGAATTCCTGGCGGTTCGGCATCTGGCACATGCGCTCAAGGGGGTCTCAAGCACGCTGGGGATCGATGTCATGGCCAGGACGGCCTCGCGTCTCGACGACCTGCTGAGCCGCGAGGCGTCTCCGGATCCAAGTGCGGTCGATAGGCTGATACGCGCGATCTCGGACGCCTTCGAGCCCTATCTGCTCCTGCTCGAGATCGCCGAGGAGCCGAGGGTTCAGGCTGGGGGCGGACAATTCGACCGGGACCGGGTCCGCCAGGTGCTGGATGAACTGACCGAGCTGCTGGTCCAGCACGATACCCGAGCCATCCGGCTGATCAGATCCGAGGCCGGGCTGCTGAGTGCCGCCATGGGATCGGACTTCGGCGAGCTCGACGAGCTGATCTCGGACTTCGAGTTCGACGCCGCTCGCGAATGGCTGGAATCGCTGTCGCGCGAGCCGCCGTCCTGAGGCCGGGCCGCGCCGGCCGGTGCGCGGATCCCTGTCCGGCTAACGCTCGTCGAATCCGGCCAGCCGATAGAGTCTGGCGGCCTCTTCCGGGTCCTTCTCGACCCCTTGTCCCTCCTCGTACATCATCGCCAGGGTCGTCAGGGATCCGATGAGCCCCTGCTCGCCCGCCCGTTTGAACCATTCCACGGCCTTTTCCGGATTGCGGTCGGTACATTCGCCCTGCATGTACATGAAGGCCAGTCCGTGCTGGGCGAGCCCCATTCCGGACTCGGCCGCGCTCTTCATGTAGCTGTAGGCCATGAGCGGATTCGGCAGCATGCCCAGTCCGTTCTGCGCCATGATCGCCATGCGGTAGCGCGCTTCGGGATCGCCCGCCTCGGCCAGAGGCGACAGCAGGCCCACGGCCCGCGAGAACTGCTTGGATTCGAAGGCGGCGATGCCGCTCGCCAGTGCCATCTCGAGTTCGTTTCGGCCTTGGCTCATATGGGTTCCCCCTTGGTCAGTGGTCCGTTGGCTCTTCGATCGATCCGGATATGGAAGGCGTGGGTTCCGGTCACTCTTGCGCGTCCTGTCTCAGCGGCCTCAGGAAATCGAGCCAGGACTGCATCAGCCGGGTATCGGCGGCGCCGATGGCGTGCTGCGGGGCCAGTCCGATCCCCTGGGTCGGCTCGCCGTTCCAGCGGCCGATATGCAGCGCGGCCGCGCCGGCCTCCTCGGCGATCAGACGTCCGGCCGCGTAATCCCAAAGTCGCTGGCTACCGTGCAGATAGAGCTGAACCTGTCCGCAGGCGAGCCAGCACCATTCGAGCGCGACCGATCCCAGGCTGCGCTGGGAGCCGAATCCGCCGGGACGAAAGAGCATCGGCAATGCGGCCGCCGGCAGCCGCTTGACGTCGATCATCGCCAGACAGTCGCCCAGCGTCCCGCTGCGGCTGGCGCTGCGGATGGGCTTGCCGTCGAGAAAGGCCCCGGCGCCCCGCGCCGCGGCGAAGCACTGGTCGCGCACGGGATCCAGCACGGCACCGAGGGAGACCTGCCCCCCTTCGATCAGCGCCAGCGAGATGGAGAAGCCCGGGAATCCGTTGACGAAGTTGCTGGTGCCGTCCAGCGGATCGAGTACCCAGACGCCATTCGGGCTGTCGGCGAGGATGCGGCGCTGCTCCTCGGGCTCCATCTCCTCGCCGAGCAGCGAGCGTTCCGGAAAATCCTGCGCCAAGGCCGCGGCCAGGCGCGCCTGGACCGCCAGATCGGCGGGCGTCACCAGGCTCCCGTCCGTCTTGCGATGCGTTTCGGTACGTCCGAGGCGGGGCAGGATCTCTTCGCGCGCGGCGGCACGGAGCAATACGGCGATCTGTTCGAGCTCGGGTGTCATATATCTGAGCGGGCTGTTTGACCGAGTTGCAGCGGATTGATCTAATCAGTGGGTTTCAATCAGCCCAGATCCAAGGAGCCGGTCGTTCGCGATGTCTTTGCAACCAGTGATTCTCTCGGGCGGATCCGGGACGCGGCTGTGGCCGCTCTCCCGCGAGACCTATCCCAAGCAGTTCCTTCCCCTGACCAGCGAGTACACCATGCTTCAGGAGACGGTACGCCGGCTCGAGGGTCTGGACGCCGAACATCCCCGGCATGCGATGGGGCAGTCCGCTCCCCTGGTGATCTGCAACGACGCGCACCGCTTCCTCGTCGCCGAGCAGATGCGAATCATCGGGGTCGAGCCGGCGGCCATCGTCCTCGAGCCCAAGGGGCGCAACACGGCGCCGGCCTTGACCCTGGCCGCCTTGGCCGCGACCCGCTCGGGCGAGGATCCGGTCATGCTGGTGATGCCGGCCGACCACACCATCCGCGACGAGCCGGGCTTCCGCTCCGCCGTGGCCGACGCCTATCTCCTGGCCCGTGAGGGCGCCGTGGTGACCTTCGGCATCGTGCCGAGCAAGCCCGAGACGGGCTACGGCTATCTGCGTCAGGGCCGAGTCTATCAGGTCGAGGGGCTCGTCGGGCGCGCCCATGTCCTGGACGGGTTCGTCGAGAAGCCCGACGCCGAGACCGCCCAGGCCTATCTCGCTGGCGGCGACCATTTGTGGAACAGCGGTATCTTCGTGCTCAAGGCGTCGCTGTGGCTGGGACTGATCGAACGCTTCCGTCCGGACATCGCCCAGGCCGTGTCCCGCGCCTTCGCCGCCGCCACCGAGGACGGCGACTTCCTGCGCCTCGATGCCGAGCTGTTCGGGGCTTCGCCGAGCGATTCGATCGACTATGCGGTCATGGAGCGCCTGTGCGCCCCGGGGGAGGAGTCCGAGACGCCCGCGGTGGTGATCCCGCTGGACGTCGGCTGGTCCGACGTGGGCGCCTGGTCGGCCCTGTGGGAGGTGCGCCAGCAGGATGCCGCCGGCAACGTGCTCGACGGCGACGCCTTCGTCCACGACGCCCACAATAACCTGCTGCTGGCGAATCATCGCATGGTGGCGGCGATCGGCGTCGACGATCTCATCCTGGTCGAGACCCCGGACGCCGTGCTGGTGGCGAGCAAGGAGAGCGCCCAGGATGTCAAGACGGTCATCCAGTTCCTGCAGCGTCAGCAGCGTCACGAATATCTGCATCATCAGCGCGTGCATCGGCCCTGGGGATCCTACGAGTCGATCGGTCAGGGTTCGCGCTATCAGGTCAAGCGTCTGACGGTCAAGCCGGGCGAGTCGCTGTCGCTGCAGATGCACCATCATCGCGCCGAGCACTGGATCGTGGTCTCGGGCACCGCCCGGGTCACCTGCGGCGACGAGACCTTCCTGCTGACCGAGAACCAGTCCACCTACATCCCGGTGGGCGCCACCCACCGTCTCGAGAATCCCGGAAGCATTCCGCTCGAACTGGTCGAGGTCCAGTCGGGGAGCTATCTCGGCGAGGACGACATCGTCCGCTTCGAGGACCGCTACAACCGCGGGCACGAGTAGAGCCGCTGGGTGGCGACTGGTTCCGGCTCTGGTATGGCAGGGCCGGAGCCTGTACCATCGTCCGATTTTCTTCGAGCGGACTCTCGTCATGGGATTCAAATGCGGCATCGTCGGCCTGCCCAACGTCGGCAAGTCGACCCTCTTCAATGCCCTCACCAAGGCCACCATCGCGGCCGAGAACTACCCCTTCTGCACCATCGACCCCAATGTCGGCGTGGTGCCGCTTCCCGACCCGCGGCTCGATGAGATTGCCGCCATCGCCAAGCCGGAGCGGGTGCTGCCGACCTCGATGCAGTTCGTCGACATCGCCGGGCTGGTCGCGGGCGCCTCCAAGGGCGAGGGGCTCGGCAACAAGTTCCTGGCCAACATCCGCGAGACCGACGCCATCGCCCACGTGGTGCGCTGCTTCGAGGACGACGACGTCATCCATGTCGCCGGCCGGGTCGATCCCCTGAGCGATATCGAGGTCATCAACACCGAGCTGGCCCTGGCGGACATGGAATCGGTCGAGAAGGCACTCGACCGCGCCCAGCGCGCGGCCAAGACCGGAGACAAGAAGATCCTCTACCGCAAGGAGCTGCTGGAGCGGGTCAAGGCCCATCTCGACGCCGGCAAGCCGGTCCGCTCCATGGGCCTGGACGAGGACGAGACCGAGGAACTGCGCGATCTCTTCCTGCTGACCGCCAAGCCGACCATGTACATCGCCAACGTGGACGAGGGCGGCTTCGCCGACAATCCGCTGCTGGACAAGGTCCAGGCGCTGGCCGACGCGGAGGGAGCCATCGTGGTCTCCGTCTGCGCCGCGATCGAGGCCGAGATCGTCGCCCTCGACGAGTCCGAGCGCGACGAGTTCCTGGCCGAGCTGGGGCTCGAGGAGCCCGGCCTCAACCGGGTGGTGCGCGGCGGCTACAGCCTGCTGGGGCTGGACACCTATTTCACCGCCGGTCCCAAGGAGGTGCGTGCCTGGACCATCCCCAGGAACGCCAAGGCGCCCAAGGCCGCCGCGGTCATCCACACGGATTTCGAGCGCGGCTTCATCCGCGCCGAGGTCATCGCCTTCGAGGACTTCATCGCCTGCAAGGGCGAGCAGGGCGCCAAGGAGGCCGGCAAGCTGCGCTCGGAAGGCAAGGAGTACGTGGTCAAGGACGGCGACATCATCCACTTCCGGTTCAACGTCTGATCGCGGAACAGCGGTCAGCCTTCCGGTCACGAGGCTCCGGCTTCGTGACTCGGCGTCCATTCCTCTGCGGCGGCGCGGACCGCCGGCTTCGGCTCTTTCTCCTCGGTCCGTCAGGGAATGATATCCGTGATCTTCCATTTCCCGTCGACGAGGCCGAGACGCACGTGGGCCGCGCCGCGTCCGAGTTCGCCGATGCGGATGAGGAAGCGGTCGAAGGACTCGAAGAAGGCATAGTCGACCGCCGCGAGCAGATAGGGCGGGGTCTGTCCCGTGGCCCGGGTGACGGCGTCGCGCAGGGTCTGACGCGCCCAATCGACCGTGATCGCCTGCTCCAGCGCCGTGTCGCCGAGCCGGTCGATGTTCTGGCGCAGCCAGCCCATGACGCTGTTCGGGTCCTCGGCCGGCAGCACGTCCTTCACGCCCGCGGCGATGCGCTGCTTGTAGTTGGCGCGGATCGCTCGCAGATCCAACATCTCGGCCAACTGGCCTTTGTCCTGCAGGCTGATGGCGTCGTCCAGCCGATAGACGCTGTAGTAGGGCCAGAGTCCGTAACCGATCGCCGCCAATAGGATCAAGTATCCGATGAAACGCATGGGTCTGCCTCTTGGTGGGGTGGGTCGGAATTCTAACCCGCGAAGCCTCGCCGGATATAATCTGGGCATCGACCGTTCCGGTCGCATTCCGCTGCTGAGACGTCCAGGGGGCGCTGGAGTTCGAGATGGATGTTGAGAGGATTCTGGATGAGGCGGCCCGACAGGTCCGTCGGACCGCCTTGCGCTCGATGCGGCCGCGGCCATGGGCGATGGTGAGTCGGGCATGAGCGAGGCGACGCTGGGTCTGCGCACCTATCTGGTCGGCGGCGCCGTGCGCGACGGACTTCTGGGGCGGCCGGTCCACGAGCGCGACTATATCGTGGTCGGCGCCACGGCCGATGAGATGCTGGCGCGGGGCTTCCAGCAGGTCGGCAAGGACTTTCCCGTCTTCCTGCATCCGCAGACCAAGGACGAATACGCCCTGGCCCGCACCGAGCGTAAGACCGCCCCCGGCTACCATGGCTTCCAGGTCCATGCGGATCCCGGGGTGACGCTGGAGCAGGATCTGCTGCGGCGCGACCTCACCATCAATGCCCTGGCCCGGGACGCGGACGGCTCCATCGTCGATCCCTATGGAGGACTGGCCGATCTGCAGGCACGCGTGCTGCGCCACGTCTCCCCCGCCTTCGCCGAGGATCCGGTGCGGATCCTGCGGCTCGCCCGCTTCGCCGCGCGCTTCTGCGATCTGGGTTTCACCATCGCACAGGAGACCATGGACCTGATGCGTTCCATGGTCGCCCGGGGCGAGGTCGACGCCCTGGTTCCCGAGCGGGTCTGGCAGGAGATGTCGCGCGCGCTCGGCGAGGCGCGTCCCTCGCCCTTCTTCGAGGTCCTGCGCGCCTGCGGGGCACTGGAACGGCTGATGCCGGAACTGGACCGGCTGTGGGGCGTGCCCCAGCCCGAGCGCTGGCATCCGGAGATCGACACCGGAGTGCACGTGATGCTGGTGGTCGACATGGCGGCGCGTCTGACGCCCGATCTTGAGACCCGCTTCGCCGCGCTCTGTCACGATCTGGGCAAGGGCACCACCCCGGCCGAGATCCTGCCGAGCCATCATGGACACGAGGAGCGCGGTCTGGGTCTGATCGATGACGTCTGCGAGCGCTTTCGGATTCCGGTCCGCTGTCGCGAGCTGGCGCGCATCACCTCGGCCCTGCACGGTCTGGTCCACAAGATCGACGAGCTGCGGGCCGGGACGGTGCTGGACCTGATGGAGCGGGCCGATGCCTTCCGCCGTCCGGGGCGGTTCGAGCGGATGCTGATCGCCTGCGAGGCCGATTTCCGCGGACGCGCCGGCTATGCCGAGCGGGACTATCCCCAGGCCGAGACGCTGCGGCGTCTGTTCGCCGCCGTCGCTGAAATCGATGTGGGTGCCGTCGCCCGCTCGGCCCCCGAGCCGCGCCTCATCCCTCAGCGTATCCGCGAAGCGCGCATAGCCGTCATCAAGAAGGCGCGTGCCCCGTCGGAGTAGGCGCCAGCTGGCCCAAGGTTTGTCCTTCGCGGCGGCTTGGCGCATCATGCGCGCCCTGTTTGCGATCGGATCCATGACCAACCATGACGGAAACCCTGACCTATAACGCCGAGGGTCTCGAACGGCTCCCATTGAAGGATTTCACCGAGAAGGCCTACCTGGACTATTCCATGTACGTCATTCTCGACCGCGCCCTGCCGCATCTGGGCGACGGGCTCAAGCCGGTGCAGAGACGCATCCTCTATGCCATGTCCGAACTGGGGCTTTCGGCGGCCGCCAAGTTCAAGAAATCGGCGCGCACCGTCGGCGACGTGCTCGGCAAGTTCCATCCGCATGGCGATTCGGCCTGCTACGAGGCCATGGTGCTCATGGCCCAGGCATTCAGCTACCGCTACCCCCTGGTCGACGGACAGGGCAACTGGGGCTCGCCGGACGACCCCAAATCCTTCGCCGCCATGCGCTACACCGAGTCGCGACTGACCCCCTATGCCGAGCTCCTGCTCGGCGAGCTGGGCCAGGGCACGGTCGATTGGCAGCCCAACTTCGACGGCACGCTCGAGGAGCCCAAGCTGCTGCCGGCGCGTCTGCCCAACCTGCTGATGAACGGCACCACAGGCATCGCGGTCGGCATGGCCACCGACATCCCCTCGCACAACCTCCGCGAGGTCGCCAATGCCTGCATCCATCTGCTCGACCATCCCCAGGCGAGCGTGGCCGATCTGATGCGCTTCATCCCCGGTCCGGATTTCCCGACCGCCGGCGAGATCGTCACCCCGCCCGAGGATCTGCTGAAGATCTACCAGACCGGCGGAGGCAGCGTGAAGCAGCGGGCACGTTACGAGCTGGAGCGCGGCGACATCGTCATCACGGCGCTGCCCCACCAGGTTTCTGGGAGCCGTGTCCTGGAGCAGATCGCGGCCCAGTTCAACGCCAAGAAGCTGCCCATGATCGAGGACTTCCGCGACGAGTCCGATCACGAATATCCGACCCGGCTGGTCATCGTGCCGCGCTCGAACCGGGTGGACGTGGCGCGTCTCATGTCGCATCTGTTCGCGACCACCGACCTGGAGCGCAGCTACCGGGTCAACATGAATCTCATCAGTCTCAACGGCCGGCCGCGCGTCATGAATCTGCGCGAGCTGCTGGTCGAGTGGCTCGCCTATCGCACCCAGACCGTCCGCCGACGTCTGCAGCATCGCCTGGAGAAGGTGCTGGAGCGGCTGCACCTTCTGGAAGGTCTGCTGATCGCCTTCCTCAATCTGGACGAGGTGATCCGTATCGTCCGTACCGAGGACGAGCCCAAGCCGGTGCTCATGGCCGCCTTCGGTCTGAGCGACACCCAGGCCGAGTACGTGCTCAACACCCGGCTGCGTCAGCTGGCGCGGCTCGAGGAGATGAAGATCCGCGGCGAGCAGGAGGCACTGACCGCCGAGCGTGCCGAGCTGGAGCGTCTGCTGGACGACCCCAAGGCGCTCAGCCGTCTGATCCGCGAGGAGATCGCCGCCGACGCCGAGAAATACGGTGACGACCGCCGCTCGCCCCTGGTGGTCCGCGAGGCGGCGAGCGCGATCGACGAGACCGAGCTGGCGCCGAGCGAGGCGGTAACCGTGGTCCTGTCCGAGAAAGGCTGGGTGCGCGCGGCCAAGGGGCACGAGGTGGATGCCGAGGGGCTGAGCTACCGCTCCGGCGACCGCTTTCTCGGGGCGGCGCGGCTGCGCAGCAACCAGTCCGCGGTCTTTCTCGACACGACCGGGCGCAGCTACTCGCTCGCGGCCCATACGCTGCCCTCGGCGCGCGGTCAGGGCGAGCCCCTGACCGGCCGGCTCGATCCGCCTTCGGGCGCGGGCTTCGTGGCCGTGGTCGGCGACCGCCCCGAGGCGCGCTACCTGCTCGCATCCGATGCCGGATACGGATTCATCGTCCGGGTCGAGGATCTGCTGGCCAAGCCGAAGGCGGGCAAGGCGGTGCTGACCCTGCCCAAGGGGGCTGGCGTCCTGGCTCCGACACCCGTCGGCGATCCGGCCGGCGCGCGTCTGGCCGCCGCGACCGGTGCCGGACATCTGCTGCTCTTCCCGGTCAGCGAGCTTCCGGAGATGCCGCGCGGCAAGGGCAACAAGATCATCGCGCTGCCCGCGGGCGGAGAGGAGCGGATGGTCGCGCTCGCCGTGGTTCCTCCGGGCGGCAGTCTGGTCGTGACCTCCGGCAAGCGAACCCTCACGCTCAAGCCGTCGGACCTGGACGCCTATCAGGGCGAGCGAGGCCGGCGAGGACGTCTGCTGCCTCGCGGATTCCAGAAGGTGGACGCCTTGGCGCCGAGTCCGGCGGACCTGTGATGGGGTTCTAGATTTTCGGACGCTCTCGACATCCGCGTCAGTGCGTCGACTATGCTCGCGTTCCATCCGTTCCCATGTATCGGTCTGTCTACCGCTCCGATCCCGTGCGACGTCCTTGGCATCGGATGCGGTTGTCTCCAGATATCAGCGGCTATGCTGATGCAATGCGCTTCCCGTTTCGGGTCATGGATGGCCCCACGCCGACGGGCATCTCAAGCGCTTGAAAATCGAGGGCGTATTTCAGCCGCGGATTCGACCGGCGAGCCGATTCAATGCCAGGTTGGGATGGAGTTGGCATCTCCCCTGTTTACCTATAATGAGTGGGCAGCGATCATGATATGCGCGCGGGGCCGGGCAAACCCTTGTTTCAGGAGCTTATGCGGATGACGAATGGAGAATTGCCTACGATCCTGGTCGTCGACGATTCGCCCGAGAACCTCACGGTTCTGAGCGAGCTGCTGCAGCCGGACTATCGTGTCCGCGCCGCCACATCGGGCGAGAAGGCGCTGCGTGTCGTCGCCTCGCCGCCGCGCCCCGACATCATCCTGCTCGACGTCATGATGCCGGGGATGGACGGCTACGAGGTCTTCTCGCGTTTGCGCGCCGATGAGCGTACCAGCGACATCCCGGTGATCTTCGTCACCGCCATGGACAGCACCGAGGCCGAGATCCATGGTCTGGACGTGGGCGCGGTGGACTACATCGCCAAGCCGATCGTCCCCTCGATCCTGCGCGCTCGCGTCCACACCCAACTCGAGCTCAAGCAGGCCCGCGACTGGCTCAAGGACCAGAACACCTATCTCGAGCGCGAACTGCTGCGGCGCATGAAGGAGAATCTGGTTGTCCAGGACGTCAGCATCCATGCGCTGGCGCATCTGGCCGAGATCCGCGATCCGGAGACCGGAAACCATCTACGCCGCACCCAGGGCTACGTGCGCGCCCTGGCGCAGCGTCTGCGCGATCATCCGCGCTTCGCCCATTTTCTCACCGCCCACACCATCGACCTCCTGGTCAAGTCGGCCCCGCTGCACGACATCGGCAAGGTCGGCATACCGGATCATATTCTGCTCAAGCCGGGCAAGCTGACTGCGGACGAGTGGGAGATCATGAAGACCCACGCCAAGCTCGGCAGCGACGCCATCGAATACGCCGAACGCGATGTCGACCGGCCGCTGGAGTTCCTGGTACTGGCCAAGGACATCGCCCACTATCATCACGAGCGCTGGGACGGGACCGGGTATCCGGACGGTCTGGCCGGGGACGACATTCCGATCTCGGCCCGACTGATGGCGCTCGCGGACGTCTTCGACGCACTTATCTCGCCGCGCGTCTACAAGCCGCCGATGGCCTTTCATGAGGCCCGCGACATCATCCTCGCAGGGCGCGCCAGCCATTTCGATCCGGATATCACGGATGCCTTCGCGAGCACCTACGACATCTTCTGCGAGGTCGCTCGGCGTTACAGCGAAAACGACGAGGCATCGTCCGACTGAATTCCTCGGGGGGCGGCGGCACGGCGTCGAACCCCAGAGGCCGTTTCGGCACCTGGATGAGGACATGGAGATCTCATGAGCAGCGATCCGGATCCCAGGCGCTCCGCCACGTCCCGGACGGGCATCCTCACCGTCGTACTGGTCTATGCGGCCTTCGCCGGGCTATGGATTCTGCTCTCGGACAACCTGCTCGGGATGCTGATGGAGGCCCCGAGCCGGTTCGTTCTGCTCAATACGCTCAAGGGCGCCGTCTTCGTACTGCTCAGCACCCTGCTGCTCTATTTCCTGATGCGCGGTCAGGTGCGCTCGGACACGCCTCTCCCTGTCCCCATGTCCGGCGCGCGCTCCAGCAGACCCCTGATTCTGCCCATGATCCTGCTGTCCGCCGCCATCGTGTCCCTCACAGCCGGCGCCGTCTTCATGGACATACGGCAGCACAAGGACGGCGAAGGGGAGAATCTCAAGACGATCGCCGAGCTCAAGACCACTCAGCTGGCCGACTGGCTGGATGAACGCCAGGGGGATGCGGAATTTCTGCGCTCCACCTTGATCGGAAATCATGGTCCGCTGCTGTTGGCGCAGGGCGAGGGGACCAACGAGAGGGCGCAGCTGATCGGCCGGCTGCGCGGATTCTCCAAGCTCAACGACTTCGACCATCTGGTGATCGCGACCTCCAGGGGCGAGGTGCTCTGGTCCTCAGAGCCTCTGTCGCAACCTTTGTCGGCCGGCTTGATTCACGCCATTGGCGAAGCGGCCGATAGCCAGTCCATCGCCCTGTTCGGACCCTATCGGGATGGTCATGGGAAGACGCATCTGGATTTCATCGTACCCCTGCCGGCCGACACGGAAATGGGGGCGGGCTCGGTCGCGGTGCTGCATACGGATCCCCAGTCCTATCTCTATCCGGCTTTGCAGATATGGCCGCTGAAGACCGACACTGGTGAGACCCTGCTGTTCCGTGTGCAAGGGGACGAGGTCCTTTTTCTCAATCCATTGCGTCACCTGGAAGGGGAAGCGCTGCTGCGGCTGCCGCTGACCAGCGAGCGGCTGCTGGCCGCCCAGTACGGGCGGGACAGGCGGCTGCTCGGTTCGGGCATCGAGGGCCTGGACTATCGCGGAGAGGCGGTCATGGGCTACGCCATGGCGGTGCCATGGACCGACTGGCTCCTGCTGGTCAAGGTGGATCTGGCGGAGGTCTATGCCGGTACGGTCGGCAGTGCGCTCTGGATCGTGCTGGCCGGAATGCTCGCGCTGCTGATGGTCACGGCCGGCGCCCTGCTGCTGCGCCAGCGTCAGCAGCTGGAATGGGCCGAAACGCTTCACCGATCGCAGAGCGAGCGCCTGAACGCGCTGAATCTGCTGGATGCGATCGTCCATGGCTCGAGCGACGCGGTCTTCGCCAAGGGGCTGGATGGACGCTACATGCTCTTCAATCGCGCCGCCGGGGAATTCATTGGCAGGTCGCACGAAGAGATCGTGGGTCTGACCGACCTGGACATCTTTCCTCCCGCTCAGAGCGCCCAGATCCGCGAACACGACCGGTCCGTCATGGCGCAGGATATGCCGATGAGCTTTCGCGAATATCTGGATACGGTTCAGGGGCGGCGAGTCTTTCTCTCCATCAAGGGGCCCTTGCTCGATGCCCAGGGCGTCTTGATCGGTATGTTCGGCATCTCGCGAGACATCACGGACATCGATCGGATCCACCGCGAGCTCGCCGAGCAGACGGCGCGAAGACAGGCGCTGATCGAGAGCACGCGCGACGGCATTCTGGTGATCGATCAGACGCATCGTGTGATCGAGACCAATATGCGCTTCGCCGAGATGCTGGGGTATCCGGTGCAAGAGGTGATCGGTCTTAGGACCTGGGATATCGATGCCTCCATGTCGGAGAGAGAGATCCGAGAACTGTTCCTCGATTTCGCGGAGGCACATCATCTATTCGAGTCCAGACATCGGCGCAGGGACGGATCGGAATACGATGTCGAGATCAGCGCCAGCGGCGTCAACTGGGGCGGCGAGAACCTCTTCCTCTGCATCTGTCGCGATATCACCGACCGCAAGCGCGCCACCGAAGAACTCGATCGCTATCGCCATCATCTGGAGGAGCTGGTCGATACCCGAACGGCCGAGCTCAGGCGTCAGAGTCAATCGCTGCGGGCCATCATCGACAATATCCCGCACATGATCTGGCTGAAGGATCGGGACGGGCGCTTCATGGCCGCGAATCGTGCGACGGCCGAAATCGCCGGGCGGCCCATTGAGGATCTGCTGGGCCGGACGGATCTGGACATCTGGCCGCACCCCCTGGCCGAGCGCTTTCGCGCGGACGATGCCAGGGTGATGGGTTCCGGCCGAGGAATCACGATCGAGGAGTCGTTTCCGACCGAGCCCGAGGAGACGCTGAACGAGACGCTCAAGGCCCCCGTGTTCGACGCCGACGGATCCGTGCTCGGAACCGTCGGATTTTCGCGCGACATTCGCGTCCAGAAGGAGATCGAGCGTGCCCGCGAGGCGGCGCGCGAGTCGGCGGAGACCGCCAACCGGGCCAAGAGCGCCTTTCTGGCCAACATGAGCCATGAGATCCGCACCCCCATGAACGCCATCGTCGGTCTGACCTATCTGCTGCGTCAGCGCGGGGTGTCGCACGAGCAGTCCGAGCGGCTCGGCAAGATCGAGGCGGCCGCGCAGCACCTGCTGTCGATCGTCAACGACATCCTGGATCTCTCCAAGATCGAGGCCGGTCGGCTGGAGCTGGAACAGACCGATTTCGCGCTGTCCGTGATTCTCGATCATGCACACTCCATGATCGCCGAGCAGGCCAAGGCGAAAGGTGTGGCGATCGAGGTCGACCAGGGTGATGTGCCCGAGTGGCTGCATGGCGATCCGACGCGATTACGCCAGGCGCTGCTGAACTACATGGGCAACGCCATCAAGTTCACCGAGCGGGGACGCATCCGGCTGAGCTGCCGGCTGGTCGAGGCGGACGCGGATGCGCTGCTGGCGCGCTTCGAGGTCAGTGATACGGGGGTCGGTATTGCGCCCGCGGAGCTGCCGCGTCTATTCACACCCTTCGGTCAGGGGGACGTCTCGACCACGCGCCGGCATGGCGGAACCGGCCTGGGGCTGGCGATCACCCGCCGTCTGGCCCAGCTCATGGGTGGTTCCGCGGGCGTTGAGAGCGAGCCGGGGCGGGGCAGTACCTTCTGGTTCACGGCCAGGCTGAGGCGCGGTCGCGCGGCCATTCCTCCGGCGCGGACCAGGGACAACCGAAACGCCGAGGCCGAGCTTCGAGCCAGCTGCTCGGGTGCGCGTCTGCTCCTGGTCGAGGACAACCCCATCAACCGGGAGGTCGCCCTCGAGCTGCTCCACGCGGTCTCGCTCTCGGTGGATACCGCCGACAACGGTCAGGAGGCATTGGACCAGATCGCGCGCCATCATTACGACCTGGTGCTGATGGATGTCCAGATGCCCGTGATGGACGGTCTTGAAGCCACCCGGCGTATCCGGGCCTCCAGTGCTTGTGCCGGGCTGCCCATCCTGGCGATGACCGCCAATGCCTTCGACGAGGACCGTCAGGCGTGTCTGGATGCGGGAATGGACGATTTCGTCTCCAAGCCGGTCGAGCCCGAGGCGCTCTATGCAACCCTGCTGCAATGGTTGTCGCAAGGCCCGGCGCCAGACTCGGAGACGCCGGATGACGCCGTGCCGGATGGCGAGGAAAGCTCCGGCGTCATGGGTTCGCCGGATCCCGCCGGTTCGCCCGGCGTCCTTTCGGGCGTGGATATGGTCAAGGGTCTGGCGGCGGTTGGTGGACGGAGCCAGGTCTATGGGCGTCTGCTCAGGATGTTCGTCCAGTCCCATGGTGCCGACATGGAGCGTCTTCAGGGTGTTCTCGAGGCAGGGGACAGGGCGGCGGCTGGCCGACTCGTCCACTCCCTCAAGGGGGCGGCGGCGACCTTGGGCGTCGATCGGGTAGCGGCGCTCATGGTCGAGATTGAATCCGGGCTGCGGGAAGGGATGGGGCTGGATCGGCTCGAGCCCCGGATCCGCGAGACCGAGCGGCTGCTGAGGAAACTCCTTCCTGCGGTCGAAAATCTCTGGCCAGATCCATCCGGTCCATCCGAGTCGGTCCCTCGGGATCTGGATCGTTTGAACGCGACGCTGGAACGGATGGATGTGCTGCTGTCGGAGGACAACAGTATCGCCCTGCCGTTCGCGCGCGACTCGGCAGACCAGCTGAAGTCGGTCTTGGGCGAGGCGTTCGGCGAGCTCATGATCCGGATCGAACGCTTCGATTTCGAGAGCGCCTTGGCCATTCTGCGCGCCTCGCGCGGCGATCCCGCCTCCACTAGAGCCGAATCCGATGATGCCTCGGCGGATGCCCCTGGTCGCGGTAGTACCTGAAGCGGCTCCGGCCTGCGGTCCGCAGGTCCGGATCCAGGTCCACCAGATCGCAGACCCGGTCGAAGCGGGCGAAGAAGGGAGGGACCTCGCGGCCGAGATTGAGCAGCACCTGGGTCTCGGTCTCCGGCCGTCCGTCCGCGCCGATGAGGATGGGGGTCAGCTCCTGATCCACCTTGCCGACCCGTCCATGCGGCAGGAAGCTGTCCTCGCGAAAGGTCCAGAGCAGACGGTCGAGATGACGCGCCTCCTCGGGTTCCGGGCAATGGATGATCAGGCGCAGGTCCTGGGCGCGGATGCGCTCGGTCAGCCTGCAGGCGAGCAGGAAGCGGTCGCCGCGGCTGTCGGGCTCGAGGCTGTAGAAGTCGATTTGGGGCATAGGTCGGATGATGCGGCTGGAGGCTATTTACTCATGTGACCCGCGAGAGCATGCGCCGATTGCCGGTCATGGCCGCCCATCCCCTTCCGACCGCGAACCAGAGACAGAAGAATGCCTCGCGTCCCAGCTGAACCAGCGTTCGAGGATGATGGCCCAGGCGCGGCGC
>NZ_AONC01000016.1 GCF_000585215.1 Imhoffiella purpurea | reverse complement strand
ATCGATTCGAGTGTTACTGCCAAATCGGGTAGTGTTTTAAATCTCAGTTCGATCGCTCTTGATGGAACGGATCTCTATGCCTATAGCGGTGCAACGCTGAGCACGGCGGTTAATTCCTGGAGTGGTCGAGGCAATAGCGATGCAGCGTATAGACATTTCACTGCCTCTGGATCGGGAAGTCTTCTCGATTTAAGCATGATCGAGACAGTTCGGCGTAATTATGTGGGTACAGCTGCTTTGAGAATTATCGCTAGTGATGGCGGCAAGGTGGATCTTTCGGGTCTTACTCAGCTTAAGGATTATTCCGATGCTCGGGTGGGAGGGAAGATCAGCGTCAGCGCCACCGGTGAGGATAGCCTGGTCGATCTCTCCAAGATCAAGCAACTCAAGAAGACCGATATCACGATTGAGGATACCGCGGGTATCGATCTCGGCAGCCTCGAGTCCTTCAACGACGGCACCATCCGCATGGCTTCCACCGATACGGAGGCCCGCGATCTGCATGTGGCCGATACCTTCAGCCTGGGATCCGGTGCCACGATCGAAGTCGCTGGCAGTACGGCGGCCGTTGTCGTGGGTCCAGGAACCCCGAGCGGTGCGGCGGACGGGTCCCTGACCGTGACGAGCGGAGGTAGCCTTTTCGGTACTGGCTCGATCGTCGGAGATCTCGTGAATTACGGCCTGGTTGGGCCTGGGAATTCGCCAGGAACCCTGATCATCGATGGCGATTACGAGCAGCTTGCGGGCTCGACGTTGCTGATCGAAATTGCAGGGGAGTCCGTGTTCGATACCCTCGACATCGGCGGGCAAGCGTCCATCCTCGGAGGTACGCTCGAGATCAGTTTCCTCGATGGATACCTTCCCAAGGAAGGAGATACCTTCGAGTTCCTGCTAGCCGATGGGGGGGTTAGCGGCAGTTTCGACTCTTTTCTATGCGATAACTGTGGAGCACTGGATTTCTCATTCGACTATGGCTCCAACTATATGAAGTTGATCGCGGGCAGTTCGACTACCGTCCCCTTGCCTGGCGGCATTTGGCTGTTCGGGTCCGCTCTCGGCCTTGCCTTGGCATTGCGCCGACGGCTGGCCAGCTGACAGGATGCTTCCCTGCGTCCGATCAGTTCGGTTCGATCGGGATGGGAAGGCTCTTGGGCTCAGGGATCCTCAGCCGCTTGTAGCGCGCGTGCTCCCCGCCGATGATCTCGATCCGCGAGGGCGCTACGCCGAAGGACTTGGCGACGAAGCGCCGTAGCGCCTCGTTGCCCTTGCCGTCGACCGGGGGCGCCTTGATGCGGACGCGATAATGCTCGCCGCCCGGATCGGGTCCGTCGAAACAGTCCTTGGGCGCGCGCGGCTGGACCCTCAGGGAGAGTTCCAGATCCGTGCCGTTCCAGCGATACCAGCCCATCTCACGCGGCTCAGAAGGGGCTCCTCACCAGCCATTGGAGCGGCGGAATGAGCAGCATGTTGAGCAGCACCAGACCGATCATCACCAGCATGGGCGAGAGGTCGATGCCGCCGATCGGGCGGATCAGACGCTGGGCCGGGCGCATCACCGGGTCGGTGATGCGGTCGAGCAGGGCCACGGCCGGGTTGTAGGGATCTGGATTGACCCAGCTCAGGATGACCCGGATCAGGACCGAGAACAGGAAGATATTGATGAAGAGCTCGACCACGCCCGGGATGGCCCAGCCGAAGGCGCCCAGCGGCGATCGGTCGAGTCCCGCGATCATCGCGATCAGGCCGTATTCGACCGCGATCAGCAGCCAGACCAGCAGCAGGGCGGCGAGATCCAGACCCCCGTAGCCGGGGATGAAGCGCCGCAGCGGACGCAGGACGGGCGAGGTGATCTTGACCACGAACTGCGAGATGGGATTGTAGAAGTCCGCCCGTACCCACTGCAGCAGGAAGCGCAGGGCGACCACGGCGGTATAGAGCCCGAACAGGGTTTGTACGAGAAAGACGAGCGGATCGAGCAGATAGGAGTTCGTCATGCATCCTCCGACAGGGTTCTGGAGAGCTCGGCGGCACGGTCGCAGGCGGCGGTCGCGGCCTTGGCGACCAGGGCGCGCAGATCGGCCTCGTTGAAGACGGCGAGTGCGCGCTCGGTGGTGCCTCCGGGGGAGGTCACCTGTTCGCGCAGCCGGGCCGGTGGATCGTTGCTCTCCATCGCCATCTTGGCCGCGCCCAGGGCCGTCTGAATGGTCAGCAGCCGGGCCGTCTGGGCGTCGAGACCGAGCGCGATGCCGGCCTCCTCCATCGCCTCCATGAAGAGGAAGAAATAGGCCGGGCCGCTCCCCGAGATGGCGGTGACGGCGTCGATTCGGCTCTCCTCCTCGACCCAGCGCACCAGCCCGACCGCGCGCATGATGGTTTCGGCGCGGTTGCGGCCCTCGGCGTCGACCTCGGGGCTGGCGTGCAGCCCGATAGCCCCGGTCTGGAGCATCGCCGGCGTGTTGGGCATGGCGCGCACGACGGCCAGTTCGCCGCCGAACCAGCGCTGCAGGGCGGATTCGGGCACGCCGGCCATGATGGAGAGCACCAGAGGGCGCAGATCGACGAGGACGGGCGCGAGATCGGCGCAGACCTCGGCGGCCATCTGCGGCTTGATGCAGAGCACGACCGTTTCGGCCGCCTCGAGGGCCTCGCGGTTGTCGGCGAAGGCGCGGACCCCGAAGCTGGCCTGGAGCCTGTGACGCCGATCCGGATCGGGATCGGAGACCTGGATGGATTGCGGCGCATAGCCGTCGGCGATCAGGCCGGCGATCAGGCTGGTGGCCATGTTGCCGCCACCGATGAAGGCGATCCTGGCTGTGGACATGTCTACCCCGGATACGTGGATTCGAAGCCTGGCGCCGCACCCGCGCGGCACCCAGGATCTCAATTATACGGACGCGGGCCGAAGACTGCCGTCCCGATGCGGACGTGGGTCGCGCCCTCGAGGACGGCGGCCTCCAGATCGTCCGACATGCCCATCGAGAGATAGTCCAGCGGATGCTCGGCGGAGGCCAGTGCGTCACGCAGCTCGCGCAACCGGCGGAAGGGGATGCGCTGTCCGTCCTCCTCGTCGCAGGGTGCCGGAAGGGTCATGAGACCGCGCACCCGCAGGCGCGGCTGCGCCAGGCAGGCGGCGAGCAGCTCCGCGGCCCGTTTGGGCTCGATGCCCGATTTGCTGTCCTCGCCGCTCAGATTGATCTGCATGCAGACGTTCAGCGGCGGCCTCTCGGGCGGCCGCTGGTCGTTGAGCCGGCGGGCATGGTCTGGGTCGGAGAGACCGTGCACCCAGTCGAAATGGCTCGCGATCTGGCGCGTCTTGTTGGACTGGATGCGGCCGATGAAATGCCACTCGATGTCGAGGTCGGTCAGCTCGGCCATCTTGTCGAGCGCCTCCTGCAGATAGCTCTCGCCGAAGATCCGCTGGCCGGCACAGTAGGCGGCGCGGATGGCCTCGGCCGGCTGCTTCTTGCTCACGGCGATGAGGGCGACGCTGTCGGGTGCGCGTCCGGCGCGCTCGCAGGCGGCCAGAAGCCGATCCTGGACCTGGCCGAGTCTGGTTGGGATATCGTCGATCGTCATTGGATGTCGGTTGCGGGTTCGCTGTCTTGAGCCTCGATCGTTTCTCCGGCCAGCGGCGCTTGGTCCGCACAGCGGACCCTACTCGAAACCAAGGTCCGTAGGGTCCGCTGCGCGGACCTTCGGCGGTTGAGCCGCCGGGCGGTCGAAAGGATGACCAAGGCCCTGTCTTGAGTCAATCGGCCGCCGGGGCGCCTTCCAGGATCCGCTGCAGCGCGCGCAGCGCCTGGCCGCGATGGCTGAGCCGGTTCTTGGTCTCCGGATCCAGCTCGGCGGAGCTGCAGCCGTGGGTCGGGACGAAGAAGACGGGGTCGTAGCCGAACCCGTTCCCGCCTCGGGGCGCGGTGAGGATGCGGCCCTCCCAGGTGCCCTGGCAGATGATGGGGGTCGGATCCTCGGCATGCCGGAGATAGACCAGCAGACACTGGAAGCGTGCGTTGCGTTCCTCCTCGGGACGGCCTTCGAGGTCCTTCAAGAGTTTCTGGAGATTCTCTGCGTCCGAGGCGCCGGGTCCGGCATAGCGGGCCGAATAGATCCCGGGCGCGCCCTTGAGCGCGTCCACCTCGATCCCCGAATCGTCCGCGATGGCCGGCAGGCCGCTGTGACGCGCGGCGTTGCGCGCCTTGAGGATGGCGTTCTCGACGAAGGTGAGTCCGGTCTCCTCGACCTCGGGAACCCCGTGCTCGCCCTGGGGCTGGATGCGGATGCGAGCCCCGGCCAGCAGCTGGCCGATCTCGCGGACCTTGCCGGCATTGTTGCTGGCCAGGACGACGGTTTCGTCCCGATGGGTTTGGCTCATGCGGTCGCTCCTCGCTGGCGGCCCGGGTCAGGACGCGAGACCGAGCGCGGCGCGCTGTGCCGCCTGGATCTCGCGGATGCCGGCGGCGCCGATCTCGAGCAGCGCGTCCAGTTCGGCGCGGCTGAAGGGCACGCCCTCGGCGGTGCCCTGGACCTCGATGAAGCGTCCCTCCCCGTCCATGACCAGATTCATGTCGGTCTCGGCCGAACTGTCCTCGGCATAGTCCAGGTCCAGCACGGGCGTGCCCTCGAAGATGCCGACCGAGACGGCGGCGATCTGGGCCTGGATGGGATCGGTCGCGAGCTCGCCCTTGGCGCGCAGCTGGTCGATGGCGTCGCGCAGCGCGACCCAGGCCCCCGTGATGGAGGCGGTGCGGGTGCCGCCATCGGCCTGGAGCACGTCGCAGTCGAGTGTGATGGTGCGCTCGCCGAGCGCGTTCAGGTCCACGGCGGCGCGCAGCGCGCGGCCGATGAGACGCTGGATCTCCAGAGTGCGTCCGCCCTGCTTGCCCCTGGCCGCCTCGCGCGGGGTGCGCTCGCCGGTCGCGCGCGGAAGCATGCCGTACTCGGCGGTGATCCAACCCTTGCCCTGTCCCTTGAGGAAGGGCGGGACCCGGGCCTCGATGCTGGCGGTGCAGAGCACCCGGGTGTCGCCGAACTCGACCAGGACCGAACCCTCCGCATGGCGGGTGAAGCCACGGGTGAAGCGGAGCGGGCGCAACTGGTCGGGACGGCGTTGAGAGGGTCTCATGAGGCGTGTATCTCCTGTCTGGGTCTTGTCGTGTGCGTGTCGAAGGTTGCCGCCAGCGCGGCTTCGGTCAGTGGCGCCGCAGCACCTCGGCACAAAAGTCGGCCGGGGTCAGAATACGCGCACGTTCCACCGAGCCGCGTTGCAGCAAGCCCGCCCGGCGGTCGCCCGTCACCAGATAATCCGCATCGCCCGCCTGGGCCATGGCGAGTAGAAAGGCATCGTCCGGGTCCTCGGCCTCGAAGCCGCCGGGAAGCTCATCGAGTACCAGGGCACGCTGCAGATTGTTGATCATCAGACCGACTTTCGCGGGCTGCAGGACCGTTTGCAGTTTCGGGTAGCGGCTGGCGCGGCGGATCTCCTCCAGCTGTGCGCTCGAGGTCACGAACTCGAAGCGCGCGGATCGCCATGCCCGATAGATGCGGTCGGGGGAGCCGTGAGGCGAGATCAGGGCGCTGAAAAGGATGTTGGTGTCCAGCACCACGCGCATGACTAGCGTCTGGCCCAGGCGAGTGCCTCGTCGACCATGGCGCCGATATCCTGCTCGGTGGTTTCGGCATTGGCCGCCTTGGCCTCTGCGGCGCTGAGTTCCAGGATATGCGACCGCACCGCCTCCTCGATGAAGCGCGACAGATCCCCTTTGCGTCCCCCGCCCCGGCTCGCCAGGAAGAGACGCAGCGCCTGATCCGTTTCATCCGAGACGGCGACATTCCAACGAGTCATGAGGATTCGGCACCTTGGCTGGGTGTTTGTGTGTTTATACATCTATCGACGAGGCGGAACAATGCTTGTGCCCAACAATGGCAGCACGGTGATCGGCCGCTCCTGAGCGAGGTCGCGCACGGCGATCATGACCGGAATTCATCATTGCTGCCTAAACCTGTTCGAGATCGAGGGGTAGGAGGGCGCCGATCACGACACCTCTTCGCTCTCCCGCACACGGCGGAAGATCTCGCGCGCCAGGTGCTCGTGCGCAGCCGCGCGGAACTCGGCGTCCGTCATCACCCGGGAGAAGATCTCCTCGTTGCCCTCCATGCGGGCGATGAACAGCTCGTCCAGCATCCGTTCCAGATAGGCGGCGAAGTTGGTGAAGTTGTTGGCGCGAGCCGCTTCAGCGATGGTCTCGTCGATTTCCGCCGAGGCCCGAATCTGGTCGAAGAACAGCTGGTCGGCCTCGGTGAAGTCGGTGCCGAAGCGTTCGTTGAGACGGTCGATCAGGCTCGACAGGGCGACCGCCTCGTCTCTGACGCCGCCGGTGCCGACATCGGTCGGTCCCTTCAGGGGATAGGGCTCGCCCCGCGAGAGGTCGATGGAGCCCTCGGTCATCTGCTGGAGCCGGAAGAACCGCAGCGCCACCTCGTCGTCCAGAACGAAGCCCTGCCCGTCGCCGGGCGGCGGGAGTTTGGCCAGCAGGTTGCGCACGAAGGCATAGAGGCGTTCGAGGTCGCTGTCCTGGTAGGGAATGATCTGCGACAGGAAGGCGTAGAGGTTGCGATAGGCCGTGAGCTGGCCGCGGAACTCCTCGCGCGCCTCTTCGTCATGCGCCTGGAAGCGCTCCACGACCGCGTCGAGCACGGCATTCATCAGCCTGTGATCCTTCGCCGAGTGGTCGCGCTTGGCGCGGTACCAGACCTCGGCGAAGGCATCGACGTCCGCCGGCGTGAAGATCGCCCATTCCAGCAGCCGGTGCTGCAGCTCCGAGAGACGATGCGGATCGGCGTTCTCGCCGACCGGCGTCGTCTCGTAGTAGGGCCTGAACGCCTGGTGGATGTCGTCCTCCTCGTTGGCGAAGTCGAGCACGAAGGTGCGCGACTTGCCCGGTGCCGTGCGGTTGAGGCGCGAGAGCGTCTGGACCGCCTGCACGCCGGCGAGGCGCTTCACCACATACATGGTCTGCAGCAACGGCTGGTCGAAGCCGGTCTGGTACTTGTCGGCGACCAGCAGCACCCGGTAGTCGTCGCGCTCGAAGGTCTCTGGCAACGCGGTCTCGGCCAGTCCGCCGTTCATCGCCACCTCGGTGTAGGAGGATCCGGGGTCGTCCGGATCCTCGACCGTGCCCGAGAAGGCCACCAGGGAGCGGATGCCGCCGTAGCCCTGCTCTCCGATGTAGCGGTCGAAGGCGCGCTTGTACCTCACGGCGGCGAGGCGGGAGCCGGTCACCACCATGGCCTTGGCCCGCCCGCCGAGCTCGTGCATCACGGTGAGCCGGAAATGCTCGACGATGACCGAGACGACCTGCTCGATGTTGACCGGATGCAGCTCCAGATAGCGGGTCAGCGCCTTGGCTGCCTTCTTGCGCGGGACGTCCGGGTCCTGCTCGATCTGCTTGATCAGGCCGAAGAAGCGCTTGTAGGTGGTGTAGTTCTGGAGCACATCCAGGATGAAACCCTCCTCGATGGCCTGCCGCATGGAGTAGAGGTGAAAGGGGGCGGTGCCGGACGGACCGGGCTCGTCGAACAGGGCCTTGGTCTTGAATTTCGGCGTGGCCGTGAAGGCGAAGAAGCTCAGGTTCGGCTGCCGGGCGCGTCGGAGCGCATCGCGCAGCACGGCGGCCCTGGCCTCCTCGGACAGCGCCTCGTCCTCCTCCCCCGAGAGCTGGGCGGCGATCGCCGCCTCGATCCCGTCCTGGTTCAGCATGCCTTTGAGCGCCGTCGCGGTCTCGCCGCTCTGGGACGAGTGCGCCTCGTCGACGATGACGGCGAAGCGCCTGCCCGCCGTGTCGATCGTCACGCCGCTGCCGTTCTTTTCCAGCGTCGAGAGCGCCTGGGAGATGAAGGGGAATTTCTGGATGGTCGTGATGACAATGGGCGTGCCCTGCGACAGGGCGCGGGCGAGCTGCTGGGTGTCCTCGTCGATCTTCTCGACCACGCCGGTCTTGTGCTCGAACTGATGGATGGTCGCCTGCAACTGCTGATCGAGCACGCGCCGGTCGGTGACCACGATGACGGAGTGGAACACCTTCTCGTCCTGCGCATCGTGCAGGCTCGCCAGACGGTGCGCGAGCCAGGCGATGGAGTTCGACTTGCCCGATCCGGCCGAGTGCTGGATCAGATAGTTCCGGCCCGCGCCATGGGACTGGGCGTGCGCGACCAGCCGGCGGACCGCGTCGAGCTGGTGATAGCGCGGAAAGATCAGGGTCTCCTTCCTGACCGTGCGCACGCCCTTGTCGGTCTTGACCGGCGTCTCCCTGACCTCCAGGTGCATGAAGCGCTGCAGGATCTCCAGCAGGCTGTCGGCCCGCAGCACCTCGTCCCAGAGGTAGTGGGTCTTCCAGTTCCCCTCCACCGGCGGGTTCCCGGCGCCCTGGTCGTGGCCCCGGTTGAAGGGCAGGAAACGGGTCGCCTTGCCCTCGAGTCGGGTCGTCATCCAGACCTCGTCAGGGTCGACGGCGAAATGCACCAGGGCGCGCTTCTTGAAGGCGAACAGGAGGTCGCGCTCGTCACGCTCGTGCGCGTACTGGCGGATCGCATCGGCGGCGCGCTGCCCGGTCAGCGGGTTCTTCAGCTCCGCAGTGACGACCGGGATGCCATTGACGGCCAGGGTCAGGTCGATGACGCAGCGCTTGTGCCCCCCGCCGGGTTTTTTCATGACCGAGGCGAAGCCGACCTGGCGCGTGATGGTCAGGCGGTTACGGGCGTACTGCTCCGCCGCCTCGGGATTCATGCGGGTGTTCGGCCGGAAATAGGCCATGCGGAAGGTCTTGCCGTAGCACTTGAACCCGTGACGCAGGACGTGCAGTGTGCCCTTGAGCTCCAGTTCCTTGGCCAGATTGTCCAGCACGGTCGAGGTCGTCTTGGGTCCGAGCAGCGCCTCCAGCGCCGCCCATTTGGCCGGCTGGCTGTCCTGCAGAAAGCCGGTGACATCCTCGGGGAAGAGGGCCAGCGATTCCTCGTAGTCCGTCGGCGCGCGCTTCTGGTAACCGCCCGCGCTGGTCAGGTCGGCCTCGATGGCGGTTTCGAAATCGCGCTCCCTGTGTCTGGACATACCGAGTCCCTCGAAGTCTGCTCAGCGAATTGGTGTGCGCCGCTCCATTGAGTGATTTCCAGAAAACAGTTTTCCGTTGGATGCGGTTCGTGCCTCTCCGCATCCTACAATGCTCGGCCTCGATCTTGGAGGATTGAGTCATGACCGAGAAGATCCGCATCGCCGATCTGCCCGAGTTCGACATGACCGAGCATCTGGAGGACGACCAGGCCATCGCCGAGTATCTGACCATCGTGCTGGAGGAGGACGATCCCGCGTTGCTCGCGGCCGCCATCGGCGATATCGCCCGCGCGCGCGGCATGACCGAGATCGCCAAGGCGAGCGGGATCGCGCGTGAGGCGCTCTACAAGGCGCTGCGCGCGGATGCGAAGCCGCGTTTCGATACCATCAACCGGGTGTGTCATGCACTGGGCGTGAAGCTGGTCGCGCAGCCGATCGATGGGTGATGGTTGCGCCGCGCCGGGCAGCCATGCTCGCCTTGGTTTGACGCCATGATCGAGTTCATGCGGTACGCCAAAGGTCAGCGCAGTTCCGCGATCTGGCCGGTGACGGCGGCGGTGATGAGGGCAGAGCGGTACTCCTCAAGCTTTTGTATTGAAAAGCCTATTTTGATGTCTATATTCCCGGTTGCTTCGAGCTCAATATCCAGCTGGGATGCGATCACCGCTTGTTCACGCGGACTCGGCCAAGCAGTCCTCATTGGGTGGATACGGTTCCGATTAACCGTGGGATTCGACGAACCTGTATCAAAGCTGGTTAGGTCGAGAGTATGCAGCAAATACCAAACGAACTTGGGCTCATTCCCGCGAAACTCCCGAACATAAAGAGTGGTGTCGTGAGGCCAAAAGTCGGTTTCTACGTAATGTAGTTTCCCGGCAGAGCCCTTTCTGCCGATCAAAACTCCAGGTCCGGCACATAACGCTGTGTCGTGGAAGTAGTCGATTCCGCCCGAAGAGATGACAGGAAATGGGCCTTCAATCCGTTTGTCCTTCGTAATGTCTACACCACGTTGAAGCTTTATCTTCTGACCTAGGCCGCAGCAGTCCCAATGCGCCGGAATCTCACCGAGCCAGTCGATGCCGGAAGGTTTCATGGGGGCGTCGGGGTTGAGGCCCTTTGTGACCGCACGGGTGATGAGGGCCTGGCGCTTCTCGGCCAGCCGGTCCAGCAGCGCGCGCTTCTTCTCGATCAGCCCGTCGATTTGCGCCGTCTTCTCATCTAGAAACCGCGCGATGCGTCGTTGCGTAGCGAGGGGTGGGAGAGGCGGCGTCCAGTCTTTGATGAACCCCTCGTCGATCCGCTTCTGACCGCCTGCTCCGTACATTTCTGACTCGCCGAGCTTCCGGAAATCGTCCGCTATCGAGATATAAAACAGGAATCGCCGATCGATGTCCGGCCCTGAGCGAACCACATGCAGTTCGGTCGTGCCGAACCCGACGCCATTGGTAAGCCCTTCGGCAATCGCACCTTTCCCGTTTTCGAAGCATGGCGTGATTTTGGCGATACACAGATCGCCCTCGGCGAAGTAGGTGTAGCCATCGTAGACGTCCGCCAGTTCGCGGGTCTCTTCGAGGCGGAGACCACCATACTCACCGACGGCATCCATAGGGACAAAGGACACGCGTTCCTCGGGATCCATGTCCAGGCAAGACTTCTTGGGGTTCAGTCGGACATCCCAGCGAAGACGCCGGCGTGTCCACCCTTCCGGCAAGTTTCCATATGTGGCACGCGCTTTCTGGGCGGCGGTTGTCATTCCTCCAACCCCTTCAACAACCCAGCAATCTCCCCTTCGAGTTGGGCGATGCCTGCCTCGATCTCATCCAGCGGACTCGGCGGTTTGTAGACGTAGAAATGCCGGTTGATCGGGATCTCGTAGCCGATCTTGGTCATGCCAACTCCTTTCATACGCCAGGCTCAAGGCTTCGCAAGCTGGTCGCACACGATCCGGTTCAGGCTGACGTTCGCCTCGGCCGCGCGGATGGCGAGTCGCCGATGCAGCTCCGGTGTGATCCGCACCTGGAATCGCCCCGAATATTCGCGGTCGGCGATGGGCGCGGGCGGCGTTTCGCCAGTCGCTTGCATCTCCGCGACGACGTCGGCAACCAGGCGGGTGATGCCTTCCAGCGCACTGGTCTGGGTGTCGTCCAGATGCGACAGACTCGGGAATTCGGCGCACAGACCGACGAACTCACCGTCTTCGGCGGACCAGATCACGCGATAGGTGTAATGCTTTGGATCAACCATGTTCGAGCCTGTCGATTGCGGCCAGGACTTGTTTGACCTGGCACGGCTTCGCCTTCCCCCCGCGATCTTGGATATTGACCCTGGGATCACCCGGCCAGGGTGTCTTGAAGACCAGATGGCTGCCCGACTGACGCGGGTTGCCAAAGTAGTGCTCACACAGCTTGCGAAGATCCGCGAACCGCAGATTCGCGGGGTTTGCCAGCGCGTCCTGTCGGATCTTCTCAAGGCTGCCCATCAGTGCAGTCTAGTTGCACTATTGATACTGTACAAGCGGGGTGCGGGGGGGATGAGTGCAGCGAGATCCTGCGACACGACATCGGTTGACGACCGGCACGTTGCTCGCCCCCCACTGCCCACTCATGCAATGAGCCCCTTCAGCAGCCCGGCGATCTCTCCTTCGAGCTGGGCGATGTCCGCCTCGATCTCATCCAACGGGCGCGGCGGCTTGTAGACATAGAAATGCCGGTTGATCGGGATCTCGTAGCCGACCTTGGTCTTGTCGTAGTCCACCCAGGCGTCGGGTACGTGGGGCAGCACCTCGCGCGCCATGTAGGCGTCGATCTCGTCGCGGAAGGCGGCGACCAGCCGGTCGTTGGGCTTGTCCGGGCCGAAGTCCATCGGCAGGGGGAGCGTGGTACCGGGCGGGAGCGGGATGTTCTCGGTGTCGCGCAGTTCGGTATCGGGCTCGGGGCGCCCCTTGCCGTCGCGGCAGATCGCCGCAATCGGGTCGCGCTCGCCGAGGGCGGCGAAGATGGCCTTCTTGATCGGGGCCGGGAGCTTGAGGTCTACCCTCTTCGCGGCCTGCATCAGGTCGGCCTCGAACGCCGCGCGGTCCATGTAGCATCCCCGTCCTTCGAGCGTCGCGAGCAGGTTGCGGATGGCCTCCTGCAACTTCCGCCCCTCTTCGATCTCGCGTTCGGCCTGTGCCTTGTCCTTCCGCTTCTTCGAGGTCGCCAGATTGGCGAAGGCGGTCTGGTCGTCGAGTCTGGCGATGCGCTCCTGGGTGGCCTCGAAGTTCATGCGCAGGGGGCGTTCGACCGTGACCTTGAGGAACCCGAATTCGCGGTTCTCGAAGATGCGGGAGACGACGCGGGTCTCGGTCTGTCCGTCGATCTGGACCTCGGCCGTCTCGCCGTCCCGGTCGTGGCCGTAGAGGCGTGTCAGGTGGCGGATCTGCTCCTCGGTGATCTCGTTGCGCTTGTTGTTGAGGCTCTTTCGCATCTTCTGGAAGAAGCGGGTGCCGTCGATCAGCTGCACCTTGCCGCGCCGCTCGGGCGGCTTGCGGTTCGTCACCAGCCAGACGTAGGTGAAGATGCCGGTGTTGTAGAAGAGCTGGTCGGGTAGTGCGACGATGGCGTCGAGCCAGTCGTTCTCGATGATCCAGCGTCGGATGTTGGACGGCCCCGACCCGGCGTCGCCGGAGAAGAGCGGCGAGCCGTTGAAGACGACGGCGATCTTGGAGCCGGGCCGGTCCTCGTCACCCTCGGCGTAGGGGTGCATCTTGGCGATCATGTGCTGGAGGAACAGCAGCGAGCCGTCGTTGATCGCCGGCAGCCCGGCGCCGAAGCGGCCCGCGAAGCCCTGTTTCTTGTGCTCTTCCTTGACGAACTTTTCCTGATCCTTCCATTCGACGCCGAAGGGCGGGTTGGCCATCAGGTAGTGGAAGCGCTCGCCCTCGAAGCCGTCGCGGGTCTTGCCGTCGCCCAGGGTATCGCCGAGGACGATGTTGGCGGTGTCCTCGTCCTTGATGAGCATGTCGGAGCAGCAGATGGCCCAGGACTCGTCGTTGTATTCCTGGCCGTGGAGCGCGAGCCGGGCGCGGTCGTTCTGGGAGAGGATCAGCTTCTCGGACTCGGAGAGCATGCCGCCGGTGCCGCAGGCGGGATCGTAGATGGTGCGGTAGATGCCGGGCCTGTAGACGTCCTGCTCGCCGGTGTAGATGAGGTTGGCCATGAGGCGGATGACCTCGCGCGGCGTGAAGTGGTCTCCGGCCTCTTCGTTGGCCTGCTCGTTGAAGCGCATCACCAGATGCTCGAACAGATAGCCCATCTGGAGGTTGTCGACCCGGCCGGGGTGCAGATCGAGCTCGGCCATGGCCTTGACGATGGTGAAGAGTCGGTTGCTGGCGTCCAGCTTCTCGATCTGGTCCGCGAACTTGAAGCGCTCGAAGATGCGCCGCGCGGTCGGCGAGAAACCGTTGATGTAGGCGACCAGATTGGGCGCGATGTTCTCGGCGTCGCCGAGCAGACGTGCGAAGGTGTAGCGGCTGGTGTTGTAGAGGGGGTGCTTGCGGTTCGGATCGGCGGCCTTGCCGAGCAGCCGCTCCATGGCGGCCTCGGGCATCCGTCTCGCTTCCAAGGCGTCTCGCTGCTCGAGAACGGCGTCCTTGGTCGGCTCGAGGACGCAGTCGAGCCGCCGCAGTACGACCATGGGGAGCATGACCAGGCGATATTGCGGCGGTCTGTAGGGTCCCCTGAGCCGGTTTGCGATCTCCCAGATCTTTCCTTTCAGTTCTTCGTGCGCCTGAATGTTCACTGATGTCTTCGTTGTCGATGTCGTCGTCGCCATGCGCCAGCGCATGACCAGGAGTCTGTCCGATCGATCGGGCCGCCAAGCCCGATCGGCCTTTAGTTTAGGGCGGGGGGCGATTCCAGGGATGTGAGCCGTCGGTCACCGCCGACGGCTGTCGCCCTCGATTTCGGCGCTCGCTTCCGTCATGCGGCTGAGCTGGGAATCCTCGAGATGCGGGGTCAGGACCTCGAGCAGTTCGGCGGCGTCCTGGGGGCGCTGGGCCGCGTCCATGGACAGGGACCAGTCGACGGCCTCGAGCAGGAAATCCGGATAGCGGTCACTCAGTGCCTCCTTGGCCGGGACCACCTTGTCCTCCTTCTGGCGCTCGGGCGCCGGCTGCGGGGTGCGTCCCTCCATGCAGGTCCGGATGCTGGCGCCCACCGCGTAGACGTCGGTCCAGGGGCCGACCTGCCCGGCCCGGAAGTACTGCTCGACCGGGGAATAGCCGGCGGTGATCACCTGGCCTCCACGCGAGCGTCCGCGGTGCAGGGGGTGCACGGCACCCAGGTCCAGCAGCAGGGGCTGGTTGCCGTGGCGCAGATGGATGTTGCCCGGCTTGACGTCGAGATGCAGCATGGAACGCCGGTGCAGCAGTGCCAGGGCGTCGAGGATGGGCACGAAGACGTCGAGGATGAAGGTGGTGCTGAGTCCGCCCTTGCGCTCGTGCAGATAGGTGCCCAGATTGCGGCCGCGCTCGTTGGGCATCACCAGATAGCCGGTGTCGTTGGCGAGGATGAAGGCCAGGACCCGCACGATGTTGGGATGCTGCAGCGAGGCCAGCGCCTTGACCTCCTGAAAGAACAACTTGCGCCCGTGATGCAGGTTTTCTGTATAGTCGGGGCTGATGGGTACGATGCGTTGCTCCGGGTCGCGCTTGGCGATCTTCTTCGGCATGTACTCCTTGATCACCACCTCCTCGCCGTTGTCCTCGTCCGTGGCCAGATAGATGAGGCTGAAACCGCCCTTGGCGATCGGCTTGAGGATCCGGTAGGTGCCGACCCGGGTGCCGGAGGGCAATGTTTCTCTTGCGGCTGCCATGATCTAAGGATTCGGCTCCGGTTCCGGGCGGACGATGACTTGATTCAGCCGGTATAATAGACCGATCCTATGCGGTCTTTCCGCCGCATTCTGCGTAGGCGCCCTCACCGCCCCCAAGAGATACCCCTCGACATGATCAAGAGCATGACGGCCTTCGCCCGTGAGTCCCGGACTTGCGACTTCGGTGAACTGACCTGGGAGATCCGTACGGTCAATCACAGGTATCTCGAGCCGCACATCCGTCTGCCGGAGGAGCTGCGCGCGCTCGACGTCGCGGTGCGCGCCCGGCTCGGCACACGTCTCCAGCGCGGCAAGGTCGATTGCTCGCTGCGCTTTACCCCGTCGGTCGGATCCGTGGGGTCGCTGCGAATCAACAGGCCCTTCGTCGAGCAGCTGCTGGAGGCCGGGCACGAGGTTGGGATGATGATCGGCCGGGGGGCCGAGCCCTCACCCTTCGAGGTGCTGCGCTGGCCGGGCGTCATCCAGGAGCAGGAGGCGGATCTGGACAGCCTGACCGAGACGGCGATGGGGCTTCTGGACGTCGCGATCGCGACGCTGCTCGAGACGCGCGAGCGCGAGGGCGCCCGGCTGGAGCAATTGCTGCGCGATCGCTGCGACCGTCTTCAGGAATCGGTTCAGCGGGTGCGCTCCAGGATGCCCGAGGTGCTTGCCGGGGTCAGAAAGCGCTTGGCCGAGCGCCTGGCCGAGTTGCAGACCGAGCTGGATCCCATCCGTCTGGAGCAGGAGATCGCCCTGCTGGCGGCCAAGCTCGACGTCGACGAGGAGATGGACCGGCTGGAGGCCCATGCGGCCGAGGTCAGGGACGTGCTCACCCGCAGCGAGCCGGTCGGGCGACGCCTGGATTTCCTGATGCAGGAGCTCAATCGCGAGGCCAATACGCTGGGCTCCAAGTCGGCGGACGTGGCCGTGACCCGCGAGGCCGTGGAGATGAAGGTCCTGATCGAGCAGATGCGCGAGCAGGTTCAGAATCTGGAATGAGTGAGGCGAGAGACGAGGCGGCAATGGCTCGAGGCATTCTCTTCATCCTGTCGGCACCCTCGGGCGCCGGCAAGACCAGCCTGGTCAAGGCATTGCTCGAGCGCGATCCCGCCCTGACCTTATCCGTATCCTGCACCACGCGGGCAGCCCGGCCCGGTGAAAGTGACGGCGTGCATTACCATTTCCTGGACCGGGAGCGCTTTCGCAGCGAGATCGCCGCCGGTGTCTTCCTCGAGCATGCGGAGGTCTTCGGCAACCTCTACGGCACCCGCGAGCCGGATGTGCGCGACTGTCTCGAATGCGGCCAGGATCTGGTGCTCGAGATCGACTGGCAGGGCGCCCGCCAGGTCAGGCAACGCTTCGAGGATGCGGTGAGCGTCTTCGTCCTGCCCCCGTCGGTCGAGGAGCTGGAGCGCCGGCTGCGGGGACGGGGTACGGATGCCGACGAGGTGATCGCGCGACGCATGCAGCAGGCGCACGACGAGATGCTGCATTACGCCGAATACGATTATCTGGTCGTCAACGATCGCTTCGAGACCGCGCTCGATGCGCTCGCGGCGATCGCCACGGCCGAGCGGCTGCGCCTGGGCCAGCAGAGACCACGTCTGGCGCCGCTGTTGGATCCGCTGGACCGACGACCGAATTGAAGATTTTGATCTGAGGAAACGAGAATGGCGAGAATTACGGTCGAGGATTGCCTCAACCATGTGGACAACCGGTTCAATCTGGTGCTTTTGGCGACCAAGCGCGCGCGTCAGCTGGCCAACGGCGTCGAGCCGACCCTGGCCTGGGAGAACGACAAGCCGACGGTGATGGCCCTGCGCGAGATCGCCGCCGGGAACATCTCCAATGCCATGGTTCAGGAGGCGCAGCGCGAGATGGACGAGACCGCCGCGGCCCTGGAGCAGGCGCTGGCCGAGGAACTCTCCGCTGATGCGGGAAAACAGCAGCCCGAGCCGCCGCGGGACGCCAAGGAATAGCGTCGCCAGCGATGTGCGATCGCCGATCGTGGAACATACCGTTCCGCGCCTGGGTTCTGCATCGCCATGACGCGCGTCCTTGGAGCTGAGATCGAAAGGGTAATCTCGAGATGTCGACGGCCGCTATCTCCTCGTCCATGGGGCTAGAGCCCCAGACCGAGACTGCGGCCTCCGAAATGTCTCCCAAGCCTTCGAAGGCGACACAGATCTCGGACGGGCGCTATCTGGTCAGCGATCTCTGCGCCTATCTGGAGGGCTATCTGCCTCCGGATCAGGTCGCCGAGTGCTATCGCGCCTATCTGTTCGGCGCCGAGGCCCACGAGGGCCAGAAGCGCAAGTCGGGCGAGCCCTACATCTACCATCCGCTCGCGGTGGCGCGCATCCTGGCCGAGATGCGCATGGACCACAAGTGTCTGATCGCCGCCCTGCTGCACGACGTCATCGAGGACACCCAGATCCCCAAGGAGGAGGTCGCGGCCACCTTCGGGGACGATGTCGCCGAACTCGTCGACGGGGTCAGCAAGCTCACCCAGATCGACTTCAAATCGCGTGCCGAGGCCCAGGCGGCCAGTCTGCAGAAGATGCTGCTGGCGATGACCCGCGATATCCGGGTGATCCTCATCAAGCTCGCCGACCGGCTGCACAACATGCGCACCCTCGACGCCATGAGCGCCGAGGCCTGCCGGCGCATCTCGCGCGAGACCCTGGACATCTTCGCCCCGATCGCCAATCGGCTCGGGATCAACTGGATCCGGGTCGAGCTGGAGGATCTGGCCTTCGCCCACTACTGGCCGTGGCGCCGGCAGGTGATCCAGCGTGCGGTGCAGAGGACCTCGGGTGCTCGGATCGAGATGGTCTCAATGGTGGAGACGGCACTCAAGCGCGCCCTGCTGCAGGAGGACATCCAGGGCGCGGTCGAGGGGCGCCGCAAGCACTTCTACGGCATCTACCGCAAGATGCGCGACAAGTCGCGCGGTTTCTCCGAACTGCTGGACGTCTTCGCCTTCCGCGTGACGGTCGATCGGGTCGACACCTGCTATCGGGTTCTGGGTCTGGTGCACAATCTCTACAAGCCCGTGCCGGGCCGGTTCAAGGACTATGTGGCCATTCCCAAGGCCAATGGCTACCAGGCGCTCCACACCGCGCTGGTCGGTCCGCAGGGGATTCAGATCGAGATCCAGATCCGCACCGAGGACATGCATCGCGTCGCGGAATCCGGGATCGCCGCGCACTGGATGTACAAGAATGGCGGCCAGGCCGGCTCGAATCCGGCGGCGCTGGCGGCCGACTGGCTGCAGAATCTCCTGGAGATGCAGCGCGAGGCGGGGAATTCGGTCGAGTTCCTGGAGCATGTCAAGGTCGACCTCTTCCCGGACGAGGTCTACCTCTTCACGCCCAAGGGGCGCATCCTGTCGCTCAAGCGCGGGGCGACGGCGGTCGACTTCGCCTATGCCATCCACTCGGATGTCGGCAACAGCTGCGTCGCGGCCCGCATCGACCGCCGCATGGCCCCGCTGAGCACCACATTGCGCAACGGACAGACGGTCGAGATCATCACCGCCCCGGGCGCCCGCCCCAATCCGGGCTGGCTCAATTTCGTGGTGACCGCCAAGGCGCGAGTCAACATCCGCGGCCATCTCAAGAACATCAAGCTGCGCGAGGCCCGGGCCTTCGGGCGGCGTCTGCTGAATGCCGAACTGGCCCTCTTCAACAACGATATCGACCGGGTCGATGCGATCCGGCTGGCGGCCTATCTGGAAGAGGCCAAGCTCAAGGACGTCGACGATCTCTTCGCCGAGATCGGACTCGGCAACCGCTTGGCGGCGCTGGTGGCTCGGCGTCTGATCGACGCCGAGTCCGAGGATCCCGCCGGCGAGTCGGGCATCGGCGAGTCCGGAGCCGACAAGGATCTGCATCCGCACCGCCTGGCGATTCGCGGCACCGAGGGGATGGTGGTGAGCTTCGCCCGCTGCTGCCGTCCGATTCCCGGAGACGATATCACCGCGCTCTTCAGTCCCGGCCGGGGCATCGTGGTCCACCGCAGCGAATGCCGCAACCTCGGCGGTCTCGAGGGCAAGAAGGACAAGCTGCTGCACATCGAGTGGTCCAGCGAGCCCGAGGGCGAGTTTCCCACCGAGATCCGGGTCGAGACCGGCAATCGGCGCGGTGCGCTGGCCGTCGTGGCGGGCGCCATCGCCGAGCAGGGGTCCAATATCGAGAACGTCCAGTCGCGCGAGAAGGACGGCATGACCACGGATCTGGAGTTCCTCATCCTGGTGCGCAGCCGCGCCCATCTGGCCTGCATCATCCGTCGTCTCAGACGGGTTCCCCTGGTCACCCGCATCACCCGCGTCACCCGATCCTGAGCGGTTGCATCCGCGCTCGTCAGACGCCACCTCCTACCCAGGCCCGAAACCATCGCGCCAGCGGCGCAGGAGTCCTGTCTGGTGGAACGCACGACCGAATTCACGCTCGACGAGCGCCGTTCCATGACCCGGCGCACCATGGATCTGCTCGACGACTGGGGGCTGGCGGCCAGCGACGTCGCAAGGATCCTGGAGCTGCCCCAGTCGATCAAAACCAGACACGTGGGGCGGTTCCGCGACGACGAGCCCTTTCCCGACGATCCCCGGGTGAACCGGCGCGTCGCCTATCTGTCGCGGATCCAGGAGGCGCTGCTCACCTATTTTCCGCGCAATCCCGAGATGCGCCGTCTCTGGATCCGACGGGGCAACAAGCGGTTCGGGAAACGCGCCCCGGTCGCACTCATGGTCGAGGACGGCGAGAGCGGGATGATATCGGTGCTGTCCCATCTGGACTGCACCTTCGCCTGGGATCTCACCGGTTCCAAGGCCGAATACGGCCGTTCCGGCTCGACGGCCCCTCAATCCGCCGGGATCGATACCCCATAGAGTGCTAAAGTAGCGCCGTCGTCCGCGAGAGCCGATTCCCCTACGGGATCGGCTCCCGGACGCGACGCGCTCGCGCCATCCAGGGCTCGCCGATCGCGATCTCCAGGCGGGCCGCCCCCCAGTGCCATGCGAGGCCGGAAAGGGCTTCGTCCTCCACACAGGCGATCCGGACCATCATGGTCTGGAACCTGTTGCATTGGCTCCGTCCGATCTCGGGGCTTCCCAATTTCTCTCATAACGCAGATGATTGCGCCATGGACGTATTCCCTTTACCTCTTGCCCGTATCGGCATCATCGGTGGCGGTCAGCTCGGTCGCATGATGGCCAAGGCCGCCAAGCGGCTGGGTTGCACCTGCGTGGTGCTGGATCCGACTCCCGGCTCGCCCGCCAGCCAGGTCGCCGGTCATCAGATCATCGGCGACTACCATGATCCGGCGAAGCTGCGCGAGCTTGCCGAGCTCTGCGACGTCACCACCTTCGATATCGAGGACATCGATACCGAGACATTGCTCCAGCTCGAGCGCGAGGGGCACAGATTCCATCCCTCGCCCAAGGTGCTGGCGCTGATCCAGGACAAGCTGACCCAGAAGCAGGCGCTCGCCGACGCGGGCATCTCGACCGCGCCCTTCGTCGCCATGCCCGAGCCGAGCCCGGAGGCATTCGCCGAGTTCGGCTATCCGCTGGTTCAGAAGGCGCGCCGGGGCGGCTACGACGGCCGCGGCGTCTCCATCATGAAGTCGGCCGAGGACTACAGGGCACATCTGCCCGTGCCCTCGCTGCTGGAACGCTTCGTTCCGGCCGCTAAGGAGCTGGCGGTGGTGGTCGCCCGCGGTCTGGACGGCGAGTGCCGCTGCTATCCGGTGGTCGAGATGTGCTTCCGACCCGGCGAGAACGTGCTCGAGATGCTGCTGGCGCCTGCCGATGTTTCGCAGGCGACCGCCGATGCGGCGATCGAACTCGCCGTGCGAACGGTCGAGATGCTCGACGGCGTCGGGATCTTCGGCGTGGAGATGTTCCTTACCGAGAGCGGCGAGCTGCTGGTCAACGAGGTGGCGCCCCGAACCCACAACTCGGGCCATCACACCATCGAGGCCAACGTCACCGACCAGTTCGAGCAGCATCTGCGCGCTGTGGTGGGGCTGCCGCTCGGGATCACGGATCAGCTGTCGCCAGCGGCCATGATCAATCTGCTGGGCGCGCCCGGCCATCGTGGCCGTCCGACCATCAAGGGCTTGAACGAGGCGCTGGCCATCCCGGGCGTCTGCCTGCATCTCTACGGCAAGGCGGCCACCTCCCCCTATCGCAAGATGGGGCATGTGACGGTGCTCGATCCGGATATCGAGAGCGCCAAGCGCAAGGCCAAACGTGTTCGCGACCTGATCGAGATCTCCGGAGAGGATCACCCATGAGTCAATCATCGACCCAGCATCCACCCCAGGTCGGCATCATCATGGGCAGCGACTCCGACCTTCCGGTCATGCGGGAGGCGGCCGCCGTCCTCGACGACTTCGGCCTTTCATACGAGATGACCATCGTCTCGGCTCACCGCACGCCGAGGCGTCTCTACGACTATGCCGAGACGGCCGTGGAGCGCGGGCTGCGGGTGATCGTCGCCGGTGCCGGCGGCGCGGCCCACTTGCCGGGCATGGCGGCGGCCATCACCCCGCTGCCGGTGATCGGCGTTCCGGTGAAGACCTCCGCCCTGTCGGGCGAGGACTCGCTCCTCTCGATCGTCCAGATGCCGGCCGGGGTCCCCGTCGCCACCGTGGCCATCAACGGCGCCAAGAACGCCGGCATCCTGGCCGCCCAGATCATCGGTGCCTCCGACGCGGCCGTGCGCGAGCGGATCGCCCGCTACAAGCGCGATCTCGAGTCGATGGTGATGGAGAAGGTCGCTCGCCTGGAGCGGGAGCAAGCGGCCGGGGACTGAGCCTGGTTTCGGCCCGGACGGCCCCTCCCCGGCCGTCCGGATGCGCTCGCGGTGCGGATCCTCGGATCGTGTGCGGCGACGGATGAAACGGCGTCGAGATCTGTGAACTGATCCTCTGTGACGGCACCCGGGTTTCGGGCTAGGCTTGCTGGCGGGATCTCGCGTCGAAATCTATCCCAGGATCCCGGCAAGAGCGGCCGGCCAGCGGGCCGACTCCAGCACGCCGGAAGCTGCCCTCCGGACGCCGGCCGCTCTCGATAGAGGTCGATCCCGCCTACCACCGGTCCGGGGTCATGCTCTCGCCTTCGGGCTGGCCATTGATGGAGTGATACGTGGACATCGCCGAACTACTCGCATTCAGCGTCAAGAACAACGCCTCGGACCTGCATCTGTCGGCTGGCTTGCCTCCGATGATCCGGGTCGACGGAGACATGCGCCGGATCAACGTCCCCGCGCTGGAGCACCGCTCGGTCCACTCGCTTGTCTACGACATCATGAACGACAAGCAGCGCAAGGACTACGAGGAGTTCCTCGAGACCGACTTCTCGTTCGAGATCCCGGGCGTGGCGCGGTTCCGCGTCAACGCCTTCAATCAGAAGCGGGGCGCGGGCGCCGTCTTCCGAACCATCCCCTCCAAGGTGCTGACGCTCGAGGATCTCAAGGCGCCCGCCATCTTCAAGGACATCATCAACGTCCCGCGCGGTCTCATCCTGGTCACCGGACCGACCGGTTCGGGCAAGTCGACGACGCTGGCCGCGATGGTCGACCATCTCAACGACCACGAGTACGCGCACATCCTCACCATCGAGGATCCGATCGAGTTCGTGCACACCAGCAAGAAATGTCTGGTGAACCAGCGCGAGGTCCATCGCGATACCCTGGGATTCAGCGAGGCGCTGCGTTCCGCCCTGCGCCAGGACCCGGACATCATCCTGGTGGGCGAGATGCGCGACCTGGAGACGATCCGTCTGGCCCTGACCGCCTCGGAGACGGGGCACTTGGTTTTCGGCACGCTGCACACCACCTCTGCCGCCAAGACCATCGACCGTATCATCGACGTCTTCCCCGCGGCCGAGAAGGACATGGTCCGCGCCATGCTGTCGGAGTCGCTGCGGGCGGTCGTCTCGCAGACCCTGATGAAGAAGATCGGCGGCGGACGGGTCGCGGCCCACGAAATCATGATCGGGACGCCCGCGATTCGCAACCTGATCCGCGAGGCCAAGGTGGCCCAGATGTATTCGGCCATTCAGACGGGCCAGGCACACGGCATGCAAACCCTGGATCAGAATCTCAAGGATCTCATCCAGAAGGGGCTGGTCTCGCGCAAGGATGCCCGCACCAAGGCACAGAACAAGGAAGACTTCGTGTGATCGTCTCCCGGCGGCGACATTCCTGCCGGCGAATCTGACGCCCGGTCGAGGCCGGGCGTCGTCTATCCATGAGCGAGGATGGCGATGGATTTCAAGCGAGCGCTGGAGCAACTCCTGGGTGCTCTGGTCGAGAAGAGAGGTTCCGACCTCTTCATCACCGCCGGCTGGCCGCCCAGCATCAAGATCGACGGGGCCATCTATCCGGCCGCCAAGCAGGCGCTGACGGCCGACAATGCGCGCTCCATGGTCATGGAGATCATGAACGAGCGCCAGCGTGCGGAATTCGATGACACCAAGGAGTGCCAGTTCGCGCTCGATCGCGCCCCTCTGGGCCGTTTCCGCGTCAGCGCCTTCGTGCAGCGGGATGCCGTGGGTATGGTGCTGCGGCGCATCGAGACCCGCATCCCGACCATGGAGGAGCTCAAGCTGCCCTCGGTGCTGCGCGACCTGGCCATGACCAAGCGCGGTCTGGTCATCTTCGTCGGCGCCACCGGCACGGGCAAGTCGACCTCGCTGGCGGCCCTGGTCGGATATCGCAACCGCCACAGCTCGGGCCACATCATCACCATCGAGGACCCGATCGAATATGTCCACGAACACGATGGCTGCATCATCACCCAGCGCGAGGTCGGGGTGGACACCGAGTCTTTCGAGGTGGCCCTGCGCAACACCTTGCGTCAGGCCCCCGACGTCATCCTGATCGGCGAGATCCGTACCCGGGCGACCATGGAGTACGCCATCACCTTCGCCGAGACCGGCCATCTGGTGCTCGCCACGCTCCATGCCAACAACGCCAACCAGGCGCTGGACCGGGTGATCAATTTCTTCCCCGAGGAGTCGCGCAACCAGATGCTCATGGACCTTTCCCTCAACCTCAAGGGGATCGTCGCCCAGCAGCTGGCGCCGCGCAAGAGCGGTCAGGGACGCCGCGCGGTGATCGAGGTGCTGCTCAATACACCGCTGGCGGCGGACCTCATTCGCATGGGCGAGGTGCACAAGCTCAAGGACCTGATGAAGCGCTCCGGCGAGCAGGGCATGGTCACCTTCGACCAGGCGCTCTTCAACCTCTATCAGGAAGACGAGATCACCTACGAGGACGCCCTGCGCTATGCCGACTCGGCCAACGAGGTGCGGCTCATGATCAAGCTCCAGGGCGGAACCGCCCAGCGTGCAGCCACCGACCGCTCGATCGACGGCATCACCCTGGTCGAGGACGAGGAGCCGAATCGGATGTGAGTGTCAGAGGCCGTAAAGCCGCCTTCGGGAGCGGCTTTACGGTGTAGGGCGCAATAGCGAAAGCGTATTGCGCCGTATGGCTGGCGACGACCCGATCATCGCTCGAAGACGATCCGCCCGCCGTGCAGGGTCCAGCTCACCCGTCCGCGCATCTCCTGCTCGTTGAACGGGGTGTGCAGTCCATGGCTGACGAGGGTGGCGGGACTCACCACCCAGGTCGCCTCGGGATCGAAGACGCAGACGTCCGCCGGGCTACCCGGTGCGATGCGTCCGAGATCGCGGCCGAGCACGCTCGCCGGTCCCTGGGTCAGTCGCCCGATCAGGGTCGACAGGTCCATCACCCCCTCCTCCACCAGCCTCAGGGCCAGGGGCAGCAAGGTCTCCAGCGCCGAGATGCCGGGTGCCGTCTCCGGGAAAGGCGCGAGCTTGGCGTCGGCGTCGTGTGGCTGGTGGTCCGAGCAGATGGCCGAGATCTCGCCCGAGGCGACCGCGGCGCGCAATGCCTCGCGGTCGGCGCGGGTGCGCAGCGGCGGAATCAGATGGCAGTTGGCGTCGAAGCACTCCAGATCCTCCTCGGTGAGGAAGAGCTGGTGCATGCTGACGTCGGCCGTGACCTGGACGCCGCGCCGACGTGCCTCGGTCAGCATGGCCACACCTCGCGCCGTCGAGAGACCGCGGAAATGGATACGGGCCCCGGTCTGCTCGGCCAGGGCCAGATCCCGCGCGACCGCGACCGTCTCGGCCGCCTCCGGAATTCCCGGAAGTCCGAGCCGCGTGCTCACCAGACCCTCGTGGGCACAGCCCTCCTCGCTCAGCGCGGCGTCCTGGGGATGCAGGAAGAGGGTGAGCCCGAAGGTCGTCGCATACTCCATGGCGCGCCGCTGCACCTGGGTGCTGCGGATCGGGCGGTCGGCCTGGCTCAGGACCGGACAACCGGCCTGCTTGAGCGCGGCCATCTCGGTGATCTTGACCCCCTCCAGCCCTTGGGTGGCGGCCCCGGCCGGCAGCACCCGGGCGAAGCCGTGACGCTCGGCGGTCTGGTAGACCAGTTGCGCCACCGCCGGGGTGTCGATCACCGGCAGGGTGTCGGGCGGACAGCAGAGCGTGGTGATGCCCGAGGCCGCGGCGGCCCGGGTCTCGCTGGCGATGGTCGCCTTGTGCTCGTGGCCGGGCTCGCGCAGCCGGGCGCAGAGGTCGACGAATCCTGGACAGATGAGTCGGCCGCGCGCGTCGAGCGTGAGTTCCGGCTGGAAGCCCGAGGGTGCGGCTCCGATCGCCAGCACCTCGCCGTCGGCGATGTGCAGGTCCGTCTCGCCGTCGAGGCCGCTGGCGGGGTCGATCAGCCGTCCGTTGCGGATACTGATACGTGGGCCGTTAGCCATCGGCGTCTCCTGCGGGCTGGATCTTGAGGTTCTGGGTGCCGATACACATGGACATGACCGCCATGCGCACGGCGATGCCGTTGCTGACCTGCTCGAGGATCACCGAGCGCGGACCGTCGGCGACCTGCGAATCCATCTCGACCCCGCGGTTGATGGGGCCCGGATGCATCACCAGGGCGTCCGGCTGGGCGGTCGAGAGACGCTCCTCGGTGAGACCGAAGAGCTGGAAATATTCGTGCTCGCTGGGAAGCAGGGCACTGTTCATGCGCTCGCGCTGGATGCGCAGCATGATGACGACGTCGACGTCGCGCACACCCTCGCGCAGATCGTGATAGGCGCGCACGCCGAAGGACTCCTCGATGCTGTTGGGCATGAGGGTGCCGGGCGCGATGACCCGGACCTCGGGCACGCCCAAGGTCTTGAGGGCCAGGATCTGGGAGCGGGCGACGCGCGAATGCATGATGTCGCCGACGATGGCGACCCGCAGCCGGCTGAGGTCCTGCTTGTGCCGGCGGATGGTGAACATATCGAGCATCGCCTGGGTCGGATGCGCGTGACGTCCGTCCCCGGCGTTGATGACGCTGACGTGCGGGTGGGCGTGGGCGGCGATGAAATGGGCCGCACCGCTGGTCGCGTGACGCACCACGAACATGTCGACGTGCATGGCCTCCAGGTTGCGCAGGGTGTCCAGCAGCGTCTCGCCCTTGGCCGTGGCCGAGGTCGAGATGTTGAGATTCAGCACGTCGGCCGAGAGCCGCTTGGCGGCCAGCTCGAAGGTGGTGCGGGTGCGGGTGCTGGTCTCGAAGAAGAGGTTGGCGACGACCTTGCCCCGGCACAGGGGCACCTTCTTGACCGCCTGCTGGGCGACGCCGAGGAAGCCCTCCGCCTGGTCCAGGATCTCGGTCAGCAGGTCTCTGCTCAGACCCTCGATGGTGAGGAAGTGCTTGAGATTGCCCTGCGTGTCGAGCTGCGGATTCTGTTTGCTCATCGATTATGTGGGTCCCGAATCGGAGTGTGAGCTCGATTTCTGGGCGGTCTCGCTGCCCGGGCCCGACTTGGCGGATGCGTGACGCGGCGTCTTGCCTCGGAGCATCAGCAGGGGCTCGGGTCCGCTGAGCTTGATCTGCTCGTTGCGGTCCAGCTGGGCGTGCAGTCCGACCACGTCGGGTGCGATCGGGAGCTCGCGGCCGCCGCGCTCGGCCAGCGTGGCCAGGATGACGGAGGCCGGACGGCCGTAATCGAAGAGCACGTTGAGCGCCGCCCGGATGGTGCGTCCGCTCTGCAGCACGTCGTCCACCAGGATGAGATGGCGATCGTCGACCCCGACCGGGAGATAGGAGGGACGAACCTGAGGGTGCATGCCGATGCGGGTGAAGTCGTCGCGGTAGAAGGAGATGTCGAGATGGCCGAGCGCATCGGCGATTCCGAGCCGCTCGTGCAGACGGTCGGCGACCCAGACCCCGCCGGTGTGGATGCCGACCATCAGGGGGTTCTCGATGCCGCGTTCGGCGATCAGGGCCTTCAGATCGTCGGCCATGCCGTCGATGGCGGCGTTCACCGCGTCCGCGTCTTTCCAGATTTCAGTCTTGCTCACAAAGCCAGGTTTCCAAGATGAGGGCGGCCGCCACGGCGTCGACGGCATCCCGCGTGGATGGTTTGCGCCCTGAACGCCCGCGCTCGGCGCCCCGGGGGCGTTCCTCGAGTTGACGCCTGGCCTCGATGGAGGTCAGGCGCTCGTCGATCAGGTGGACCTTCAGGCCGTAGCGCCCCTCCAGCTGACGGGCGAAACGGTGCACCCTGGGCGACCACTCGACCTCGGTGTCGTCCATATTGAACGGCAGTCCGACGACCAGGGCGGCTGGTTTCCATTCGGCGATCAGGGCCTCGATTCCGGTCCAGTCCGGTCTCTCGCCCTGGCCGCGCAGCGTCGTCAATGGGGTTGCCGATCGGGTCAGGGTCTGGCCAACGGCCACGCCGATCTTGCGCGGGC
Organism: Imhoffiella purpurea; assembly: GCF_000585215.1. GTDB lineage: Bacteria > Pseudomonadota > Gammaproteobacteria > Chromatiales > Chromatiaceae > Imhoffiella > Imhoffiella purpurea. The sequence continues at coordinate 42,958 of NZ_AONC01000016.1, read as the reverse complement.
CGAAGTCGAAGCCCAGCAGGGTTGACATGCGCTACTCCAGGGGGCGGTCAGGCGTGTCCGGCCTCGCCGCTGAGCAGGTTGAGGTCGACTCCGAGCAGTTGGGCCGCCGCCATCCAGCGCGCGCTCGAATCCATGTCGAAGATGACCTCGTTGCTCGCCGGGCCGTTGAGCCAGGCGTTGGCGCTCATCTCCTGCTCCAGCTGACCCCCTCCCCATCCCGCGTAGCCCAGCGCGATCAATACCTGATCGGGTCCATCGCCCTTGGCGATGGCCTCGAGGACGTCGCGGGAGGTTGTGACGCTGATGTCGGGCGTGATGTTGAGCGTCGAATCGAAGGTCGGCCCCGCGCTGTGCAGGACGAAGCCCCGGTCCGTCTGCACCGGGCCGCCCTGATAGACGGGGGTGCTTCCCACGCTCGGCTGGGCCGCCGTGATCTCGAGCTGGTCGAACAGCTCGCCGAGCCTGACGTCCAGCGGCCGGTTGATCACGATGCCCATGGCCCCCTGCTCGGTATGCTCGCAGATATAGGTGACCGTTCGCGAAAAATTCGGATCCGCAAGGCCCGGCATCGCGATGAGAAAATGATTCGTCAGTGAGGTACTGAAGGGCATGGCGCTAGTATCCTGATCGGCACGAGGTGTGGCAAGGGTGCCCGGGCCGTATCCTGCGACAGTATCTCGCAATCCGAGGGTTCCGGGCTATCGTTCCCAGCCGAGAACGTCGCCGCGCATGAACTGCCAGGTGCGAATGATGTCCAGCACATCCGTTTCCGCGGCGATGTCGTCCGGGAAGGGCGCGTAGGGTGCCGCAAGCTGGACGATCTGGATCGCCGCATCGTCGAGCAGGGGGTAGCCGGACGAGCGCACGACGCGGATGTTCTCGACGCTGCCATCCGAGCGGATCGCCACGTGGAGAATGAGGCTGCCGTAGAGGTGTGCCTCCCGGGCCGCCTGAGGATAGTTGAGATTGCCGATCCGTTCGACCTTGCGCGCCCAGGCGCCCAGATAGCTGGCATAACGGAACTCGCGGGTGCTGGCGCTGATCGACTTGCGCCGAACGCGCTTCGCGTAGGCCGAGCTTCGGGCCTCCAGGCTGGCCGTGAGGCGATCGATCTCCCGGCCCCGGCTCGCCAGTATGCTTGCGGCGTCGATCCGGGGCGGCGTCGCCGGCAGATCCGCAGGCCCTTGCTCGGCCGCCAGTATTTCCGCCGGCTCTTCCCGAACGGGGACAGGTTCGGGATCAGGCGCTGGCGGCGGTTCGACGACCCGGGTATCCGGCGGATCGGGCTCTGGCGGCATCTCCTCTGTCTCCTGATCCCTGTCCGGACTCTCCTCCTCGGCGCTGGATCGAGCGGCATCGCCATCCGGAGACGCGCCTCTCCGTGTGCGTTGGGCGAGCGCCGCGTCGGGCGCGGCCTCGTCGCTGGCATATCCACTCTCGCCCAGGATCAGCACCTCCATGGCGGTCTCGGGAATCGGAGGCGGTTCGGGCGGCTCGATGCCGAGCGTCAGCAATGCCACCAGATGCAGCAGCCCGGCCCCGATCAGGGCCAGCGCGAAGGCGGGGGAGCGCCTCGGCCGCGATTGGATCAGCAGCGAGGGTAGTCGCTCGGTGTCCCCGGTGGGGCTGTCCATGGTCCTCAGATCCCTGCCTCGCCCGGATCCGCTGTCGTCATCTGCTTGGGATCGACGAGATCGATATTGTCACGGTCCTCGACCCACTGGATGCGCGCGTCCAGGGCGGGTGTCAGGTGCACCCTGCCCTCGCGGTCGATCAGGAGCGCCTGGTCGACGCCCATCCGTTCGGCGATCCCGCACCACTGGGTCGGCCCGGCGATGAAGAGTGCCGTCGCCGCGGCCGTCGCGGTGGCGGTGCTCGGATGGACGACGGTGACGGTACGCATCCGATCGGCCGGTCGGCCCGTTCGCGGGTCGACGATCGCGTGATAGAGGGTTCCCTCGTAGAGGAAGTTGCGGTCGTATTCGGCCACCGTGACCACGCTCTCGTCGCCCTGGATCGCCAGGATGGCGAAGACGCCGGAGCCGCTGGCACGCCGAACCGGAATGCGCCAGGGTTGGCCGCTGCGGTCGCCGATCGCCCGCAAGGCCCCGCCGGCCTGGATCAGGGCGTTGCGAACGCCCAGATCCTCGAGCCGCTCGATCGCCATGTCGATGGCGGTGCCCTTGGCGAAGGCGGTGAAGTCCAGGTCGAGCTCCGGGTTGCGTCCGGTGATCTCGAGACCATCGATCTCGATCTCCGACATCCTCGGATTCGCCTCGACCAGGCGTGCGATCTCGGTGTCGGATGGGGGCGGATGGCTGTCCGGTCGTACCGACTCGAATCCCCAGAGACGGATCAGTTTGCCGATCGCCGGATTGAAGAGTCCGTCGCTGCGGGTCTCGAGGTCCTGGCTCCGGCGGATCAGTTCCAGCAATGAAGGCGGCGGCACGAATGGGATCTGGGTCTGCAGCAGCCGATTGACGCGGACCATGCGACCGGTCTCGGAGGCGCCCCATTCGTTCTCCAGATAGGCGAAGTCCCGGGCGATGAGACTGGATGCCTGTTTCGCCTGATCCTTGCTGACGCCGACCAGACTCACGTCCACCTGGGTGTCGAAGGCGGTGAACTGGGTGATGATGACCGGGCTGCGTTCTCGGCAGGCGCTCGCGGTCAGCGCCAGGAACAGCAGGACGGAGGTCAGGATCGCCCCTCTGGTCGGGATCTGGATCGAGGCCGACGACGGATGCTGCATGAGGCCGTTCCTCTGTTTCGGTCCGCGCGCGCTCGGGTGGTAGACCCGGAGAAGGCGGCGCCGGATGTGAATGCCAAGGTCGATCTCAGCGCGAAGTCCGCTCGGCGGGCGATGTCTCGGATCGGCGTGCGTCCAGATGCCCCTCGATGCAGTCCATGAGATCGCCGGCGATATCGACTCCGTAGGCCGCGTCGATCTCGCGGATACAGGTCGGGCTGGTGACGTTGATCTCGGTCAGATGTTCGCCGATCACGTCCAGTCCCGCGAACAGGATGCCGCGCGATCTGAGCTCGGGGCCCACCTGTGCGGCGATCCAGCGGTCCCGCTCGGTCAGCGGACGCGCCTCGGACGAGGCGCCCGCGGCCAGATTGCCCCGCGATTCGCCGGGCGCGGGGATGCGCGCCAGACAATAGGGGACGGGGTCGCCGTCGATGAGCAGGATACGCTTGTCTCCGTCCGTGATGGCGGGAAGAAAACGCTGGACCATGCAGTAGCGTCGTCCGTGATCGGTCAGCGTCTCGATGATGACGCTCAGGTTGGGGTCGCCGTCGCGCACGCGGAACACGGAGGCGCCGCCCATGCCGTCCAGCGGCTTGAGCACCACGTCGCCGTGGCGGCGCTGGAAGTCGCGGATGTCCTGGGCGCGACGGCCGATGAGCGTCGGAGGCGTGCAGTGCGGAAAGGTGGCCGCGAAGGCCTTCTCGTTGGCGTCGCGCAGGCTCCTCGGATCGTTGACGACCAGGCAGCCGTCGCGCTGGGCCTGCTCCAGGAGATAGGTGGCGTAGACGTATTCCATGTCGAAAGGCGGATCCTTGCGCATCAGAACCGCGTCCAGCTCCCCGAGCGGCCTGAACGACTCGGCACCGAACCTGAACCAGCCGCTCGGGTCGTCCGCGACCTCGACCGGCCTCAGCCGCGCCAGGGTCCGTCCCTCGAGCATGGAGACGTCGGCCAGCTCTGCGTACCATAGGTGCCAGCCGCGCCGCTGCGCGGCCAGCATCATGGCGAAGGTGCTGTCCTTCTTGATGTTGATGGAGCCGATCGGATCCATCAGGAAAACGATTTCGCGTGACATGGTGCCCAGTGTACTTCAGGGGTCGTCGTGGTGATAAGCGCGACCGCTTGCGCTTGCATGCCGAAGCCGTTGCTTCTAGGATCGGCCCTATTCCAGGCATCAGGAACCCGGTCTTAGTTCGAGGGAGCGGCCCCGCCGAGCGCCTTTGTCGTAAAGGCGTGATCGCGTTCGCATCGACGCCTCACCGCGGCCATGGTACAACTCCCACATGTATCGCCGTCTTTACAAACTTCGCGGCATCTGCTTCGCCTATGTGACGGATCATGAAGGATAATATCGACTTGCGCGGCGCTAGAATTCTGGTCATCGACGATAGCAAGACGATTCGCAGAAGTGCGGAGACCCTGCTGAACAAGGCGGGATGCGAGGTCTGCGTCGCCGGGGACGGATTCGAGGCGCTGGGCAAGATCGTCAGCTTCAAGCCCGACTTGGTCTTCGTCGATATCATGATGCCACGTCTGGACGGCTACCATACCTGCGCCCTGATCAAGAGCAACCCGACCCTCCGGCATACCCCCGTGGTGATGCTGTCGAGCAAGGACGGATTGTTCGACCGCGCCAAGGGGCGGTTGGTCGGTGCACAGCTCTATCTTTCCAAGCCCTTTACCGGCGATGAGCTTCTCGAGGCCGTGCGTCTGAATCTTCCCCAGGCTGGCAGCACCTAGGAAGCTGGTCCCTGATGGCGTATCGCGCCGTTCATCGGTGGCTCTGGGCACGGGGATGGGACGATACGAATCGAGATGCGTGACTGCCAACTGTTAGGGATATTCGTCGACGAGCTTCAAGGCATGACATGAAACGCTTCTTTCGCAAACCGAATCAGCCAGCCCAGGACGCGAGCAGCGACTCTGCGGCCGATTCCGCGACGGTTCTGGTGGTCGACGACTCACCGACCGAAACGCGGATCCTGACCCATACCCTGACCAAGGCCGGCTATCGCGTGGAGACCGCCACGAATGGCGAAGAGGCCATCGAGGCCGTGCGCCAGAGCCGCCCCGATCTCATCCTCATGGACGTCATCATGCCGGTGCTGAATGGGTATCAGGCGACCCGGCAGCTGCGCCGCGATCCGCAGACGGCGGACATCCCCATCATCATGGTGACGACCAAGGACATGCAGACGGACAGGGCCTGGGGGATGCGTCAGGGGGCGAACGACTATCTGGTCAAACCCGTCGACCGTCAATTGTTGCTCGAGCGCATCCGCGACCTGCTGGGTGACTGAAGACCATGGCCCGCTCAGAGCGCTCCCGCACCGACCTGCTCGATATGATCCGTCAGCTCGATGCCCGCTGCCGGGCGCGGGCGGCCGGTCTGCCGGACGAGACGCGGCCCCCGGACAGCTGGGCCGCGGTGCTGTTCAAGATTCGTTCGCGGCTCTTTCTGACGCCTCTCGAGCAGATCGCCGAGGTGCTCGAACTGCCCTGGGAGATCACGCGGGTGCCCGGAACCAAGCCATGGCTCCTGGGGGTCGCGAACAATCGCGGTACGCTGCTGCCCATCTACGATCTCACGACCCTGATCGAGGGCGGCCAGCCGCCCAACCGGCGCAGGCGTCCCGAGTCCGGTGCGGATCGCCGCCGCGAGGTGCGCAGTCGGGAGCGGGTTCTGGTCGTGAGGCAGGACGAGCTGCCCTGCGGTCTGGTCGTCTCGGAGGCGGTGGGCATGCGTTACGTCAAGAATACGGACCGCGTCGAGGGTCCCCAGGAGGACCTGGGGCCGAGCAAGGCCTATGTCGAGTCCTTCTATCTGCTCGATGGAGCGCCGGTCCCCGTCATTCGCCTGATCGAGCTGATGGGCGACCCGGTCTTCAGCGCGGCCAAGGTCTGAGTGCCGGCGTGGATCGCCGGCCGATCGCGACGGACGCCTAGCGGCCGGACGAGACGAATTGGAGCAGGCGCCGGGCGCCGCTCATATGGACACTGTCAAAAGTAATCAGATATCACCGCATCGGGAGTCGGCACCAGATGGCGAAGCGAATGAGCACGAACGTGGGGGCGGTCATGGGAAGTACGACCCGCTGGATCACCGCTCTATTGTCGCTGACCGCAGTGGTCTTTGCGGCCTTGGCTGTGGCGGGCTATCTCGAGCTGGTCGGTCAGGGCCAGCAGGCTGCTCGCCAATCGATGCTTGTCTCCTCCCAGAGGGATCTGGCTCTGGAGCTGGTGCGGCTCGCCGAGCGATCCGTTCGGGGCGATGAGGAAGCGCTGACGCGGCTGAGTTCCGAGCGGGGCCGGCTCGCGGCGGGCATGGCCGAGCTGGCGGCTTCGCCCGGGACCTCGTCGGAATCCATGACGCAAGCCGAACGTGCCTGGGCCGGTATCGGCTCGGACGTCGACCGCATCCTCTCCGCCCGGGAGCCCCTGAGAGACTTCTATTCCGGTCTTCCGTCCGTCGGCATGCAGCTTGCCAAGCTTCGGGAGGCGATGGACGGTGCCGCGGCCCGGATGGCCCGGGAGGGCGTGCCGGCCGGGCTGGTGCTCGAGGCGGGGCGCCTGGTGTCCCAGGCCGATCGGATGCGTCTGGCCCTGGCCGGGCTGACCCAGGGCGGCGAGGCGACCTCGGAGGCGGCCGACATCCTGGCGAACACCCTCGACGGGCTCGCGTCCGGCCTCCAGTCGCTGACGGCCAAGTTGTCCGGCCGCCGCGAGACCGCAGGCGGCTCGGCCGCGGCACTCGAGGAGGTGGTCAGCCGTTTCGCGACCCTGAGCGCGGATTCCAAGGCGCTGATGCAACGTCTGGAGGAGGTGCGTCCGCTGTTCGAGCTGTTGCCCGAATTGGACGCCCAGGGAGACCAGTTGGCGGGCGCGCTCGAGAGTCTCGCCGGCGACTATCGCAGGCTCGGCGAGCGCGTCCGTTTGCTCGGGCTCCCCATCGATTCCGGCATGGTGCTGCTCCTCGCCGGCATCGTCGTTCTCAGCCTGCTGCTCCTGATCTTCTTCACGATGCGCGACGCCAAACGTCGCGAGCTGGTATCCAAGTCACAGACTGAACGCGACGAGCGGGCGATCCTTAGACTTCTGGACGAACTGGGCGATCTCGCCGACGGCGACCTGACCGTGGAGGCCACGGTCACCGAGGACAAGACGGGGGCCATCGCCGACGCCTTCAACTACGCCATCGAGGCGCTCCGGGGTCTGGTCACGACCATCAACGAGACCGCTGCCAAGGTCTCGAACTCGGCCCAGGAGAGCCGCGCCGTGTCGCAGCGCCTGGCCGAGGCGAGCAGCGTGCAATCGCTGCAGATCACCCAGGCATCGGCGGCCGTGCAGTCGCTCACGGTGCAGATCGACGAGGTGGCGCGCAATGCCGACGAATCGGCCGAGGTCGCCTCGCGCTCGGTGGAGGTCGCCGGGCGCGGCGCGCAGACGGTGCGCGACACCATCCAGGGCATGGACGCCATCCGCGAGCAGATCCAGGAGACCTCGAAGCGGATCAAGCGACTGGGCGAGAGTTCGCAGGAGATCGGCGAGATCGTGGAGCTCATCGACGACATCGCCGATCAGACCAACATCCTGGCCCTGAACGCGGCTATGCAGGCGGCGATGGCCGGCGAGGCGGGGCGGGGCTTCGCGGTGGTGGCGGACGAGGTGCAGCGGCTCGCCGAGCGCTCGCGCAACGCCACCAAGCAGATCGAGGTCCTGGTCCGCACCATCCAGGCCGATACCAACGAGGCCGTCAGCTCGATGGAGGCCAGCACCGCGGGCGTCGTGGAAGGGGCCAATCTGGCCGAGAACGCTGGCGACGCGCTCCGCGAGATCGAGAACGTCTCGGCCTACATCGCCGAGCTGACGAAACGCATCGCCGACTCCTCGCAGCGCCAGTCCCGTCAGTCGGCCGAGATCAACGACACGGTGCAGGCCATCCGGGCCATCACCGAGGAGAACAACGATGGCACAAGACGCGCCGCGGAATCGGTCGAAGAGCTCGCCAACCTGGCAAACGAGCTGCAGCGCTCGGTGGCCGGCTTCCGCCTGCCCTGATGCCCGTTGCGGGCGGCCGTCCCGGATCGGCGAAGGGTTCGGCGCCGCACTCCCGGTTCCGCCTCCCGATGCGGTAGCGACGTCGAGGGGGCCGGCGGCCTATTTCCTCGGTAACGGACAGGCTCATCACGAGTAGCGGGCCAATGGCAGATAAGACGGTGGTTGGCGGCCTGAAATGGGTCAAGAACGAGATCGGCGTCACCTTGCGCCCCGTCCGCGATCTGATCGAGGCTGGACGTGCGGGCGATTCGGCGGCCGACCTCGCGCTCGCCTCGCAGGCGCTCGAGCAGATTCACGGTGTGCTGCTGGCCCTGCAGCTTTCCACGCCGGCGCGTCTCGTCGAAGAGATGTCGCACCTGGTGGAGCGGATGGGTGACAGCGACCCCGATCAGGTCAAGCAGGCCAGCGATGTCATGGGTCAGGCCCTGATCCAGCTGAACGGTCACCTCGACCGTCTCGATGCCGGATTCGACGAGCCGCCGCTGAGCCTCTGGTCCATCATCAACGAGGTGCGCTCGGCTTGCGACAGCCTGCCGCTCACCCATTCGGAGCTCCTGACCTTCGCCGCCGTCAATGCCGACGGGGATTCTCAGTGGATGCCCGAGGAGCTGGACATCCTGGCCGAGGTGATGCGTCAGGTCCGCCCCCAGTTCCACCGGCATCTGGTCGAATGGTTCCGCAGCGACCCGGAGAATCAGGGGCTGCTTCACCTGAGCCGGCTCTTCCATCAGCTGCACGACTATCTCAAGGAAGGGCTGCTCGCCGACCTCTTTCGTCTCGGCGAGATCTATGTCGAGGCCCTGCGCGATGGCCGCGTCGCATCCGGTCCCCAGACGCGCACGCTGCTCGGGCATCTGGACTGGGTGCTCAAGCCACTGGTCCAGAAACCGCCGCTGTGGCCCGAGGTCGATGCGCTGACGCTGATCGAACAGTACATCTCGGCGCTCGATGCCGCGCGGATCAGCTCCCCCGAGATTCTTCAGCTTCGCGCCTACTACGGTATGGGTCGCTCCAGCGCCGCCATGCCCGCCACCGATTCGGACGGCCTCGGCGACGAGGCCGCATTGGCCGAGCTCGCGGCCAATGTCCTGGTCGAATTCGCCGAGCTCAAGGCGATCTTCGATCGCATGGCGCAAGGCGGCCAGCCCGATCAAGGCGATCTGGATGCCTTCTGCTCCACGCTGCAGCGTCTCGCCGGACTCCTGGACGAGGTCGAGGTGGGCAACCTGCCCGCGCGCATGCGCTCCCTGGCCGACAGGTTCTCCGCCTCGAAGCCCGGATTGCTCGCCGAGGACCCGGAGCGGCTCGAATCCCACGCCATGGAGCTGCTCGGGATCGAGGCGGTGCTCCTCGCCTATGCCGATCATCGCGACGCGGAATCCGATCAGATCCTGGCGCCGGACCTGGATCTGTCCGAGCTGACCTCGGCGACCCTGCGCGAGGCCGGCTACGAGATGCTGCGGGTCAAGGATGCCGTCGCGACCTGGCAGTCGGATCCATCCGATTCGGAGGTTCTGGAGCCGGTCAGGGATCATCTGTCCGGCGTCTCGGGCGCCCTGCGCATCCTCGGCGAGAATTCGGCCGCCGATTGCGTCGAGGATCTGGCCGGCCTCGTCGAGCGTCGCTACGTCCACGCCGGTCAGCGTCCGGCCGAGAGCGAGCTCGATCATCTGGCCGATGCCATCGCCGCGATCGAGCTCTATGTGGGTCATCTCCAGGAGCCAATGCCGCTCGGTCACGAATTGGTGGAGCGTGCCGGTCAGGCGATCCGGGCGCTGCGCGCACTGCCCGAGGTCGAGTCTTCGCCGCAAGCCGATTCGCTCGAGGAAATCGAACCGGACACCGATCATCTGCTCGAGCCCGAATTCAGGGAACAGTGGCCCGACACCTATGCGGTCGAGGAAGAGAGCCACGGGGCCGCCTTCTCCGAGCCGGTCGCGGGGAATGTCGAAACGACCGCCGCATCCGAGGAGATCGAGACCGAATTCCTCGAGATCTTCATGGAGGAGGCGCGCGAGGAGACCGAGGCCGCTCAGGCCCAGTTCGCACGCTGGGAGTCCAATCCTTACGACGCCGATGCCCTTGGCACCCTGAGGCGCAGCTTCCACACCCTCAAGGGCAGCGGACGCCTGGTCGGCGCCCAGCAGGTCGCCGAGTTTTCCCAGTCCCTGGAATATCTTCTCAACCGGCTGATCGAGACCAAGTCCTTTCCGAGCGAGGAGATCCTCGCCTGCGTCGCCGACGCGGTGTCCGCGCTTCCCGACTTGGTGGCCGCCGAGGGCGAGGGGCGTCCGTTCGACGTCGAGCCGATGGTCGCCCGCGCGACGGCGCTCAAGGATGCAATCGGCCAGGCGCCTGCCGCGCCCGAGCCGGCAGCGACCGGTGGCGGTCAGCCCGAGGTCGCCGAGGCCGCCGAGGATCACGACAGCCTCTTCGCCGACGACGACGAGCTGCTGCACATCTTCCAGGAGGAAACGCGCGAACATCTGTCCGTCGTCCGCGACTTCCTCGATCGGGTCGATTCGGACGGGGCCAAGGTCCAGGAGCCCGTTCAGCGCGCGCTCCATACCTTGACCGGCAGTGCCCGCATGTCCGGCATCGATTCCGTCGCCAGGGTCGCCAAGGGCCTGGAGCTGCGGATCAAGCCGGTGCTGGCGGCTGGGAGCGAGCTCGACGAGACGCTCCTGTCATTGCTCGCGCGTCTGGTATCCGCCGTCGAGGCTCGCGTCGAGGAGTTGCCCGGGGCCGGGGACGGTGCCGCCGCACTGGCGGACCTGTCCGCCGAGCTGGATCGGCTGCCGCCGGCCGAGATGCCGGCTGCCGGGGTTCCGACGGAGGTTCCCGATGCGGAGGAGCCGGAGCCGCAGGGCACCGGCGAGGTCGCCGAGCCCCAGGAATCGGAGGTCGAGGAGGCCGAATCCACCGAGGAGCGGAAGGAGCCCTCGGTCGAGCCGGAGGAGATCGAGGAACCGGTCCAGGCCGAATCGGTCGAGCCCGCTCAGGAGCCCAGGCCGTCGGCACCTCGACCGGCCGAGCCAGAGCCCGAGCCAGAGGCCGGCGCGCCCGAGCCGCTCGATGCCATGCTCGCGCCCGACCCGGAGCTGGCCGCCCTGTTCCTGGAGGATGCGCGCGACCTGCTCGACAATCTGGATACCCAATTCCGCGACTGGCTGCTTTCGCCTCAGGATACGGCCGCGCTCGACGGTATCAACCGTCTCCTGCATACCCTCAAGGGCAGTGCCAGACTCACGGGACTGCCGGTGATCGGCGATCTGAGCCATGCGCTCGAGACCCGTCTCAAGGCGCTCGGCGAGGGGCAGGGCTCCTTCAACGACACCACCCTGGAGCTGGCCCAGCGCGCGGTCGACACGCTCTCGGTGCAGGTCGATGCCCTGGAGCAGGGGGCGCCCATTCCGCGCGTGGCCGCCCTGGTCGAGGCGCTCGGCCGGTCCGCCGACGCGCCCGAGGAGACGCCGGACGTCGCGCTCATGCAGCCGACGATCCCAGTCGAGGACAGTCCGCGGCCCGAGACCATCGCCGAGGTCAAGCGTCTGGCCGCCGAGGTGCTGGCCGAGCCCGGGGCCGCTCGCGACGGTGCCGCGGTCGCCGTGTCGCCACAGATTCGCGTGCGCTCCGATCTGCTCAATCGTCTGGTCAATCACGCCGGCGAGATCAGCATCTATCGTGGACGTCTCACCCAGCGCAACGGTCAGCTTGGCTTCGGGCTCAGCGAGCTCGACCAGACCGTGGTGCGTCTGCGCGAGCAGCTGCGTCTGCTGGAGATCGAGACCCAGACCCAGATCCTGCATCGCTTCGAGCGCTCGGGAGCGGCCTCCGAATACGACGAGGCCTTCGATCCGCTCGAATTCGACCGCTTCTCGCGGCTCCAGCAGCTCTCGGGCAGTCTGGCCGAGACCGTCAACGATCTGGTCAGCGTCAAGGAGATGCTGGGCGGCTATCAGCGCGAATTCACCGATATGCTGAATCAGCAGGCGCGTCTGGCCGACGACCTGCAGGACGGCCTGCTGCGCACGCGTCTGATCCCATTCGTCCAGGTGGTTCCGCGTCTGCACCGTCTGGTGCGCCAGACCGCGGACAGTCTGGGCAAGTCCGCCCGGCTCGAGGTCATCGGTCCCGAGGTCGAGCTGGACCGCACCATCCTCGACCGTCTGGTCGCTCCGCTGGAACATCTGCTGCGCAACGCCGTGGACCATGGTCTGGAGGATCCCAAGACCCGGGTCGCCAAGGGCAAACCGGCGACCGGCATGGTCACCCTGGCGCTCCGCCGCGAGGGCAACGACGCCGTCATCAGCCTGAGCGACGACGGCAAGGGCATGGACCTGGATGCGATCCGCAGACAGGCGATCGCGCGCGGCCTCATGTCCGCCGAGGCCAGCCTGCCCGAGGAGGCCATGCTCCAGTTCATCCTCGAGCCCGGCTTCACCACCTCGGGCAAGGTGACCCAGATCTCGGGCCGCGGCGTCGGTCTGGACGTGGTCGCCTCCGAGATCAAGGCCGCCAACGGCACCATCAGTCTCGAATCCTCCTGGGGCAAGGGGGCCAGGTTCACCATCCGGCTGCCGCTGACGCTCGCCATCATCGAGGCATTCCTGGTTTCGGCGGGCGAGAACATCTATGCCGTGCCCCACAGCACGGTGGAGGGCGCGGCACGCATCTCGCGCGAAGATCTGGCGGCCGTCTATCACGGCGAGGGCAAGGGCTTCGAAACCCGTGGCCACACCTACAAGGTCGTCTATCTGGGCAGCGTGCTCGAGCCCGGCCAGGAGCCCGAGCTGGGCGAGCGGCGCTGGATGCCGATGCTGCTGGCGCGTCTTGGCGATCAGCGGGTCGCCTTCCATGTCGACACCCTCATCGAGAGCCAGCGCATCCTGGTCAAGCCGCTGGGGCCACAGCTCGCCGGCGTGCGCTGGCTGAGCGGCGGCACCATCCTGCCGGACGGTCGGGTGGCCCTGATCCTGGATGCGCTCGCCCTGCTGCGCTCCGGCGCGCTGCAGGAATATCATCAGGCTGCGGTCGCCGCCGAGCCGGAGCACGAGGGTACCTGCGTCATGGTCGTCGACGACTCGCTCACCGTGCGACGGGTCACCAGCCGCCTGCTGCGGCGTCAGAACATGGAGGTGCTGACCGCCAAGGACGGGGTCGAGGCACTGACCCTGCTCGACGAGCGGATACCCGATCTGATCCTATTGGATATCGAGATGCCGCGCATGGACGGCTACGAGCTCACCCGCCACATCCGGCGCTCGGAGCGTCTGCATACCTTGCCGATCATCATGATCACCTCGCGTACCGGCACCAAGCATCGCGACTATGCCATGCAGCTGGGCGTCAACCGCTATCTCGGCAAGCCCTATCAGGAATCCGAGCTGCTCAAGGAGATCTCCGGGCTGCTCTCGGACCATGTTCCCGTCTGAGGCCGGAATCCCTGGTCAGGTCGCCCGAAAATCCCCCCAGAGCGCCTGGATGACCGCGATGGCGGCCAGGGGGGCGGTTTCGGTGCGCAGGATTCTGGGCCCCAGGCGTACGCCTTGGAATCCGGCCTCCCCTGCCCGCTCGCGCTCGCGCGGGCTCAGGCCGCCCTCGGGGCCGATCAGCAGGTTCACCGAGGTTGCGGGGCGCTCCAGCTCGGTCAGGTTTACCGAGGCCGTCGGATCGAGCAGCAGACCGCTGCCGGTCCTCGGCGATGCCAGCCAGGATTCGAATCTGTCCGCCGTCTCGAGACGCGGCAGCCTTCGCCGGCCCGACTGCTCGCAGGCGGCGACGACGATACCGTTCCAATGCTCGAGCCGCCGCTCCAGACGGTCGCCCTCCAGGCGTACCTGGCTGCGCTCGGTGAAGAGTGGCCTAATGGCGCCAACCCCGAGCTCCACCGCCTTCTGCAAGGCATAGTCCATGCGCTCGCCCTTGGAGATGCCGAGCGCCAGGTGGATGGCGAGCGGTGCCTGCGGTTCCTCGGGGCTCACGGATTCCACCGCGACCCGAGTGCCCTGCTTCTGCAGGCTGAGGATCCGTGCCGCATAGTCGAAACCGTCGCCATTGAACAGGATCAAGGGGGCGCCTGGACCGAGGCGCAGAACCTGGGCCAGATGACGGCTGGGGCCGACCGGGAGGGTGGGCGTGGTTCCGACGGCGAGGTCGATCTCGGCATGGATTCGTGGAATGCGCATCCCGGTCGCTCAGTCGCCGGCCGAGCCTGTGCGCCAGGCGCCCTGCGCGAGGAGCACCCAGCCCGCGAGCAGGGCGATCCCGCCGAACGGGGTCAGGATGCCCAGCATGCGCTCCCCGGTCAGCGCCATGAGGAAGAGACTGCCGCTGAAGAGCGCGATGCCGATCAGGAAGCACCAGGCCGCCAGGTTCACCAGGGGGGTCTTCGGACGCTGAAGCAGCAGAAGACCGCAGGTCAGGATGGCGGCGCCGTGCATACCGAGATAGGCGGCCGCGGTTCCCCAGTTCGCGAGCAGATCGGTCGCGATGCGGCCCTTGAGACCATGGGCCCCGAAGGCGCCGAGCGCGACGGTCACGAATCCACAGACCGCTCCGACGGTCAGCCATTGGCGTGCAGCTCTCATGCATAGACTCCTGAGGGAAGGCGTGCGCTCGACGAGGATTCCGCGCGGATATCGGAAGGTATTCGCGTGGTCCGTCTCGATAGAAGCGCGGTCGAGTCTGCCAGCATACCAGTCTCGGACCCCATGCTTCACCCGCCCGTAAGGATCTCCGAGTAGGATGCATGGTCGAATATGGCCGATGGAGAGGAGCCATGCCGCCTTCTCTGGAGGTCGATTTGTTGCCACCAGGCATGGATGGGCGATCCAGATCCGGTCCGTTCGCGGGTATCATGCGGGCCTCGATAGCGGCTGCCGCCTCCCGAGACGCATGATCGCGGCAGCGAACCCTCAGGAGTTCGAGCGCCATGCCAACCTTCGTGCGTCCCGATCGATGCGACGGCTGCATCGATCGGGACATGACATCCTGCATCTACATCTGCCCCCACGACCTCATGAAGCTGGACCGGGACGGGTCCGAGACCGGTCACGCCATGCGGGCCTTCAACCAGGAGCCCGAGCAGTGCTGGGAATGCTACGCCTGCGTGAAGATCTGCCCGCAGCAGGCCATCGAGTGCCGGCACTACGCCGATCTGGTCCCTTTGGGGGCCTCGGTGCAGCCGCAGCGCGGTCCGGACTCCATCCTATGGACCATCGCCTTTCGCAACGGCAACACCAAGCGGTTCAAATTCCCGACTCGGACCACACTCGAAGGCTCCATCGATCCCTATGGCTCCAAGCCCGAGGCCGATCTCTCCACGCTCGGCGAGCCGGGCTACTTCACCTCGGGCGGCGTTCGGAAGCCGGGCAATCCCGATGAATTGATCCGCAAGTGAGCGGATTCACGAGTAAGAATGGTTCGAGGACGATGACAATGGCCGGAGCATTCGGAAATCCCGAGATCGTCGAGGAAGAAGTCGACATCCTCATCATCGGTGGCGGCATGGGGGCCTGCGGGGCAGCTTACGAGATCGTCCCCTGGCTCGAGGCGGCCAGGAAGCAGGGCATCGATCTCAAGGTCAAGCTGGTCGACAAGGCCGCCATCGATCGCTCGGGCGCCGTGGCCCAGGGTCTGTCGGCCATCAACACCTATATGGGCACCCAGGATCCGGCGGACTATGCGCGGATGGTTTCCAACGATCTCATGGGGATCACCCGTGACGACCTCACCTACGACCTGGGACGTCACGTCGACGACTCGGTGCACCTCTTCGAGGAGTGGGGTCTGCCGATCTGGAAGCAGCCCGGCGACGAGACCCGATCGCTTGCCGAGGGCGGCAAGCCGGTCCGCTCGGGCAAGTGGCAGATCATGATCAACGGCGAGTCCTACAAGCCGATCGTGGCCGAGGCGGCCCGAAAGGCGCTGGGCGCCGATCGCATCCAGGAGCACGTCTTCATCGCCAGGCTGGTCAACGACCGGAACGATCCGAACCGCATCGCCGGCGCGATCGGCTTCTCGCTCCGCGAGCACAGGATCTACGTCTACAGGTTCAAGGCCTGTCTGCTGGTGGCGGGAGGCTGTGCCAGCATCTTCCGCACCCGCTCCGTGGGCGAGGGAAGCGGCCGCGCCTGGTATCCGGTCTGGAGCACCGGCTCGACCTACGCCATGGCCGCCGAGGCCGGTGCCGAGCTGACCATGATGGAGAACCGCTTCGTACCCGTCCGCTTCAAGGACGGGTACGGTCCGGTCGGCGCCTGGTTCCTCCACTTCAAGGCCAAGGCCACCAATGCCCTCGGCGACGAATACATGGAGAAGAACAGGGAACTGCTGGACGCGTATCCGCCCTATGGTCAGGCAGCCGTTCCCGCGGCCTGTCTGCGCAACCATCTCATGATGCACGAGCTGCGCGAGGGTCGCGGTCCCATCTACATGGATACGGTCGCCGCGCTCGGCAAGCTCGCCGAGACCATGACGCCCAGGGAGATCAAGCACCTCGAGGCCGATGCCTGGGAAGACTTCCTCGATATGTGCATCGCCCAGGCCGGCGTCTGGGCCGGCGAGAACATCGAGCCGGAAAGGAAGAGCTCCGAGCTGATGCCGACCGAGCCCTACCTGCTCGGCTCGCATTCCGGATGCTGCGGTCTCTGGGTCTCGGGCCCCGAGGATCTGGGGGCGCCCAGCGACGAGGAACATCCGGACAAGAACCGGATCCCCTCCCATCTGCCCTCCGGCTGGAACTGGGGCTACCGCTCCATGACCACGGTCAAGGGGCTCTTCACCGCCGCCGACGGCGTGGGCGCCTCCGGCCACAAGTTCTCCTCCGGCTCGCATGCCGAGGGGCGAATCGCGGCCAAGGCCATGGTCAAATTCTGCATCGACGACCGGGATCGCCGGCCCGAACTGGCCGACTCGGTGCAAGACCTGGTCGACGAGATCTACCGGCCTGTCCGCAACTTCTTGGAGCACGAGGACGAGAGCACGGCGGTCGACGTGAATCCCAACTACATCACGCCCCGAATGCTCCAGTTCCGTCTGCAGAAGGTCATGGACGAGTACGTCGGCGGCGTCTCGACCCTGTACCAGACCAACGCCAAGATGCTCGAGGTGGCCGAGGACAAGCTGGAGATGCTCAAGGAGGATGCCCTGCGGATGCGGGCGAAGGACCTCCACGAGCTGCTTCGCGCCTGGGAAAACCATCACCGCGTCCTGTCGGCAGAGGCTCACCTGAAGCACATCCAGTTCCGCGAGGAGAGCCGCTATCCGGGCTTCTACTATCGCACGGACCGGGACAGGATCGACGACGAGAACTGGAAGTGCTTCGTCAACTCGGTCTACGACAGGAAGACCGGAACCTGGACCTGCTTCAAACGCGCCCACGTCGACCTGGTCGACAAGTCGAAGCTGTTCCGATAGGGCACGTCCTCACGCCGGGGCGGCCGATGCCGCACCGGCGGCGTGAGGATGCGATCAGCCCGTCGCGGTGCGGATCCACTCGACCCGCTTGCGCATCACCCCATAGTAGACCACCGGGATCACGACCAGCGTCAGCAGGGTCGAGATCAGCAGACCGAACAGCAGGGACACCGCGAGCCCCGAGAAGATGGGGTCGTCGAGGATGAAGACCGCGCCGGCCATGGCGGCCACCGCCGTCAGTGCGATGGGCTTGGCCCGCACCACCGAGGAGCGGATGACCGCGTCCTCGAAGGACATCCCCTCCTCCCGGACCTGCTGATTGATGAAGTCCACCAGCAGGATGGAGTTGCGGACGATGATCCCGGCCAGGGCGATCATCCCGATCATGGAGGTCGCGGTGAACTGGGCGCCCAGCAGGGCGTGCCCGGGGAGGATGCCGATGACGGTCAGCGGGATGGGCGCCATGATGACCAGGGGCACCACGTAGGAGCGGAACTGGGCGACGACCAGCAGATAGATGAGCAGCAGCCCCACGCCATAGGCGATGCCCATGTCGCGGAAGGTCTCGTAGGTGACCTGCCACTCGCCGTCCCACTTGAGGCTATAGCGATAGGGGTTGTCCGGCTTGCTGACATACCACTGCGGCAGACCCAGCTCCTGCTCCAGCCGCTCGTCGATCGCGGCCATGCCGTAGAGCGGGCTGTCGGTGCGGCCCGCCATGTCGCCCGTGACATAGACCACCGGCAGCAGATCCTTGTGGTTGATGCTGTGCGTCCGGTGGGTCGGTTCCAGTTGGACCAGCTCGGAGAGCGGCACCAGCTCGCCGGTCCGCGAGCGCAGCCTCAGGGCCAGGGTCTGCTCCAGCTCGGCCCGGTCGGCCTCGCGGTACTGGACCCGGATCGGGACTGCGTACTTGAGGTTGTCGCCGTGCAGATAGCTCATGTCCTCGCCGTCGAGCACCGCCGCCAGGGCATCCGCGATGGCCGACTGGGAGACGCCGAGCCGGCCGGCCTTCTCGCGGTCGACACGGATCATCAGCTTGTCGGCCGGATACTCGACCGAGTCGTCGACGTCGACGATGTCCGGGGTCGAGGCGAAGATCTCCCGGACCTGCTTGGCGACCGCGATCTGCCCCTCGTAGTCGATCCCGTAGATCTCGCCGACCAGTGGCGAGAGCACCGGCGGTCCCGGCGGGATCTCGACGATCTTGGCGTTCCCGCCGTAGGCCGTGGCGATCTCCTGCAGCGGGGCGCGCAGATCGCGCGCGATCTCGTGCGACTTGCGCTCGCGATGGTGCTTGTCGACCAGATTGACCTGGATGTCGCCGAGGTTCGCCCCCTCGCGCAGATAGTACTGACGGACCAGTCCGTTGAAATTGATCGGCGAGGCGGTGCCGACGTAGGTCTGGTAGTCGCTGACCTCGGGCACTTGACGCAGATAGGCGGACATCTCCGAGATCACCTGGTCGGTGCGTTCCAGGCTGGTCCCCTCCGGCATGTCCAGGACGACCTGGAACTCGGACTTGTTGTCGAAGGGCAGCATCTTGAGGACGACCGCCTTGTTGACGACCAGGAGCATCGAGAGCCCGATCAGGACCAGCACCGATCCGAGCAGCAGCCAGCGGTTGAGCAGACCGCGCCCGCCAGCGAGGAAGGGACCGATGAGCACGCCGAAGAGCCGGTCGAGCGCACCGTGCTTGGCGTCCGGGTGCCCGTCCCCCTGATGCGCGGCCCGGCGTCCGCCGAGCATGAAGTTGGTCATCCAGGGTGTGAAGACGAAGGCCACCAGCAGCGAGATCAGCATTCCGGTCGAGGCGTTGATGGGGATGGGGCTCATGTAGGGACCCATCAGACCCGTGACGAAGGCCATGGGCAGCAGGGCGGCGATGACGGTGAAGGTGGCGAGGATCGTCGGCCCCCCGACCTCGTCGACGGCGCCGGGGATGAGCTTGAGCAGCGGCTTGTCGCTGAGCGCCATGTGACGATGGATGTTCTCGACCACGACGATGGCGTCGTCGACCAGGATGCCGATCGAGAAGATGAGCGCGAACAGGGAGACGCGGTTGAGCGTGAAGCCCCAGGCCCAGGAGGCGAAGAGGGTAAGCGCCAGCGTCACCACCACGGCCGCACCGACGATGATCGACTCGCGCCAGCCGACGGTCAGCAGCACCAGAGCGACCACGGAGAGGGTCGCGAAGGTCAGCTTGCTGATGAGCTTCCTGGCCTTGTAGTCGGCGGTCGCCCCGTAGTTGCGCGTGACCGTGACCTGGATCCCGTCCGGAATGAAGGTGCCTTCGAGCTGGGCGAAGCGCTCGATCACCTCCTCGGCCACGCTCACGGCATTGACGCCCGCCTGCTTGGCCACGGCGATGGTGACGGCCGGCACCTCGCCCACCTGGCCGAGCGATGCGTCGGCGGCGCCTGGACCGGCGCCGATGCCGACATAGGTCGCGGGCACCGCCGGGCCGTGCTCGATGCTGGCGACATCGCGCAGGAAGACCGGGCGTCCGCCGTGCAGCCCGACCACCAGCGACCCGATCTCGTCCGCAGAGCTCAGGAAGTCGCCGGCCTGGACGATCAGCTCCCTGTCGTTCACCGGCACGCCGATCTGGTCGCGCACCCGGTTGGCGCTCTGCAGGGCCTGGCGCAGGCTGTCCAGGTCGAGCTCGTGCGCGGACATGGCCTGGGGGTCGAGCACCACCCGCACGACCTGCTCGCGCGCCCCGACCGAGTAGACGTCCCGGGTGCCTGGGACGCGCTTGATCTCCTGCTCGATCGCATGGGCGACCTGGCCGAGCGCGTAGGCCCCCACCTCGGGACCCGGCGACCAGAGGGTCGCGGTGATGATGGGAACGTCGTCGATGCCCTTGGGCTTCACGATCGGCTGCGACACCCCGAGATTGGCCGGCAGCCAGTCCTGATTCGAATAGACCTTGTTGAAGAGCTGGAGGATGGCCTGGGTCTGATCCTCGCCCACCTCGTAGGCGACCGTGACGATGGCCATGCCGGGCCGGGAGACCGAGTAGATATGATCGATGCCGCCGATCTCGGACAGCACCTGCTCGGCTGGTCCGGCGATGAGATGCTCGACCTCGGCGGGCGAGGCGCCCGGGAAGGCGATGAAGATATCCGCGAAGGTGACGTCGATCTGGGGTTCTTCCTCGCGCGGTGTGATGGCGAGCGCGAAGATCCCCAGGAGCAGTCCGACCAGCGCCAGCAGCGGCGTGATCTGGGTGTCCTGGAACCGCTTGGCGATCTGGCCCGAGAGGCCCAGGGACTCAG
This sequence comes from Imhoffiella purpurea, assembly GCF_000585215.1. Taxonomy (GTDB): domain Bacteria; phylum Pseudomonadota; class Gammaproteobacteria; order Chromatiales; family Chromatiaceae; genus Imhoffiella; species Imhoffiella purpurea. The sequence goes on along the minus strand of NZ_AONC01000016.1, from coordinate 22,447 downwards.
CCATCGTGACCCTCCCCCGCGGCCGCGCGCGCCTGTTCGAGCTGCTCGTGCAGGCGGATCCCGGCGGCGACCGGATCGAGAGCGACCCGGTCGTCCTTCGCGAGGCCGGTCAGCACCACGAGCGCGTCTCCGAGCTCGCGTCCGGTGCGGATGTGCCGGAAGCGGATGTCGCCGTTCTCGCGCAGGCTGTAGACCCCGGTGACCTCGGAGCGATGGACGACCGCCTGCTTCGGTACCAGCAAAGCGTCGTTCTTGCCGATGATGAGACCGGCCTTGACGAACATGCCGGGGAATAGGGGCTGCGAGATCGGCGGCAGATCGAGCCGTACCATGAAGGTGTTGGAGCCCGCGTCCGCCACCGGCGAGAAGGTGATCTTCTCCGGCTCGACGGCCCGGTCGCCGACATAGACGCGTGCCTCTGAGAGTGCGCGCACCTGGGCGATGACGCTCTGGGGCACGTCGATCACGACGCGCAGCTCGCTGAGCGAGATGCCGGTGATGAGCGGGGTTCCCGGCTGGACGATCTCGCCGACCTCCACGTGTCGCTCGGTCACGATGCCCCTGTAGGGCGCCTCGATCCGGGTGTAGGCGAGCTGCTCCCGAGCCTCGTCCAGGGCCGAGCTCGCCGACTCCTGGTTGGCCTGGGCCGTCTTCAGCTCGGCTTCGGCACCGTCCATCGCCGAGCGCGACACCGCCTTCTTGGCGAAGAGGCCGCTGATCCGCTCGTGATCGTCGCGCGCCTGCTGCAGACGCGCGGCGGCCGCCTTGAGCTGGGCGGTGGCCTGAGCGACGCGGGCGCGCTGGGCCGTATCCTTGAGCCGGATGACGAGGCTGCCCTCCTCGACGAAGTCGTCGACGTCGTAGAAGATTTCGAGCACCTCGCCCTGGGTCTGGGCCGAGATGGTGCCCCGGTTCACGGCCTCGACGATGCCGTCGAGCCGATACTCGCGCGGCACGGTGCGCTGCTCGACGACCGCCGTTTCCAGCTCCGAGTCGGCCAGCGCGAACTGATCGAATGCCAACCAGACGCCCAAGGCGCAGAGGGTGAGACGTCTCACGCTTCGCTTCATGATCGTAGAGCCCCTTTCGAGTCGTAGGGTATGAATCGCAAGGTGCCCTTGGCGAACACGCGTTCGCCGCACCTCGCGCCGGTTGCGGTGTCGATCAGTTGTTGGGAAGGATCGACATGGGCCTGGACATGACATCGACATCCGATCCGATGCCGCCGACCGCCCCGCTGAGATCGATCATCTTGCGGTCCATGTCCTGCAGATAGCGGCCCATCGAGACCATGCGGTCCTGAATCCGCTGCATGCTGTCGGAGACCGCGACCAGGTCGTCGCGCATCAGGTGCATCTCTCCGCCCATGCCGTCGACCGAGACCAGCATCGAGGGCATCGGCGAGACGTGCCGATCCATCCGGGTCACGGCCTGCTCCATGGACCGCATGCGCTCGGTCACCAGGCCGAAGTCCTCGCGCATTCCCTGCATGTCCTCCGCCATGGTCACCATGTATTGGGTGATGCTGTCCATGCGGGTGGTGAAGGTGGCGACCAAGGCGAGCATCGACAGCATCAGGACCGCCATGCCGACCATCGCATAGCGGATGATGTTGTTCACCCGCGCCGAGTTGCGAACCAGACTGTGCTTGTGGATGAAGAGCAGATCCTCATGGAGATCCATGAAGCGATTGGCCATCTGCTCGGCCTGCTCCCGTTCTTCTGGGCTCATCGAAGGCTCCTCTATTGACCGAAGAAGGGGAACATCCGCATCGGACTGCTCATGCGGTTCACGTTGTGCCGCATCATGAAGACGTCGCGATTGAGAAAGCCGAAGACATGGCTCATCTGTGCCATGTCCTGCTCCATGACGCCGAGCGTGCGGTCGATCTCGGTGACGTTCGGCCGAATGCCGCCCATCGCGCCGCGCATCACCCCGAAGTCGTCGCGCATGCCCTTCACTCGCTCCTCCATCGGTGGGATCACGGCGATGTTCTCGGACATGCGCGAGACCGATCCCTCCATGCTCGCCATCCGGGCGCTGACCTCGTCGAAGTCCGTGCGCATGCTGGAGACCTGGGTCTTCATGGATTCCATGCGGTCGGTGATGACGCCCATGGACCCCACCAGCGTCCAGATGAGATAGAAGACGGGCGGGGTGAGAGTCGCAACGAGCACCAGGGCGACGCGCCCGATGATCTGGGTGCGGCGGCTGTCGCGAACGCCTTGGTAGTCGGTCTCTTCCTCGCGGATGACCGTCGCTTGCAGCCGCTCCTCCATGATTCGAAAAACCAGCAATGAGAGCGAGTCTTCATGCCCTCGGGGCGTGGATTCTTGAGTCATACCGGAATTCACCTCGTTCGTGACGTGCGCGCCAGATGAGTAGCCGATGCATCTGCTCGGCGGTGCGCCGTCCATGCTCCCGATCGGTCGACGAGCTCGATCGGCACATCGAGCTCAATGAAGGCTCCGCGGCTATCCGGAGCGTCTTGACGACGTGCTATCTTACTTGAGATTCATACCCTGGATGGCGCCGATCTTGCTCGCCGGCGTGTCCATGAAGAGCCCGCACCGACAGACATCCATCTCTCTTCGAACCAGAGGAAGTACAGTGACAGCAGAATACAAGCTCCAAGACGATGTCCTGGTGGTCATGCCGTTCGAACGTCTCGATACCATCAGCGCCCCTGGAGTCGAAAAGGATGTCATGGCGCACATCGATACCGGGACGACCAAGATCGTGTTCGATTTCCAGCGGACCAACTATGTCTCCAGTGCCGGACTCCGCGTCCTGCTCAAGGCGGCCAAGAGCGTCGACAAGCGAGGCGGAGGGGTCGGCGTCTGCAATGCCAATTCGCACATCCTCGAGGTCTTGGATATCAGCGGTTTCAAGATGGTCGTGAAGATCGGCAAGACGCTGGACAAGGCCGTCGCCGCGCTCTAGGAGGCCGCCGGCGCTTTCCTGGCCGGGGTTGCTCGGGGAGCGCCGGACGTCCGGCGCTCCCCGCGGGTCCGGCTCAGGTCGCGGTGCCGACCTTGAATTGGCTGACCAGGGTATGCAGCTCGGAACCCAGTCTCGAGAGCTCGAGGCTGGACGTGGCCGTATGCTCCGTGTTCCTCGCCGACTCGGTGGAGAGGTCCGAGATGTTGACCACGCTGCGGTCGATCTCGGACGCGGCGGTCGCCTGCTCTTCGGCGGCGCTCGCGATCTGGGTGTTCATATCTCGAATGGTGCCGATGGACCGCACGATCTGCTCCAGCGACTGCTGAGCCTGAGTCGCCTGTGCCAGCGTCTCCCGGGTCAGATCCTCTCCCTGCCCGATCGCGGTGACGGCCTCCTGGGCCCCCGTGCGCAGCCGCTCGATCATCGTCTGGATTTCGCTGGTCGACACCTGGGTCCGGTTGGCCAGGCTGCGGACCTCGGCCGCGACCACGGCGAAGCCGCGTCCCATCTCTCCGGCGCGGGCCGCCTCGATGGCGGCGTTCAGGGCGAGCAGATTGGTCTGCTCGGCGATGCCGCGAATCACGTCCACCACGCTGCCGATGGCGACGCTCTCGTCGTTGAAGCGCCGGATCCGCTCGGCGATCTGTTCGACCTCCGACGCGAGACGCTGATTGGCCCGCATCACCCGGTCGACCGTCTCGCCGCTGGAGTGCGAATAACCGTCGGCATCCTGGGCGGCCGCAGCGGCATCCTCCGCATTCTTGGCGATCTCCTTGATGGTCGCGGACATCTCGGTCACGGCCGCGGCGACCTGCTGGGTCTCGTTGTGCTGACGGTCCATGCTGACGCGGTTGGACTCGGTTACCGCCGAGAGCTCCTCGGCCGCCGAGGCGATCTCGGTGGTCGCCTGTCCGACGGCGATCACCATGCGTTCGGTCTTGCCGGCGAACTGGTTGAAGCCGGATGCCATCTCGGTGATCTCGTCCCGTCCGCCGGTGTCCAGCCGCCGTGTGAGGTCCCCATCGCCTTGGGCGATGTCCACCATGGTGAGCGCCGCGTCATGGATGGGTCTGACCACGGAGCGCGAGGTCAGGGTGGTGACCAGGATCAGGCCCAGCAGGAGAGGTACGCCGACTCCGGCCACGATCATGACGTTCTTCTCGAAGGCTGCGTCGACGTCGTCGACATAGATTCCCGCGCCGATCACCCATTGCCAGTCGCCGAAGGTCTCGATGTAGGCGATCTTGGGTTCGGGCTTGGTCTCGCCGCCCCTGGGCCAGGCGTAGGTCACCATGCCCTTGCCCTCGTCGCGCGCCTTCTGCCACATCTCCTTGTGATAGAGCTTGCCGTTGGAGTCCTTGATCGACAACAGGCTCTTGCCGGTGAGTTCGGGCTTGAAGGGCTGCATGACGCAGTCGCCGTCCAGGTCGTTGACCCAGAAGTAATTGTTCCCCTCGAAACGCAGACCTGAGAGGGTGCGCAGTGCTGCGGCCTTGGCGTCCGCTTCGGAGAGCTCCCCGCTGGATGCGCGCTGACGATAGTCGACCGCGATGCTGATGGCCGTTTCCACCAGCCGTGTGACCTGCTGGATCTTCTGCTCCATCAGGACGGAGCGTATTTCGAGAAGGGCGAGGGCGAATCCAATCAAGAATACGAGCGTGACGAGACCGGAAATGAGCCAGAGCCTGTGATTGATGCTGATACGACGTAATAGGTTCATCTGTGAGCCTGCTAGAGGGAATAGGTTCCACCATATCGCCGCCGGATCGGTCGGTGCCTGATGGCGAAGACGAAACCGACGGCTTCAGCTCCGGACACGGAGCCTCGTCGACATCCTGGCGAGATGATGCGGTTTCAGAAAGCGGGCGAGGTCTGGCGAGCTGGCGGCGATATTCTAATCCCTATCCTCTGTCATGAGTTGATCGTATCGTCTCTATGAGAGCGCGGTCCTTGCCTTCTCATGGGCCGTCTAAATGAATGGTCGGCCGCGAGCGTATTCGATTGGTGTATGGCGCTCATTCGAAAAAGGTATGCAAGAGCGAATGGCTCTCGCCGACGCCAATCCGCCGTTCGAGGGTGTAGGATGTTCCGCTCGCATATCGAGAGGCCCTATAGGAGCCATGCCCATGATCGGAGACCGGAGATGAAGACCCACCTCGACTGGTCGGCCTACAAGGACGCCGGAATGGGCGATGCCTATGCCGACATCCCCAAGCACGGCGGCGACTTCGCCAAGGCCGTGGCGGTCTGCATCAACAGCGGCCAGTGTCAGACCCATGGCAAGCAGCTCATGTGTCCGAGCTTCAAGGTCAGCGACAATCCGCATCTCTCCACCGGTGGGCGGGTCAGGCTGCTGAAGACGGCGCTCTCCAGCGATCTGGTCGAACGCGCGCTCGAGGATCCCACGCTGGCCGAGGCCATGGACCTCTGCGTGGCCTGCAAGGGCTGCAAGCGCGAGTGCGAGGCCAACGTCGACATGGCCCTGATCAAGGTCGAATACATGGCCCAGCGCGCGGCGCGCCGAGGGCTGAGTCTGCGCAGCCGGTTGTTCGCCCACGCGCCGCGCTGGCTGCATCGCGCCCCCTGGCTGCGGATCCCGATCCGCTGGCGCAACCGCTGGTCCTGGCTCGCCCGTCTGAGCGAACGCTGGCTGGGGCTGAGTGCCGACTGCCCGCTGCCGGAGCCGGTGGCGAAGCCCTTCGCGACGCCCACCGACCCGGTGGCGTCGGGTGTCGAGGGCCGGCCCGAGGTGGTGCTGCTGGTCGACACCTTCACCCGTTATTTCGAGCCCGAGATCGCCGACTCCGCTCTGGCCGTGCTGAAGGCCGGCGGCTATTCGGTGCGGATCGCCGAGCCGGCCGAGTCCAGTCCGGATCCCTCGCGTCCGCTCTGCTGCGGCCGGACCTATCTGGCCCAGGGCATGATCGAGGAGGCGCGGGACGAGGTCCGGCGGCTGGCCGAGGCGGTGCGGCCGCACCTGGAGGCGGGCCGCATCCTGGTCGGGCTGGAGGCCTCCTGCGTGCTGGGGCTGCGCGACGATGCCCAGGCCCTGGGACTGGGCGAGACGGTGGAGCAGCTCGGCAAGCAGGTTCTGCTGTTCGAGGAGTTCCTGGCGCGCGAGATCACCGCCAAGCATCTGGATCTGCCGCTCGCCGCCCTGCCCGAGGGCGAGACCCTGGTGCACGGTCACTGTCACCAGAAGGCGGTCGGCGCCATGAAGTCGATGCGACGGGTCATGAAGGCGATTCCGGGTCAAGAGTTCACGCCCATCGACGCCGGCTGCTGCGGCATGGCCGGCACCTTCGGTCTGGAGGCCGAGCATGCCGGCATGGCCTCGGAGATGGCCGAGCAGGGTCTATTGCCGACGCTGCGCGACAGGCCCGATGCCCGCGTGGTGGCCAACGGCTTCTCCTGCCGTCAGCAGATGCGCGCCCATGGCGACGATCGTCCGCGTCACCTGGCGGTCCTGCTACGCGAATCGCTCGATGCGGCGAGCCCGGACTGAAACCGAACCCAGGAGGCCATTGTGGATCTGATCGACAAGCTCGCCGAACAGCACATCCAGCGCGCCATCGATCGCGGCGAGCTGTCCAATCTGCCCGGCGAGGGCAAGCCGATCCCGCACGAGGATCTGTCGATGGTGCCCGAACATCTGCGGGCCGGTTATCGGCTGCTGAAGGGGGCCGGCTATCTGCCTCCGGAGCTGGAGGCGCTGCGCGAGCTCAAGGATGTGGAGGCACTGCTCGCCCGCGCCGAGGATCCGGGCGAGCGCGGCCGACATCTCAAGCGTCTGCGCCTGCTCGAGACCCGGCTGTCCGAGGGACGCGGGCACGGATTGGGCGCCGTGGTTCAGCGGCAGTACATGGACCGGCTGGCGGAGACCTTCGGCGAGGGACGGGAGCCGGATCCCGAGTGACCGCGGCCGTCCTGGATTCGGTCAGGGCGCGTCCGCCCTTACCGGCCGGTCGTTGGGGGCTGCCGTGTCGAGCACGACCGCTCATCGGGGCGCCGGGCTTTTCTGCTAGACTGCCCGCCCGCATCTCTCTCTCCATTCGCGCCGGACCTGTCTTCGCTCTGCCCCGATGGAGAGTATCCGATTGGCGAGCCGGGCCACCGGGATCGGCGATTCGGCGTCCATCATCATCCGACAGCCTTTTCTTCATGACTCAAGACTCCGCACTCGCCCGTCTCCTCCTCACACGACTCGACTCGACCCTGGCGCTGGTGGAGGCCGTCCGTTCGGACCGCGTCCTGCTGGAGGCGACCCTGGCGGCGGCGACCCGCACCGCCGAGGCCATCGCGCGCGGTGGGACGCTCTTCATCTGCGGCAATGGCGGCAGCGCCGGCGAGGCGACCCATCTCAGCGGCGAGCTGATCGGTCCGTTCCTGGACAAGACCCGCAGACCCCTACCGGCCATCGCGCTCGGATTCGATACCAGCGCCACCTCGGCGGTGGCCAACGATTTCTCGTTCGACGAGGTGTTCGCGCGCCAGATCGCCGCCCTGGCCCGGCCGGGCGACGTGCTCTGGGCCCTCTCGACCAGCGGCCGCTCGCCGAACGTGGTGCGGGCGCTGGACACGGCCGCCGAGCGCGGACTGCTGACCGTGCTGCTCACCGGGGCCGTACACGCCGAGCTGCCCGCCAGTGCCGAGATCCTGCTGGCGGTGCCCTCGCGCGAGACGCCGCGGATCCAGGAGATCCATCTGATGCTGGGACACCTGCTGTGCGAGGTGGTGGAGTCCCAGGTCACTGGCTCCGCGTCCTAGCTCACCTGGGAACCACCTGGATCCAGAAGAGTCTGGGCCAATATTTGCCGGTCACGAACAGCCGCTCGCCCCTGGCGTCGTAGGCGATGCCGTTGAGCACGGCATCCCGGCTCAGGCCCTCGGGCGCGAGTCCGGAGAGATCCAGATAGGACGCCACCTCCCCCGTTTCGGGATCGATCCGGGCGATGAGATCGCGCTTCCAGATGTTGGCCCAGACCTCCCCATCGATATATTCCAGCTCGTTCAGGTCGCGCACCGGGCGGCCCTGGTCCGTCACGCCCAGGCGGCGCACGACCTGATGCGATTCAGGGTCGATGAAGCGCAGCACCTGGGTCCCGTCGCTCATGATCCAGTGACGGCCGTCATGGGTGAGGCCCCAGCCCTCCCCGGCATAGCGGAAGGTCTCCATCCGCTCAAGGCTGTCGCGGTCGTAGAGGATCGCCAGATGCTCGCGCCAGGTCAGCTGGATCAGCCGATCGCCCCAGTGCGTGATCCCCTCGCCGAAGAGCCTGGACTCCAGCCGGGTCTCCTGCTCGACCCGCCCCGTCTCCAGGTCGACCCGGCGCAGGACCGAGCGTCCGTAGTTTCCGGTGCCCTCGTAGAGCTGGCCGTCCGCGTAGATCAGGCCCTGGGTGAAGGCGCTCGGATCGTGCGGGTAGCTGGCCAGGACCCGATAGCCGAGCACGGGCGTCTCGGGCAGGAATGTCTCGCCCTCGGCGAGTGCGATTGCGGCGCAGAGGAGGAGTCCGGCCAGGAGCAGCCGCCGGATCGGCCGTCGATCGGACGTCGGCATGGATCGGCTCCCCTCAGGCCGCGATGCCCTTCTGCTGAAGTTCGCGGATCTGGTCGCGGATGGCGGCGGCTTGCTCGAACTCCAGGTTCTTGGCGTGCTGGTACATCTCCTTCTCCAGCGTCTTGAGCCGCTTGGCCATCTGCTGGGGTGTGAGGCTGGCGTATTCGGCGATCTGCTCGGCCACCTTGGCGTACTGACGCGGCTTCATGGGTGCACCCGGCGTGGCGCCGTCGAGGATGTCCGCGATCGCCTTGCGGATGGTCTGTGGCGTGATGCCCTGGGCCTCGTTGGAGGCGATCTGTCTGGCGCGGCGGCGCTCGGTCTCGTCGATCGCCCGCTCCATGGAGCCGGTGATGCGGTCGGCATAGAGGATCGCCTTGCCGTTGGCGTTGCGCGCGGCACGGCCGATGGTCTGGATCAGCGAGTCGGTCGAGCGCAGGAAGCCCTCCTTGTCGGCGTCGAGGATGGCGATCAGCGAGACCTCGGGCATGTCCAGCCCCTCGCGCAGCAGGTTGATGCCGACCAGGACGTCGAACTCGCCCAGACGCAGATCGCGGATGATCTCGACCCGCTCCACGGTGTCGATGTCCGAGTGCAGATAGCGCACCCGAACATCGTGGTCGCTGAGGTAGTCGGTCAGGTCCTCGGCCATGCGTTTGGTCAGGGTCGTGACCAGCACCCGCTCCTCGACGGCGACCCGCAGATGGATTTCGGACAGGAGGTCGTCGACCTGGGTCAGCGCCGGCCGCACCTCGACCTCCGGGTCGACCAGACCGGTCGGGCGCACCACCTGCTCGACCACCGCGCCCGAGTTGTCGATCTCGAACGGGCGCGGCGTGGCCGAGACATAGATGGTCTGGGGCTGGCGCTCGCGGAACTCCTCGAACTTGAGCGGACGGTTGTCGAGCGCCGAGGGCAGGCGGAAGCCGTACTGGACCAGATTCTCCTTGCGCGAGCGGTCGCCCCGATACATGCCGCCGAGCTGGGGTACGGTGACGTGGCTCTCGTCGATCACGACCATGGCGTCCGGGGGCAGATAGTCGTAGAGGGTCGGCGGCGGCTCGCCCGGACCGCGCCCGGAGAGATAGCGGCTGTAGTTCTCGATGCCCGAGCAGTAGCCGACCTCCATCATCATCTCCATGTCGAAGATCGTGCGTTGCTCCAGACGCTGAGCCTCGACCAGCTTGTCGTTCTCGCGCATCCAGGCGAGCCGCTCCTTGAGCTCGACCCGGATCTGGTCCACGGCCTTGAGGATGGTCTCGCGAGGGGTCGCATAGTGGGTCTTGGGGAAGACCGTATAGCGCGGCACCTTGCGCAGGACCTCGCCGGTCAGCGGGTCGAAGAGCGAGAGCGCCTCGATCTCCTCGTCGAACAGCTCGACCCGCACCGCTTCCTCCTCCGACTCGGCCGGATAGATGTCGATGACGTCGCCCCGCACCCGATAGGTGCCGCGATGCAGCTCGACCTCGTTGCGCTTGTACTGCAGATCCGCCAGACGGCGCAGGATGGCGCGCTGGTCGATGAGGTCGCCCTTCTTGAGCAACAGCACCATCTTCAGATAGGCGTCCGGATCGCCGAGCCCGTAGATGGAGGAGACGGTGGCGACGATGATGACGTCCTTGCGCTCCAGCAGCGCCTTGGTCGCCGAGAGCCGCATCTGCTCGATGTGCTCGTTGATCGAGGCGTCCTTCTCGATATAGGTATCGGTCGAGGGCACATAGGCCTCGGGCTGGTAGTAGTCGTAGTAGGAGACGAAATATTCCACGGCATTGTGTGGAAAGAAGTCGCGCATCTCACCGTAGAGCTGGGCCGCCAGGGTTTTGTTTGGTGCAAGGATGAGCGCCGGGCGCTGCAGACGCTCGATGACGTTGGCGATGGTGAAGGTCTTGCCCGAGCCGGTCACGCCGAGCAGGGTCATGCCCGCCTCGCCGTTCTCCATGCCTGAGACGAGTTGACGGATCGCCTCCGGCTGATCGCCGGCCGGGGCGAATGTGGAGACGAGCTGGAAGGGTCTGCTGGACATCGAATGAACCTCGTGGGGGCGGGCGTGCCGACTGCATTCGGGATCTATGTTGCGTGGCGCGCGATGCGCGTGCCGGGATCCGGGCGTTTCGCTATTATTGGGTGTTGCATCACCCGTATTCAGCCACAGCAGGAACCCAGAGAACACCGCCGATGACCATCAAACTCGCCGCCCGCGTCCAGGCCGTCAAGCCGTCCGCCACGCTCGCCATCACCGCACGCGCCAAGGAGCTGCGCGCCGAGGGCAAGGACGTGATCGGGCTCGGGGCCGGTGAACCCGATTTCGACACCCCGGATCACATCAAGGCCGCCGCCATCGAGGCCATCCAGAACGGCTTCACCAAATACACGGCCGTCGATGGTACCACCGAGCTCAAGCGGGCGATCATCGACAAGTTCAGGCGCGAGAACGGTCTCGACTTCGGTCAGGACCAGATCCTGGTCTCCTGCGGCGGCAAGCAGAGTTTCTTCAACCTCGCCCAGGCACTGCTCGATCCGGGCGACGAGGTGGTGATCCCCGCCCCTTTCTGGGTCTCCTATCCGGACATGGCCCTGCTCGCCGGCGGTCTGCCGGTGCTCATCCATGCCGGCGCCGACCAGGCGTTCAAGATCACCCCCGCCCAGCTCAAGGGCGCGATCAACGACAAGACCCGCCTGGTCGTCATCAACAGCCCCTCCAACCCCACCGGCATGGCCTACAGCCGCGCCGAGCTGGAGGCGCTGGGCGAGGTGCTGCGCGAGCATCCGCGCGTCGTCATCGCCACCGACGATATGTACGAGCACATCCGCTGGAGCGACGAGCCCTTCGTCAACATCCTCAACGCCTGTCCGGACCTGGCGCCCCGCACCCTGGTGCTGAACGGCGTCTCCAAGGCCTACTCCATGACCGGCTGGCGCATCGGCTATGCCGGCGGCCCGGCCGAGATCATCAAGGCGATGAAGAAGGTCCAGTCCCAGAGTACCTCCAACCCGACCTCCATCTCGCAGGTCGCGGCCCAGGCGGCCCTGGAGGGTCCGCAGGACTGCATCGCCATCATGCTCAAGTCCTTCAAGGAGCGTCACGACCTGGTGGTCGAACGGCTCAACCAGATCCCGGGCATCGACTGCATCCCGACCGACGGTACCTTCTACGTTTTCCCCAAGGTACAAGGGCTGATCGACAAGCTGGACGGCATCAAGAACGACCTGGAACTGGCCGAGTACCTGATCGAGAAGGCCGGCGTCGCCCTCGTCCCCGGCTCCGCCTTCGGTCTCGCCGGTCACGTACGCATCTCCATCGCCACCAGCCGCGAGAACCTGGAGCAGGCGCTCGATCGGATCGCCAAGGCGGTCGCCTAGTCCGCAACGCAGCGGGAGCGCCGATTCCCGGTCGGCGTTCCCGCAAGGTCTGCAGCAGGGCGGCATGTCCACCTGGATCCCCGCCAGGGCTTCCTGTTCGGCCGCCGAGGTGTTGACAGAGAAAGCACGCGAAATTACTATTACGCGCTCACGACATTCCCTGGTAGCTCAGTCGGTAGAGCGGGTGACTGTTAATCACTAGGTCGGCGGTTCGAGCCCGTCCCAGGGAGCCAAATAGATCAAGGGCTTAGCTCAAAAGGCTAGGCCCTTTTTCTTTGCTCGAAAGCTCTGTGGGACACTCATGGGACACTTTTCCCGTCGATCTCCCGCCCAGCCTAGGCTTCACCTGCCCCATCCTGCCGTTTCTCTGCCGCTCTCCTGCCTTATCTCTGCCGGAAGGCTTGCCGTCTGTCTTGTCCTCCGACTGCCGTCAGCCCTGCCAGCCATCCTGCCGCGCAGCTTAGCGGGCACACTGGACGTTCCAAGTGTCCCGTGAGTGTCCCATGGCTGTCCCGAGACCTTCCTTGATTGCCCTACTGAAGAGATGGGTTACTAGCCCGTCTCGGCCTATTTTGCGCGATTGGTGTCCCTCAAGTGTCCCTTGGCGCTATGTTTGCTTTATAAAGACTATTAATATCAATATCTTGCGCGTAAAAGACGTGTGACTTTATATCACACGTTGTCTTTCTCGCGCCTCCCGAGTAGCCTGTAAGCCACTGGATGAGCCGCAGGAGCTGAGGGGCATGGCAACCATCGAGAAGCGTACCGACAACAAGGGCAGCACCACCTACCGGGTCAAGGTTCGACTGAGGGGCTACCCCAGCCAGACAGCTACCTTCGACCGGCTGAGCAAGGCCAAGGATTGGGCCAAGAGCACAGAGGCTGCCATCAAGGAGGGAAGGCACTTCAAGTCCACCGAGGCCAAGAAGCACACCCTAGGTGATTTGGTAGAGCGATACGTCCGAGATGTCCTGCCGCATAAGAGCGAGAGCAGCCGTAGCCATCAGAAACAGCAACTGGGCTGGTGGAAGAATCAGATCGGCGATCACCTGCTGGCTGATGTAACTCCGGCCTTGATAGCCGAGTACCGGGACAAGTTGGCTCAGATCGAGACCTATCGGGGGGGCAAGACGAGTCCGGCTACCGTGGGACGCTATCTGACTGCTCTGAGTCATGCCTTCTCGGTCGCAATGAAGGAATGGGGCTGGGTCGAGGAGAACCCTCTGTTGAAGGTCAGCAAGCCCAAGGAGCCAAGGGGACGAGTCAGGTTCCTATCTGATGACGAGCGTCAGCGTCTCTTGACTGCCTGCCGAGAATCCAGAAGCAGAGACCTCTACCCGGCTGTTGTCCTGGCTCTGAGCACTGGAGCCCGCCAGCAGGAGATCCTGGGGCTGGACTGGAAGGATGTCGATCTGGAGCGCAAGGTGGCTGTCCTTCATGAGACCAAGAATGGAGACCGCCGAGTGCTGCCGCTGAGTGGTCCTGGTTTGGAGTTGCTCAAGAAGAGAGCTGAGGAGCGACGGGGAGGGGACGAGGGTCGTCCCTTGACTGGTCTGGTCTTTCCCGGTCGTAAGAACAAGAGCGAGCCGGTGGACCTCAGGACTCCCTTCGAGACCGCTCTGAAGCGAGCGGGGATCGAGGACTTCCGTTGGCACGATCTCCGGCACTCAGCAGCCTCTTACCTGGCCATGAACGGTGCCAGCCTGGCCGAGATCGCCGAGGTGCTGGGACACAAGACCTTGGCAATGGTCAAGCGGTACGCCCATCTGAGCGAGGCCCACACTGCGAGTGTGGTGGAGAGGATGAACGCTGCGATCTTCGAGTAAGACGAGATCCTCAGCAGCCTCTGAGATGGCCTCAAGAGCCCTCTCGGTGGCTCTAGGCAAGACCCTTCGGATGGGACGCAGAAGCGGTCTCATGCTCTCAGCGGCACTCCTGAGGAGCCTGAGAGGGATCGGCATTAACCCAGACTCTATGAGAAAGGAGGCGATTGCCTATCCGCCGGTTGCCCCAAATCGACTGGCGGCCTTCCCGTCTGACCTCCCCGCCAGCCCGCATAAACACTGGGGGTTGGAATTTCTGCCAGTTATAAGACCAGAGAGCCGGGCTGATGTGGATTGCCTAGCCTGTTGAGGATGCCACCACCTCGCCAAGCCGCATGAATACTGGCGGTTGGGATTCTCCCCCTCTTATAGACCAGAGAGTCGCTGACTGACCAGACGCCCCTCAAGGTCCACCTCCCCGCCAGCCCGCATAAACACTGGGGGTTGGGATTACCGCCACCTTATAGACCAGAGGAGCCAACTCCCTAGGCGCTCTGGTGGTGGGCGACACAACAACAACACCCTGCCAACCATGGAGGACATGAACTTTGCCTTCACTCACCACGCTCAAGACCGAGTTGGTCTACCTCAAGCACCTGCACTGCAAGCCAGCGTCTCAGATGGACCTACATCGGGCTACCGGCGCACAGCCAGCGACCATCAGGAAGATCATCAGGACTGTTGATGCCATCAAGCAGGCTGGCCTTGAGATCCCAGAGACCTGGGCCGAGGCGAGGGAGATGGCTAAGGGTCTCTAACTATGGTCATCAACCCAGGTTGCTCTAACTGATTGACTCAAGAGCCACCGAGGTTGGTGTTCAATGCCATCAGCACCAACGCCAGGTAGTGCTCCTCACTTGATGCCCCTAGGGAAACCTGGGGGCGTCTCTTTTGGACGAGTCCGTCCAGAAATGACGGGGATCACCGTCAATATCCTCCCCACCCTCTGATCTAGCGACTCTTCGCACTCTCCCATGAGGGGATGATCACTCTGAACTGCTCTCGCTTCTAGCGAAGCCGTGCCAGCCTTCTGCACAAGTTTGCGCAAAAGTCACTCCGATCATTCAACACCCATAGGGGCCGACAGCCCCTTCTATCTCCAGGCGTCTAGCGCCGCTCAACTCCAGTCCCATTCAGTCGCTGTCTCGTCGCGTTTCACGCCCACGTCCCTTGGATGTCGGGTGCTGGATACGTGTGCGTGACTGTCGAGCGCGATGGGGCAGCTACTAAATAGGAAGCACATCCAATGTCAATCAACGACAACCTCAATACTCACGAACTCAAGAAGACCCACAAGCGCCGCACTGGTCCCAGCGATGGCAGAAGCCTTAAGGGAACGCACGACACAGCTACGGAAAATCAATACATGACCGCAGGGTTCAGCGAAGAGTCGGCCAAGCGGATGATCAAAATGCGCCAATACTTTCCCTTCGAGCTGGACAACACCGAGCCAAAGTACGACGCTCGTGATGTTCACCGATGGATTGGCAAGCCGTGGAAAGAAGTCCGCAAGTGGCTAAAGAACACCATCGCTCCTCTTATTGATGAGCCAATGTTTTCGGGACAAATAGTGCCGAAAATAGAACAGCCGACTGGGAAGCGAGGACGCCCAAAGGTCAACTATCTCCTGAGCCGTGATGTGGTCATGGAGCTAGGACAGCAGGCAAGAACGCCTGAAGGTCAAGAGATCCGGGCCTACTTCCGCGACATGGAGAAGGCGGTCTACATCCTGGGCTCATATCACCAATACCGAGTCTCTGATCTGGTCGAGCTGGATAAGACCCTGAAGCACTGGACCCGCAAGACCTTTGGCGCTGCTGGCGCTCGCTGGGATGAGACGATCTTCAGTCTCGTTGCCCGTGCTGTCTCCGGTCATTCCGCTGGTGTGTGGAAGGCTACGTTCAATCGTCCAATCCGTGATGTCCTGAACATGAAAGACCTTGAGCGGTATGGGCGGTGCTTGGAGATGATGATCACGCTATTGGATGCAGGGATCACCAACACCGACACGCTGTACGTCAAGGCTTCAGGCCGTTTCGGTGGAGATGTCTCGATTGGAGACTACATCACTACAGCCGAGCAGGTTGAACGCTTCCATCAAGCAACAACCAAGAAGAAGGCCACGGTCGCACTGAAGGAGGTAGCATAATGAGCAGCACGAACCTCAGAGCCCCAGGAGCAATCCTCAGTCGTCTTGCAGTTGCTGCGATGGAATATGGCATGCCCTATGAAGAGGCTGTCGGGCATCTACAATGGCTTCGAACCAACATCCACAAGGTGATTGAACATGCGCCCCACTTCGTTGAGGAGATGGTTGATGATCCTGATGTTGGCCCAACCGAGGAAGACATCTACTCTGGTGTGCTATACACCGGTGGGGTTGTCGCTCTCGCCTATGGACGTGCCCATGACTACTTAGAGCGCTGTGAAGCTCAAGGGCGTAAGGAGCTATTCTCTCAACTCTTCGGTATCTTCACCTTGCTGGCTGCAGAATGGCATGCTGAAGATGAAGGCATTGGAGATGGTCCGACGATAAGTCTCCATTAGCCTAGAGCGCATCTGACACAGTGAATGGTGAGGGGGACAACTTCTGTCCCTCTCATCTCATCTTTCTCACGCCAACACCCTTGCGTCACAAGGGATCACACCTGCTCTCGCTCCAAGAGAGCTGCGTAAGACCAGCCTATCGGTCATCGCCTTCAGTCCTCCAGGGTCATCTTTGTGGTGCTCCTCTGGTCGGGCCTTGGAGGGTGACGACTGAGGGTGATGAACCAATAGGACCATGCACCATGAATAACCCAAGCCAATATCCAATCAACGGTCTGGAACACTCGCTTACGCTGCGGGACCAAGAGCACCAGCCTGGACCGCCCGAGTCCTGTCCTTGGGCAGACCAAGTCCTGCTCATGCTCGGCAGGATCGAAAGCAAACTTGATGCCTTCAACCGCCGCATGGCTGCCCTGGATCTGAAGCTGGCGAGTCTGGCTGCTCAGAATCAGGAGCAGAAGCACTGAGCCACCCGCGCATCAGACTTGAAGTCTATGAAAAGTCTGACGCGAAACGCCTGCAAGACCTTTTCAATCAATAATCTAGACCCGCGTCAGACTTTATGTCTGAGACCTGAACCCAGCCCAAGGCACTTCTAGGCCCGATCCCACGGGCTGCCTGAGCGGATCCCATCCGCGACCTCTGAATGCTGGAAGCACTCCGGCCAGAACCCAATCCCAACCTCCCTTCGTTGAGCCTCTTCGTTGCCGCCTGACGCTGGCCTTTGTGCTGGCCGTTGGGAGCGTCAGCGTGGATGGGACTTCGAGGAGGCTCAACCAAGCGAGATAAGCACAATGCCCCAATCCATCGACATCACCCCGATCCTGTCCTCCTTCATGTCCAGCCAATCGGACCTCTTCCAAGAGTTGATCGGACGTGGTTCCACCGAACTCGAAAGCCAGACCTCCTATGCCCTCGCTCGGGCGGCTCAGTTGGCGACGGCTCCAACCGATAGCCCCGCCTTCCAGGCTGTCGTCAGTCCGACCGGAGGCGGCAAGACGGTCAGCACCATGGCGCTTCTGATCCATGCGATGGGGGTGAACCCTGCGTTCTCGGGAGCCTTCATCACGGAGACCATCGAAGAGGCGCACGAGATCTACACCAGCCTTCGACAGGTGATCGAACAAGGCGAACTGGCGATCTACACCAGCCTGCATAAGCCCGGAGTGGATCCCGATACCTTGGAGGACGCCAGGGAAGAGAAAGGGATCAAGGTCACCGAGACCTTCACCGAGGCGGATTTCGCCAAGGCCCGGCTGGTCGTCTGCACCCACACCCGCTGGAAGAGCGACATCGAGGGCAAGCGGGACAAGGGCGTCCTGCACTGGACGCAGCCCGGCGGCAACAAGGTTCCGAGGAGCCTGGTCGTCGTGGACGAAGATCCCAAGCTCGATCTGATCTGGGCGCGACAGCCGAACCACGTCAGTGCGCTGGCGGATGTGCTGTCGGGCATCATCACCGGGGCTGAGGCTCGATCCTTCGGCTTCGTCGACACCCATCCCGCTGTCCCTCATCTGCGCTCGGTCGCCCGGAAGATGGAGGAGATCAAGGACAAGGAGAAGCGCAAGGTCTTAGAGGGCGGCTTCCGGTTCAGCCCCGAGGAGAAGGAGACGATCTTGGACCTGACCTGGGAGGATCTTCTGCAGCGCCTGAACCACCTCCCTCCAGCTCGGATGCGGGAACTGGGAGACCGGCACTGGGGAACCGTCGAGTTCCTCAAGGCGGCGATCACTGGTCGCTTCTTCTACTCCAGGACCACGGACTCGGCCTTCCATGCCTACCAGCGAGCGGTTCCAGCGCAGCCCAATACGGTCATCCTCGACGGCACCGCAGACCTCAACCAGATGTACGTGATCGGGGGCAACGTGTCCTTCGTCACTGGGATGAAGCCGGACTACTCAGCCGTCCAGGTCAACCATGTCACCCCTCCATCCAAGTTCGTCGGGCAGATGCGACCCAAGGGGATCATCGGCAATGCCTACAAGACCAGGGACTACCTGAGCTGGCTGAAGGAGTTTGTGATCGCTCAGACCGCGCCAGGGGAAGAGGTCTTGGTCTATGGCAAGAAGGATCTCTTGGCCATGAAGTTCCAGAAGCTGTATCTGGAGGATCCGAGCCCGGACAGCCAGGAACGGGACGACAACCGATCCACGGTCAATTGGGCCGGGAGGACCGTCCACTTCGCCAACTTCGGTCGAGGCCGAGGCTCCAACAAGTGGAAGAACTGCACGGCCTACTTCAGGCTCGGCGATCACTACATGCCGAAGGGGATCACGGTCGCCAAGATCGGCAGCGTGACCGGTCAAGCCTTCAGCCCTGCTGATCTCGACAAACTCAGCTCGGGGAAGACCTCGGACCCGATGTACAACGATGCCCAGAACTCCCATCTGCTGATCTGCAACAAGCAGGACGCCGCTCGGATCTGCATCCGCAACATCGACAGCCAGGCCAAGGCTCAGGCCGGGAGGCTCTATCTGGTCGATGTCGACTATCAGCTCATCAGCGCCAATCTTCAGCGCCTGTTTCCTGGGGCCGAGAAGGTTCGCAGATTGGACGAGCATGGCCAGGAGATCGAGACCGGGAAAGCGGCTGAAGGTATGAAGATGTCCGGTCCTCAGAAGCTGGCGTTACTGTTGGCGGATACCGAGAAGACCCTGATCGAGGCGAAGGAGGTGGCTGAGGTGACGGGGATCAAGTCTGACAGCATCACCCGATCCTTGAATGCGCCTGCGGTCAAGATGACCGTCGAGGCTCGGAGATGGCGAAAGGCAACCAGGAAGGCTGCCGGCCTCTCGGGCAAGGGCTGGGTCTTGATCCGTGAAGCTGCCTAGTGGGCCGAGAATGTTGACCGATTGAAGAGAGAATGCGCCTTTGAATCCGTCAATATTCGCATGGCCAAGGAAGGCTGTGAGGTCCAGGTGCTGACCCAGCAAGTAGCCTGAGTGCAGCAAGCCGAATATTCATAAACAGATACCCCTGTTTCTTCAGATTATGAAGATTCGAGGTGAGCCTCGGAGATGGCGCAAGACGACCCGGAAGGGTGTCGGTCTCAGCGGCAAAGGCTGGGTCTTGGTCAGGCAAGCCGCATGACGAGACTGAATGTTCCCGGATTGAAGGAAGAAGCGGCCTTTGAATCGGGGAATATTCGCATGGCCAAGGAAGGCCAAAGGCCGAGGATCATCACCATCATCCTTACCCCTCCAATCCTGGCTGGTCCCTGGCTGATATGTCGTCACCACTTCGGTGGCCGCTGAGGCGGATCGACACCACGACCAGGGCAGCCACCTTGCTTGGATGGACAGGGAAATGATCATGGTCACCGAACCACCTCAGATCCACCTCACTCCACCCCGATCTGTCCCCAGAGCACTGCAGGCAACCCCAGGGCTGTGTGTCGTCCTGACCATAGGGTCCAGGCTCGGCATGGCACCGTTGCGACGGTCTTGATGCCCCGAGGTTCGCCCACTGACTGCTGCGGCGGTTGGCTCCAAGGGTCAGAAGGGGGCGAGGGTCGGCTCATGGTCCCCTGATCGGGTAGACCATGGCGTAGTTCGGAGGTGGCGCTGGGATCTGCAAGGAGGATCGAGACACGTTCCCCTGGTTATACCCGGATCTCGCTGGCCTGGTGGCTCGAAGGTGCCCGAATCCGTTGGTCGTCTGTCAGCTCATATCTGTAGGTTTTCAAGAGCACGACCTCCGCCCTTCCTTGTCTTCCCCGCAGCTTGCCCCCGGATCCCCAGCGCCCTCCTCGACCACCAGTCTCGATCTATCTGTGGGTTTTCAAGGGGACATCTCCCGTCCCTCCGCATGATCCCCCTCAAGCCTCGCCAGGCTCGCCGCTAGAGCCCCTCTGATCGAGCAAGAAGGTCAGGCCAAGGTCTCCGGCTTGCCGCGATTCTGGGTCATCCACTGGGGTACTCACCTCTTCATCACCAGTAGATCCGAGCGTCCCCTCTCAGGTTGGTCCCCCGATCAAGGGGTCCATGACCAACTACGAAATCCCTCTCGCTCAAGCCATCGACCTCTGGAGCCATGGCCAGCACATCAATCGTGACCACGTCCGAGCGTTGCTCGACGATGGCTGGACCGGTGAGGAGATCTCTCGCATGGAGCGGGCTTACTTCTCTGCGCCCGAAGAGCTCCTCGAACGGGACAGTTCCCTTGATGGCGTCGCTGTTCTGGGTGAGGAGTAAGACATGAGCAACGCACTCAGCACCTTCACCTTCCCCGTCACCGCAGCCCAGGTTCGCACCGTCACTGACGAGAATGGCGATCCATGGTTCGTCGCCAAGGATGTTGCTGACGCCCTTGGATACAACGATCTGAAGCGGGCAATCAGCACTCATTGCAAACGTGCCGAATCAGCGTTCGACATGAAGCGTGCTGGCTTGGCTCTCCGGCATCCGCAGACAAAGCTCATCCCCCCTGACGACATCTACCGGCTGGTGTTGAAGTCCCGCCTCCCGTCCGCTGTGGAGTTCGAGGAATGGGTTGTCGAGGAAGTTCTGCCGTCGATCCGCGCTGCCACTGGCAAGACCGGCAGCTCCTCCATGCAGCCTCAGCTCCTGCCGTCTACTGCGGTTCCCGTCAGTGACGAGAAGACCATGTCGTCTGTCGAGATCGCCGAGCTGACGGGGAAGCGGCACGACAATGTGGTCCGTGATCTGAAAGAGCTGGGGGAACAAGGGGTGATAGATCTCCTCAGTTTTGAGGGCATCTACCGTGACTCGATGAACCGGGAGCAGACCTGCTACCACCTGCCCAAGCGTGAGACCTTGATCCTCACGTCTGGCTACAGCGCCCAGCAGCGGGCAGCCATCATCGACCGCTGGCTCGCCCTTGAGGAGCAGGTCAAGCAGTCCGACACCCCTCAGCTCCCCAACTTCACCGATCCGGCAGCCGCCGCCGAAGCATGGGCGAAGGAGTACCGGGACAAGATGGTCATGATCGACTTCGCCAAGAAGCAGGCAGCCCAGCTCACCGAGCAGGCACCGATGGTCGACTTCGCCGAGGCTGTCGTCGCAGACAGTGAGGACTGCTACATCCGCGATGCAGCCAAGTCTCTCGATGTCGCCCCCCTCCGGCTCTACGCGATCCTCCGTAAGTACAAGTGGATCAACGAGAGCAACGAGCCCTACCAGGACAAGATCAACGCCGGCTACCTGAAGCGCAAGGTTGGCTACGGCAAGGGCAAGGCCAGCAGCAAGAAGACCATCACGACTCTCGTCACCCCGAAGGGCTTGGCCCGGATCCACAAGGGTCTGGTCCGTACCGGCTGGCTCGACGCCTCCACCTCGCCTTCGTTCTGACGATTCCACCTGTGGAGATCGCTTGCCCACCAACACTCTCGTCGTCGCCGATGTCACCGTCCGCCAGGATTCCCAGGGTCGCTTCAACCTGAACGACTTGCACACGGCTGCCGGTGGACTGAAGAAGCATCAGCCGTCCAACTGGCTACGGTCCGAGCAGGCTGTCGATCTGATTGCCGAGTTGGATATTCCGGGAATTCCCGGAGTTTCCCGCATCCGGGGTCGCAGCGGCGGCACCTTCGTCGTGAAGGAGTTGGTCTACGCCTATGCGATGTGGATCTCCCCGAAGTTCCACCTCGAAGTCATCCGCTCCTACGACCGGCTGGCTACCAAAGGCGTGGCTGTCCACCACACGGCAGCCGAAGACGTGCTCAACGATCCGCTCAAGTACATGGGTGCGATCCTCGACCAGGCTCGTGAGCTGCAGGTGATGTAGCTTATTAAGTATCCATCGCATAAATCTTGGTGTAACCCTATCTCGCGCCCCCTCAGACAATCTGTGAGAAACTGGGTAGAAAGACAGCTTTTTCGACGTGTCGACTTTCGGGCTGGGTTAGCGTCAGCCCAAGGCAAGTAGCAACTAACTCAGTCTATGCCTTAACTGAACTTCGGAACGCTTGTGAGGTAGCCAAAGATGGCAAATGCTCCAATGCCCAATCCTGAGAATACGCTTGCGGATGGCGATCCGGGCGATGACACTGCTAATCGCTATCGCTTTCAGTGGACTTGGGCAGCAATTATGTGCTGCAAACTATTGGACGACAGTGAGGATGTCGAAGAGGTGTTTTGCGAGCACCATGAGGATGTTCTACTTGGCGGTGATCATAACTCCGGTCCACACTCATGCCGCCAGCGGTGTCAAATAGGGTTGTCGAGCGGGTGGCGGTCGTTGTCGTCGTGGCCGT
>NZ_AONC01000015.1 GCF_000585215.1 Imhoffiella purpurea | reverse complement strand
TCTTGAGAAACGTCGAAAGACCCCGCGAACCTGAGGGGATCGATCAGAGAAGTCGCTCATGATCACGATCTGTGACCTTCAAAGCCCTGGTGTCGTCGGCCCGAACGGTTGCGGCAAATCCACGCTGCTTCGTGTGCTTTCGGGCCAGCTAAAACCTTTGACCGGAACATACAAGATAACCCCCGAGAACGCATACCTCGACCAGAAGCTAAACCGAGACTAGCCCGGGATGCGTAATTTTTCCTCCTCCGGATCGAGCTCCGTTTTCGTCCAAAGGCGGTCGGCGACCACCATCGGGTTGGTATTGATCGCGTGCGCGAAGCTATCGACGCGTGCGATCAACTCCTCGGCGGTGGCATGACAATGATGATAGGTGACATCCTCGCGCAGCCAGCGCCACAGGGCTTCGACAGGCATGAAGTCAGGGCTGTAGCCCGGCAATGGCAGCACGGTGATGGACAACTCCTCAGCGAGGTCGCGTACGGCGATGGAACGGTGATACGAGGCACCATCCCAGATCAGAATCAGTTCGCGCGTTGGCTCCTGTTCGCGCAGGCGGCGCAAGACGCTGAGGGTGTGCTCGGTGTTGGCGCGGGGGAAGTCCCAGATTGCCACCTGGGCGGTGTTATAGAAATAGAGGCCATAGAAGCTCACCTTCGCGGCGAGTCCGGGCGAGTGAGAACCAACCCAAAGGCGCTCGCCGCGGGGCGCCCAACCATATCCGAGATCGGCGTCCTGATGGATATGGGCTTCATCGATATAGACCAACAGCGGTGGTTCTGCGCCGAGGGTCCGCCGCAGCAAGGCTTGGAGTTTGGCCACGAACGCCTCGCGCACGGCCGTGTTGGCGCGATTGAGCAGCGCTTTGGCCTTTTTCCAGGAAAAGCCCAGGCGTTTGAGTGCCCGACGGACGGTTTCACGGCTGAGGCGCTGTCCAAACTGCCCCTCGATCCAGGCGACCAGGCGCTTGAGCGTCCAGCGCGGTGGAGCGGTGTGTGAGGCAAGGTCGGCGTTGGGCTCGAGGCGTTTGGTCTGCGGATCACGTTGTACCGAAGGCGCGGCGGCCGATGCCACCCCCGCGCGGATCAGTTCATCGAGTGCTTGCTCTGTCTGCGGGTCAAAAAAGGGGGGACACCTCCGGTGTGCTCGAACACCAGAGCTTGCGGGCCGGCGTCATTGTAGCGATGCACCCAGCGGATCAGCGTCTGCAGGTGGCGCCCCGTCGCGCGGGCCACGGACGAGGCGCCTCGCCGCTGACGCGCCAGTTCGTACAAGGCCAGAAACCGTTCCCGAGTGCGCGGATGTGGCGCATGCATCGCCTCTTTGCGGAGATCGTCTGGGGTCTGGTTCCACTTGGCGAGATCGAGTACGAGCATCAGCTGAAAGCCTGATCGATGGAGAAGAACGAGCTGACCAATAGGACGCCCGGTTGCTTGCCGTGCAGCGTACCATGAAAATTACGCATCCCGCACTGGACGGGGTTTAGTAAATCTCGATCCGGATAAAACGATACTCGCACACTTACAATTCGCCAATCGTCAAGCTACAGAAGGGAATTTACGCATGCGCTTGAGTCAACTGGGGCTTGACGCTCAGAAGATAACGACACCAAGCGGATCGTTGAGCGGTGGCGAGCATTTAAAAGGAGCTCTCGCTTGCATACTCTACTCCGATTCGCCTCCGCAGCTGTTGCTACTCGACGAGCCGAACAACCACCTTGACTTGCCTTCATTACAGGCATTGGAAATCATGTTACGTACCTACGAAGGCACGTTGATCCTGGTGTCGCATGATGAGATATTCCTGGACAATCTCGAACTAACAGATCGATTGTTCGCTACTGAACAAGGTTGGGTCTTGGAGCAGGTTTGACGTATCCGTTCGATTCTGCGAAATAGGATCTCGGGCAGGAAAGGCGTCCGTATATCCACCGACCAGGCACGACCTCGACCGCGCCTGATCGGTCAACCCCTATGGAAGATTATTCGCACACCCTCGGATACGCTGGATCCGGCAGCTGCAGCTGGCCTTCCGCGTCGATGAAGGTCTGGGTGCTGTAGTCGCTGCAGGCGACGGGCATCACCTGCGGCGGCGCGGCCAGGATGGGATCGCCGGCGGCCGCTCCGCCCAGATCCTGCTGCAGGTAGTCGATGAATCCCTGGGCGTAGTCGATGTAGGTGTCGACCATGCGTCCGTCCTCGCTCACGGTCTCGAAGGTGGCATAGCCGTCGCCGCCGGCGGCGAGATAGTCGTTGGTCACCACCGTCACCTGATCGGTGTCGGCGAGCGCGCTCCATTCGGTCGCGCCCTTGCGGCGGATCTCGATGTTGGAGAAGCGGCTGCCGAAGGGCTGGCTCAGGTCCAGATCCCAGCGCAGATTCGCGGCGTAGGGATAGGCCCCGGTGGAGCCGTCCTCAACGTCCTGGAAGGCCGAGACCGCCTCCTCCAGCACCTGCCTGATTTCGGCGCCGGTCATCCGGAGGTTCGCCAGGGTATTGGCGAAGGGCAGCAGGGTGAAGACGTCGTTGATGCTGATATCGCCGGCCGGGATGTCGATGCGCACCCCGCCGCCGTTCTGGATGGCGACGTCCGCTTCGAAGCTGCGCTCAAGATAGGCGTAGGCGACGAGCTGCTGGATGTCACCACCGTTGGCCTGGGTCATGCGAGCGTCACAGATGGAGCTGCGTCCCTGGCCTGGAATGCGCTCCAGACAGAGGTTCTCGGTGGCCCTGCCCACCAGGGAGGTCTTGAGCACCTCCACGTCCTGGGCGTAGTAGTCGACGATCGATTGGGTGGCCGCATCGGGCTCGACGATATCGAGCTCCGGGGTGGCCGCGATCAGATCCAGGACCGCCTGCAGATCCGCCCCCTCCAGGGCCGCATCATCCCGCTCGAAGGTATCGCCCAGCAGCAGATGCGGCGTCCCCGAGCAGCCGCTCACATGCCCGGCCTCATCGAAGTTCAGATGCAGCTCGCCGACCACGTCCGAGTATTGCCAGGCCTGGACCACGCAGACCAGATTGCCGTCCAGATCCCTGACCCGAGTCGGATAGGGACCGGCCGGGTTCAGACCGAAATCGGCGAATCGCTCGCCGAGCAGGGTATGGGAATCGCCGCCGACGATGGCATCGACCCCGCGCAGCTTGGCGGCCATCGCGAGATCGTTCTCGTACTGATAGTGGGTCAGCAGGACGATCTTGTCGACGCCCATGGCCGTGAGCCGATCGATATAGCGCTGAGCGGTCTCGGTCTCGTCGAGAAATTGCGTGCTGTCCAGTGGACTCGAGGACACCTTGGTCTTGTGTGCGATATCGAGGCCGATGATGCCGACCGATTCGCCCCCGACCTCCTTGACGACGTAGGGCCGAACCAGCTCGGTCGCCGCATCCGGATGGAGCGGCGTGCCGAGCGCCGGCACCACGTTGGCACCCAGCACCGGGGTCTGGCATGAACCCGGATCGGCATTGAGATAACCCAGGAACTGGGCCAGACCGGCATCGCTATCGTCGAATTCGTGATTGCCCAGTTCGAAGGCGTCGAAGCAGACCTGGTTCATGACCGACGCGTCGGCCTCACCCTTGAACAGGGAGTAATAGATGGTGCCGGTGACGGCATCGCCCGCATGCAGCGTCAGTACGTTGGCGTTCCGCGATCTCAGCGCCTCGATCTCGGCCACGACGCGCGGAAAGCCGCCGGTCTCCACATCCACCGTCACCGAGTCATCCCCGCCCAGCACCAGCTCTCCGGAATTCGCCTCGATATGGGAGTGATGATCGTTGATGTGGAGCAACGTCAAGTGGAACCCCGATCCGCCCGTATTCGGGCCGCCCTCGCCGCTGGGACCTCCCGCCGCGAGCGCCGCATCCAGCGCGGTATCGCCCATGAGGCCGGACGCCGCCGCCGAAGAACCGATGGAGATGGCCGCAATCAAGGCGGCGATCAGAGAACACGATTTGCCGAACATGACCCCTTGCTCCTGCGTTGACTCATCTGCGGGTCAAGGATAGGGATCGATGGTTACCGGTCTGTGAATTGGCCGGCCGGCCCGAGAACGATCGTGCAAGAAAAACGTAACCTCGGCGAAGTACCCTTGAGCACGATACGGTATCGGGCCGATACACCTTGTCCGAATCGACTGGATCTCTGGCGGAACACTCTCAAGGGCTGCTGATGATGAAGAATCGACTCTATTTTCCGCTCGCTATGGCCTTATTCGGCGCATCCTGTGTCGTGGCGGCCGATTCCCCGGCAACGGGTTTCTATGTCGGAGCAGGCATCGGGAAGGCCTATGCCGATCTCGACGAAGGGGACGTCACGCAACCGCTCGCGAACGCGGGGTTCGCGATCGCCGGATCCTCGAAGGAGGATGATGCGACCTCCTGGCGGCTGTTCTTCGGTCTTCGCATCAATCCCTATCTGGCCGTGGAGGCCACTTGGCTCGATCTCGGCGAATACGAGATCGAGACGAACATCGGCGGCAGCAACCCGGGACACCTCCGCTCGACACTCGATGCGGGCAGCACATTCAATCTCGGCCTGGTCGCCGGCTATCCCTTCACCGATCGCGTCCATGGCTTCGCCAAGCTCGGGGCCGTCGTCTGGAGCGCCGATGTCGAGAGTCGCGCCTATCTCGCCTCCGGCAGCGCCATCTCCAAGGATGACGACAGTGGAACGGACCTGAGCTTCGGGCTTGGAGTCAGCGTCGACCTGACCGAGCAGATCGCCGTGCGCGGGGATTGGGATCGCTACCAGTTCGGCGGCAAGGTGGATACGGACATCGACGTCTGGAGTGTCGGTATCCAGTATCGATTCTGAGCAGAGCGGCGGAAATCCGCACTTGCGTGAAGGATCCGCGACGCGGGGGACGATCCGGACATGGCCGCCACCGAGCGATGCGATCGTGCCCCCTTTCGGAATCCGAACCTGGTCGTTACGGACCCAGCTTCGTCAGCACCATGTCACGGAACCGCTTGGCCTGGGCGGCCGAGGGAATCTCACTCGCCAGCAAATCGATCGCCTTGTTCAAACTGCAGGATTGCCTGAAATGGTCCTCGCACAGGATCTCGCCGATGGGGCCCACGAATTCGACCAGACACTCGAGTAGCAGTGCCTTCTGTCGCTCGGTGAGAACCGCCCCCGTATCGGCGGTATCCGAAACAGGGCTCGAACCGACGGCCCCTTGTCCGTCCACCGCAGAATCGAGCTGGCCCAGAATCTCATCGTTCGATGGAAGCTCCATGCGAGGCAGGCCGGACACCCCTTCTTGGAAACGATATCGGCCGGCATTGATCTGTCCCATGCGCTGAAGCGCGCTCGCCCCCACCTTGTTGCCGAAATAGAGATAGACGATCCTGCCCTCCTGCAATGCGACCTGAGCGCTGCGATTCTCGTCCGTCGTCACGAAGAGGGCGCCCGTGGCTCGCTGCCGCACCAAGCGTCGAATCTCGTCGACGATCGCGGCAAAGGGGATGTATCCGCTTTCCATCCTCGTCTACCGGTTGCGCAATCGATTGAGCGCCATCGCAAGACTGACGCGCATCCGTTCGATGGCGCGCGCCAGGGCGCCGATCTCGTCGGCCCGATCCGTTTCGCCGATCTCGGTCTCGAAGCCCCCCCGGCTGATCTCGTCGGCGGCGGCGGTCAGCCTGCGAATCGGCGCACTGAATCGCCTGGCCAACAGCAGGGCCACGAGGATTACGCCGACCAGGGTCGACGCCAACAGGATCAACGAATACAGCCGAGCCCGATCGGCGGCCTCGTAGGCCTCCAGGGCATCCTGCATCACGATGAACTTCCATCCGTGGTCCAGCACCCTGGTCACGGCGACGAAGCGTCTTCCATCCAGTTCGAACACGAATGGCGGGTCGCCCGGCCGCGACTGCAGATGCGCGGCAGGATGGTTGCCGAAATCCTGCAGCTCGGAAGTGACCCCGCCTCCGCCGTGGGCGATGAGACGGTCGTTCTCGTCCAGCAGGATCGCGTAACCCGTCTTGCCGATACGGGTCTTGGTGATGGTGTTGGACAGATCCTCCAGGGTCATGGCGATCGCGATGACGCCTTGGGTCTCCGAGGCGTCCGAGAGTATCGGCCTGGCCAGCATGAAGGCCGGCTTCTTCGAGGTCTTGCCGAGCGCGACCTGCTGACCGACGGCTGCACCCCCCATGATCTGCTTGAAGTAGGCGCGATCACCGTAGAAGGTCTGCGGCTTTCCGTCGCTCCGTCCGACATTCTTGCCGTCGGGCGACACCGTGAAGGCGAGGTAGATCCAGTCGTAGGTGTCCGAGATCGACTTCAGAACGGGATCCTGGAGGCTGTCATCCATGCTGCGAATCGCGGGAACCTTGGCATTCTGATCGAGGAGCCGCAGGTTCATCGAGGTCCATTCCTCGACGCTGCGCCCCAGCGTCTCGGCGCTCTGGTTCAGATCGTGCGAAACGATCGAGTCCCAGACCTGCCTGGACTCATGAACGCTGATATACCAGAGCCCGGCAATGGGAATCGTCGAAACGACGCACATGGCGAGGAGTATCTGGTAGAAGATGGTGAAGCGAAGAGGCTGTCGCTGGGCCGCCTGGCCTTCCATAATTGACTCCTGTTTCCCCATCGTAGGGAGGTGACTGCTGTGCTGATCCTACGAGCTGGGACGACGCGACACAACAGCGCCACCTGAAAATCCTATCCAATCCTCAAAATCCCCCGTCGACAGATCGGCGCCTCGGATGACGAAGACGCCGCTGCAATGGCTCACCATAGCAGCCATCTCGATCCCGGTCAGCGGTCATCGAGAAGCACCCGTCGAAATCCCAGCGGAACGCGTTCGCGAATCCGGCGCCGAACCCAATTATTCGATCGGCTCCTCGTACTCCGATATCCGAACGTAATCGACCAGCATCCGCTGGGGAAAGGCATCGACGTCGACCCCCTGCCGCCCGCCCCAGCTGCCGCCGACGGCGAGATTCAGGATGACGTAGAACTCATGGTCGAACGGCCACCATTCCCAGCCCTGGCCGTCATTGTCGACGCGGAAGAAGCTCAGATCGTCGACGAAGAACTCCATGGAGTCCTCGAACCACTCGACCGCGTAGAGATGATAGCCGTCGGCGGCATCCGGAATGGCGATTTGGTCGGTGCGCTGATTGCCGTTCTTGAAATAGGCGCCCTTGCTGTGAACGGAGGCATGGACGACCTCGGGCTCGTAGCCGACGTGCTCGACGATGTCGATCTCGCCGCAGTTGGGCCAGTACCAGCCCTCCTCCTCGTTCCAGCCGTAGAGGCTCGGATCGGTCGGCATCAGCCAGAAGGCGGACCAGGTCCCCCGGGCGTCCGGAAAGCGGATGCGCGCCTCGAAGCGCCCGTAGGTCGAGGCCCCCATGCTCTGCGAGTGGATTCTCGCAGATGTGAACACGCCCTCCTCGTCCGGGTCCCCATGGGCCTCGATGACCAGCGTTCCGTCCTCGACCCGAACGTTTTCCGGACCGTCCGTATAGGACTGCAGCTCGTTGTTCACCCGGCGCGGCGGCCAGTTCTCGATGTTCCATTTCTCCTCGTCGGGCGGCCCCTCGTACTCGAATTCGTCACCCCAGACGAGACGCCAGTCGGCGGAGGCTTGGGCTGAAACGAGCAGGCAAGCGGCGAGAAGGGACTTCGGGGGCGTCGATATGGGCATGGGCAGGTCGTGACGGCTCGGGTTGGCGCATCCAGGTCTCGGCACGGAGGAACCGCCTCCGTTCCGCGCACGCGCGTCAGCAGAATGTCCCCTATTGTCGCATCTCCCCGCCCAGTAGAGGACGAGAACGCTGGTCACCTGCCCGGCTTCAGCGGACCATGGAAATTACCCATCCCGTTCTGGGCGGGGTTTGGAACGATCTCGAATCGGCCAGGAGATTGCGAATGAACTCCCCCCGCGAGCGGACGATCGGCAAACCGCATGACCGCCATGCGCCTCTGCAATGGCCTTGACCACGGCCAGACCCAGGCCGCTGCCGCCATGTTTGCGCGAGCGCGACGGATCGCCTCGACGAAATGCCTCGAATACGTCGGCCGCGGCCTCGCTGGCGATACCCGGGCCTTCATCTTCCACGCTCAGGCAGTACCGACCCTCCGACTCCTCGAGGCGCACGGTCAGGATGCCTGGATCGGCATGCTGTAGCGCGTTTTCCAGCAGTGCCATCAGGGCCTGGCGCATACGAACCGGATCGCAGTCCGGCCGCAGTCCGGTATCGAGCGCCTGCTGCAAGACGAACCCTCGCGCGGACAGCGCCGTCGCGAAGACCTGGATCACGGTACGCAGCTCCTCGGCCAGTCTGACCTTGTCTCGCTGCAGCTCCAGATGACCGCTGTCCTTGAGGCTGAGTACGCGCAGGTCCTCGATCAGGCGGCTCAGACCTTCCACCTGGCGCAGCAGACCCTCGAAGATCTCGTTGCTGGGGCTGAAGACGCCTTCCGCGAGACCCTGCAGACGCCCGCGCAGAATGGTGACCGGCGTGCGCAGTTCATGGGCGATGGCGGCGTTCCAGAACTCGCGCTCGCGGGTCATGCCCTGCAGGCGCTCGGCCATGGCGTTGAAGTCGCGCACCAGCTGCGCCGTTTCGCCCATCGCCCGCTCGTCCATCCGCGCCCGGGCGTCGAGCCGGCCCTGGGCCACCTCGCGCAGGCTGTGCGCCACCGAGTTGAGCGGCGTGATGAGGCGCCGCGACAGGCGGATGGCGACGAACACCGCCATGCCGAGCGCGGCGACGATGGTCCCGACGATCCAGACCATCTCAACCCGCGAGGGCATCCAGGTTTCGGAAATGGTGCCCGGCAGGTAGGTCACGGCGACGGCATAGAAGACGTAGGAGCCGAATACCGAGATCAGGATGATGCCCAGCGCCATGACGGCCAGAGACTGGACGATCTGACTGCGCAGGCCCGGCGCGCGCTTCATGGATCGCCGCCGAAGCGATAGCCCACGCCCCAGACGCTGCTCGGTACGCCCCGGATGTCCAGGGCCTCGAGTTTCTTGCGCAGCTTGCTGATGTGGCTGTCGACGGTGCGCTCCTGGGTATCGCCTTCGGGCAGGCAGTCGACCAGCAGCTCCGCGCGGCTGAACGCCCGTTTCGGCGCACGCATCAGACAGGCGAGCAGTTTGAACTCGGTCAGCGTCAGCTCCAGCGTCTGCGGCTGGCCATGACGAAGCACGCTGGCTTCATGGCTGTCGAGGTCGATCTGGAACGGGCCGACGCGCAGCACCTGCGGGGCGGCGGGCGCGCTCGCGCGTGTGCGCCGCAGCACCGCCTGCACCCGCGCCACCACCTCGGCCGGGTTGAAGGGTTTGACCACGTAGTCGTCGGCCCCCAGGCGCAGCCCCATCAGCTTGTCGATGTCCTGATCGAGCGCGGTGAGCATGATCACCGGCGTGTCGCTGCGCGAACGGATGTCGCTGAGCACCTTCCAGCCGTCGAGTTGCGGCATCAGCACGTCGAGCAGGACCAGATCCGGCTTGAGCGTCCGGTGCAGGGCCAATGCCTGGTGGCCGTCGGTGGCGTGCTGGGTGCGCAGCCCGCTGCGCTGCAGGTAGGCGATGAGGATGTCGGCGATCTCGGCCTCGTCCTCGGCGATCAGTACCAATGCCGAGGCCGAGGCAGCAGGGCTGAGGCGCGCGTTGGGATCGGACATGGGCGGGCTCGCTGGCGATGGATCAGAAGTTTATCGCGCCCTCCATGCTTTCTCCACAAAGCCTCGAATCATTCGCAACAGCCGTGCGCCAGACTGCCGCTTCGATGTCCTCCCGACCGAAAACAGCGCGTCCGGGAGATCCGTTCAGCGAGGTGAGTAGGCGATGTGCATCAAACAGCGGCATCCGGGCATTCTGCTCGCGGGGCTTGCCGTCTTGGTCCTGGTGGGTTGCGATTCGGCGCAGCAGGCTGAAGAAGCGCCCGCGCCGATTCGGGTGTCGGTGATGATACTCGAGACGAGCGAACTGTCGGTCAGCGAGGATCTGCCCGGTCGCGTGGCGGCCGTGCGCAGCGCCGAGATTCGTGCGCAGATCGGCGGCATCGTGCAGCGCCGTCTGTTCGAGCAGGGCGCCGAGATCAAGGCCGGTGACCTGCTGTTCCAGATCAACCCGGCGCCGTTCGAGGCCGAGGTGGACAGCGCTGCGGCAGCCTTGCAGCGCGCCGAGGCGGTCTTGGCGCGGGCGCGCGTGCAGACCAATCGGCTCACCCCACTGATGCGGGCCGAGGCGGTCAGCCGCCAGGTGTATGACGATGCCGTCGCGCTGCGTGACCAGGCCGCCGCCGACGTGGCCCAGGCCAAGGCGACGCTGGCGCGGCGCAGGCTAGACCTGCAGTTCGCCAGCGTCGAGGCGCCGATCGCCGGGCGGATCGACCAGGCCCTGGTCAGCGAGGGCGCGCTGGTCTCGCCGACCGATGCCACGCCCATGGCCAGGATCCAGCAGATCGACCAGGTGTACGTCGATGTGCGCCAGTCCGCCTCGGTGCTGGAGACACTGCGCCAGCAGGTCGGCTCGGACAAGCCGGAGCTGACCGTGGAGATCCTTGGAAGCGACGGCAAGCCCCTGGGCATGCAGGGGCGCATCCTGTTCTCCGGCATCGAGGTGGACGCCGGTACCGGCGACGTGCTGCTGCGCGTTCTGGTCGACAACCCGCAGCGTCGCCTGCTGCCCGGCCTCTACGTGCAGGCGCGGATTCCCCGTGCGCATTACGCCGATGCCCTGAGCGTGCCCCAGCAGGCGGTGACCCGCACGGCGGGCCAGGCCAGGGTGTGGGTGCTGGATGCGCAGGGCCAGGCGCAGCCGGTGGCCGTCGAGCTCGGTGAGCTGGTGGCGCGCCGCTACCGCGTGTTGTCCGGGCTCAGCGCCGGGCAGCAGGTGGTGATCGAAGGCATCGAGCGTTTGAGCCCGAATGCGCAGGTCGCCGCACGCCCCTGGCAGCCCGCTGCCGCCCGCGAACAGCTCAGCGCCGTCGCGCGCTGAGTTCGGAGAAACCCTCATGCCGCAGTTTTTCATCAACCGCCCGGTGTTCGCCTGGGTGATCGCCCTGTTCATCGTGCTGGCCGGCGTCATCGCCATCCCGCAGTTGCCCATCGCCCGCTACCCCTCGGTGGCGCCGCCGACGGTGACCCTTTACGCCACCTATCCGGGGGCCACCCCACAGACCCTCGACGACTCGGTGGTGAGCCAGATCGAGCGCGAGCTCTCGGGGGTGAAAAACCTGCTGTACTTCGAATCCTCGGTCGACACCTCGGGCAGCGCGCAGATCACCGCCACCTTCAAGCCGGGCACCGACGCCGAGATGGCCCAGGTGGACGTTCAGAACCGCATCAAAGCGATCGAGCCGCGGCTGCCCCAGGCGGTGCGCCAGAACGGCCTGCAGGTGGAGTCCGCCGCCTCCAGCTTCCTGATGATGGTCGGCATGACCTCGCCCAACGGACAGTTCGACGAGGTCGCGCTGAACGACTACTTCGCGCGCAATATCGTCCAGGAGCTGCGCCGCATCGACGGCGTGGGCCGTGTGCAGCTGTTCGGCGCCGAGCAGGCCATGCGCATCTGGGTCGACCCGAACAAGCTCACGGCCTATGGCCTGACCATGGACGAGCTGGCCCAGGCGATCGAGCAGCAGAACGCGCAGATCGCGCCCGGGCGGATCGGCGACGAACCGGCGCTGCCGGGCCAGCGCCTGACCGTGCCGCTGACCGTGCAGGGACAACTGACCACGCCGGCGGAGTTCGCCGCCGTCGTCCTGCGTGCCGACGCCGATGGGGCGAAGGTGGTGCTTGGTGATGTGGCACGGGTCGAGCTGGGCGCAGAGTCCTACGGCTTTTCCAACCGCGAGAACGGCGTGGCGGCGACCAGCGCCGCGATCCAGCTCTCGCCCGGCGCCAACGCGGTGCGCACCGCCGCCGCCGTGCGCGCGCGCCTGGCCGAGCTGGCGCCGACCCTGCCGGCGGGCATGGCCTACTCGGTGCCGTTCGACACCGCGCCCTTCGTCAAGGTCTCTATCGAGAAGGTGATCTACACCCTGTTCGAGGCCATGGCGCTGGTGTTCCTGGTGATGTACCTGTTCCTGCAGAACCTGCGCTACACGCTGATCCCGGCCATCGTCGCGCCCATCGCGCTGCTCGGCACCTTCGCGGTGATGCTGCTGGCCGGCTTCTCGATCAACTCCCTGACCATGTTCGGCATGGTGCTGGCCATCGGCATCATCGTCGACGACGCCATCGTAGTGGTGGAAAACGTCGAGCGGCTGATGGCCACCCAGGGGCTCTCCCCACGGGAGGCGACCGCGCGGGCGATGCGGGAAATCACCGGCGCGATCCTCGGCATCACCCTGGTGCTCACCGCCGTGTTCATCCCCATGGCCTTCGGCAGCGGTTCGGTGGGGGTGATCTACCAGCAGTTCACCCTGTCGATGGCGGTGTCGATCCTGTTCTCGGCCTTCCTCGCCCTGAGCCTGACGCCGGCGCTGTGCGCCACCCTGCTGCGTCCGGTCAGCGCTGACCTCCACGAGAAGCGCGGCTTCCTCGGTGCCTTCAACCGTGGCTTCGAGCGCTTCACGGCGGGATACGGCACGCGCGTGGCCCGCCTGGCCGGTCGCAGCGGGCGGATGATGGCGATGTACGTGGCGATCTGCGCGGTGCTGGTCATCGCCGCCACGCAGTTGCCGTCGTCCTTTCTGCCCGAGGAGGATCAGGGCTACTTCATGACCTCCATTCAGTTGCCTACCGGCGCCACCAGCGAGCGCACGCTGGACGTGGTCAAGTCCTTCGAGGCACATGTCGCCTCGCGTCCGGCGCTGGACGCCAACCTGGTGGTACTGGGCTTCAGCTTCTCCGGCTCCGGCCCCAATGCGGCCATGGCCTTCACCATGCTCAAGGACTGGGATCAGCGTCATGGCGCCACCGCCGCCGAAGAAGCAGAGCTGGCGCAGCAGGCCATGGCCGACACCGTCGAGGGCACGGTGATGAGCCTGATGCCGCCGGCCATCGACGAGCTGGGCACCTCGTCCGGCTTCACCCTTTTACTGCAGGACCGGGCCAACCGGGGCGAGGCCGCGCTGCTCGCCGCGCAGGCGCAACTGCTGGAACTGGCGGCGCAGAGCAAGGTGGTCAGCGACGTCTATCCGGATGGTCTGCCCCCTGGCGAGAGCATCCGCCTGGAGATCGACCGGCAAAAGGCCGAGGCCATGGGTCTCTCCTTCACCGCCGTGAGCAGCACCCTGTCGGCGGCCATGGGCTCGCTGTACGTCAACGACTTCCCCAATGCCGGGCGCATGCAGCAGGTCATCCTGCAGGCCGACGCCCCGGCGCGCATGCAGCTGGACGATGTGCTCGGCCTGCGCGTGCGCAATGCCAGCGGCGGCATGCTACCGCTGCGCGAGGTGGTGACGCCGGTGTGGAGCGAGTCGCCGCAGCAGATGATGCGCTTCCAGGGCTTTCCGGCCGTGCGTATCGCCGGAGGCCCCGCGCCGGGCGTTTCCAGCGGCGCGGCGATGGCCGAGATGGAACGCCTGGTGGCGCAGTTGCCGCAAGGCTTTGCCGTGGCCTGGACGGGACAGTCGCTGCAGGAGCGCCAGTCGGCGGCACAGGCACCGCTGCTGATGCTGCTGTCGGCACTGGTGGTGTTCCTGGTGCTGGCGGCGCTGTACGAGAGCTGGTCGATCCCGCTGTCGGTGATGCTGGTGGTGCCCCTGGGTCTGCTCGGCGCGGTGGCGGCGGTGATGCTGCGCGGCATGCCCAACGACCTGTTCTTCAAGGTGGGGATGATCACCATCATCGGCCTGTCGGCGAAGAACGCCATCCTCATCGTCGAGTTCGCCCGCCAGCTGCATGCCGATGGGCGCACGCTGATCGACGCCGCAGCGAGCGCCGCGCGCCTGCGCCTGCGGCCGATCCTGATGACCTCGCTGGCCTTCACCCTCGGCGTGGTGCCGCTGATGCTCGCCAGCGGCGCCAGCGCGGAGACCCAGCATGCCATCGGCACCGGGGTGTTCGGCGGCATGCTCAGCGGCACCCTGCTGGCGGTGTTCTTCGTGCCGGCCTTCTTCGTCTTCGTCATCGGCACGCAGGAGCGCCTCGCCGCCCGGCGCGCGCGACGTGACGCCGCAACACGCCCCCTGGAGAACGGATGATGCGCCGGTTACTGACCCTGCCGCTGATCGGCTGCCTCGGTGCCTGCTCGCTGACGCCAACGCTGCAGCACCCACCAGCGCCGGTGCCGGCGAGCTTCCCCGTGGCCTCGGCGGCGCCGGCGCCGACGCCGGCGTCGGCCGTGCCCGCCAGCGCGCTAGGCTGGCGCGCGATGTTCGGCGACCCGCGCCTGCAACGGCTGATCGACCTAGCCCTGGAGAACAACCGCGACCTGCGCCTGGCCACACTCAACGTCCAGGCGGCGCGGGCGCGCTCGAACATCGAGGGCGCCGCGCGCCTGCCGGCCGTGGGGCTGGACGCGACGCACAGTCGCGAACGCACCCTGACCACCGATGCGACCAGCCGCGAGCTGGATCGGCGGACCGGAGTGAATGTCGCGCTCAGTGCCTTCGAGCTGGATCTGTTCGGCCGTGTGCGGACGCTCTCCGATGCCGCGTTTGCGCGCTACCTGGCGAGCGAGCAGGGGCGCAACGCCGCGCAGATCGCACTGGTGGGCGCGGTGGCCGACGCCTACTTCACCCAGCGCCTGGCCGACGAACAGCTGCGACTGTCCGAACGCACCCTGACCGATTGGCGACAGTCCCTTGCGTTGGCGCGCCTGCTCAAGCAGGCCGAGCAGAACAGCAGCCTGGACGTGGCCCAGGCCGAAGGGCAGGTCGCCCTGGCCGAGGCCGACGTGGAAGGGCGCCGCCGCGCCCTGGCCGAGGCCGACAACGCGTTGCAGTTACTGGTGGGTAGCGAGCTGCCCGGCGACCTGCCGCCCGCCGTGTCGCTGGAGCGCCAGCCGGTGATCGCGCGCCTGCCGGCTGGGCTGCCGGCCGATCTGTTGCTGACCCGCCCGGATCTGCGCCAAGCCGAACAGATGCTGGTGGCGGCCAACGCCGATGTGGGTGTGGCTCGGGCCGCGTTCTTCCCTCAGATTTCGCTCACCGCATCCTTCGGCTATGCCAGCGCCTCGCTCGGCAGCCTGTTCGACCCGGCCCGGGAGGTCTGGCGTTTCGCGCCACAGATTTCCCAGCCGCTGTTCCAGGGCGGGCGTCTGCGCGCCGAGCTGCGCCTGGCCGAGGTGCGCAAGTCCGAGGCCGTGGCCCAGTACGAACGTGCCATCCAAGTCGCCTTCCGCGAGGTGGCCGATGCACTGGCGGGCACCGCCACCTTCGACCGTCAGATCGAGGCACAGCGACGTGCGGTGAGTGCGACGCAACGCAGCCTGGAGCTGTCCGAGCTGCGCTATCGCGCGGGCCTGGACGGGCGCCTGGATCTGCTCGACGCGCAACGCCAGCTCTACGCCTCCCGGCAGGCGCTGCTGGACCTGCGCCGCGCGGAGATCGCCAACCGGGTCGCGCTGTACAAGGCCCTCGGCGGCGGCCTACATGCGGACAGCGATGATGCGGCAGCGGCTCCCACTGGACCCCGTGCTTGACGACTGTCGGGTTCAAAAGATCTGCGGTGAGCGCGCCAGGACGCCCGGGGTGTAGCCGTAGGCCCGCTTGAAGAGCCGGGTCAGATGGGGCTGATCGGCGAACCCGGTCTCGGACGCCGCCGCGCAGATCCCGACCCCACGGGCGATGAGCGCATGCGCCCGTTCCAGACGGGCCTGGACCAGCCAGGCATGCGGTGGAAGACCGTAGGCGCGAGCGAAGGCCCGCAGTAGGCGGTAGCGTCCGGCACCCGTCGCCTGTTCGAGATCGGACAGGGTCACGGCCTCGGCCAGATGATCGGCGAGATAGTCGCGCACCGACCGGGCCAGACCGGGCTCGACGGCATGAGGGCGATCTCTCGCGCGCTCCGCACCATGGACCTGGACGAGATGGCCGAGGGCCGCGAGCAGCCGGCTCTCCCGCTCCAGGGGATCGGCCGCCCGAAAGACCCGGAAGAAGGCGGCGAGCCGCGCGACCGCCCGCGGATCCTCGATCACGCCGACGGGAAAGTCCGGCGGCGCTTCGCTCCCCTCGTCCAGGTCCCCGCGCAACCGCGTCAGCATTCCGGCCGGGATCTGCAGCGTCCAATAGCTCCAGCCATCCAGATCGGCCTCGCCGGTATGGATCTCGCCCGGATCGGCGAGACAGAGGGTGCCGGCCGGGGCGACCAGACTCCGACGCCGGTAGACGAATCGGTTGGCACCTCGCACCACCAGCCCGACCGTATAGTCGTCGTGGAAATGGCGCGGAAAGGCCAGGTGACGGACATCGGCCCGCCGCACCCACAGAATCTCGTCCCGGTCCTGGATGCGCCAGCACTGGGTATGCGCCCCCGTTCGGGATTCGAATTCAGCCAGGCTCGCCATGCGTTCCCTTGGTGCCGACCGCCTCGAAGAAGAGGTAGTAACAGCTGCCGTCGCCACTGTCCGCGGCCAGAAGATCCTCGATGCCGCGCTCCCAGAGCCGTGCGTCGAAACCTCCCGCTACCGCCCTCGCCCGCACGCCATCGACCATGGGACAGATGATGCGCCGCATGAAGCCCTCGCGCAGCAGCGGATCGCCCGCATCGGCATGAATCAGTATCGGAGCGACGCTCACCTCCGAGAATCCGGCCGCCGACATGAGCCCCCGCAGTCGCCGCCCGATCATGGGATCGCACCCGAGCCGGCGCTGCTCGGCGACCAGTGCGTCCCAAACGGCCCGCGACGCCAACGTCTCCGGCTGAAAGCGGAAGGAGCCGTGGTCGCCCTCGATCAGGGTCAGGGATCCGCCCTCCCGCAGCATGCCGCGCAGCCGCGCGAGCGCCGCCTCGGGCCGTTTCAGATGCTCCAGCAGGAAACAGACGAAGGCATGATCGAAGACCTCGCCCGTCAAGGGATCCCGGCCCAGATCGCCATGGACGAAGCGAAGGCTCCGCTCCCATCCGGCGAGACGCTCCCGAGCCAGATCCAGCTGACCGGCATCGACGTCCAGACAGGTCAGATGGATGCCGGGGTTGTCCTCCAGCAGGGCCAGGCTCTGACGGCCGCTGCCGCACCCCGGCTCCAGCACCCGGCTGCCGGCCGGGAAGCGGAGGTCGCGGTGCAGGAAGGGACGCAGGATCGCCGCCTGATCCGAGAGACGCTCGGCCTCGCGCTCGGAATAGCCGTGAATGTAGCCCATGGTTCCACCCTTTTTCGTGTCGCAGGACAGAGACGGTAGCCGGCGCGAATCCCTGCGTCTTGAATACTCTTGCAGCGCGCGGAGCGGAGGACATGAGGCGCGAACCCGAATGGCGTTCGAAGGCCTTGACCCGACGACGACCTCAGGGTCGATGCTCGTCCCCGACGCCGCCGATCGGGCGCGCGTCGTGCAATCCACACAGGGAGAATCGAGATGACCAAAGACCAGTGGATCGAGCTGTTCGAAGAAATCGGGCTCGATGAAGACGGCATGCGGCGTTGGCATCGCTGCTTCGAGACCCGCTATCCGGATGGGCACCAGTCCTTCCTCGAATGGCTGAACATCCCGCCCGACGAGATCCGCCGCATCCGCGAGAGCTGATCGCACCAGAGCGCGAGCGGCCGAGCGACGCGCTCGGCCGCTCGCGTCGGAACCCTTCCCGGACCCGCATCATGACCGCTAGAACCTGGACCATCGGACAGGTCGCCCGCCGCTTCGACCTGGCGCGCAGCACCCTCCTCCACTACGACGCCATCGGGCTGCTGGTCCCGAGCGGACGCAGCGCCGCCGGGTATCGGCTCTATTCGGAGCGCGATCTCGAACGGCTGGAAAGGATCCGCGCCTACCGGGCGACCGGTCTGGCCTGGAGAGCATCGCCGAGCTGCTGCGGCACGAGGGCGAGGGGCTGCGGCCGATCCTCGAGCGCAGACTCTTCGCCATCAACCAGGAGATCGAACAGCTGCGCGACCAGCAGAGGCTCATCCTGCGCCTGCTCCAGACCGATGCCCGGGCGCTGGACACCCCCCTGGTCGACAAGGCGCTGTGGGTCTCGATGCTCCGCGCCGCCGGGCTCGACGATCAGGGTATGCGGCGCTGGCATCGCGCCTTCGAAGGCCAGGCGCCGAGGGCGCATGCGGCATTCCTCGTCTCGCTCGGGATCGGGGCGGACGAGATTGCCGCCATCCGCGCCTGGTCGAGCGAGCCCGATCCCCAGACGCCGGATTGAACGCATGCCTCCATCCGGCCCAGGCGCAACCAACGGACCCTCGCCTCGATCGACCGCTC
Organism: Imhoffiella purpurea; assembly: GCF_000585215.1. Classification (GTDB taxonomy): domain Bacteria; phylum Pseudomonadota; class Gammaproteobacteria; order Chromatiales; family Chromatiaceae; genus Imhoffiella; species Imhoffiella purpurea. Next base: position 76,909 of record NZ_AONC01000015.1, on the reverse strand, counting down.
CATTGACGAAGGGCATGGACGCGCAGCCACCGAAGCGCCGATCTTTCGATGATCGACAGACCCGAACCCAAAGGAGCCAGGATGCGCAAGAACAAACAGTCCATTCGCTCACTCACGGCATTCATCGTGACCTGGGCCTTCATCGTCCTCATGGTCACAGGCCTGGTGCTCTATATCGTCCCGCACGGACGCATCGCCTACTGGACCCACTGGTCGCTCTGGGGGCTGGAAAAGGACCGCTGGGCCTGGATCCACATGACCTTCGGCGGCGTCTTCATCGTCGCCGCCTTTCTGCATCTCTATTTCAACTGGAAGCCCTTCAAGCAGTACATCGCCGACCGCATCCAGGGGCATCTGGCATTCAAGCGCGAGATCCTGATCGCCACCCTGGCGACCCTGGTCCTGGTCGTCCTCTCGGCGCTCGACCTGCCCCCGGCCAGCTGGATCATCCAGCTGAATTCGGACATCAAGAACGCCTGGGTCACCGAGCCCGCGCTCGAACCGCCCTTCGGTCACGCCGAGGAGGCATCCCTGGCCGCGCTCGCCCGACGCATGGACTTCGAGCTGGAACCAGCGCTCTCGACGCTGCACGATCGGGGCATCGCGGTCGAGAACGGCCGCGAGACGCTCGAGCAGATCGCCCGGCGCAACGGCATGACGCCCATGGCGGTCTATGCGCTCATCCCGCGGCCGCAGCCAGCTCCAGTATCCACGGAGGCGAAAATGACGCCCGAGGAGATCGAGGCGCGCTTCGCGGGAACCGGTCTCGGCCGCAAACGTCTGTCCGAGGTCTGCGAGATGGTCGGACTGGACGTCCGGACCGGGCAGGAGCGTCTGGCGAGCGCGGGCATCGAGGCCGGTCCCGAGGACGGCATCCGCGACCTGGCCGACGCCAACGGCAAGCGCCCGATCGACCTGCTGGTCATCATCCTGAACGGGGAAAACCAATGAATCGTGACACATGAAACGAACGGTAGGTTGGGCCGACGAAAGGAGGCCCAACATGCGGCGCGGCGTTGGGCCTCGTGCCTCGGCCCAACCTACAGACCGGCCGTTTCACGGGGATCCGGCCCGGGAGCATGCCTCCATCCATCCGCCACACCCGAGACATCGCCTTCCGGAGCCACCAAAACGACCTCCGCGAGCCCGTCGTAGTTGCCGTCCGACGCGAGCCGATACCCCTCCACACCCCGACGAGTCGCCAGGATCTGCGACTCGTACCAGAGGGGCACATAGGGCAGTTCGGCATGCAGCAGCCGCTGCAGATCGCGATAGAGCGCCGCCTGTCGCCTGAGATCCTGCTCGCCGGCCGCCCGATCGATCAGGCGATCCGCCTCGGCGTTGCGGAAGCGTCCCCGGTTGGCCCCATTGGGCGGGATGGCGCGGCTGTGGAAGGCGTAGCGGAAGATGTCCGGCGTATGGACGCCGACCCAGGTCAGGCCATGGAGCTGGAAGCGTCCCGCCTTGACGTCGCCGAAGAAGGTCCCCCAGTCGTAGCTGCGAATCGCGAGTTGGATCCCGACTGCCTCCAATTGCGACTGCATGGCGGTGGCGAGACGCAGCCGGAAGGGATCGTTCGAGGTCTTGAGGGTGAGATGTAGCGGATGCTCCGCGTCGTACCCCGCATCCTTCAAGAGTGCGCGTGCGCGTTCCGGCGAGTGCTCATAGGGCTCGAGTCCCTCGACACCGACCCAGTGATCCGGCGGGAAGATGGACTCGGCGGTCCGTCCGAGATCGCGGAAGAGATAATGGAGCAGCGCCTCGCGATCCAGGGCGTGGGCGATCGCCTTGCGGACCGCGAGCTGGCCCGTGGCCGGATCCTCCTGGTTGAAGGCCAGATAGGAGAAGTTGCTGCCCGGACGCACCTCGACCCGCACGTCCTCCTGTTTGCGCAGATAGGCGTACAGCTCGGGCGAGAGATCGTTCTGGAGCATCTGGATCTCGCCGCGCAGCAGCTTCATGACGCGCACGCTCGGATCCTTGACCGCCAGCAGCTCCACCAGCAGACCGTCCGAGCGCCGCTCCAGTCTCAGCCGGCCGGGCTCCGGCCAGTCGCGCATCGCGAATGGACCGCTGCCCAGGGGGGCGTCGCTCAGCACCCCGCCCTCCCGGATCACCCGAGCCGGCAGGATGCCCTCGGCCAGATAGGCGGGGAAGAGCGGATCCGGCTCGCTCAATCCGAATTCGACGGTGTCGGCATCGGGCGTCTCGATGGAGTCGATCAGGGCCAGCTGAGCGCGATGCGGCGAGGCGTTGGCGGGATCGAGGATATAGCCGTAGGTGGCAGCCACATCGGCCGAGGTCAAACGGGTTCCGTCGCTGAAGCGCCGCCCCTCCTCGCCCAGACGGAACCGGTACAGGGTCGGAGTCAATCGCTCCCAGGTTGCGATGCCCGGAATCGGCAGACCATGCGGATCGAACTCGACCAGACGCCGATAGAGCAGCCGATTGATGCGCTCCGAGGTCGCATCGGTGGCGAAACGGGGATCCAGGTTCCGCGGCGGGCCGGCCAGACCGAAACGCAGGATCCCCTCATCGGCCGGCTCGGGAGCGGAGACACCGCACCCGGCCAGCAGCAAGACCGACAGCAGGCACGCCAGCCGGATCCGCATGCGGCTCACCAGCGGCAGAAGGGGTGACTGGCGAGATTGACGTTGTAGTAGCGCGGATCGTCCGAGACCTCCTCGCCCAGCCAGTCCGGCCGTTCGAAGGGGGCATCCTCGGACTCCAGCTCGATCTCGGCCATGACCAGACCGGCGTTCTCGCCCGCGAAGACGTCCAGATCCCAAACCTGCTCACCGCAAGCCACCCGGTAGCGGATCTTTTCGACCAATGGCGAGACCGCCAGATCGCGGAGCATGACCTCGGCGTCCGCGACCGGGATGGGATACTCGAACTCGGCCCTGGAGATCCCCCGGCTGCGGCCCTTGAGTGTCAGGAAGGCGCTCTCGCCCCGCACCCTGGCCCGGACCGTCAGGTTGGGATCCGAACTCAGATAGCCTTGGAGCAGACGCGTCTCGGAGACCACCTGCCCGCGCCAGCCCTCGTTGCGGACCAGAAATTTGCGTTCGATCTCGACACCCATCGCACCGACCTCGATATCCGTCCTACCCTTTGCGTTCGAACAGCGCCATGGACTCGACATGCCCCGTGTGCGGGAACATGTCCATGACGCCGGCCGCCACCAGTTCGTACCCCAGCTCGTTGACCAGCCGGTCCGCGTCGCGGGCCAGGGTGGCCGGATAGCAGGAGACGTAGAGGATGCGTTCGATGCCCATCCGGGGCAGCATGTCCAGCACCTCCAGCGCGCCGCTGCGGGGCGGATCCAGCAGGACCTTGTCGAACCGCTCCTCCATCCAGGGCTGCTGGGTCAGCTGACCGTAGAGATCGGCGCTGTGGAAGCGCAGGTTGGCGATGCCGTTCTGCTCGGCATTGGACTCGGCGCGGCTGACCAGGCCATCGTCGCCCTCGACGCCCACGACGAAGTCGGCCCGACGGGCCAGCGGCAGGGTGAAATTGCCGAGGCCGCAGAAGAGATCCAGGACCCGGTCCTCGGGACGCACCTGGAGCAGATCGAGCGCCTGATCGATCATGTGGCGGTTGAGCTCCAGATTGACCTGGGTGAAGTCGCTCGGCAGGAACTCCAGCCGCACATGGTGGAACGGCAAGGTGTAATGCAGATCGATCCCCTGTCCCGGCAGGGGCCGGATGGTCTCGACACCGCCCTCCTGAACATAGACGTGGAAGTCCTCGCGCTCGGCGAAGGACATGAGCACGGAGAGATCGGGCGTACTCAGGGGCGCCATGATGCGAAAGATCAGCACGCAGGGATCGTCCCCGATGGCGACCTCGATCTGCGGCACCTGGTCGCGGATGCTGAGCGCGTCGATCGTCTCGGCGATAGCCTCGATCCGCTCGCCGACCCGAGGGTGCAGCACCTCGCAGCGGCTCAGATCCGCCAGAAAGGAATTGCCGCGCTCGCGGAAGCCGACCAGGGTCTTGCCCTTCTTGGCGACATAGCGCACCCCCAGCCTGGCCTTGCGCCGATAGCCCCAATGGTTCCCGGTCAAGGGCTCGAGCCAGCGCTGCGGCGAGACCTTGCCGATCCGGGTGAAGACGTCCTCCAGACTGGACTGCTTGGCCCGAATCTGGGCCTCGGGGCTCATATGCTGGAGACTGCAGCCGCCGCAGATGCCAAAATGGGGACACTTGGGCTCGACCCGGTCCGGCGAGGCGCGCAACACCTCGACCGCCACGCCCTCGTCGTGACGCCGCTGAATGCGCCGATAGCGAAACCGCACCCGCTCCCCGGGCAGCGCGCCATCGATGAAGACGGCCTTGCCGTCGATATGGGCCAGGCCGCGGCCCTCGTGGGTGAGTGACTCGATGTCGACCTCGACGAGTTCTTGCGGAAGGGGTTTGCGTTTTCTCGACACGATATTGACTGACAGCTGATCGTTGAAGGGTTCTAGGAACTGGAGCAGACGCTTGGGACCAAGCGTCCCGAGCCGTTGCAGAGGAGTTGGATTCCTGGGGTGCGAGCGCGGCGCGTCGGCCGCGCTCGCCATCATGCTCAGACGGGAAAGACCCCGGTCGACAGGTAACGGTCGCCGCGATCGCAGACGATGACCGCGATCACGGCCTCCTCGACCTCGGCCGAGAGCTGGAGCGCGGCCGCCATGGCGCCGCCGGAGGAGATACCGCCGAAGATGCCCTCGCGCGCGGCCAGATCCCGGGCGGTCTGCTCGGCCAGCGACTGGGAGACGTCGATGATGCGATCGACCCCCTTGGGATCGTAGATGCGCGGCAGATAGGCCTCGGGCCAGCGGCGGATACCGGGGATGTTGGATCCCTCGTCCGGCTGCACCCCGACGATCTGGACCGCCGGATTGCGCTCCTTGAGATAGCGGCCGGTCCCCATGATGGTGCCCGTGGTTCCCATGGAGCTGACGAAATGGGTCACCCGCCCCTGGGTGTCGCGCCAGATCTCGGGTCCGGTGGTCTCGTAATGGGCCGCCGGATTGTCCGGATTGGAGAACTGGTCGAGCCGGATGCCCTCCCCGCGCGCCTCCATGTCGTTGGCGAGATCGATGGCCGCCTCCATGCCGCCCTCCTTGGGCGTGAGCAGGATCTCGGCGCCGAAGCTTTTCATGAGGCCGCGCCGTTCCTCGCTCATGTGCTCGGGCATGATCAAACGCATGCGGTAGCCCATGATGGCCGCCGCCATCGCCAAGGCGATCCCGGTGTTGCCGCTGGTCGCCTCGATCAGCAGATCTCCCGGACGAATGGTTCCGCGCTCGGCCGCGCGGCGGATCATGTTCAGGGCCGGGCGGTCCTTGACCGAACCTGCCGGGTTGTTGCCCTCGAGCTTGGCCAGAATCAGGTTGCTCGTCTGGCCGGGCAGACGCTGCAACCGGACCAGTGGAGTATTGCCGACGCACTCTTCGATGGTTGGAGGCAATATGGAGATCGGATTGGACATGGCATGCTCCACGCGTTCGGATCCAAGATATTTCATCTGTTCGGGAAGGCCCGGTGGTCGGCCCAAATCCTGCCGATCCGACCATGGGCCCGAGGCCATCCCAGATGCGCATCATAACGAAAGGTGCGGCACTGGACCTGAAAGAGGAATACCGGTATCGGACGCCAGCATCGTGGCGCCACTGGATCCTCAGCGTGTATGCCGCTACATTGATCTGGATCCAGACCCCATTCGGAGAATCGCTGTGAGCCCGAACCCCGTTTCCCAGTTCGACAGCTTGAGCGCTCGCGACGAGGAATCCGCGCTGGAGAGCGCGGGAGACGATGCCGCACTCGCAGCCGAGCTGTTCGAGGCCCTGATCATGGGCCTTCCGGCCGAGATCGAGTCCTTGCGTGCCTGTCTGGGCGAATCCGATTGGCCCGGCCTGGCCGAGTATGCCCATCAGACCCGAGGAGCCACCCGATACTGCGGCGTACCCGCCCTGGATGCGGCCATCGAGGCGCTGGAGCGTGCGGCCCGGGCCAGCGATCCGCTGCGTTGCTCCGAGGGGCTGGCTCAGGTCGAGGTCCAGGTGAAACGTCTCGTAGAGCCTTGAACAGAGGCGGACCTTCACGGCAGCCCTGGACCATCGACCAAGCCGTTGCGCTCCAGCACCCTGTAGACCCTGGTCGCGGTCCGAATCAGTCCCGACAGATCCTCGAATCCCGGCGTTTCTCCGCCATCCAGTCGGCTTTCCCAGGCATCGAGCTCCGCCCCCAGAAATTCGAGCAGCTTCATCGAGCAGCCCTGACAGTTCCCCGTGCATACCCGAGCCGACGGCAGATCGAAGGGCACCCTGGCACGCGTCTCGCCGATGACGCGGCGCATCGCCTCGGTCACGTTGGGTTTTCGCGAGCGAGTTCGCCTATCGGAGACCTGCGACTGTGTCATGATTCGCCCAAGCCCATGGCGTTCGGGACCCCGGATCCTCGCTCGAGCGGCTGCAAGTCACGCCCCATGCCTCCAAACCGCACGCCGTCGAGGGCTCCCACATCGGCCGATGCCGAGCCAGAGCGACTCCAAAGAGACGCGAGCGGGGTATCATGGGCACGGAATAGCAGACACATTTCAACCCCCAATCTCTCAGACCACACGGACAGACCGGAATGCGCTTTACCGACCGTCGACTCCATATCCTGCCGATCATCCTGCTCTGCCTGCTCCCCATGCTCGGACACGCCAGCGGGGATGACGCACCCAAAACCTATCCGGGCTATATCGAGCTCAAGCCCGCTATCATCGTCAATCTCGCCAGCACGCGCCGCTCCCAGTACCTGAAGATCGATATCCAGTGTCTGGTGGAAACGGCGGAGGAAGCCGAACTGCTCGAGCACAATATGCCGCTCGTCCGGGATCGTCTGATCAGCCTGCTCGGCGGACGCTCGGCCGATCAGATGCAGACGACCCAGCAACGCGACGATCTGCGCGCGGAGCTGCTGGCCGATCTGCGCGACTCGCTGCTGCGGACCACGGGAAGAGGCGTGATCAGCGCCATCTATTTCACCGGGTTCATCATCCAATAATCGGAATTCAGCCACTGGAGCCACGCGGAATGTCGTGTTTCTCCAGGTCCAGGCCATGGATGGCCAGAGGATGCGAGCGGCGCCCCGGCTCATGACCACCAGCGATAGAAGGCATCCGCTCGGCGCCCCTCCTGGCTGTAGCTGAGCGATTCGCACAAGCCATGCAACAGCACCAGCCCCTCCCCCCAGGGCTGGGGCGGCAGACACAGTCCTGCCTCGTCGGGACAGCAGTCGAACCCCTTTCCGCTGTGCTCCACGCACACGGAGAAGCCGCCTCCATCCGCACATGGGAGATAGCGGATCCGAATCCGAATCCAACCGTCGCCGAGAGGATTCGCGGGGAGCTCCCTGAACGCCTCCTCCCCCGCAGCAAGCGCATTCGGCGCAACCTTGACCGCGACGGGAACGATCGACAATCCATGCTCGAGCGCATTGGCATAGAGCTCGCCGACGATGGTTTCGAGGACCGGAAGATGCGTCTCCAGCCCATCGACCAGCCCTAGCGGACGCAGCAGCGAATCCACCGCGTGCAGCGGCCCCAGATGCTCGCCGCGCAATTCGATGGACCAGGTCCAGCCGCCCTCCGGCAGCTGACAGTGAATGGGTTCTGGAATCGAGAAGAGATGGCTTTCCAGGGGAATCTCGAGCATCGCGATATCGTCGGGCTGATCCACGCCCTCGCAATGACGCTCGAGCGCTTCGGCCAGGGCGGGAAAGACCTGTCGACGATGCTGCCAACCCGAGAGCACCGAACGGAAACAGCGCTCATCGAAGCTGCGCCCCTCGACGTCTCTCGCCTCGAGCAGGCCGTCGCTGAAGATCAGGAGTCCATCTCCGGGCCTGACGCTGATCCTGCGCGGGACGTCGCCCTTGGGCAGCCGGGGCAATACGCCCAGCGAAACCGCGTGCGATGAAAGCTCGTAAAGCCCCTCGGCGGTCCGCAGCCAGGCGCTCGGCATGCCTCCGTTCCACCAATGGAGATAGCGGCCGCTCCCCGGAACGGAGATGAGCGTGGCCGACATGAAACGATCCTGCGGCAGCAGCTCATACAGCTTGCCGTTGATCTCGCTCAGGACCTCCTCGTCGTCCACCCCCTTGGCCGTCATGGCATGAAATGCCTCGGCCACCGGCAAGGCCCCGATCGTGGCGGCAAGACCCTGTCCGGTGAAATCCCCGATGAGAACGCGTAGACCGCCGTCGGGCAGATGCTGAGTCAGCACCAGATCGCCACAGAAGAGCGCGGACGACCGCTGCAGGACCGCGATCAGGTCGCTCATGACATTGCGGTTGCGGATGGCGCGACTGAAGACGCGTTCGGCCAGGACCTGCTCCTGATATTCGCGGTCGAGCAGCTGGGCGAGCGGCGCACTGCTGGCCAGGATGGCGCATTGCAGATCGCGCATGCGCTCCATGGCCAGAATACGCATCCGCAGCAACAGGCTGTCGTAGGGCCTGAGCAGAAAATCGTCGCCGCCGGACCTGACACAGGCGAGCAGCGTCTCGTCATCCTCGGCGCAGAAGGTGAGAACCACGGGAAGGAAGGCATCCCCGGCCATCGTCTTCAAATATCGCGAGGTCTCGTAGCCGTCCATGTCCGGCATATGCGCGTCGACGAAGACCATGTCCGAGCGAGACGTCTCGAAGAGGTCGAGCGCACCCTCGCCGGAATCGGCCTCCAGGGTATCGAAACCCTCCGAACGCAAGAGACCGACGAGCTGACCGCGGCTGTCCTCATCGGCGTCGACGACCATGACCAGACCGCGACGGCCCGTACCAGGCTCGGACGGATCCGAACGAACCGCTGCCGTGTCTCGATTATCCATTGGCTGCATGTGAAGGCGTGTCGGTCTGTACCTGAAGGCACGGGAAACGAACCGCCGAGACGGCGTGTCCTCTAGAAACGATAGACGGCTTCGGCATCGGAGGCGTTGCCATGAAAGACGAGCGAGTGGCACAGCTGTTTGAGCAGCGGAATGCCACGCCCCCAGGTACAGCCCGGATCGGCCCCCAATTCGACGATCTCCCCCCCGTCGAAGCCATCGCCCGAGTCCTGGATGCGAATCCGAACCTCGCCACCGCCGCCGTCGGTCGGCGTATAGCTGGCATGGATGGACACCCAGCCCTCGAGCTCCGAGGCCAAGAGCATGGAGCGCTCGCGATAGTAGGCGTCGAAGCCATCCGGGGTTCCCTTCATCGAGGAGTCGAGCCGGAGCACGCCGTGCTCGAGCGCATTGGTGAAGAGCTCGGCCAGGATGGTTTCCAGAGCGCCCAGCTGTCTCTCCAGACCGTCCAGGAAGCCCAAGGGCCTCAATGCGGATTCCAGTGTCGGTTGATGACAAAGACGCGCGTCCCGCAATTCAAGCGACCAGCTCCATCCAGTCCTGGGGCTGCCGTCCGCATGCCAGGTTTCGCTCGCCAGCAGACCGGGATCGAGCGGAATCTCCAGTACGGAGATATCATCCGCCTGTTCGGTATCGCGACAATGCGCGTCCAGGGCGGCGACGAGCGCCGGTAGAATGGGCTCTTCGTCGCGCCAGGAGCGCAGGAGCCCTTCGAAGGCACCATTGATGAACATGACGCCCTGACGATCGCTGGCCTCCAGCAGACCATCGCTCATGAGCAGCACCCGATCCCCGCCACAGAGATGGACGCGACGGGGCACCTCCTGTGCCGGCAGCTCGGACAGGATCCCCAATGGAAGGGCGTGCGCGGTCAGCTCGGTCAAACCTCCTGCGGTTCTCAGCCAGGCACTGGGCATGCCGCCGTTCCACCAGCGCAGTTCGTCCCCACTGCCTGGCAGTGAGATGAGACAGGCGGCCATAAATCGATCGGCCGGCAGCAATTGATAGAGCTTGCGATTGATCTCGGCCAACAGATGCAAATCGCTCATCCCCTTACGGGTCATGGCGTGAAAGGCATCCGCCACGGGCAGAACGCCGACCGCGGCCGCGAGTCCGTGTCCGGTGAAATCGCCGAGCAGCACCCTCAGCCCGCCATCCGGCAGATACTGGCTCAAGACCAGATCGCCGTTGAAGATCTCGGCCGGACGCTGGATCAGCCCCAATCGGTCCATGGCGACGTTGCGCTTGCGCACCGCATGGCTCATCAGATGCTCGGCCAACTCATGCTCTTCGCGATCGCGCTCGAGATGGACACCGATGGCATGCTGTTTTTCGGCCTGGGTGCGGTGAAGATCACGGACCCGTTCCATGGCCACGAGACGCGCCTTGAGCAAGCCGGGACGCACCGGCTTGCACACGAAGTCGTCCCCGCCAGCGTCGGAGGCGCGCTGAACGAGCGCGTCATCCAAGGATCCGACCAGGACGAGGATGGGGACGAACCGACGATCGGTCAGCTGCTTGATCCGGTCCATGAGCACGAAGGCATCGGGCCGAGCCGGATCGAGGTCGATGAGCACCATGTCCGGCCGTTGCCGGTCGAACAAGATGAGTGCCGCCTCGCCACCGGCCGACAGCAGAACCCTGAAGTCTTCCTCTTGCAGAATCCGGCCCAGCAGATCCCTGACGCCAGCATCGGGAGACACGATCAAGGCCGCGCCACGACCGCCTCCGGAGGCCGCTGCATTCGAGCACCGGGAATCGGGCAGAGCGCGTCTCGAGCCAAGCATCGGGTCCGGTCGCATCATCGCGATCAGGATCAGTCCAGCGTGAACAGCTTTTCGAAATTGGCGATCTTGAGCACCCGCCGCACGTCGTCTCCGCAGCCGCCGATGGTCACGCGCGACGGATCACCGCCGGCATATTCGCGCAACAGCAGCAGCATGCCCAGGGCCGAGCTGTCCAGATAAGAGGCACTGGACAGGTCGACGACGAATTTCATCACCCTGGGATCCACGTCCTTGTAGGCGTCGCGGAACGCCTTGTGCTGTGCGAAATCGAAACGGCCATCGACGGCGATGGTCACGATACGTTTACTCTCGTCGATACGAGATGTGACACCCATGTACGTCCTCCTGAAATATGTTACGACTTCAGCGGGATCGCTGCTCTGCCGTCCCCTTGAGCAGGGCGCCGGCCACCTCCCCAATCGGAAGGATCTCGACCGCCGCATCCCGTCTAACCGCTTCGCCCGGCATTCCCCAGACGACACTGCTTGCCTCGTCCTGAACGATGGTGTGAACCCCCAGCGCCCGCAACTCCTTGAGCCCCTCGGCCCCGTCGGCCCCCATGCCCGTCAGCAGGGCGGCACAGGCATTCCGACCCGCCGACTGGGCCACGGACCGAAACAGCACGTCGACGCTTGGACGGTGCCGGTTGACCGGCTCGCCCCGGCTGAGACGACAGGTATAGCGCGCCCCGTCGCGGACCACCAGCAGATGATCGTCGCCAGGGGCGATATAGGCATGCCCGGGCATGACCCGGTCGCCCTCGGCCGCCTCCTTCACCACCAGCCCGGTCTGCCGGTTCATGCGCTCGGCGAAGGCCCTGCTGAAACCGGGCGGGATATGCTGAGCGATCACCACGCCGGGGGTATCCACGGGCAGGCTCAGCAACACCTCCTTGATCGCCTCCGTGCCTCCGGTCGAGGCACCGATGGCGATGATACGGTCCGTGGTCCGGAAAGACGAAATGACGCGCTTGGGGATCGATGTCCCGGCAGCCGCCGTCTGCGGCGAGGCCGCTCGATCGCTCAGGGGACGGACCTTGACGCCCGCCGCGGTGCGAACCTTGTCGACCAGATCCCGGCCGTAGTCCTGGATGCCGTAGGCCAGATCCCGATCCGGCTTGCGGACGAAATCGACCGCGCCCAGTTCGAGCGCATGCAGCGTCACCTCGGCACCGCGCTCGGTGAGCGAGGAGACCATCACCACCGGCATCGGACGCAGCCGCATCAGATTCCGCAGAAAGGTCAGACCGTCCATTCGGGGCATCTCGACATCGAGCGTCAGCACATCCGGATTCAGCTCCTTGATCCTCTCGCGTGCGACATAGGGATCCTGGGCCGTACCCACGACCTGGATACCCGGCGCCTGACCGAGGATCTCGGAGAGGATCTTCCGCACCAGGGCCGAGTCGTCGACCACCAACACACGGATCGGTTTGACCACCATATACCTCAGAAGAGTTCGATTTCACCTTCGTTCATGGATTTCTGGCTCACGGGACGATGCGCCGCCGCAATCAGCTCCTGGTGCAGGATCTCGAGCCTGTTGCGGGCCTCGGCGATATCCGACTCCGAGCGCATCTGGCCCATCGGAATCTGTTTCAGCTCGGCGACGAACCGGTCCATGAAATCGACCCGCATCATGGCCTGACCCAGCACCTGACGCGCGATATCCTCGAACTGCAGCAGACGCACCGCCGCATCCACATTGCGCTGGATTCCCTGGACGACCGTGCTCAATTGCTCGAGACCGTCGGCCACCATGTTGTTGAGCCCCTGAACCTCGGTGATCATCTCGTCCATGGCCCCCTTGGCCGTGATCGAGGCACTGAGGTCCTGAGAGGCCATCTCGCCGACGATATCGCGCGTCACGGTGAACACGCCCTGCGCCTTCTCGATCTGCTCGCGGATCTGATCGTTGAACTCGGATGCGTCTTGAGAGAGCTTGCGCACCTCCTGGGCGACCACGGCGAATCCCCGGCCTGCCTCGCCGGCCCTGGATGCCTCGATCGCGGCATTGAGCGCGAGCAGATTGGTCTGACGGGCGATCCGCTTCGCCCCTTCCAGCTGGATGAAGATCTCGCTCATCAGAGACGAGAGATCGTCGATCTGGTGGGCGACCTGCACGCTGTGTTTGCCCATGTCGATCAGACGATCCACGTTCTCGGACAGAAGGTCGCTGTTGGAGGACAGGAAGGCGTTCACGTCGATCAGATCGCTGTGATGCTCGGATCCGTCGCCAGAGGATCGGCGCGAGACCAGATTGAGGACCAGATCCTTCTGGGCATGGGATTCGTCGGACAATCCGCGAAAGCTGGACTGCAGATCCTCCACGGCATGACCGATCAGGGAGGTGGCCTGGGAGATCAGATCGCGCAGCTCGACCATTTGCGGACCGACCAGACGATCCGTCTCCACCACCAGATCCCACAATTCGCGCTCTCCCTGACGGTTGGTCGCGGTCCCCGTGACATTGGCGAATCGAACGTCGTCATCCGGCTGGTCGGTGAGCCTGCCACGCAGGCCGACATGAATGATCCAGACGAGCGTGACCAGGATCGTTCCCAACCAGTTCGGCACGAAGGCCGGCAGCAGAAGCGACAGCGTCACCAGCAACGCGGCGATCGCCAACGGCGGCCAATGCGCCTTCAGGCTTCCCAAAATGCCATCGGTGTTCGAGCCTCGTAAGCTCACGGCGACCTCCTTGCTCGTTGATGATGTTCACCCGAAGGAGGGTTCGCCCCAGCGGGCGCCCATCGCCGAGGATTCAGGCGTATGAACGAGCTCATGAGAACAGCTCGACCTCCCCTTCGACACGGGATTGGCGCAGGCTCTCACTGTAACTCAGCTCGCGCTCGATAATGGTGTCGTTGTGCATGCTGCGCAGCTTCTTGACCAGAACCCTCCCGCTCGTCGGGAAGAAGTAGATCTTCCTCGGATAGTTGCCGAGCAGATCCTTGGCCACCACGGGCACCCCCTCGGTCGCCAGATAGTCGATCACGAAACGCGCGTTGCGCTCCCCGACGATATGGTTCTTGAAGCCAGGGAGCACATTGCCGCCTCCGAACACCTTGGCCTCCAGATTGGCGCGGCGCGCGCCGAGCTTGAGCAGCTGGTTGATCAGGATCTCCATGGCATAGTCGCCGTAGCGCATGGAGCGTCCGAACCGGCTGTCCTCGTCGCGCTTGTCGTCCGGCAGCATGAAATGATTGATCCCGCCGATCCCGCTGATCCGATCGCGCACGCAGGCCCCGACGCAGGATCCGAGCACGGTCACCATCAGGATCTCGCGTGTCGACACGTAATACTCCCCCGGCAATATCTTGACCGCGTCCATCTCGAAGTTGCGGTCGTAGTAGAGATTAGGTGCCAGAACCTCCTCGAAACTCTGTTGCATCTTGGTCCTGTCTCTCAGTTGCGGGCGACGGGCGCGTACACGGTCTTTCCCTGCAGTCGGAACCGGTCCGCGACATGCGTGAGACTCTCGGAGTGGCCGACGAAGAGCAGACCATCCTGGCGAAGCAGTGGATGGAACCGTGTCAGGATCCGGGACTGCGTTTCCTTATCGAAATAGATCAGCACGTTGCGACAGAATATCCCATCGAAAGGTCCCTTCATCGGCCAGCGGTCGGCCAACAGGTTCAGGGAGTGAAAACTGACCAGATCGCGCACCTCGGGGCGTACCCGCGCCATGCCTTCATTTCGCCCCTTGCCACGCTGGAAAAAACGCTTGAGGTCCTTCCCGGGCAACTTCTCGACCCGTTCGAGCGGATAGATCCCCTCCGACGCCTGCCGAACCACATTGGTATCCAAGTCGGTCGCCAGAATCTTCACCGGCGGCTTCCAGGACTCGAAGGTGTCGATCAGGGTCATCGCCATCGAGTAGGGCTCTTCTCCGGTCGAACAGGCGGAAGACCAGAATGAGAGCTGCGCCCGCCCCTGCCCCTTGGCGTCGAGCGCAAGCTTCGCCAGCACCGGAAAATGGTGCGCCTCGCGAAAAAAGGAAGTCAGATTGGTCGTCAGGGAATTGATGAACGGTTGCCATTCCTCCGGACTGGCGTCGAGGAGTGCCAGATATTCCTGAAACGAGGTCAATGCGTTCGCGCGAAGCCGCCGGGCGATTCGGCTGTAGACCATGTCGACCTTGGCGGGGCTGAGCGAGATTCCGGCGTGCTCATAGATGAGCGAACGGATCTTCTCGAAATCCTTCGGCGTGAAAAGGAACTCGCGCTCACGCATCGATCGGAGCACCCACAGAACAACGCGCTGTAATCCGCGCCTCGTCTCCGCACATGTCTCTCAGCCTCGTTCCGTCGGGATAGCGGCTCGATGGATTCCCATGGATTCAATAGGCGCCCATCTGGGCCTGGTCGACCAGGCCCATCTCGCCGCTGGTCATGAGTTTCTCGATATCGACCATGATCACCATGCGCTCGTCGAACGTGGCCAGGCCATCGATATAGTCGGTATCCAGGATGGCGCCGAACTCGGGGGCCGGACGGACCTGCTCGCGATCGAGCGCGATCACGTCGGACACCCCGTCGACCACGATTCCCAGTACCCGACCGGCGATATTGAGGATGATGACGACCGTGAACTGGTTGTATTCGGCCTGACCCAGATTGAACTTGAGGCGCATATCGATGATGGGAACGATGATGCCCCGCATGTTGATGACGCCCTTGATGAAGGACGGCGAGTTGGCGATCTTGGTCACGGCATCGTAGCCGCGGATTTCCTGAACCTTCAGGATGTCGATGCCATATTCCTCGTCGCCCAGGGTGAAGGTCAGATATTCCCGCGAGTCCTCGCCGCCTTGTGCAGCACCATCCTTGCGATCTTCGTTCATGTTGGTTACCCCATCGGATAGCCGGACCATCGGTCCGCGACTCTGAGTTCATGCCGCCTTGCGATTGAGCCTCACCAGCGCGTCCACGTCCAGGATCAAGGCCACGCGACCATCGCCCATGATGGTCGCGCCCGAGACGCCCTCGACCTTGCGATAGTTGGTCTCCAGGCTCTTGATGACGACCTGATGCTGAGCCACCAGCTCGTCGACCTGCAGCGCCGCGCGCCCTTCGACCGTATCCACGATCACCAGGATGCCCTCCTCCTGCTGCACGGGCTCTCCGTCCAGACTGAAGACATCGCGAAGCACGACCAAGGGCAGATACTCTCCGTTCACCTGGACCACCTGACCGCGGCCGGCGACGGACTTGAACTGCTCGCGACGCGGCTGGATCGATTCCTGGATGGCGGTGAGCGGCAGAATGAAGATCTCATCGCCCATGCGCACGGACAAACCATCGAGGATCGCCAAGGTCAGTGGTAGGCGAATGGTGATGTGCGTCCCCTGCCCGGGATAGGAATCGATGTCGACGCGTCCGTTCATCTCCTCGATGTTGCGCCGCACCACGTCCATGCCGACACCGCGACCCGAGATGTCCGTGACCCGTTCGGCGGTGGAGAATCCGGGGTGGAATATGAGCTGCCAGACCTCCTTGTCGGAAGGGTTTTCCGGCATCTGGATCCCCTGCTTGGCGGCCTTGGCCAGCAATTTGTCGCGATTCAGGCCGGCGCCGTCATCCGTCACCTCGACCACCACGCTACCGCCGCGGTGGCTGGCGCGCAGGATGATTTCGCCGGTTTCGGGCTTGCCGGCCTCGTGCCGTCGCTCGGGCGTTTCGATACCGTGATCGATGCTGTTGCGCACCAGATGATTGAGCGGATCGGCCATCCGCTCGATCAGTCCCTTGTCGAGCTCCGTGTCCTCGCCGATGAGCTTGAGCGAGACGCGCTTGCCGAGCGATGCCGCCGTATCCCGCACCACCCGCGGGAAACGGTTGAAGACGAAGCTGATCGGCATCATGCGAATCGACATGACCGCCTGCTGGAGGTCGCGCGAGTTGCGCTCGAGGTTGGACAGACCGCTGAAGATGCGATCGTTGATGACCGGATCCAGCCGAGAGGCGGACTCGGCGAGCATGGCATGGGTGATGACCAGCTCCCCCACCAGATTGATGAGCTGATCCACCTTCTCGACGCTCACCCGGATGGACGAGTCGCCGGAGGATGGCCGCCTGGCCGCCCCGGCCGCCTTCTTGGGGGCGATGGCTATAGAAGCCGTATCGGCCGCGGTCGGCTTGTCGGCCGCGTCGTCCTCGACCTCGGGAACGCCCGGGGAGGTATCGAAGAAGCCGTAGCCCCGTTCCTGGTCGACACGGTTTCGGTTGGAAACGGCAGCGACCCGATCCATGCCCGGGCTGCCACCGAAGAGTCCGAATCCGTCGAGCTCCTGATCGGACAGGGTCTCGCTGCCGGGCGCATCTGGGAAGAAACCGAAGCCATCGTCCTCCTCGTCCGACACCGCCTCGCCGCCAGGCGCCCCCGAAAAGAGGCCGAAGCCATCATATTCCTCGGTGAATCCGGCCTCGTCGACCGCTGCGTCACCCGCTGATGCAACCCCGACATCGCCGGCACGGACGCTGATCTCTCGCACATCGCAGACGAAGGCGAAGGTCTCGACGATGGCCTCGCGATCGAGGCCGGTCGTGATGCGCCATCGATGGGGACCCTCGCGATCCTCGCTCAGCACGTCCAATACCCCGATCTCGGCCAAGGCCTGCTTCAGGGCCTGGAGATCGGTCCCGGGCTGAAGCTTCAGCGACTCGGGAAGGAATTCGACCAGCCAGACGCGATCTGCCACCTGAATGGGATCGGTCGCCGGGGTCGGAGCGGGACCGGTACTCGAACCCGCCAGGGACAATGCCTCGAGCTTGCGGCACACCTCCTCGACCCGGGCATCCTCGAATTCGCCACCCTGCCGATGGGCGGCCAGCTGCTCTTTCAGCAGATCGCCGGCCCGCAGGAAGAGATCGATCATTTCGACCGTGGGCCGCGCCTCCTGCTTGCGCAAGCGGTCCAGGAGACTCTCGAGGCTATGGGTGAGGCTCGCCATGTCGGAGAAGCCGAAGGTCCCAGCCCCACCCTTGATGGAGTGGGCTGCACGAAAGATCGCGTTGAGCGTCTCCAGGTCGGGCGCCTCGACGTCGAGATCCAGGAGCAGGCCCTCCATCGCCGCGAGGTGCTCGCTCGCCTCGTCGAAGAACACCTGGTAGAACTGGCTCATGTCGATGGTCATTCCCCTTCCCCTCGCTGGTGTTGGTACGGCCGAGTCAGCCGATCACCTTGCGGACGACCTCGAGCAGTTTCTGCGGATCGAAGGGCTTGACCAGCCATCCGGTGGCCCCCGCCGCACGCCCCTGGCTTTTCATGGCATCGCTCGACTCGGTCGTCAGCATGAGGATCGGCACGGAGCGATACTGGGGCATGGCACGCAACTGCTTGATGAGACTGATGCCATCGAGCCGCGGCATGTTCTGGTCGGTGAAAATGAGATTGAAGTTCCCCGAACGGGCCTTGTCCAGGCCATCCTGGCCATCGACCGCCTCGGTCACCGAGTAGCCCGAATCCTTCAGGGTGAAGGACACCATCTGGCGGATGGACGGAGAATCGTCCACTGTGAGTATTGATTTAGCCATTGGCTGCGCCTTGAAAGCTCTCGTCGTTCTGATTCAAGAATGCGGCCCGGAAGGTGTCCAGGCCCTCGATGAAACTGAGCCCCGAACGCTCGGGAGCGCCAGGACGGATACACACTCTACCCCGCTTCCTCTACCCGCAGCCAGCGGCAAGCAACCGAATGTGTGCGGGATCGCATCCCGCCCGCGCCCACGAAAATCCACGCAAAGTGAAAAAAAACGTCATCGATCCGACCTTGCATGGCGGACGACCCGGCCAGATCGGGTATCAGGTGTGTGCGCTGATCCCTCCGTCTATATGTCCGATAAGCCACCAGGACAATGACAGAGATCCTCTCCCGGCCGAATTATTGAACCCCATCACACCCCCCAAGCACCGCACGAGCGTCCTGCGACCCATCGGGGGTCGTGGAAGGAAACCCCGCCCTCGATGCGGCTCCAATGTACGACTGCAGGCCCAGGTGCGGTATGCGAAAATTCCATCCTATTCGACGACAGGAGGTAATGCCGTCCATGCGACCGGAAGATCCAGTCCATCTCTCTTCAGCCCTGGCGCCATCGCTGCCTCGCCGACCCGGCGAGCGCATGCTGTGGGGGCGCCTCCATGGCGCCTCGCCCGGTCTGGCCGTCGCCAACGCCGCCAAGGTGCATGATGGCCTGATCCTGGTCGTCGCAAGCGACGTTCAAGCCGCCGGTCGGCTGCGCGAGGAACTGGATTTCTTTCTCTCCGATGCCGAGTTCCCGGTGCTGGGCTTTCCGGACTGGGAGACATTGCCCTACGACATCTTTTCGCCGCTGCCCGAGCTGGTCTCCGAACGTCTTCTGACACTGCACCGACTGCCGGAGCTCGCCCGAGGTGTCCTGGTGGTCCCGGTCGGAACCCTGATGCAGCGCCTTCCCCCACGCCATTATGTGGACAGTCAATCCTTGGATCTCAAGGTCGGCGACCGCTTGGATTTGGATGCCATGCGTCGTCGTCTCGAGCGCGCCGGCTATTCCTGTGTCTCGCAGGTCATGGGACACGGCGAGTACGCGGTGCGCGGATCGCTGCTGGACGTCTTCCCGATGGGCTGCCAAGCCCCTCTCCGGGTGGATCTTTTCGACCTCGAGGTGGAGAGCATCCGAACCTTCGATCCGGAGACCCAGCGCACACGCGACCGCATCGACCGGATCCGGGTACTTCCGGCACGCGAGTTCCCCTTCGACGAGGAGGCGATCGCGGGCTTCAGAAGGAGCTACCGGGCGAGCCTCGAGGGCGATCCCCAATCCAGCCTCGTCTACCGCGACGTCTCCGAGGGCCGCACGCCAGGGGGACTCGAATACTATCTGCCGCTCTTCTTCGAGGAGACGGCGACGCTCTTCGACTATCTGCCGAGCGCGACACTGGTCTTCGAGTCCCAGGATTCCAGGGAAACGGCCTCCGCCTTCTTCGACGGCGTCACGCAGCGATACGAACAGCGGCGTCATGATCGCGAACGCCCGCTGCTGGCACCGAACCGGCTCTATCTCGAACCCGACCAGCTCGCCTCGGCGCTCAACGGTCTCTCCGGCGTCAACTACCAGTCGCACGAGATCGCGGAACGGCGTCGCGGCTATGCGAGTCTAGCCAATTTCGCCACCGCGCTATTGCCTCCGCTCGCCATTCAGGCGCGCGCCGCCAAGCCCGCGCAGGCACTCGAGGACTTCATCGCCGCACCGGACCGCCGCACCCTGTTCGTCGCCGAGAGCACGGGCCGGCGCGAGATGCTGGCCGAACACCTGGCCGGCTTCGGCATCCGTCCGCGTCAGTTCGCCGGATGGGACGGATTCCTCGCCGGAAAGGACGCCATCGGCCTGACGGTCGCCCCGCTCGAGCAGGGGCTGCTGCTGGAGGACGCCGGCATCGCCGTCGTCACCGAAACTCAGCTCTATGGCGAACGCGTGCGCCAGGAGCGGCGCCGCCGCACCCGCGAGCGCGACAGCGATGCCATCGTCCGCAACCTCACCGAGCTCACCGAGGGTGCGCCGGTCGTCCACGAGGAGCACGGCGTCGGCCGCTACCTGGGACTGCAGACGCTGGACGTCGGCGGCATGACCGCCGAATTCCTCGCCCTGGAATATGCCAACGGCGACCGGCTCTACGTCCCGGTCAGCTCGCTGCATCTCATCTCGCGCTACACGGGGACCTCGCCCGAGAGCGCCCCGCTGCACCGACTGGGCGGCGACCAGTGGGAGAAGGTCAAGCGCAAGGCCGCGCAGAAGGCCCACGACGTGGCGGCCGAACTCCTGGACATCTATGCGCGCCGGGCGGCGCGTCAGGGCGTCGCCTGTCCCGAGGGCGGCGAGGAGTACGCCGCCTTCGCCGCGGCCTTCGCCTTCGAGGAGACCCCGGATCAGCTAAGGGCGATCGAATCGGTCCTGGACGACATGGCCTCCGACAAGCCCATGGACCGGGTGGTGTGCGGCGACGTCGGCTTCGGCAAGACCGAGGTCGCCATGCGCGCCGCCTTCATGGCGGTCAACGGCGGACGCCAGGTCGCGGTGCTGGTGCCCACCACCTTGCTGGCCCAGCAGCATTTCGAGAATTTCTCCGACCGCTTCGCCGACTGGCCGATCCGGGTCGAGAGCCTGTCGCGCTTCCGCACCGCCAAGGAGCAGAAGGGCGTGCTGGACGGGCTGGCCGAGGGCACCGTCGACATCGTGGTCGGCACGCACAAGCTGCTCCAGCCCAGCATCCGGTTCAAGAACCTGGGGCTCGCCATCATCGACGAGGAGCACCGCTTCGGGGTGCGTCACAAGGAGCAGCTCAAGAACCTGCGCAGCGAGGTCGACGTCCTGACCCTGACCGCCACGCCCATCCCGCGCACCCTCAACATGGCCATGTCCGGCATGCGCGATCTCTCCATCATCGCCACGCCGCCGGTCGAGCGCCATCCCATCAAGACCTTCGTCAGCCCCTGGAACGACGCCCTGGTCCAGGAGGCAGTGCTGCGCGAGCTCAAGCGCGGCGGCCAGGTCTATTTCCTCCACAACGAGGTGGAGACGATCGAGAACCAGGCCCAGAAGCTCCAGGAGCTGATCCCGGAGGCCCGGCTCCAGGTGGCGCACGGACAGATGCGCGAGCGCGACCTGGAGCGGGTGATGCGCGACTTCTATCACCAGCGCTTCAACCTGCTGGTCTGCACCACCATCGTCGAGAGCGGCATCGACGTCCCGAGCGCCAACACCATCGTCATCAACCGGGCCGACAAGCTAGGCCTGGCGCAGCTCCATCAGCTGCGCGGGCGGGTCGGACGCTCGCACCACCGCGCCTACGCCTATCTATTGACCCCGCCGACCAAGGCCATGACGGCCGACGCCAAGAAACGGCTGGAGGCGATCGAGTCGATGGAGGACCTGGGCGCCGGCTTCACCCTGGCGACTCACGACCTGGAGATCCGCGGCGCGGGCGAACTGCTCGGGGACGAGCAGTCGGGGCAGATCGCCGAGATCGGATTCACCCTCTACATGGAACTGCTGGAACGCGCGGTCGAGGCGCTCAAGGCCGGACGCTCGCCCGAGCTGGACCGCCCGCTCGATCACGGCACCGAGATCGATCTCGGCGTCCCGGCCCTGCTGCCGAGCGACTATCTTCCGGACGTGCATGCGCGCCTGGTGATGTACAAGCGCATCGCCAGCGCCCGGAATCCCGAGGAGCTGAAGGAGCTGCAGGTCGAGATGATCGACCGCTTCGGGCTGCTCCCCGAGCCGGCCAGGAACCTGCTCGAGATCACCGAGCTCAAGCTCAGGGTCCAGCCCTACGGCATCCGCAAGATCGAGGCGGGCCCCGCGAGCGGACGCATCCTCTTCGGCGACGAACCCAAGATCGAGCCGGTCAACCTCATCCGACTGATCCAGGCCAAGCCCAAGGAGTTCAAGCTCGAGGGCGGGGACAAGCTCAAGTTCTTCCGCGCCATGCCCGAGCCGCAGCAGCGACTACGGCAAGCCAATGCGGTGATCGACGAGCTGACCGGCTAGTTCAGGCCTTCTTCTGGCACCCCGACTCCGAGCAGACGCCGTAGATGACCAATGAATGCTCCTCGATCTCGAACCCGTTCTCGGCGGCGATCCGTGCCTGGCGCTCCTCGATGATGGAATCGGCGAACTCGACGATCTTGCCGCACTTGACGCACACCAGATGGTCGTGATGCTCGCCGCTGTTGAGCTCGAACACGGACTGGCCGCCCTCGAAATGGCGCCGGCAAACGAGGCCGGCGCTCTCGAACTGGGTGAGCACGCGATAGACGGTCGCCAGACCGATCTCTTCCTGCTGGCTCAGGAGCTCCTTGTAGACGTCCTCGGCGCTGAGATGTCGCTTTCCGCAATTCTCGAGGATGCTCAATATCTTGACCCGAGGTGCCGTGACCTTGAGTCCAGCCTGTTTGATCTGCTGGCTTTCCAATTGGATGTCTCCGTCAGGTACCGTCGGGCTCTCGATGGCCCTTGACGGCATGCCTTGCCATGCGCCCCTGTCAAGGGGGACCGGCGCTGCTGTATGATGCTGCGGTTTATCGCAAAGTCGTTATCAGAGCAAGATGCGAAAGATACTCAATTTTCCGATCATTGGCTGGCTTGCGGTCCTGGCAGTTGCGGGATGCGCGCGGGACAAGAAACCGGACGACTACCAGTCATCGGTTCTGGAAGACCTGCCCTTCGTCTATAAGATGACGGTTCAGCAGGGCAATATCATCACCGAGCAGATGGTCGACGATCTCGAACTCGGCATGACCAAGCGTCAGGTCGAATTCCTGCTGGGCACACCGTTGCTCATCGACTTCTTCCATACGAATCGCTGGGATTACGTCTACACGATCAAACGCGGACACGACCAGATGGAGGAACGCTCGCTGACGCTCTATTTCGAGGATGACGCACTGGTGCGCATCGCCGGCGACATGCGCCCCGATCCCCAGCGCAAGGCGAGCCAGGAGCCGACCGAGATCCTCGTCACCGTGCCGGACTACGAGCACCGCAAGGGGCTGATCAAACGCAGTCTGGAGGCGGTCGGTCTGGAACCCAAGGACTAGTTCAGGCCGCGGCCGGCTTGCGACCGCCTGCCGCTCCGGCCGCCCGCTGTTTGCGCGCGGCCTTGGGATCGGCAATGAGCGGGCGGTAGATCTCGATCCGGTCGCCGTCCTGGGGAACCTGGTTCAGCTTCGCGAGCTTGCCGAAGATGCCGACCTTGTTGACCGCCAGGTCGATCTCGGGAAAACGCGCCAGCACGCCGGACTGGGCGATCGTCTCCTCGACGCTGGTCCCGGCGGGGACCTCCAGATTGCGCAGGAATTGCTCATCGGCCCCGACGAAGGCGACCGAGACCTGCAGATAGTCGGTCATCTGTAGACCTCGTCGGCACGCTTGCAGAAGGCATCGACCAGGGTGTTGGCGATCTGGTTGAAGACGCTGCCGAAGGCCTTGTCGATCAGCTTGCCCGAGAACTCGAACTCCAGCTCCAGCTCCACCTTGGAGGCATCCTCGCGCAGCGCGGTGAAGCGCCAGCAGCCGTTCAGCTTGCGGAACGGCCCATCCAGGAGCTCGAGCGTCATCCAGGTATCGCGCTCGAAGCGATTGCAGGTGCTGAAGGTCTGACGGATGCCCATGCGGGCGACCTCGATCTGGCCGCAGATCTTCTCCTCTGTCTCGGACAGAACGCGGGTGCTGTGACACCAGGGCAGGAATTTGGGATAGGACCCCACGTCGTAGACGAGATCGAACATTTGCGATGCCGAATGCGACACCAGGGCGCTTTTCTTGACGGTAGCCACGATTTCTTCACGAACGAACGATTGAAAGACAACCCAGCCGTGTCTCCCCCCGGATCCGGATCGACCCGCAATCGGAGACATACCAGGCCGAGCTGAGTCGGTTGAGGAGCCTCTCAGACTCGGATCTGGTCACGCACCACATCGGCGAGCCGATTGGCGAGACGGTCGACCTGATCGGCATCGACTCCCTCGACCATGACCCGAACCAATGGCTCGGTACCCGATGGACGCAGCAGCACCCGCCCGCTGCCGGCGAGCTCGCGCTCGGCCTCGGCGACCGCCTCCCGAACCCGGGTCGAATCCATCACATTGCCGGCGCCGTCGAGACGCACGTTGACCAGCGCCTGAGGATAGAGCTCGACCTCCCGGCTCAGCGCGTCGAGCGTCATGTCGAGCCGCTCGATGGCCGTGAGAACCTGCAGGGCGGAGACGATCCCATCGCCGGTCGTGGTGCGGTCGCGGCAGATGATGTGCCCCGAGGGCTCGCCGCCGAGGATACCGTCCATGTGCTTGAGCCGCTCCATGATATAGCGGTCCCCGACCTTGGTGCGAAACAAGCCGATCCCCAGACGTTGCAGCGCATGCTCGAGGCCGAGATTGCTCATCAGGGTTCCGACCAGATCGCCGCGCATGGCGTCGGCCGCCATTCGGGACTTGGCGATGATGTAGAGCAGCTGATCGCCGTCGACCAGCCGGCCTTGCGAGTCGACCATGAGCACCCGGTCGCCGTCGCCGTCGAAGGCGATGCCCAGATCGGCGCCCTCCGCCACCACGGCCTGGCACAGCGCCTCGGGCCGGGTCGAGCCGACGTCCCGATTGATGTTGAATCCGTCGGGCTCGGTTCCGATCGAGACGACCGTGGCACCCAATTCCTCGAGGACGTGAGGGGCCGTGTTGTAGGTTGCGCCATGGGCGCAATCGACGACGATCTTGAGATCCCGGAAATTCATCGAGGACGGGATGGTGCTCTTGCAGAACTCGATATAGCGGCCGTTGGCGTCCTCGACCCGTTTCGCCTTGCCCAGACGGCTCGAATCCACCGTACACAGCGGGCGCTCGAGCTCGGACTCGATGGCCAATTCGATCTCGTCCGGCAGCTTGTCGCCGTCGGGCGAGAAGAATTTGATCCCGTTGTCCTGATAGGGATTGTGCGAGGCGGTGATGACGATGCCGGCGGAGGCCCGGAAGGCACGGGTCAGATAGGCCACGCCCGGGGTCGTCATGGGACCGAGCAGCCGAATGTCGACGCCCGAGGCCACCAGCCCCGCCTCCAGGGCCGACTCGAACATATAGCCTGAGATGCGGGTGTCCTTGCCGATCAGGATCTTGCCTCGGCCGTTGCCGAGGACGCGCCCGGCCGCCCAGCCGAGCTTGAGGACGAAATCCGGGGTGATGCACCCCTCGCCGACCCGACCGCGGATACCGTCCGTGCCGAAATACCGACGCATGGATCAGTGTTCCCCGGCCGGACGGCCCACGTGTCCGGTGTCGGAGAGATCCGAGTCGCCCCGAGGCGGATCCGCGGGGCGTTTGGTATCCTCGTCGTCCCAGTCGCGCGGAGGCCGGGGCGTGCGACCCTCCATGATGTCGCCGATCTGGTCCGAATCGATGGTCTCGTACTTCATCAGCGCCTCGGCCATGGCGTGAAGCTTGTCCATGTTCTCGACCAACAGGGTCCGGGCGCGCTCGTAGTTTCGATCGATGAAGTCGCGGATCTCTTCGTCGATGAGATGGGTGGTCTCGTCCGACACGCTCTTGTGCTGGGTGACCGAGTGCCCCAGGAAGACCTCCTGCTCCTCCTCGCTATAGGTGAGCGGTCCCAGCTTGTCGGACAGGCCCCACTTGGTCACCATATTCCTGGCGATCTCGGTCGCGCGATGGATGTCGTTCTGCGCTCCCGTGGTCACGCTCTCCTCGCCGAAGATCAGCTCCTCCGCCACGCGCCCGCCGAACAGGCTGGATATCTGGCTCTCGAGCCGCTGCTTGCTGTAGCTGAAGCGGTCGTCCTCGGGCAGGAAGAGGGTCACGCCCAGGGCGCGACCGCGCGGAATGATGCTGACCTTGTGCACCGGATCGTGGTCCGGAACCAGACGGCCGACGATGGCGTGACCCGACTCGTGGTAGGCGGTCAGGCGCTTCTCGTCCTGGGACATCACCATGGAGCGGCGCTCGGCGCCCATCATGATCTTGTCCTTGGCCTTCTCCATGTCGTCCATGTCGACCAGCTTCTTGTTGGCGCGCGCGGCGAACAGGGCGCCCTCGTTGACCAGATTGGCCAGATCGGCGCCCGAGAACCCGGGCGTCCCCCGAGCAAGGATGGATGCCTTGACGTCCTCGGCCACCGGCACCTTGCGCATATGCACCTTGAGGATCTGCTCGCGGCCGCGCACGTCGGGCAGCGGCACCACCACCTGGCGGTCGAAGCGACCGGGACGCAGCAGCGCGGGATCCAGGACGTCCGGGCGGTTGGTGGCGGCGATCACGATCACGCCCTCGTTGCCCTCGAAGCCGTCCATCTCGACCAGCAGCTGGTTGAGCGTCTGTTCGCGCTCGTCGTGTCCGCCGCCGAGGCCCGCGCCGCGATGCCGTCCGACGGCGTCGATCTCGTCGATGAAGATGATGCAGGGCGCGTGCTTCTTCGCCTGCTCGAACATGTCGCGCACACGCGAGGCACCGACGCCGACGAACATCTCGACGAAGTCCGAGCCCGAGATGGTGAAGAAGGGCACCTTGGCCTCGCCGGCGATAGCGCGTGCCAGCAAGGTCTTGCCGGTACCGGGCGGCCCCACCATGAGCACGCCCTTGGGAATCTTGCCGCCGAGCTTCTGGAACTTGGTCGGATCCTTGAGGAAGTCGACCATCTCGGTGACCTCCTCCTTGGCCTCCTCGGCCCCGGCCACGTCCTGGAAGGTGACCTTGATCTGGTCCTCGGAGAGCATGCGCGCCCGGCTCTTGCCGAACGACATGGCGCCCCGACCACCGGCCCCACCCTGCATCTGACGCATGAAGAGGATCCAGAGACCAATCAGGATCAGCAGCGGGAACCAGTTGATCAGGATCTGCATCAGGACCGACTGCTTCTCGGGCGGCGCCGCCTTGATCACCACGTTGTGGTTCAGCAAATCGCCGACCAGGCCGTCGTCTCCCGGGCTGAAGGTCGTGAAACGCTGACCGGACTCGTTGACGCCCTCGATGGTCCGCCCCTGGATGGTGACTTCCTTGACGCCACCCTGCTTCACCTGCTCGATGAAATCCGAATAGTTCAGGTTTCTCGGGGTCGATTGGGTGGCGGTGAAATTGTTGAACACGGACATCAGCACGATGGCGATGACCACCCAAAGAAGAAGATTTTTCGCCATGTCACTCACGGCTGATAGCCCCTAGTGGTTGTCTTTCTTTACGCATGCAGAGGTGGACCGGTGAACTTAGCACCGACGCTCTAGCGATTAAAGCCTTTCGCGACCAGATAGAGCTCGCGGCTCTCGGCGCGCGAGGACTTGGGCTTGCGGCTCGCCACCTGACGGAAGGTCCCCCGGAGGTCGCGCAGAAAGGCATCGAAACCGACGCCCTGAAATGCCTTGGTCACGAAGGTTCCGCCCGGTTTCAGCTGCTCGCGCGCCAGTTCCAGCGCCAGCTCGAGCAGGTACATGCTGCGATTCTGATCCACGACGGCCGTCCCCGTCATATTGGGCGCCATGTCGGACATCACCAGATCCAAAGGATCCTGACCCAGCATCTCGCGCAGCGAAACCAGGATCGCTTCCTCGCGGAAATCGCCCTGGAGGATCTCGACCCCGGCGAGCGGCTCCATCGGCAGGATGTCCAGCGCGATGACGCGCCCCTTGTCCCCGACCAGTTGCGCCGCGATCTGCGACCAGCTGCCAGGGGCTGCGCCGAGATCGACCACGCGCATCCCGGAAGCGAGCAGACGGTCCTTCTCCTGGAGCTCGAGCAGCTTGTAGGCGGCCCGCGAACGGTAGCCGTCGAGCTGAGAGCGCTTGACGAAGGGATCGTTGACGTGGCGATCGAGCCAGCGTCGACTGGATTTGCTTCTTGCCATGAACCAGGAATGAGAAATTAAGTGCGAGCCGAGACGACGACAATAACCAAGTCGGCTGCTTAGGCTAACACATTCCGCGCCAGGCTCCGGCGAACAAATTCGTCATCAGATATCGTGGACCCAGCGGAAACGGAAGATCTCCAGCAGAACGCCGGCCGTTCCACCGCCGAAGAGACCGCCCAGAATCGCCTGCTGGATCTCGAGATGCATGGTCTCGCTCGCGATCAGGGACATCCCCTCGCCCAGGTTCAGCAGCGGGCCGGCGACCATCCAGACGCTACCGGCCGCAACGCCCGCGAGGATCGCCATGATGAATGCCTCGATCAGATAGCAGGGATGGGATTCGAGACGTATCCGCCGGGAAAGACCGACCCACCAACGCACCGTCGAGACATAGAGGACGCCGTTGACGCTGACCACGAAGGCAAGCGTGGCGAAGATCGGAAACGGATGCGGATGCAGAGGTTCGGCCACGGCCACGACGGCACCGCCGATGATGCCGGTCGCCAGACCGGCCAGGGCCTTGCCGGGCACATGGCGCGAGCAGCGCTTGGGAAAGGCGACGGTGAGACCGACCGTCGCCGCGACGGCCGCGGCCAGTAGCGCGACATCGGCGAGCGAGACCTGCCCCGACAGCAGTATCAGCAGCATGACGCCGACGACCGCACCCAACCCGGTGCTGATCAGGGCCAGCTCGCGCGCACCATAGAGGACGGCCCCCACCCCACCCGCAACCGAGGCGGCGATGACATAGGAGAAATAGCCCAATCCCACACCCTCGAGCAGGAGCACGAGCCCGGTGAAGAGTGGGGCATAGATCATCCCGATCAGGCTCCAGACGATACCCCTGAGAAAGGCGAGTCTGACGCGGGAGCCCAGGGAGAGATCGACATCGTCCAGAGGGGTGTAGGGACGTGCATTGGCGAATTCGGTCGAACTCTCGGGAGACATGGCGATACCACTGCGATACGACTACGACATCTGTATTGAGAGGATGCACCCATGCGGGCATTCCTCCCCATGACCCAGCTCAACCGCGATGGCGAAAGCCTTGGAAACGGCTTGGACCAGGGCGAAATATCATGGCGGGCTCGACTCGAATACTAACGAAGGCCGCCTGTCTCCGGCGAGAAGAGAGTCACATGTAAACGAAAAACGGGGCCATCGGCCCCGTCAGCATCCGATCCGAGGGATCGAGCTCGATGGCGATCAACCGGCCCGAAGGGTCCAGGACGCGCACCAGCCGTTCACGTTGATCAGCTTGCCGGGGAACAGCTGGCAGCCCTTCCACTCGTCCGTTGCGCCCGCAGCGTCGGGGAGCATGAACTGGCAGTTGGCGCAATGCTGTTCCTCCGGGGGCAAACCGGGGCGAGCGGCCGCGACACGATCGGACTGGGTGGCGTCCGCATGGTATTTCAGGGCCACGGCGGTCGGGTCATCGGCGGCCACGGCATTCGCAGGAGCCTGAGCGCGAGCGGTGCCGACACCGACCAGGTTGATCACAGGAATCGCTGCGGCGGTACCCAGCATCACTTTGACGGCGTCGCGACGGCTCTTGCAGATTGGCTTATCGGACATTGGTGTCACTCCTAAAGGGAATTAGGCACAGTTGTACTGATCTCGAAACTCCCGGCCGAGTGCCGAGAGCCGCTCAGCATTGTGCATCACCAGGCCGAAAAAGGCGAGTCATTCACTTAGTAATCCTCGGACGAACGCGACCCAGATCAATTGAGATAGGTGCCTGCACCCAGATAATGCGCCCGCCAATAGGGGGTGTTCAAACGAGCCAGGCGGACCCGGCTGCGCGAGCTCGAGGCATGCACGAAGCGCTCTCGATCGACCATCAAGCCGACATGATAGACACCGGGCGCCGTCTTGAAGAACACCATGTCGCCCGAGCGCAGCCGATCGATCGGGATCGGCCTGGACGCCTTTTTCTGCGCCTTGGCCGTGCGCGGGATACTGACCCCGACTCGGTGATGGGCATAGAAGGTGAGACCACTGCAATCGAATCCTTCGCGAGGCGATTCGCCCCCATAGACGTAGGGTGAGCCGATCAGGGACAGACCGGCGAGGACGAGATCCGCTCTGCGCCCGGCATCCCCCCCGTCCTCGCGACTGCCGACTCCCGAACAGCCGGATACCAGCATCAGCATGGTCGCCAGTCCGAAAGGCACCCAAGCACCAGCCCCAGATATCCTCATAAATCACTCGCAGTCAAGATGATAATCTATTGTTTTGAATAGATACATACGACTAACTTGAGGATCTGTCAAGAGGCTCGTCCCACCGCGATGCCGGCAGCGGCTCCGGATCCGCTCCGCGCCCGGACGGCGGCAGACAAGGCTTTACGTGATTTATGGCAAACCGTACATTTACGCGATAGATCGACATCGGATCCCCCACCCGCTTTTCAGCCAGGCGCTCGTATCCGGGCGCCCCGACTCAGGTCCTCGCGAGGCCCTTTGGAGTGCAATCCATGCCTGAAACCAAACACTGCCGGCTCTTGATCCTCGGATCCGGGCCTGCCGGCTATACCGCGGCCGTCTATGCGGCACGCGCCAACCTCAAGCCCGTCCTGGTGACGGGACTGGAGCAGGGCGGCCAACTGATGACGACCACGGAGGTCGACAACTGGGCGGGCGACCCGAACGGCGTCCAGGGTCCGGAACTCATGGATCGGATGCGCCGCCACGCCGAGCGCTTCGAGACCGAGATCATCTTCGACCACATCAACGAGACGGATCTCGGCAGCCGCCCCTTCAAGCTGACGGGCGACTCGGCCGTCTATACCTGCGACGCACTCATCATCGCCACGGGCGCCAGCGCCATGTATCTCGGCCTGCCGTCCGAACAGGAGTTCCGCGGTCGCGGCGTCTCGGCCTGCGCCACCTGCGACGGCTTCTTCTACCGCAATCAGAAGGTGGCGGTCATCGGAGGCGGCAACACCGCCGTCGAGGAGGCGCTCTATCTCTCCAATATCGCCTCCGAGGTCATCCTGGTGCATCGACGCGATGCCCTCAGGGCCGAAAAGATCCTGCAACAACAGCTGTTCGAAAAGGCCGAGCACGGCAATATCCGCATCGCCTGGAACCATGTGCTGGACGAGGTGCTGGGGGATGCCACGGGCGTCACCGGCATGCGCATCAAGAGCACCCAGGACGACTCCACCCAGGATATCGACCTGCAGGGCGTCTTCATCGCCATCGGGCACAAGCCGAACACCCGAATCTTCAGCGGTCAACTCGATATGGAGAAGGGATATATCCGAGTCCGAAGCGGGATTCAGGGCAATGCCACGGCCACCTCGGTGGCCGGGGTGTTCGCCGCCGGCGACGTCATGGACTCGGTCTATCGTCAGGCCATCACCTCGGCCGGCAGCGGCTGCATGGCGGCGCTGGACGCCGAGAAATACCTGGACGCACTGGAGGCCCGAGAATAACGAGCGACCGGCTCCACTTGGAGCCCGCGCCCCGACCCATATCTCATGGCCATGGACGGCCCGACCTCGACCCCGCGAAAACCCTATCTGGTCTCGACGCACGCGTCGATCGCCGAGATTCCGGCGCATGACTGGAACCGGCTCGCCAGCCCGGACACCCCCTTTCTGCGTCATGAATTTCTCGCCGCGATGGAGACACATGGCTGCGTCGGCGAGGAACTGGGATGGATCCCGCTCCACCTCGCGCTGCGAGACGAAGCCCAGCACCTGCTGGCCGTCGCCCCCTGCTATATCAAAACCAATTCATACGGCGAATTCGTCTTCGACTGGTCATGGGCAGACGCCTACCATCGCCACGGCCTGCGCTACTACCCCAAGCTGGTCATCGCCTCGCCCTATACCCCGGCAACCGGCCCCAGACTCCTGACCGGAGCGACGCCGGCCCGGGACCAGTATGCCAGTGCCCTGCTGCAGGGCGCCGCCCGAGTCGCCGAACGACTCGGCATCTCCTCCCTCCACTGCCTCTTCCACGCGGAAGAAGAGACGCGACTGCTCGAGGGATGCGGCTTCATGACCCGTCTCGGCTGTCAATTCCACTGGCACAATCAGGGATACGACAGCCTCGACCAGATGCTCGGCACCTTCACCTCAGCCAAGCGCAAGCAGGTCCGGCGCGAGCGCCGACGGGTCGCCGAAGCCGGGCTGCGGCTTCGACGCATCAGGGGCGACGAGGTCAATGAGGAGGAATGGAGCATCTTCCACCGTTTATACTGCAGCACCTTCGACAAGCGGGGCGGCATTCCGACCCTGAGTCTCGACTTCTTCCGCGCCATCGCCGAAGTCATGGGTGACAGCCTGCTGCTCGTCCTGGCCTATCGAGGCCGCCACATCGTCGCCGCAGCCTTCAATCTGATCGGAAACAGCTCGCTCTATGGACGCCATTGGGGATGCAACGAGGATTTCCATGGCCTTCATTTCGAAGCCTGTTACTATCAGGGACTCGAGTACTGCATCGAACAGGGTTTGGACCGCTTCGAACCAGGTGCCCAAGGTGAGCACAAGATCAGCCGAGGCTTCCTGCCGACCCGAACCTGGTCCGGTCACTGGGTGGCCGATCCAGGCTTCCGAACCGCCATCGCCCGCTTCCTCGAGAAGGACGTTCGCGGTATGGAGGAGTACCTCGCCGCAATGCAGACACACAGCCCCTATCGGAGCCATTGACGGAGCGTTACGCCGGCACCTCGTCCCTCGCCCTGACACGAACAGCCGATGATCGCTCTACTCGACCCCTACGACCGGCAGTCCTTCCCAGACCCGCGCGTCGCACTGCGCGAGCCGAACGGACTGCTTGCCGTCGGCGGCGACCTGAGCCCCGGGCGGCTGCACAACGCCTATCGGCGCGGGATCTTTCCCTGGTTCAACGCCGGAGACCCCATCCTCTGGTGGTCGCCCGACCCCCGCACGGTCCTCTTCCCCAATCTGATCCACACCTCGCGCAGCCTGCGCAAGCATCTGCGCAAGCCCGACTTCACAGTCTCCTTCGATCATGACTTCTTCGGCGTCATCGATGGCTGCGCACGACCGCGCGACAATCAGTGCGGAACCTGGCTGGTGCCTCAGATGATCGCGGCCTATCAGAAGCTCCACGCGCTGGGACTGGCCCATTCGGTCGAGGTATGGCGAGGCAGGGAACTGGTGGGCGGACTCTACGGCGTCGCGGTCGGCCGCGCCTTCTTCGGCGAATCCATGTTCAGCCGCGCCACCGACGCCTCTAAGGTCGCACTCGTCCATCTGTGCAAACGCCTGGCCGATTGGGAATTCGGGATCATCGACTGCCAGATGCGCACCGATCATCTGGTCCGGATGGGTGCGGTCGAGATTTCGCGCGAGTCCTTCCTGAACCTCCTCGACGACCACTGCCCCTCGCCCGGTTTCAATTACAGCTGGTTCGAGGGATTCAAGGAACAGGCGACAGCACTCCAGTCAAGGACCCACGAGCGCCCCGCTCCGCAACCGCCATGAGCCGGAATCCGCGATGACCCACAACAGCCCCCCTCGACACGGCCGGTATATCGCGCTCTACACCACCGCCGATCATCCATGTTCCTATCTGCAGGAGCGGTTGGCGAGAACGCTCTTCGTCGACCCGACGATCCATGTCGACAACACCACCTATCAGGCGCTCATCGACCAGGGATTCCGTCGCAGCGGCGACCATATCTACCGACCGACCTGCCGTGGATGCAACGCCTGCGTGCCCGTGCGCATCCCGGTCGATCGCTTCACGCCCGATCGCTCGCAGCGGCGCAACTGGCGATCGAACGCCCCGAGGATCGGTCTCCGCGATCGCCCGGCACATTTCGAACCCGACCACCTAAGGCTCTATCGGCGCTATCTCGAGCACCGGCATCCCGGCGGGAGCATGGCGGAAGACACCAGTGAAGACAGCTACCGGCGCTTTCTGGTCGATCCCTGGGGCGGAACGACCCGATTCATCGAACTCCGTCTCGCCGACAGACTGATCGGCGTCGCGGTCACCGACATCCTGGAACAGGGCCTCTCCGCCGTCTACACCTTCTTCGATCCGGCCTTGTCGGAGCTGGCCCCCGGCAACTTCGCCGTCCTGGGCCAGATCGAGCTCGCGCGACGCCTCGGACTGCCCTATCTCTATCTGGGCTACTGGATCGCCGAGAGCACGAAGATGGCCTACAAGGAACGCTATCGCCCGATCGAGGCATGGGACGGACGGGAATGGAAGGGATTCGAGCGTGGCGAGAAACTGAGGGTAGACTGATCGCGCCTTTCGATCGCATCGCGACATCGACAGGATGTGGTATACTCCGCAGGCTTTGACAGCCGAGTTGTTCACCTACGAATAAGCACTATGTCCAAAGACGACGTCATTCAAATGGAAGGCACGGTCACTGAGACCCTGCCGAATACGGTCTTCCGCGTCCAGCTCGAGAACGGCCATACCGTTACCGCCCACATTTCCGGGAAGATGCGCAAGCACTACATCCGGATCCTCACCGGCGACAAGGTCACGGTCGAACTCACTCCCTACGATCTCACCAAGGGACGCATCGTCTACCGCGCCAGATAAGGGTCGATCGATCGCGCCGTATCCTCCCCGGCAGAACCACTCCGCACAAGGACTGCCGAGAGATCCTGCATCACGGGTGGCGGTCGCCATCCTTGGCGGTGACCGCTCGACCGGAACGAGTCGGCACAGCCCCGCTTCCTCGAGCGCAGATGCAGCAATACTCTGATGCGTGTCGACGCCGACCTCAGGCGCCGACCAGATCGCGTATCTCGCCATTGATCTCGAAGGCGAGATCCTCGCCGTCCGCGCGTACCCGTACCTCCCCGCCATTGGCGAGATCGCCGAAGAGCAGTTCGTTCGCCAGCGGTTTCTTGATGTGCTGCTGGATGATCCGCGCCATGGGACGGGCACCCATCTTGGGATCGTATCCCCGTTTGGCCAGCCAGCGACGCGCATCCTGATCCAGCACCAGCTGGACCCGCTTCTCCGCCAGCTGCTGTTCGAGCTCGAACACGAACTTGTCGACGACACTCTGGATGGTCTCCTCGGTCAGCGAGGAGAACTGGACCACCGCATCCAGGCGGTTGCGGAATTCGGGCGAGAAATAGCGCTTCAGGGCCTCCATGCCATCGGTCGAGTGGTCCTGCTCGGTGAAGCCGATCGAGCGGCGCGCGGTCTCCTCGGCACCCGCGTTGGTCGTCATCACCAGCACCACGTTGCGGAAGTCCGCCTTGCGGCCGTTGTTGTCGGTCAGAGTCCCATGGTCCATGACCTGCAGGAGCAGATTGAAGACGTCTGGATGCGCCTTCTCGATCTCGTCCAGCAGCAGGACCGAATGGGGATGCTTGTTGATCTGCTCTGTCAGCAGGCCGCCCTGATCGAAGCCGACGTAGCCCGGGGGGGCTCCGATCAGGCGCGAGACCGTATGGCGCTCCATGTACTCGGACATATCGAAGCGCAACAGCTCCATACCGAGGATCCGGGCCAGCTGGCGCGTGACCTCGGTCTTGCCGACGCCGGTCGGACCGGTGAAGAGGAAGGAACCGATCGGCTTGCCCTCGTTGACCAGACCGGAGCGATTCATGCGGATCGCCGCGGTCAGGGCATCGATCGCCGGATCCTGGCCGTAGACCACCATCTTGAGGTCGCGGTCCAGATTCTTGAGCGACTCGGTATCCGAGGCCGAGACCCGCTTGGACGGAATGCGGGCGATCTTGGCGACGATCGACTCCACGTCCGAGACGTCGATACGCTTCTTGCGCTTGGAGGGTGCCATCAGCTGAACGAAGGCGCCCGCCTCGTCGATGACGTCGATGGCCTTGTCGGGCAGATGCCGGTCGTTGATGTGACGGCTCGACAGCTCGGCCGCCGCGCGCAGCGCCGGATTGGTGTAGCTCACCTGATGGTGCGCCTCGAAGCGCGACTTGAGCCCCTTGAGGATCAAGATCGTCTCCTCGACCGAGGGCTCATCCACGTCGATCTTCTGGAATCGGCGCGCCAGGGCACGATCCTTCTCGAAGATGCCGCGGTATTCCTGATAGGTCGTGGACCCGATACAGCGCAGATCGCCGGAGGCGAGCACGGGCTTGATGAGATTGGATGCATCCATGACGCCGCCGGACGCCGAGCCGGCCCCGATGATGGTATGGATCTCGTCGATGAACAGAATCGCGTGCGGCTGACGCTTGAGCTGCGCGAGAACGGACTTGAGCCGCTTCTCGAAGTCGCCGCGGTACTTGGTGCCGGCGACCAGGCCGCCGAGGTCGAGCGCGTAGATGACGGCCTTCTCCAGCACGTCCGGCACCTCGCCGTCGACGATCTTCTTCGCCAACCCCTCGGCGATGGCGGTCTTGCCGACACCCGCCTCCCCCACGAACAGGGGATTGTTCTTACGCCGCCGACAGAGGATCTGGATGGTCCGCTCCACCTCCTTCGCGCGCCCGATCAATGGATCGATGCGGCCCTGGCGTGCCATCTCATTGAGGTTGGTGGCGTAATTCTCCAGCGGCGAGCCGCCCTCCTTCTCCTCGCCCCGCACCTCGTCGGGATCGCTCGACGACTCCTCGTCCTGGCTCTCGCCCGGAACCTTGGAGATGCCATGCGAGATGAAATTCACCACGTCCAGACGCGTCACGTCCTGCTGGTTGAGCAGATAGACCGCCTGGGAATCCTGCTCGCTGAAGAGCGCGACCAGGACATTGGCCCCCGTGACCTCCTTCTTGCCCGCCGACTGGACATGGAAAACGGCGCGCTGCAGAACCCGCTGGAAGCCGAGGGTCGGCTGGGTGTCCCGCTCCTCGCTCTCGGGGATCAGCGGAGTCGTCTCCTCGATGAATGAGGCGATCTCCTTGCGCAGCCGCTCCGCGTCGGTTCCACAGGCGCGAAGCACCTTGGCCGCGGTCGGATTATCCAGCAAACACAGCAACATGTGCTCAACGGTCATGTATTCGTGATGCTTTGCGCGAGCCTCCTTGAAGGCCCGGTTTAGCGAAAATTCGAGTTCTTTGCTCAGCATCGGCGTATTTCCAAACGGGGGTTTATGAAACCGGGGGATCTATGAAGGCATCGTCAAGTTTCCGCACGGCGTTACATGCAAGCCGAGGCTCAGGCCTCTTCCATCGTACACATCAGCGGATGCTGATTGGTGCGCGCGTAATCGTTCACCTGGGCGACCTTGGTCTCCGCGATGTCCTTGGTGAACACGCCGCAGATACCCACGCCTCGCGTATGCACATGGAGCATAACTTGGGTCGCCTTTTCGCGATTCATACCGAAAAAGATCTCCAGAACCAGCACGACGAACTCCATCGGAGTGTAATCGTCGTTCAATAACAACACCTTGTACAAAGGTGGACGGCGTAGCTTGGGACGCGCCTCTTGGACCGTCAGTCCGGATTCGCGTTCCTCGCCTGGTATATCGTTGCTCATGATCTCGGATTCTAGTCAAGTTTAACTCGATGGCTGCCGATGGGCCCGGAGGGCGGAAACCTCAGCTTTCCGGATGGCCACGGGCACCAGGATCGCCAAGGCTTCCGGTACCACCGGAGCGCGCGGAAAGGGCTTTCGCATACGGCTCGAACAGCCGATTTGACCAGCGAAATCAACTCACTATACTACTGAATTGTGGTGCCCCAGATCTGATTCAAGACACGGCATCAGAAGAAGAATAATCATCGCTAACGAAAGCCCCGCAACCCTGGGAGGAGTGCGTCAATGATCACCGGTGTCGTCAAATGGTTCAATAACGCTAAGGGCTACGGCTTCGTGCAACCCGATGGACGCGACGAGGACGTTTTCGTCCACTTCTCGTCGATCGACATGGAAGGCTACAAAACGCTCCGGGAGGGACAGCGCGTCGAATTCGAATTGAGTGAGGGGCCGAAGGGGCTGCATGCCGCCAACGTTCATCGCGTCAGCTGATGCTCGACCTCGACCGAGCTGATTTTCACTGACTGGAGGCGGCCCTTGGGGCGGGGCCTCGCACCCCGACCCAAGGGCCAGCGCCCCGACTTACATCTTGCCGATCACGGCCTCTCCGAAGCCCGAGCAGCTCAGCTTGGTGGCACCTTCCATCAGACGATGCAGATCGTAGGTCACGGTCTTGGCCGCGATCGCCCCTTCCACACCCTTGATGACGAGATCGGCCGCCTCGGTCCAGCCCATGTGGCGCAGCATCATCTCGGCCGAGAGGATGAGCGAGGCCGGGTTGACCTGATCCTTGCCCGCATACTTGGGCGCCGTGCCGTGGGTCGCCTCGAACATGGCGACCGAATCGGACAGATTGGCGCCAGGCGCCATGCCGATCCCACCCACCTGGGCGGCCAGGGCGTCCGAGATGTAGTCGCCGTTGAGGTTCAGGGTGGCGATCACCGAATACTCCTTGGGTCGCAGCAGAATCTGCTGCAGGAAGGCGTCGGCGATCACGTCCTTGACGACGATCTCGCGGCCGGTCTTGGGATTCTTGAAGCTGCACCAGGGACCGCCGTCGATCTCGACCGCGCCGAATTCGGACTTGGCCAGATCGTAGCCCCACTGCTTGAAGGCACCCTCGGTGAACTTCATGATGTTGCCCTTGTGCACCAGGGTCACGGAGGGGCGGTCGTTGTCGATGGCATACTGGATGGCCTTGCGGGCCAGACGCTCGGTCCCCTCGCGCGAGACCGGCTTGATGCCGATGCCCGAGGTATCGGGGAAGCGGATCTTGGTCACGCCCATCTCGTTGCGCAGGAAATCGATCACCTTCTTGGCGCTCGCCGACCCTTCCTCCCACTCGATACCGGCATAGATGTCCTCCGAGTTCTCGCGGAAGATGACCATGTCGGTATGCTCGGGTGCCTTCAACGGGCTGGGGGTGCCGCTGAAATAGCGCACCGGGCGCAGGCAGACGTAGAGATCCAGCTCCTGGCGCAGGGTCACGTTCAGCGAACGGATACCGCCGCCGACGGGCGTGGTGAGCGGTCCCTTGATGGAGACCACGAAGTCCTTGACCGCCTCGAGCGTCTCCTCGGGCAGCCAGACGTCCTCGCCGTAGGTGCGGGTCGACTTCTCGCCGGCAAAGATCTCCATCCACTGGATCTGGCGCTTGCCCCCATAGGACTTCTCGACCGCGGCATCGACCACGGCACGCATCACCGGGGTAATGTCGACACCGATCCCATCGCCCTCGATGAAGGGGATGATGGGCTTGTCCGGAACGGACAGGGAAAGGTCTGAATCGACCTTGATCTTTTCGCCAGCGGTCGGGATCTGTATCTTCTGGTAGGCCATGTGCATCACTCTTCGGCGGTGTAGAGAAACGCGTGATCCTACCATCCCGCCGCTTTCTTGAGCAGGTCCAATAGCGCGACCGCGACCGCATCGACGCATCCCAGCCGCCACCGCGGGCACGGACAGACCGAAAGAGATCCCCTTATATGCTCGCCCTCCACTCGACCGGTACCTCTAATGTCGCCGGCCGAGAGAGGGTTCCGACGCGAAGTCCAGTCAGCGAGCCCGAATCCTCAGCACCTCCTCCCCGTCGGGGTCCGTCAGATGGACCGCGCAGGCGATGCAGGGATCGAAGCTGTGCACCGTGCGCAGGATCTCGAGCGGCTGATCCACATCGGCCAGATCATGACCCTGGAGTGCGGCCTCATAGGGACCGGGCTGGCCGCCCGCGTCTCGCGGACCCGCATTCCAGGTGCTGGGCACCACGGCCTGGTAGTTGGCGGTCCGGCCGTCCTCGATGACGATCCAGTGTCCCAAGGCGCCGCGCGGCGCCTCCAGATGTCCGACACCCCTGGCCGTGGAGGGCCAGGTGGACGGATCCCAGAGGGTCTCGTTGAAGGTCCGGAGGTCGCCGCCGCGGATGTTGGCGAGCAACCGATCGAACCAGCCGTCCATGGCCTCGACCATGATCTGGGTCTCCAAGGCCCTGGCCGCCGTTCGCCCCATCGTCGAGTAGAGCGCGTCGAGCGGCAGATCGAGCGAGGCGAGCGTTGCGTCGGCCAATTCCCTGGTCCGCTCGTGCCCGGTCGCATAGAGCATCAGGACCCGGGCCAGGGGACCGACCTCGACCGGACGACCGCGCCAGCGCGGCGATTTGAGCCAGGAATACTGGCCGTCGACGTCCAGCTGCTGGTAGGGCGGCTCCGGCCCGGTATAGTCGAAGTCGGTCTCGCCGGCATAGGGATGCAACCCGGCATCCTTGCCGCCGCCATAGGCGTACCAGGAGCGCGAGACGAACTCCTGGATCTCCCCCTCGGCATTCAGATCGACCTCGCGGATGTCGGAGAGATTGCGATCGAGGATGACGCCGCCCGGAACCAGATAGGAACTGCGGTCGCCGAAACCATTGGCGGGGAAGTCGCCGTAGCACATGAAATTGCCGACGCCCTCGCCCATCTGGAACCAGTCCTTGTAGAAACCCGCGATCGCCACCGTGTCCGGCAGATAGACCTGCTCGACGAAGGCGTGCATCTCGGCGATGAGCGAGCGCACCCGCTCCAGCCCCACCATGTCGACCGCCGTTCCGGACTGATTGCCCGAGTCGATGCTGATGGCGCAGGGCACGCCGCCCACGACCAGATTGGGATGCGGATTCTTGCCGCCGAAGATGGCATGGAGCTGCGCCACCTCGCGCTGCCAGGCGAGCGCCTCGAGATAGTGCGCGACCGCCATCAGATTGGCCTCGGGCGGCAGCCTGTAGGCCGGATGCCCCCAATAGCCGTTGGCGAAGATCCCGAGCTGCCCGGACTCCACGAATCCCTTCAGCTTCTGCTGGACGTCCGCGAAATAGCCCGGGGACGACTTGGAATGACGGCTGATGGACTGGGCCAGCTCGGAGGTGGCCTTGGGATCCGCGCTCAGTGCGGACACCACGTCGACCCAGTCCAGCGCATGCAGGTGGTAGAAGTGCATGACATGGTCGTGCACGTACTGGGCGGCCACCATGAGATTGCGGATCAGCTCGGCGTTCGGCGGAATGGGATAGTCCAACGCATCCTCGACGGCGCGCACCCCGGCCAGTCCGTGGACCAGGGTGCAGACGCCGCAGATGCGCTGAACGAAGGCCCAGGCGTCGCGCGGATCCCGGCCCCGCACGATCGTCTCGATGCCGCGCACCATGGTGCCGGACGAGTAGGCGCTCTGGATGCGATTCCCGTCCATCTGCGCCTCGATCCGCAGGTGACCCTCGATCCGGGTCACCGGATCGACCACTAGCCTCGTACTCATGCGGCCTCCCCTCGAATCGGCATCACCGAGCCGGTGCGCGGCTCATCCACGAGGTGGTCGGCGACCAGCTCGACCAGGCTCTCGACCCGCTTGTCCCAGTGGTTCTTCTGGCGGCCGGCCTCGAAGTTCAGCCGGCAGCTGGCGCAGCTCACGACGACCGTCCCGGCGCCGGTGGCATCCACCTGCTGCATCTTGATCCGGAAGGACTCGTCGCGCAGACGCGTGGCGCGTTCGAGCAGGAAGATGCCGGCACCGCCGCCGCAGCACCAGTTGAACTCCCGGTTGGCCGGCATCTCGACGAGATCCGCATGCATCGCCTCGAGCAGGGCGCGCGGCTCTTCGAAGGCCCCTCCCCGCCGCCCGGTCTTGCAGGGATCGTGATAGGTGAGGCGCCCCTCGATCGGCGTCAGCCTCAGCCGACCGGCCTTGGCCTGACGCCCCAGATACTCGGACATGTACATCATCTCGAACGGGAGCTCCCCGCCCTTGAGCATGGGGTTCCAGCGCAGCGCCGGATAGGCGTGGCCGCACTCGGCGATGACAAGCGTCTTGGCCCCGATGCGCTCGGCAGCGGCGACGATGGGACCGACCTGCTTTCGCCACAGCGCCATGTCTCCCGACAGCAGACCGAAGTTCGCGCTCTCGAAGCCATCGCTGCAGATGGTCCAGTCGACGCCCAGATGATTCATCACCTTGGCCGTCGCCAGCAGCCCCTGACCGTTGCCCATGAGGTCGACGGCAGAGCTCAGGACCATCACCTCGGCCCGGTCGCGGTCCAGCGGGATCTCGATCCCGGCCTGCTCCCGGATGGTGTCGACCAGTTGCCTCACCACCTCCGCGGATGCGCCGAACACGGTGCCGCGATGCTTCTGTTCCATGCGCAGCGCCTCGAGCTCCGGCGGCACCAGTTCGGCGGCCACCAGCGCGCTGCGCTGGTGATGTACCAGCGAGGCGATATCGATCCCCATGGGACAGACCATGGTGCAGCGACCGCATTCCGAGCAGGAGTCGTAGACCAGCTCCTGGAGCGCCTCGAGATCGGAGAGCTTGACCGGACTCGTGACCAGGCGGTACCACCAGCGCAAGGGTCCCAGCTCGCGCTGATAGACCCGCCGATAGAGGTTCATCTTGCGCAGTGGCGCATACTTGGTGTCGCCCGTGGCCT
Organism: Imhoffiella purpurea; assembly: GCF_000585215.1. Taxonomy (GTDB): domain Bacteria; phylum Pseudomonadota; class Gammaproteobacteria; order Chromatiales; family Chromatiaceae; genus Imhoffiella; species Imhoffiella purpurea. Next base: position 34,496 of record NZ_AONC01000015.1, on the reverse strand, counting down.
GGAAATAGTGACAGGCATTGGTGCACTGACCGCAGCGGATACAGCTCTCGAGCCACACAGCCTCGTCGGCGTTGGTTTCCGCGATCAGGGTAGCGACCGCCTTCCTGACCCGCACGCTCTCGGGAAGGCTCGGAGGGGGCGCCATCTCGCGCAGCATCCCGATCTGGGAGGCGAATCCCTGGAAGACCTGATCGAAGGTCGGAAAGATACGTTTCGGTGCGGCGATGCTGCTCATATCCGAACCCCCTTATGGGCATAGACGACGCCGCTCTGGGCGCGCGAGAAGATGAACCAGAAGGCATGCATCAGCTTGCCGAACGGGAACCAGGCGAACAGCAGGGCCGCGCTCAGGATGTGAATGGCCAGCATGGTCTCGTACCTGAGCCCCAGATGGGCGAAAGCCATGAGTCCGGTCACCAGTGGCGCAGCCATCACCAGCCAGGAGAAATAGTCCCCCCAATTGGAGCAATAGACGCCCGGCTTGGAGACCCGCCGGGCGACGAGCGCGAGCAGGGATGCCAGGGCCATGATCCCGGCCCCGACCCCGAAGGCGTTGGGCAGCCCCGGCCAGGAGGCGCCGGTCAGGCTGGTGATGAACTCGATGTGCGGGACGATCCCGATCACCACGACCAGCGTGGCCAGATGGAAACCATAGGCCATGGCCGTCTGATAGCGGGTCGTGGTCCTGAACTCCCCGCTCGGCCAGGCGCGGCTGAAGACGGTTCGATAGCCCTTGAAGTTGCCGAAGGCATCCCTGGGCCGTGAGAGATCGGCGCCGCGCGTGAGTACCAGAACGCCGAGCAGACGCCAGATGATGCCGGTCACCATGATGATGAGAGACCAATGGATCGCCGGCCCCCGTGCGAAATCCAGCAGAGTCATGGACCTAATCCTCCTAATGTGGCGGACGGATGAATCCTTCGGACGCAGACATCCCGAGAGGGGTCAGTCGTCCGAATCCAGTTCCGTCTCTGTTTTGTGCTTCTTGCCGCGGGCGAGTACCGCCGCACCCGCGCCCGCGACGGCGCCCAGCGAGGCTGCAACCGCGATCTTGGGCCCGCTGCCGAACTGCCCCATCGCAACCGAATCGTAGATCCCGCCCTTGTCCCAGAAATTCGGCTCGGAACAGCCGATACAGCCGTGTCCGGACTGGATCGGGAAGCTCGTGCCCTGATTCCATTTGATCTGGGCGCAGGCGTTGTAGGTCTCCGGGGCCTTGCACCCCAGCTTGTAGAGACACCAGCCCCGGCGGGCGCCCTCGTCGTCGAAGGTCTCGGCGAACAGACCGCGGTCGTAGAAGGGACGGCGGTAACAGCGGTCGTGGATGTTCTCGCCGTAGAAGGCCAGCGGACGCCCGAGCCGATCCAGCTCGGGCATGACCCCCATCGCCAGGTAGTGCGCGATCAGCCCCGTGATGGCGAGCGGCAGGGGCGGACAGCCGGGGATGTTCACGATCGGGCGATCCTTGACGATCTCCTCCACGGACATGGCACCCGTGGGATTGGGATCCGCCTTGGGCAGTCCGCCATAGGCGGCGCAGGTCCCGATCGCGATGATCGCGGCGGCGCCCGCCGCGCCTTCCTTCAGCATGTCGAGATTGCTGATCCCGGCGATGGTCGAATAGGCCTTGACCGAGGGGATCGAGCCGTCGACCAACAGCAGATACTGGCCGTCGTTCTCGTGCATCGCCTCCTCGCGGGCCGCCTCCGCCGCCGCGCCCGAGGCCGCCTGCAGGGTGTGGTGATAGTCCAGCGAGATGAAATCGAAGATGAGCCCTTCGATGCTCGGCGCGTTGGAACGGGTCAGGGCCTCGGTGCATCCGGTGCACTCTTGAAAGGAAAGCCAGATCACCGAGGGACGGCGCGCCTGTTCCAGCGCCTCGGCCAACGCCGTTACGCTCGAGGCAGGCAAGGCCATCATAGAGGCCATGGCGGAGCAGAACTTGAGAAAAGCCCTGCGGCTGACGCCGCGGTGACGCAAAAAGCCACCCAGGGTTCTTTCGGTCGTCATCGAGTCCTCCATCATCCCCATCGAATTATGTTTATCGATTCCGGGAGAGTCGACCCCGGACGATTTCCTTATTGAGACATCTCCCCCATTCCGTTGGCCCTAATGACAGCCGTCCATCCAAAGACGAAATCCACCGAAGACAAATAGCCGATCAAGCCGTCAAGCCTTCATCCAGATGTACACAGATATAAACATGACGGACCAATAAAGTCATTTGACTCAGATCAAGGCAAAAAGCATCTCGCATCGATTTAGACGGAAACGACGAACGAATCAATGATATTGCAAATACATGATTGAAAAAGAATATTCTACGAGTTGGCAGTATTATAATAATCTTAAATTAACGACTTACCGCATACCCATGTGCCAGTTGACACGATAATGACAAGAGCCGCGAATCAGGACATGAACACGACCCGATGCAGCCGGCTATCCAGAAAACACAGGAGACGGGAAACCACGAAAACGAACATCGAGAACTCGACTCGGCCTCGAGCCATATGAGATCAATGGCGCGCGGATGCCGGAAACATGAATTCGTGAGCCAGATACGATGCCGAAGAACGGAAGAGGATCGAGCGCGCAATGCCCTCGAAATGGTGAGATGCGAAAACGCGGCCTAGCGCCGGCGATGCAATGGGGAAGATATGCCCCTGGACCAGAATCGCGTACCTGGAAAGGCCCGCGAAACGCGTAGCCGAGAGTCAGGGAGACGATGAAACGGCGGGTGGACCTGATTCGACCCGAAACGAAACGACTCGAAGACGGCGTCTTCGAGTCGCGTGCGGACCAGGCATCTCGTAAAGCGAGATGCGACGATCGTCGAACCGGCGGTCGCTCAGGAGACGAGGCCGTAAAGCATCATCATGGGGACGAGAACGACGATCGAGATCGAAACGATCTCGCTGAAGGTCAATGCCTTGAGGATGGCTAGGATTTTCATGGCGGACTACTCCGAATACAAGGTCGATGGAAACCGTGTCGCGACGCGGACCGAACGAGACGAGACGCATATCCCGCTCGCTCTATTTCAGTATATCAGATTACTCTAATGTAATACCGAACCCAGCAATGCAGCCCGCTGTTTTTCCCGACCAACGGAATCGAGGCTGGATCTCGACCCGAACCATGGATCAGGATGGCGAACCACCAACGCAACGACGATCGATCCCCCGCTTGCGGGGCTTGCTCCAATTAGACTCCATTCATGACAGACAGAACCTGCACCCCATCACAACGCCGCATCATCGTCGGACTCTCGGGAGGCGTCGACTCCGCGGTCGCCGCCCATCTGCTCAAGGACGCGGGATATGATGTCGAGGCCCTGTTCATGAAGAACTGGGAAGAGGACGACGAGGCGGGCTACTGCGCGGCCGCGGAGGACCTGGCCGATGCCCGCGCGGTGGCCGAACGGCTCGGCATCCGGCTCCACACGGTGAATTTCGCCAGCGAGTACTGGGACCATGTGTTCGAATATTTCCTCGCCGAATACCGGGCGCTGCGCACGCCGAACCCCGACATCCTCTGCAACCGCGAGATCAAGTTCGCCGCCTTTCTCGATCACGCGCTCGGTCTCGGCGCCGAGGCGATCGCCACCGGACACTATGCGCGCCTGACCCATGACGAAACCGGCCATCATCTGCGGCTCTGCGCAGACGAGGGCAAGGACCAGACCTACTTCCTGCATCTGCTGAACCAGACCCAGCTCGCCCATGCGCACTTCCCGCTGGCGAATCTGACCAAGCCGGAGGTCCGGCGGATCGCCGCCGATCTCGGGCTCGCCAATGCCCAGAAGAAGGACAGCACGGGAATCTGTTTCATCGGCGAACGGCGCTTCAAGGACTTCCTGGAGCGCTTTCTACCCCGCGACCCAGGGCCGATCGAAACACCTGATGGCGTCTACCTCGGGCAGCATCAGGGGCTCGCCTACTACACCATCGGACAGCGTCAGGGCCTGGGGATCGGCGGGATCGCCGGCGGACGCGAGTCGCCCTGGTACGTCGCCGCCAAGGACGCCTCCCGCAACCTGCTGGTCGTGGTGCAGGACGGAAACCATCCTCTGCTGATGGCCCATGCGCTGAAGGCGCTCGAGCCCCATTGGATCAGCGGCCGACCGCCAGGCACCCTACCCTTTCGCTGTCTCGCCCGTCTGCGTCACCGTCAGCCGCTGCAGGCATGCACCCTGCTCGCGCTCGACTCGGACGGCTGCCGGATCGCCTTCGACGTCCCTCAGCGCGCCATCACGCCGGGCCAGTCGATCGTCTTCTACGACGGCGACGAGTGTCTCGGCGGCGCCGTGATCGAGCATGCCGCATGACCCACGGAACGCGATCGATCGTTTCCATGTCTGCCATCAACACCGCCGCCAGCGAGAACTGGCGCTCGAACCGGCTTCGCGTTCAAATGGAGCCTCGCTCAACCCGTTGGAGATCGGAGCCGCATGCCTCCTCGTGACACTCTGGAGCGCGTCACCGCGCTTGCAGGCATCTACCAGGCCGTCAACTGCGTCATGCAGATCGCCCGCAAGGGGACAGTGGACACGGATGTCATGACGCCCTGCATCCACAGCCTCTATCAAGTCGACGCCGATACGGTCGACGCCGTCTTCGGAGAGCCCGGAGCGGTCGCGAACGGCATGCGTCAACTGATCGCTCAGTTGACCGGACAACCGGAGCGCAAGCTGGAGCTGACCCGTTACGTCGTCCAGCTGATCCGGCTCGAGCGCAGCCTCTCGCGCCATCCGGATCAGCTCAGGCGGCTCGCCGACGGGATCGAAGAGGCCAGAGTCAAACAGGAACACTTCGGCCCCATGCACGCCAATCTGCTGGCCCATTTCGCCGAGCTCTACAGCGCCACCATCAGCCATCTCGAACCGCGCATCATCATTCGGGGCGAATCGCTGCACCTGCGCAATCCTGACAATCAGAACCGAATACGCGCCCTATTGCTCGCCAGCATCCGGGCGGCGATGCTGTGGCGCCAGATCGGCGGCTCGCGCTGGCAGATCCTGCTCAAGAACCGCCAGATCCTCGCGGACGCCAGACGCTATCTCGCCATGCATGTGGCTTGAGCTGCAAACCTCCAGCGGCCAGCTTCCAGCTGGGTTGCAGCGACCCGACGCATCGCGATTCATCCCGCCGAGGGTCGAGCGGCCCGCATCCGCATCGAATGGCGCCAACGGCGAAGCTGCTTCCGCTGGAGGCTGGTCGCTGGCGGCTGGAAGCTAGAGTCTTTTACCGCACTGCAGCATATGGCGGAACACCGAGCGGAACGGTAGAATTTAGGGCTGCCCAAGAATCAAGATGACACGCTTCCGGAGCCCTAAATGCCCAACAGCTTCAACGCCAAGACCAACCTGAACGTCGCTGGCCAGGACTACGAGATCTTCAAGCTCGACGCCGTCCCGGGCGCCGAGCGTCTGCCCTATTCCCTCAAGATCCTGCTCGAGAACCTGCTCCGGAACGAGGATGGCGTGACCGTCACGCGCCAGGACATCGAATTCTTCGGTCAGTGGGACTCCCAGGCGGAGCCCGCCAAGGAAATCCAGTACCGCCCCGCCCGCGTGCTGATGCAGGACTTCACCGGCGTGCCCGCGGTGGTCGATCTGGCCGCCATGCGCGACGCCATGGCCGCGCTCGGCGGCGACCCACGCAAGATCAATCCGCTGCAGCCGGCAGAGCTGGTCATCGACCACTCGGTGCAGGTCGATCACTTCGGCTCCGATTCCGCCTTCGGCCTCAACGCCGAACTCGAGTTCAGCCGCAACAAGGAGCGCTACCAGTTCCTCAAATGGGGCCAGAACGCCCTCGACGGCTTCAAGGTCGTGCCACCCGACACCGGCATCGTCCACCAGGTCAACGTCGAATATCTCTCGCGCGTCATCTTCCCCAAGCCGCTCGACGGCAAGACCCAGGCCTACTTCGACACCTGCGTCGGCACCGACTCGCACACCACCATGGTCAACGGCATCGGCGTGCTGGGCTGGGGCGTCGGCGGCATCGAGGCCGAGGCCTCCATGCTCGGCCAGCCGATCTCCATGCTGGTTCCCAAGGTCGTGGGCTTCAAGTTGACCGGCACCCTCAAGGAAGGCGTCACCGCGACCGACCTGGTGCTCACCATCGTCGAGCGTCTGCGCCAGCACGGCGTGGTCGGCAAGTTCGTCGAGTTCTACGGCCCGGCCATCGCCACCCTGCCGATGGGCGAGCGCAACACCATCGCCAACATGGGGCCGGAGTACGGCGCAACCTGCGGACTCTTCCCCATCGATCAGATCACGCTCGACTACCTGCGCCTGACCGGCCGCAGCGAGGAGCAGCTCGCATTGGTCGAGGCCTACTGCAAGGCGCAGGGCGTGTGGCACACCGCCGACGCCGCCGAGGCCGACTATTCCGAAACGCTCGATCTCGATCTGGGCGACGTGGTTCCCTCGCTCGCCGGCCCCAAACGCCCCCAGGACCGCGTCGAGCTGTCCGAGATGGCCAGCCACTTCCCGGCCGCCCTCGAATCGCTCAAGCAGGAGCGCAACATCCCGAGCAAGGGCCCGGCCAAGGCCACGATCGACGGCGAGGAGGTCGAGATCTCGGACGGCTCCATCGTGGTCGCCGCCATCACCTCCTGCACCAATACCTCGAACCCGAGCGTGCTGATCGCCGCCGGCCTGGTCGCCAAGAAGGCCGCCGCCATGGGCCTGAAGCGCGCCCCCTGGGTCAAGACCGCCTTCGGCCCCGGCTCCATGGCGGTTACCCGTTATCTGGACCGCGCCGGGCTGACCGAACCGCTCAAGTCGCTCGGTTTCCACAACGTCGGCTACGGCTGTACCGTCTGTATCGGCAACACGGGCCCGCTGCCCGAGCCGATCTCCAAGGCGATCGCCGCCAACGACCTCTGCGCCGTGTCCATCCTTTCGGGCAACCGCAACTTCGAGGGCCGGGTGCATGCCGAGGTGCGCATGAACTATCTGGCCAGCCCGCCGCTGGTCGTCGCCTACGCCATCGCCGGTCGCATCGACATCGATCCCTTCAATGACCCCTTGACCAAGGACGCGAACGGCAACCCCGTCTATCTCAAGGACATCTGGCCGAGCCAGGACGAGGTCACCCAGGCGATCTCCGCGTTCGTCACCCCGGACGAGTTCACCACCGCCTACGCCGACGTCTTCAGCGGCGACGCGCGCTGGCAGTCGCTGGCCGCCGCCGAGACCCAGACCTACGACTGGCCCGCAGACTCCACCTACATCCAGAACCCGCCCTACTTCCAGGGCATGAGCCTGGACGTGGCCCCGGTCGAGGACATCCAGGGCGCGCGCTGTCTGGCGCTCCTGGGGCACTCCATCACCACCGATCACATCTCCCCGGCCGGTTCCATCAAGCCCGACTCGCCGGCCGGCAGGTACCTGATCGAGAAGGGCGTGGATCCCAAGGACTTCAACAGCCTGGGTTCGCGTCGCGGCAACCACGAGGTGATGATGCGCGGCACCTTCGCCAACATCCGGCTGCGCAACCTCATGGCGCCGGGCACCGAGGGCGGCGTGACCCTGCACCAGCCGAGCGGCGAACAGATGTCCATCTACGACGCGGCCATGAAGTATCAGGCCGAGGGCACCCCGGCCATCGTCATCGCCGGCAAGGAATACGGCTCGGGCTCCTCGCGCGACTGGGCCGCCAAGGGTCCACGTCTGCTGGGCGTGCGTGCCGTCATCGCCGAGAGCTACGAGCGCATCCACCGCTCCAACCTGGTCGGCATGGGCATCCTGCCGCTCGAGTTCATCAATGGCGACACCGCCCAGTCGCTCGGCCTGAACGGCACCGAAAGCTTCGACATCGTCGGGCTCGAGAACGGCGAGACCAAGCAGGTCGAGGTCAAGGCGACCGCCGCCGACGGCTCGGTGAAGAGCTTTAAGGCCAAGGTCCGGATCGACACCCCGAACGAGATGGACTACTACCGCAACGGGGGCATCCTGCATTACGTGCTGCGCAAGCTGGCGGCATCCTAAAAGAGAGTTTCGAGCCATGCGGCGCAATACGCTTCGCTATTGCGCCCTACGCTGGCTAAAAGCCTGACTCCCGACAGAGGGTCGGGTGACGGATGGCAGGGGTGTCGACGGCATGGATGCCGTCGTCAAGCCTCCAGGGATGGATTCACGGCGTCCCCAGCCAGCCGTTGCCCGATCCGGGAGTGCCCGCTAATTTCGTAGCCTGACCGCAACAGATAGCAAGCCCCTTCTTCTTGCTTTCCCACACATCCTGGGGCAGCCTTCAGCCCTTTCCGAATCGAGGCCAGAGCCCACGGGGCCGGCCCCAACCCATCACGACCATGAACAATCCGGAGCAATCCATGCCGATGGAGCTATCCACCCTCACCGCCGTGTCCCCGGTGGACGGGCGCTATGCGTCCAAGACCGCCGATCTGCGGGCCATCTTCAGCGAATACGGACTCATCCGCTGCCGCGTCCAGGTGGAGGTGCGCTGGTTCCAGGCATTGGCTCGCCATCCCCAGATCGTCGAGGTCCCGCCGTTCTCCGAAGAGGCCAATCGACGGCTTGACCAGATCGTCGACGACTTCGACCTCAGTCATGCACAACGGATCAAGGAGATCGAGCGCACCACCAACCATGACGTCAAGGCGGTCGAATACTTCCTGAAGGAGCAGATCGTAGACACTGCCGAACTGGCCCGCGTCGGCGAGTTCATCCATTTCGCCTGCACCTCCGAGGACATCAACAACCTCTCGCACGGACTCATGATCCGGGCCGGCCGCGACGAGCAACTGCTGCCGCAGATGGACCAGCTCGTCGAGGCGATCCGCGACCTGGCGCACCGCTACGCCGACCTCCCCATGCTCTCGCGCACCCACGGCCAGCCGGCGACCCCCACGACACTCGGCAAGGAGATGGCCAACGTGGTCCAGCGCCTGCGGGCGCAGCGCCAGCGCGTGGCCGAGGTTGCATTGCTGGGCAAGATCAACGGCGCCGTCGGCAACTACAACGCCCATCGAGCCGCCTATCCGGAGATCGACTGGGCCGCCTTCTCGCAGCAGTTCGTCGAGTCTCTCGGCCTGACCTGGAATCCCTACACGACCCAGATCGAGCCGCACGACTACATGGCCGAACTGTTCGACGCCATCGCCCGTTTCAATATCATCCTCACCGACTTCTGCCGCGATATCTGGGGATACATCTCGGTCGGATTCTTCAAGCAGCGCACCGTCGCCGGCGAGGTGGGCTCCTCGACCATGCCGCACAAGGTCAACCCCATCGATTTCGAGAACGCCGAAGGCAACCTGGGCATCGCCAACGCCGTGCTGGAACACCTGGGCCGCAAACTGCCCATCTCGCGCTGGCAGCGCGACCTGACCGACTCCACCGTGCTGCGCAACCTGGGCGTCGGCGTGGCCCACACCCAGATCGCGCTCGCCTCGGCACTGCGCGGCATCGGCAAGCTGGAAGCGGATCCGGAGCGTCTCGCCGCCGACCTGGACGCCAACTGGGAGGTGCTGGCCGAGCCCATCCAGACGGTGATGCGTCGCTATGGCGTCGAATCGCCCTACGAGAAGCTCAAGGAACTGACCCGCGGGCGCCGCGTCGGCCCGCAGCAGCTCGCCGAATTCGTGGACGGACTCGACATCCCCGCCGAAGCCAAGGCTCAGCTCGCCGCCATGACGCCCGCCACCTATCTGGGCGAGGCCGCCCGGCTGGCGCGCGCGATCTGAACGAAGGGTATCGGGACCGGTCGCATCCAGCGATAGACATCGGTGCACCGAGAGAGAAGGTCGCTGATACTGGATGCCGCCGGTCACAGTGGACGCGCTTGCCGATTCCAGTAATCGAGAAAGACGGATGCCGTGAGCGGCTCGCTGAAGAGATAGCCCTGGGCTTCGTTACAGCCGCATTCGGTCAGCAAGGCCAACTGCTCGGCCGTCTCGACACCCTCGGCGATAACCTTGAGACCGAGACTGCGTCCAAGCGCGATGATGGCGCGCACGATCGCCTGATCGTTGACGTCCAGGCTGATATCGCGCACGAAGGCACGATCGATCTTGATCCGGCTGATCGGAAACTGCTTGAGATAGCTGAGCGACGAGTATCCCGTCCCGAAATCGTCGATCGCGATCCCGACACCCATGTCGCGGATACGCTCGAGGATCGACCGCGATGTATCAGGTCCGCGGATGAGGAAACCTTCGGTGATCTCGATCTCGAGCGACTCGGGCCGGCACCCGGAGCGCTCGAGTGCGCCCTGCACCGTCTCGACAAGATTGCCGTGTAGGACCTGACGCCCGGACACGTTCACGCCCAGGCGGATTCCGCCGAAGCCCGCGCGCTCCCAGCGCTTCAGATCTCGACAGGCCTCCTCCAGGACCCAGCCGCCGATCTGTTCGATCTGACCGGTTGACTCGGCCACGGCGATAAAACGGCCCGGAAGCAGCAAGCCCGCGGTCGGATGCAGCCAGCGGACCAGAACCTCCGCCCCCATCAGCCGACCGCTTCTCAGGTCGATCTGCGGCTGGAAAACGAGCCTGAGCTCATGCTCGGCCAGAGCACGCCGCAAGGCCGTCTCGATCTCCAGACGCTCTCGAGCGCGCTCTGTCATGTCCGCGGTATAGAATCGATAGGCCCTGCGACCGTCGGCCTTCGCTCGATACATGGCCGCATCGGCATTGCGAAGCAGTGTCTCGGTATCTGCCCCATCCTCCGGATAGAGACTGACCCCGATGCTCGGCGTGATGCAGATATCTCCCGAATCGAGCTCCAAGGGGTCGTTGAAGGCATTCAGGATCATCTCCGCGATCGAGGTGACATCCGCCACGCTTCGCGCGTCTTCGACGATGACGACAAACTCGTCTCCCCCCAGGCGCGCAACCGTATCACCCTCGCGCAGAGAGTTCAGGAGCCGACCTGAAACCGCCTTGAGCAGCTGGTCTCCCGTCGTGTGTCCGAGGCTATCGTTGATTTCCTTGAAATGATCGAGGTCGAGAAAAAGAACGGCCACCCCCGATCCGGCACGATGGGCGTGATGAATCGCATGTCCGAGACGATCGAGCATCAGCAGACGATTCGGCAGACCGGTCAGGGGATCGTGATCGGCCAGATGCCGCAGCGAGCGCCCTTGCTCACGGAGCGCCGTCTCAGCCTTTTCACGCTCCATGATTTCTGCCTGGAGCGACGCGTTGGTTGCCGTGAGTGCCTCCGTGCGCTCGCGAATCACTTCTTCGCGACGCAAGTTCTCGGCATTGAGCCTTGCCACCAGCTCCTGATTCCAGGTCCCCAGATGGACATGATCGCGAAACAGCCGATCCGCATTGCGCGCGAACAAGGTCAGCATCAATGCGTAGATACAGATGGCCAGGGCGAGCCATCTGAGCTCGTGCGGCTCTTTGGTCATCAGAATCAGCGCCATCATGAAAAGCTGCGGATAGACATAGAGCACGAAGGATGGCAAGTGCGACGACAGGATCGCGACCGCAGAACTGGTGACCCCGAGCACCAGCATGAACAGCGATGCGACCACGACCTGATCCTCCATGTCGCCGAGCATCAGGAGCACGAGACTCCAGGAGCAGCCGACCGCCAACGAGGCATTGCGGTAACGCCGCAGCCAGGCCGATGGGGAAGCCTCCGCCGCATGCTGTTTCCAGCGGGACCAGAGCCACAATCGATACCCGGCCACAGACCACATCGTCAGGGTCCATCCGAGCAACGGGGAGGTCTCCAGACGGGAGTGCAGAACGAAGAAGTACAGGGCCGAGATGGCCAAGACCGTCAGATTCGAGATCGGCGCCTGCAGATACAGGGCACGCATCTGCTCATGAGCGAGGAATTCGGGGCGCCGACCAGACACGCCTTGTGCCTCCCGATATGAAACAGGGTGCTTGACGAAAGGGCCATCCAAGCGCGTGACGGTATCAGGGATCCGAACGAAACACCACGCACACGCAGCGAATTCAGCCCAAGCACTCACCTTCGACCGGGGATCGGGCGACCCGGCCATGGGCGAAGCGGGACGTGAAAAAAGGCCGATCATGCCAGGCATGACCGGCCCTGCCACAAGCCTCAGTCGGGGGGGGTGAGGCTCATTGGACCTTGAGCGACGCCGGTTCGGGAATCGACGTCGGATACTCGGGGAATCGGAGGGGGTCATGCACGGCGCTCGCAGGAGGCGAGCGCCGTCATACGGAGAAGGCCAGGCTGAAGTGGCAATCTCCAGATGCCTTGGGAGATCAACCCTCGTAGTCGGCCTTGATGGTCACGCGACGCTGTTCGAGGGAGTAGATGTCGACGCCGGGAAGCATGTCCAGCTCGCCACGGCTCTCGACGGACATGATGTCCTCGGCCGGAATACCGCGGCTGATCATGTAGTCATGCACGGTCTCGGCACGGCGCATGCCCAGCTGATAGTTGTATGCCTCGGAACCCTTGGCGTCGGTGTGACCGACCAGGGAGATCTTCTCGCGCACCGGGGTATCGTTGACCTGGGCGATGTAATCGTCCAAACGCTGCAACTCGCCGTCGTTGACGATGTTCTCGATCCGGTACTTGTCGAATTCGAAGTTGAGACGAACGTTGAATTCCTTGGGCACGGCGGGCGGAGCGACACAGGGCTCCAGATCGTTGGGACCATGGAGGCTCTGCCAGCATTCGCCGTAGTTGGTGACCCAGGCGGTGCCATCGGGCTTGGCGGACCAGAAGTGCTCCATATTGTAGTCGCCAGCGCTCGCAGCAGTGGGAACAGCCAGTACCGCAGCCACCGCGAACGGAGCAGCCAGCGAGGCGAGGCGGAGAATATTCTTGTGTTTGCGCATCTTTTCGTTTCCTGTTCAGGTGGGTGGAGAGGATCGAATCGGGAATCCTGGCTCAGTCGCTGAAATGCACGTCAGTAAAATACAACAGCGTCGTGATTTTCTCTTCTAGCGCCGCAATTCCGCTCTCCCGAAACTGACATCCAAAATCGCTGGGCGCGGGCGGCGATGGATCGGCCGCTCATGGGACACAGACATTTTAGCCTACAACAGGAACATAAGTGCAACTTTTTTATACTTCCGATGCATATTTGCAACTACCGTCATCCCAATACAACAACTCAGTCGAGAGCCCCGATTTCACCCCACTTCCATCAGGGGCCGGGTCCAAGATAGGCGTCGACATCACGCAACAAGCCGCCCCGAGACAGCATTGAGAAAGCCCCCTTCAGGAGGCATTCTCGTCAATCCTACCTCGCGCCTGCCGCTCACCAGGGAATCGAACATGTCGCCAAAGCCGCATCTCGAAGATCTCGCGCTGGAGGCCCCGAAAGGCCCCATCAGACTCGACAGCGCTCGAGCGATCCAGCAAACCAGCGCACTGATGGCCACTCGAGCCCGCCGCGAGCTGTTGATCTTCGGCCGCACACTGGATCCGGAGATCTACGATCGGGGCGAATTTCTCGACGGGGTCAGACGCCTCGCACTGAACAGGGCCTCGATCTGCGTCCGAATCCTGCTGTTCGACACCCGAGAGGCCACTCGAGCCGGTCACCGCCTGATCGAGATGAGCCGCCATCTCACCTCGCGGATTGCGATCCAGTGCGTCTCGGAAGACGACCGCGATCGGCTCGACGCCTTTCTCGTCATCGATGAGCGGGGCTACGTCCGACGGCGCTTGGCCGATACCATGGAGGCCACCGCCGATTTCGACAACCCCCATGAGTCGCGCCTGCTGCGCACGGATTTCGAACAGATGTGGGACCGCAGCAGCCCGGACGCCGAGATGCGGCGTCTCTATCTCTGAAAGAGGCATGCGGAGATGCGGGATCGAACCCCTGGAGACAACAGGCGAACGACAGGCATTCGCTGGCCGAGAATCGCCCTCGTCCTGATCCTTCTCGTCACGGCCTGGATCGCCGGCTGGACCTGGTGGGCCGAGGGACACCCCAGCGAGGAGCGCGAGCTCAGGGTGTTCGTCCACCGGCAACTCACGCAGCTCTTCCCCGAGGCCATGTCGATCGAGAGCGACGCCTGGTACGGACTCGTCGAGCGCCATCCGGCCGCCCCGGACGCCAAGATCAGGGTCCTGCTCGTGCATGGATTGGACGAGCCGGGCAGCATCTGGGACGACCTCCTTCCGGCACTCGCCGAAACCGGCCTGGGTGTCTGGGAGCTGCGCTACCCGAACGATCAGGGCATCGACCGAAGCAGCGACTATCTGGCAGGGCTCTGGCCCGAGCTTCCGCCCGACCTCCCGATCGCACTCGTCGGACACAGCATGGGCGGACTGGTGATCCGGGACTGGTTGACGAACCGATATTCCAGGATGCCGGGATCGGACGGCCAGCAGGAGGCCGCCATTCTCGGTGCCATCCTCGTCGGTACCCCCAACCATGGATCCGAGTGGGCACGATTGCGGATCTGGCTCGAGCTGCGCGACCATGTCGTCGGCAGCCCCGAGCGCCGCTTCTCGCTCCTCTCGGCGCTCAGAGACGGCGTCGGCGAGGCCAAGGTCGACCTGCGCCCGGACAGCGATTTTCTCGCGTCGCTCAATGCGCGCCCCTGGCCCGCAGCCGTCCCCATTCAGCTGATCGGCGGACGCCTGATACGGCCGACCGCCGAGATGACCAGAAACCTGGCGGGCATCGGAGAGGATCTCGGGTCGGAGGAGCTGACCAGACGTCTGACGCGCTGGTGGACCGGCCTCGGCAGCGATCTCGGCGACGGCGTGGTGACACTCGAATCGCTACGGATCCCCGGGGTCGCGGAGCCGATCCTGGTCGAGGGATCCCACCGCGGCATGCTGCTCCGCTACCACCGGGCCGATCCGGCGCCAGCCGCCATCGCCCCCATCCTGGAGACCTTGAAACGATGGACGGACGATCGCGGAGCTCGATGAGCCGAGGACGCTGACGGCACGCGAGCCCCCTAGGATTCGGCCTCCTTCCCGAGTCGGACGATGCGCCCGTCGAGACGCGGCGAGACCCTCCCGGATTCGCGCACGGCCTGGATCAGCATGTCCGAGATCAGCCTCCCGGTCATTCGGGGCTCGGTCATCGCCTTGAGAACCTCGTAGCCATCGCCACCGGCCGCCAGAAAATCTGGCACGACCACAGTGTAGGCGCGTTCCGGATCGATCGGCTCGCCACCGATGGCGGCCGACGCCAGCCGATCTCCATCGATGCTGTAGGTCAGCCCAGACACCTGCAGAAAGCCACCCGGGTTGTCGTCGGGATCGAGCTTCGCGCTCCGCTCCAGCGCCGCCAGAAGCTGACCGCCGCCAAGGCGGCCGACGACCAGTTCGTTACGGAACGGAAACGCCTCGTAGACCTGCTTGAGCCTGATCCGGCCGCGTGGAATGCTGGCCCGGAAGCCGCCAGCGTTGAACAGGGCCACATCCGACTGGGTTTCGGAACGGGCCAGATCGGCCATGAGATCGCCGAAGACCGCCTCGGAGCGGCGGATCAGCGCGCGCTTGGCGCTCAGATCGACATCCGTCGCGCCGATCTCTTCGTCCAGATCGGCATCCGCCTGGGCGAGGATACGCTCGACCTCTCGCGCCATCTCGGGATCCTCGGGCAGATCGGCGTCGATCGGGATCAGACGATAGTCCGACTGAACCATGCGCCCATCCCGGCAGACGAGGTCCATCCGTCCGAGCCATTCGCCGCGCGCGCCGGCCTGGACGATGGATACGCCACCCCGAACCTCCGGCTGTTCCAGCAGAAAATGATTGTGTCCGCCGACGATGAGATCGATGCCTGGAACGGCAGTCGCGAGACGCCTGTCCCCGGCCAGTCCGAGATGCGAGAGCACCAGGACCAGATCGGCCCGAGCACGCAGTTCCGGAACGAGCCGACGCGCCGTCTCGATCGGATCCTCGACCGTCACCCCCTGGATATTTCGCGGATGGGTCGCCGTCCGCAATTCAGGCGTGGTGAGGCCCATGACGGCGACCTCGAGCCCAGCCTCGTCGAACAGGGCGAACGGACGCGTCGGCAAGGGATCGGGTTGGACCAGAACGTTCGCTGTCAGAAATGGGAAGCCCACCTGCGCGGCAAGCCGGCGAAAGACGTCCTGACCATAGTCGAATTCGTGATTTCCCACGACCGCCGCATCGACGCCGATACGATCGAACATGAGGACATCGGGAATCCCCTGGAAGAGGGTCGAGGTCAGGGTTCCCTGCAGCAGATCGCCAGCGAACAGCAGCAGAATCGGGCTTGACCCCTTCTCGGCACGCACCCGGTCGATCGCTTCCGCCAAGCGAGCGATCCCGCCGACCGGCGAGGCATGATCCGAGTCGGTATAGGATTCGAGCTGACCGTGGAAATCGTTGAAGTGCAGGAGCGTCAGCGACGCTCCCGATCGGCATGCGGCCCATGCAGTCTGCCCGCCCGCAAGCGCGAGAAGCAGAATGGCCATCACCCCCAGGCGGATCCTTCCCATCGGTGGCCGGTCCTGAATCGAGGAGAAATGCAGGCAAGCGTCGAAATCCTGCAGACGTGGCTGCAGGATTCCGACGTCCCTCGCGAGCGCTTTCGGTTCAGCGAGGAGTCATGTGGAGCATCCACGCCGGCATCGGATGGGCGGGAGACGCAGGCTCCGCGGCCGGCTCGGCCACAGCTTCCTCGGCGACCGGGGCCTCGGCAGCCTCTTCAGCCGCAGCGACCTCGGTCGTTTCGACCGCAGCCTCGGCAACCGGAGTCTCATCGGCGGCGGGTGCCTCGGTGGACTCGGCGACGGCCTCTGCGGGCGCCTCTTCAGCAGCCGGAGCGGCCGGAGCGGCCGATTCCGCGATCGTTTCCTCGGCGGCAGGCGCCTCTTCCGGCGCGGACTCGGTCGTCGTGGCAGCCTCGGCCGCCTCAGCGGGAGCGGCAACGTTGGCGGTTTCCGGCTCGGTGGCAGGCTCTTCGGCCGGTTTGGCCGGCTCCGGCGGCTGAACCAGGGCAACGGTGCCGATCTGGGCCAGATTCGCGGAGATCTGGGCCTGACTCAGAGGCTCCGGATCACCCGCGAACAGACCGTGCGAAGCCCCATGGATGAGCCACATGACGAAGAGCACGGCGACGACGCCGGCAACCTTCTGGTCTACGCCAAGGGAATCCAGCGTGGCCTTGAATTGCGCCATACCCGGCACGGTTTCGTTCATCAGATGTATCCTCTTGTTCGGATCACGAAAATGGTTGCAAACAGCTAAGCCTATCTAGGCTGCCTGAACGCACGTCTCTATTCAAGTCAAGCCGGAACGCCGGGGTCGCGAGCCCACGCCACCGACCCGAAGCTCGAATCCGACGAGCCGATCGCAGAACGAGCCAGACATCCTTGCGGCTCGATCAATCTTTTGCATTGAATCAGCCCCAGGACGTCCAGCTCCTCCCTGCGCTATATTCTCTCGATTGTTTAGCCGTTTTATCAACTGAACCGGCGCTAAACTCCCGCGGCTGCGCCTCTGCAAATCGCAATCAGCCCATCGCCCTTGCCCCTGGACGAAGGCCGTCGGCGTCCGGCCCAGCCCGCATGATCTCACGAACGATATTACGTATTTTAGAGACCGGAGAACGAACACGATGACCGATTACGTCCGCTGGCTCAGCGACCTCGGGATGGACGATGTACCCGTCGTTGGAGGCAAGAACGCCTCCCTTGGCGAGATGATCCAGAACCTGACTCATCTCGGGGTGCAAGTCCCCGGCGGTTTCGCGACCACGGCCGACGCCTATCGTGAATTCCTCGCTCGCGACGGGCTCGACGAGCGCATTCAAACCGTTCTGGACGAACTGGACGTCGAGGACGTCGCCGCCCTCGCCGAGGCCGGCCCGCGCATCCGCGACTGGGTGATGGAACAGCCCTTCCCGCCCGAGCTCGACGCCGCCATCGACGCGGCCTACGCCAAGCTGACCGCCGAGTCCGGAGACGGCGTCTCCTGGGCCGTGCGCTCCTCGGCCACCGCCGAGGACCTGCCCGACGCCTCCTTCGCCGGCCAGCAGGAGACCTTCCTCAACGTCCAGGGGCTCGACAACATCAAGCACCGGATCAAGGAGGTCTTCGCCTCCCTGTTCAACGACCGCGCCATCTCCTACCGCGTCCACCAGGGCTTCGAGCACCGTCACGTCGCCCTGTCCGCCGGCATCCAGCGCATGGTGCGCAGCGACCTGGCCGCCTCGGGCGTCATGTTCACCCTCGACACCGAGTCCGGCTTCCGCGACGCCGTCTTCATCACCTCCAGCTACGGCCTGGGCGAGATGGTGGTCCAGGGCGCGGTCAACCCCGACGAATTCTACGTCCACAAGCCGACCCTCAAGGCCGGCCGTCCGGCCATCCTGCGCCGCACCGTCGGCGACAAGGCCGTGCGCATGGTCTACAACGAGCCAGGCGCCGACTCCTACGTCAAGACCGAGCCGGTCCCCGAGGAGATGCGTCCCCTGTTCAGCATCACCGACGCCGAGATCGAGGAGCTGGCCAAGCAGGCGATCCAGATCGAGCAGCACTACGGCCGTCCGATGGACGTCGAGTGGGCGAAAGACGGCGTCGACGGCAAGATCTATGTCGTCCAGGCCCGCCCCGAGACGGTCCAGAGCCGCAGCGGCAACGTCATCGAGCGCTACGTACTGCGTCAGAAGGGTCCGGTCATGACCAGCGGCCGCAGCATCGGCAGCCGCATCGGCGCCGGCAAGGCGCGCATCGTCGCGAGCATCGCCGACATGCACAAGGTCGAGGCCGGCGACGTCCTCATCACCGACATGACCGATCCCGACTGGGAGCCGGTGATGAAGCGCGCCGCCGCCATCGTCACCAACCGCGGCGGGCGCACCTGCCACGCGGCCATCATCGCCCGCGAGCTGGGCGTGCCCGCCGTGGTCGGCTGCAACAATGCCACCGACGTGATCAAGGACGGCCAGGAGGTCACCGTCAGCTGCGCCGAGGGCGACACCGGCTACATCTACGAGGGCAAGCTGGCGTTCGACTACAAGACGGTCGAGCTCACCGCCATGCCCGAGATCCCGGTCAAGATCATGATGAACGTCGGCAACCCCGACCGCGCCTTCGCCTTCTCGGCGACGCCGAACGCGGGCATCGGTCTGGCGCGTCTCGAGTTCATCATCAACAACATGATCGGCATCCATCCCAAGGCGCTGCTCGAATTCGACCAGCTCCCGGCCGACCTCAAGGCCCAGATCGCACCGCGCATCGCCGCCTACCCGAGCCCGCGCGAGTTCTACGTCGCCAAGCTGGCCGAGGGCATCTCGACCCTGGCCGCGGCCTTCGCGCCGAGCAGCGTCATCGTGCGCATGTCGGACTTCAAGTCCAACGAATACGCCAACCTCATCGGCGGCCCGCGCTACGAGCCCGAGGAAGAGAACCCCATGATCGGCTTCCGCGGCGCCGGTCGCTACGTGGCGGAGAACTTCAAGGACTGCTTCGAGATGGAGTGCGAGGCGCTCAAGCGCGTCCGCGACGACATGGGTCTGACCAACGTCGAGATCATGATCCCCTTCGTCCGCACCCTGGGTCAGGCCAAGGCCGTCTCCGAGTCGCTGGCCGCACAGGGCCTGGAGCGCGGCAAGAACGGTCTGCGTCTCATCATGATGTGCGAGCTGCCCTCCAACGCCGTCCTGGCCGAGGAGTTCCTGGAGTACTTCGACGGCTTCTCGATCGGCTCGAACGACATGACCCAGCTCACCCTGGGCCTCGACCGCGACTCCAGCCTGGTCGCCGAGCACTTCGACGAGCGCGATCCGGCGGTGAAGAAGATGCTCTCCATGGCCATCTCCGCGTGCCGCGCCCAGGACAAGTACGTCGGCATCTGCGGTCAGGGTCCGTCGGACCACAAGGACTTCGCCGACTGGCTGCTCAAGCAGGGCATCAGCAGCATCTCGCTGAACCCCGACACCGTGATCGACACCTGGATCTATCTGGCCGAGCAGGCCAAGACCCTCTGATCGTCCCCGAGGTCGCCGGCGGCATGGGCCGTCGGCGACCGCCCCCACCTTTTCGCCCGCCCGGACAGGACCCTCGCGCCTCCTGACCCCGGGTCCGCGGGCGCCCGAATACCGCCCGCCTACCCGATCAGCCTCGTCGGGTCTCCAGCCCGTACCAGTCCAGATTGCGCGTGAGCGTCATGGTCAGGGCGAGCAGCGCGAAGAGCATGATCGAGCCCATCAGCAGCGCCACGTCCTCCGAGACCAGCAGGGCGTAGAGTACGGCGAAGAGGGCGGCGACCAGTGCCGCGAATCCGATGCCCCGCCTGACGCCGCCGAGCACATGACTGACATAGAAGCCGAGCAGGCCGACGCAGGCGGCGGTCGCGACCAGATAGGCCGTCGCGAAGGGGATGTGCTCGGAGAGACTCAGCAGGAGCAGGAAGAAGATCGCGAGGGCCATGCCGACGAGCAGATACTGCGCCGGATGGATCCGCAGCGACTCGAGCAGCTCGAAGAGCACGAAGGCGGCGAAGGTCAGGGCGATGAAGAGGATGCCGTACTTGATGGCCCGGTCGGCCATGGAATAGACGTTGACCGGCTCGATGAAGCGCACGCCGAGCCATTCGGCACAACCGGACGCGCATGCCTTGGCGGACGCCACGTCGGCACGGATGCTCGCCGGTGCCGTTGTCGCGAGCCCGGAGACCTCCCAGAGCGCGCTGAAGCCGGTCGCATCGATCCGCTGGCTGTCGGCGTCGGGCAGGAAGCGGCCCTGGAAGCTGGGATGCGGCCAGCTCGAGGCCAGCGAGATCCGGGTGCTCTCGGCGATGGGCACGAAGCTCACCGACTCGGTCCCTCGGAATCCGAGCTTCAGCTTGAAGGGGATGACCCGCGTCTCGGCGTTCGGCGCGGTCTGCTCCTGCTCCGCGATCCAGGGAGGCAGCATGGCGTGAATGCCGTTCGGCAGACCCTTGCCCAGGCCCGTGCCCTGCTCGAAGCCATGCCGGCTCCCGTCCCACTCCAGCAACGGAGCACGCAGGATGCCGCGCGTATCGCTCAGCCCGAGACTCAGATAGGGCCGCCCCCAGACGATCCTGGAGCCCTCCTGATGGCGGCCGACGCGCGGCGCGACCGGCACCAGGAAGCGGCCCTCGATCGCGCCGTCCAGATCGTAGACCAGGGCCTTGAAGAGCCCTCGGCGCTTGACCGAGGTCCCGCCCTGGAAACGCAGCTCCGCCGAGCGCGGCATGAACAGCGTTCTCGCCTCGTGCTTGACCAGACGGGTCCGGCTGACCCGCTTGACGCCGCTTTCGGTCGATTCGTCGACCCAATATCGTTCCCTGTACTCCTCGACATAGGGCAGGACCAGAATGGGTCCGACGATCTGCTGGTCGCCCGCCGAGCTGGACGCGATCTCGTTCACCACGGCCCGCTGCCGCGCCGCACGCTCGCCGACGAGCTGGTCGACCATCCCGAGCGGAACCGCCAGCACCGCGATCAGTCCCGTGGTGACCGCCGCCTTGATCAAAAGGGCCTTTTGCATCTTCATCTCCTCATCGATTGAAACCCGAGGAGGAGTCTGGCGGGCGAACGTGAAATCCCGGTCGAGCGCGGGTGAATTCGTGTGAAGTCGGGGTGAAGGGATGATGAGTGCGATGATCAGGGCATCCGGCTGACAACGGCGGGCAGCCGCAGCCGAGCGCGGGTACCGGTCGGGCTCCGGTCCTCGAGCGCGATGGAGCCGCCGTGCAGCTCGGCGACCTCGCGCACGAAGCTGAGGCCCAGTCCAGTGCCCCTGCGGCCCGCCCGCGGACGGGGCAGCGAGAAGAAACGCTCGAAGACCCTGTCGCGCGCATAGTCGGGGATGCCGGGACCCTGGTCTCCGATCGCGATCTCGGCCCAGGTGAGGCGCTCGCGCCGTCCGGACGGCTGGGATTCGAGGAGCTCGATGCGGATGCGTCCGCCGTCCGGCGAGAAGCCGAGCGCGTTGTCGAGCAGGTTGGAAAGCGCGCGGGCGAGCAGGAACCGGTCGCCCTGAACCTGAAGGGAGCGACCGATCCGCAGATCCATGCCGATGTCGCGCTGCGCCGCCAGCGGCGCGAATCCCTCGACGCACTCTTCGAGCAATGCGGCCAGCTCGACGGGTTCGGGCCTGGCCAATGTCTGCTGCTGCTCGACCCGGGCCAGCTCCAGCAGACGGTCGGCGATCTGGGTCAAACGGTCCGACTGCTCGCGGATGTTGTCGAGAAAGCGCCGACGCTCCGGATCCGGCATGTCCGGCTCGGTCAGCAGCTCGGCGGCCCCTCGAATCGCGGCCAGGGGACTCTTCAGCTCGTGCGTCAGGGTGTGCAGATAGCGCTCGACATATTGCTTGCCCTCGAGCCGCTCGCGCATCTCGCCGAGCGCATCCGCCAGCTCGGCCAGCTCGCGTGCCCGCGATCGGGGCGGATCGCGGCGCTCGCCGGCGGTCACTGCGCGGGCATAGCCTCTGAGACGCTCGATCGCGCGCGTCAGATGCCAGGTGAAGAGTGCGCCGATCACCGCGGTGATGGCGAGCAGCACCAGACCGCGGTCGCGGATCTTGGCCTCGCTGATGGCGACGATGGGGGCGACGCTGTAGGCGGGTTTGGCCAGGCTGACGACACCGATGATGCCACCGTCGCGATCGAGCACGGGCGCGGCCACATGCATGACGCTGCTGGTGTCCAGACTGGGCGTGGTGCGGGTCGAGCGCGCCCCGTACCGTCCTGCCAGGGTGAGATAGATGTCGTTCCAGCGCGAATAGTCCTTGCCCAGCTGATGCGGCTCGGTCGAGAAGACCACGCGCCCCTCGCCGTCCGTGACATAGACGCGCAGGTCCAGAGTCCGTTTCCGATGCTGCCAGATGGCCGCCTCGACCGTGCGCCAGCGGTAGTGCTCCAGTGCCTCGGCGACCAGACGGCCGACCAGGGGCGCTTGCGGATGCGGATCCAGGAGTGCCGGGGCCACCAGCTCGGCGATGAGGTTGGCGCTGTCGACGAGGGTGTCCTCCATGGTGTCGCGCACGCCCGGCTCGACCTCCTCGACGAAGACGTCCAGCACGAACCAGCCCGCCAGCCCGACGATGAGGAAATAGCCCGCCGCGACCTGCAGCGAGATCCTCACGCCGGAATCTCGAGGGCGTAGCCGATGCCGCGATGGGTCCGGATCGGATCCAGATCCGCCCGCACGGCCCGCAGCTTGGCCCGCAGCGTCTTGATGTGGGTGTCGACAGTGCGCTCGAGGCTGTGTTCGGGATGGGTCCAGACCTGCTCCATCAGCTGGGCGCGGCTGAAGACCCGCCCCGGACTGGCGACCAGGATGGCCAGCAGCTCGTACTCGTAGCGGGTCAGGTCGAGCGGGCGACCGCAATAGCGGATGGCGCGACGGACGGGATCGACCTCGAAGGGTCCGCCCTGGCCCGGGCGGGATCCGGGGTCCTGTGAGGGAATCTGTGAGAAACGGCGCAAAATGCGCTTGACGCGCACGGCCACCTCGCGCGGGCTGAAGGGCTTGACGACATAGTCGTCGGCACCGAGCTCCAGACCCAGGATACGGTCGATCTCGTCGCTGCGCGCGGTCAGGAAGAGCACCGGCATCTCGTTGACGCGCCGCAGCTCGCGGCAAAGCTCGAAGCCGTTCATGTCCGGCAGCCCCACGTCCAGCACCATCAGATCCGCCTCGCCCCGGAGCGCCAGGTCCAGGCCCTCGCGTCCCAGCTGGCAATGGCGGGTCGCGAAGCCCTCCGTGCGCAGGGCGTAGACGAGCGTATCGGCGATGGCCTGCTCGTCCTCGACAATCAGGATCCGGCTGGGTTGAGCCTGCATGGCGGACGACCTTCGAGGAAGGGTTTTGCCCCCGAGACGCGGCATGGGCCCCGTCTCGACGCGAATGTCGCAATGATAGCGATGACGGACGGAACCTGAACAGATAACAGAGGGCACATGAGTCGGCCACAGATCGCGGCCATGGAGGCTGGAACGTCATTCAACTGACATACATCAATCGAAAACCGGCTTGTTACCGTGCAATTCCCGATCTGTGAACTAGATTCAAAGTCAGACCGACGCCTGTACACGAATCGCGAAACAGCCGCTTCCGCAGGTCGACGCATTTGGTGCTAGGGAGAGCGCAAAGAAAAGGAGCCCGCCTCGTGCGGGCTTCTTTGCGTCTCGCCGTTTCCTCGACGGCCGCGCGCCGCGTTGCGCGCCAGCGGCCCCTTCCCTTTCTGCCCCCGTTCGAGAAATCCGCTCAGCTGCGAACGGCGCAGCCCGCCCCATCCCACTGATGATGGAACCGCGCTGGCAGAGGACCGACCGACCCGTCCCCTCCCCTCCCCACCTGGGGGGAGAGGGGCGAGGTCGCGATGGATCCATGATCACCCAACCTGGGACAGCGGGATCAGTTGACGCGGAAGATGTCGAAGATGATCGCCTGATCGTCGCCGAAGTCCTGGTGACCCGGGATATAGGGATGGGGATCGGAGTGATGGACGTGGGTCCAGAGCCCCTTCTCGGTCAGATCGCTCAGGGCCTTCCTGTAGCCGTCGTCGTAGAGATCGACGCGATGGCTCAGCTGCACGATACCGCCCGGCTTCACCACACGGTGGAACTCGCGCATCAGCCCCGCCATGTTCTCCACATAGGTAAGCGTGCCGATGCACTGTGCCGCGCCGAAATGGTCGTCCGGGAATTCCAATGGATCGTTCAGATCGGCGCGCTTGAGCTCCGAGTAGCATCCGCGCTCCCCCGACCTTTCCAGGGATTTGCCGGAGTAATCGAGCCCAACGATCGATCGATAGCCGCGCTCGCCGAGATGGAGCCCGGTCAGACCGACGCCACAACCGGCATCGAGAATCGGCTGAGATGGATCGATGCCGTGATTCTCGATGGCTTTCGCGGCGACCTGGGGGGCATCGTAGCCCATGGACGTCAGATCCTGCTCGTAGGTGGCGGACCAGCTGTCGTAGTACTGTTCGAGCTCTTCGAGCTTGGCCGACGTCACGCCGATCAGCTTGGTCACGTCGCGTTCTTCGGTCTGCTTGGTTCGAGGATCGGTCATGGTTTCTCCTTTTGCGAATACGACGAATGAGACATTCATCCGCCCTGGAATCGGTCCCACAATCAGGAGTGGCGCTCGATCGATACGCAGAGATCCGTCACTGACGGAATCCTTGCGTCAGCGCAATGCGCAGACGGTGATCGACAATGAAAACCGAGGCCGCCAATAGCAGCGCGCTCGGAAATACGAAAACGCGATTCAAGGCAATGGATTTCCGCGTATTCCGAATCAATTGCGGAGTCCGTCGAAAAGATAAAGAAAGGCATCGAGTGGGCGACTTCATAGAATGGTCGCCGTAGATTCCCACAGGATTTCTATCGAGCCTTCATCCCGCCATTCGAGATTGAGGAATAGTCGATGATATCGAACCCGGCATCGGGTATTTATACTCATGCTACCCCACGCCAATCCGGCATGACAAGCGACCAAAGGATTAAAATCGACGAAAAACAACGACAATAAATGACAAATTATTGATTTTTAAAAAAATATATTGATCAGATATTCAGTCGTTAGACATGAATTCGATTCTGTGATAAGGGAGACGCAGAATGATCTCTAATCGGTTGCGCCGCATGGGCGCGAATGACAGGATGAAAATCAATTTCAAACCGGAAAATGATTGACCAGAAATACGGATTTGCACTGACGACCGAAGCGCGACCACTGACCTGAACCGCAGGCACCGCCTTCAGTGACTGACGGCCACATTCCCCACGACACCGCAACCACTCCATCCGAACCGGACGATGCCCTTGAAGCGAGACCCTCATCATCAGCGCGACCATCACGAATCGGCCGCGACCGAAATCGACCAGCTCAGCGAGATGCTCTCTCAGGATCAGAGCAAGCACGCCCGCCGCCTGCTCAAGTCGATGCACCCGGCCAAGATCGCGAGCCTCCTGGAAAGGCTCCCGCGAGAACAGAGGGTCGCCGCCCTGCATCAGATCGATGCACGGACCGAACCCAAGGTTCTCGCACAGCTTTCACCGGCCTTGCGGACCCAGCTCACCTGGGATCTCGATGCGGACTCGGACTCGTCCCGCGACACTGGATCCGACCCCGATGCAGGTTCCGGGGAAGAACCGGAAACTCAGCTGAACCTGGTGCTCGACGCCCTGGATCAGGGCAAGCTGAAACGGATCGCCAAGCTGTTCCGCAAGCTGCATCCGGCCCGTATCGCCGGGCTTCTGGAGTCGCTGCCCGCGACCGAGCGCGCCAGGGTCTGGGACATGGTGGAGAGCGAACGCTCCGCCAAGGTTCTGCGCCACCTGCATGAGGAGGTGCGCCGACGCCTGGCCGCGGAGATGGATCTGGAGCATCTGGTCGAGGCCGCGCGCGGGCTCGAACCCGACGATCTGGTCGACCTCATCCAGGACCTGCCGACGGCCACCGGACGCCAGATCCTGGACGCCATGGATCAGCGCGAACGCGAGCGGCTGCAGTCGATGCTCTCCTATCCGGAGGACACCGCGGGCGGCCTCATGAACATGGACCAGGTCGCGGTGCGGGGCAACATCGGAGTCGGCACCCTGCTGCGGTATCTGCGTCTGCGCGAGGAGCTGCCGCCGAATACGGACAAACTCTTCGTCATCGACCGCCGGCATCAATATCAGGGAATCCTGCGCACCGAGCGACTGCTGACCGCGCGTCCCGAGCAATCCATCGCGGAACTGATGGAGACCGACTTCGAGCCGGTGCCGGCCGACCAGTCGAGCGATGCGGTGGCGCAGCGCTTCGAGGAGGAGGACCTGAGCTCGGCCCCGGTGATCGACGCCGACGGACGCCTGCTCGGCCGCATCACCATCGACGATGTGGTCGACGTCATCCGCGAGCAGGGCGCGCGCGCCCTGACGGGCATGACCGGCCTGGACGAGGAGACGGACATGTTCGCGCCCGTGCTGGCCAGCAGCCGGCGCCGGGCGGTCTGGCTCGGGATCAATCTGATCACCGCCTTTCTCGCCGCCTGGGTCATCGGCCTCTTCGAGGGCACCCTGGAACAGGTGGTTGCGCTGGCCGTGCTGATGCCGATCGTGGCCAGCATGGGAGGAATCGCCGGCAGCCAGACGCTCACCCTGGTCATCCGAGGGCTGGCGACCGGTCAGCTCGGCCGAAGCAATACCCGCATCCTGCTGCTCAAGGAGATGGGAATCGGACTGCTGAACGGTCTGCTCTGGGCCCTGGTGGTCGCCGCGCTGGCCATCCTCTGGTTCGGCAACTGGACCATCGGGGCCATCATCGCCGTGGCCATCCTGCTCAACCTGCTCTGCGCCGCACTCTCCGGCGTCGCCATTCCGCTACTCATGTCGCGTCTGGGCATCGACCCGGCCCTGGCCGGAAGCGTGGTCCTGACCACGGTCACCGACATCGTCGGCTTCTTCGCCTTCCTGGGGCTGGCGACCCTGATCCTTCTCTGAGCGCGCCCCGTGCCGGTCGCGTCCCCCTGTCCCCGAGCCCCGCCGGAACGGCGCTTATCAACCGACCAACGGGGCTTTTAGTCCGCTTCGGACGATCGACCGACACCCCTGGGCACCGAATGCGGAGCCTGGACTCGATGGCATCTTCTTTGCTTTCACCAGACACCGAGGCATGACATACCCATCTGCAATGGCCGATCGGGATCGGCCGGGAGAAGACACCATGAATTGGGAACAGATCCGCGGAAACTGGAATCAGGCCAAGGGCGAGCTGAAGATGCGCTGGGGCAAGCTGACCGACGATGACCTGACCATGATCGACGGCGAGCGCGACAAGCTGGTCGGCAGCCTCCAGGTGAAGTACGGCATCACCAAGGAAGAGGCGATGCAGCAGATCGACGACATGAGCTGAGCCACCCCGAGGCCACGGACGGCGAAGCCGAGTCAGACCGCTGTCCTCGGACGGCAGCGACTCACATCGCCCCCCCTACCAGGAGATACAGCATGCTGCAATGGGCCCTCATCTTTCTCATCGTCGCACTCGTTGCCGGCGCGCTCGGCGCCACGGGCGTCGCCGGCGTGGCGTCCGAGATCGCCTGGATCCTCTTCGTGGTCGGTCTGATCTTCGCGGTGATTCTGTTCATTCGCGGACGAGGTCCACGACTGCCTTGATGGCTCTCGGCTGGAAATCCGACAGGTTCGGATTTCCAGCCGAGCACCGATCCGTTCCGTCATCCACGCTCATCCCCGGAGCAACGCCATGATGCAATCGAAATCACAGGGAATCGAACCTCGCGCCATTCGCCCGACAGGCTGGCTCCTACTGCTACTGCCTCTGACGACGATCCTCGTCACCGGCTGCAACACCATGTCCGGCGTCGGCCAGGACCTCGAGGCGGCCGGCGAGGGCATCGAGCAATCCGCCGAGCAGAACAAGGATTACTGAAGAAACCCGCCTCGCCGACCGGCCTCCGTCGCGATCCGAGGTGTCAGACACCATTCCCACGAACCCCTTCGTCAGGCTCGGCGATCGGTCGAGGCGTCCATGACGTCCAACGCATGAACCACTCCGAGCAGCCTGCCGTCCGATGCCGAGACCATGACGAAGGGTTCCTCGAACTGGCGCATCGGATCGCACGCCTCTTCGAGGCTGGCCTCGTTCGTAAATTCGGCGGAGCGCGTGCATACAAAAAGACTGGTGGCAGAAGAACGAAGACGGGGTTTTTGCACCAGCCGCCAGTGGATTTACCCCGACTCGCAGCCTCCGAATCGGAACGAACCCCCGATTTCCGGACTTCGCCCGCCCTGGAACACCATTTGCTCAACCCAATACAGGAGGTTCGCGCCGTCAGCGCAATCTCCATCTCGCCAGGCACTCAATGCGCCTGCAAGCGGACGCATCCACTGCGAATCCGTATCTCCAACACCGAAACGACCATCCGGAGGCGATCTCATGCCACATCGACTACCCGATCTACCCTTCCCCACCGACGCACTCGAACCGCACATGTCCAGCGAGACACTCTCGCTGCATCACGGGAAGCACCACGCGACCTATGTCGAGAAGCTCAACGCGCTGATCGAGGGGACCGAATTCGCCACCTCGCCACTGTCCGAGATCGTAGCCAAGGCCCATGGGGGCATCTTCAACAACGGGGCCCAGGCCTGGAACCACGCCTTCTTCTGGAACTGTCTTCACCCGGAAGGCGGCGGGGATCCCCACCAGGGCGCCCTGGCCGATGCGATCGCGAAGGATTTCGGCAGTGCGGAGGCCCTGAGGAACGAATTCTCCACCCGACTCACGACCCTGTTCGGCTCTGGCTGGGTCTGGCTCGCCAAGGACCGGGACGGCAACCTCGGAGTCGAGTCCACCAGCAACGCCGGAAACCCCATCACCGACGGCAAGATGCCCATCCTGACCTGCGACATGTGGGAGCATGCCTACTATGTCGACTACCGCAACCGCAAGAAGGAATACGTCGAATCCTTCTGGCACCTGGTGAACTGGAATTTCGTCGCCGCCAACTTCGAGCGCGAAGCGCCCTATGAACCCTGAATCAGGGCGGGCCGACCATAAGGCCTAGATATTCCTTCCCTTGCCCAGGCGTGGTCGAATCCAGCGATCACGCCCTCTGGGCATCGAGCGCCTGAAGTACGAGCGCATGCATGGACAACCGATCGATATCCTTCTATCAGCAGGAGCGGATGACGAAAGAATCCCGCCCGCACGCGATCGAGAGGGAATGGAGAGCCGACCCCGGACAAGCTCCTCACGCTCCGGCTCAGATCTCGTCCTTGACCTGCGCATAGGTGATGAGGGCGAACAGCCCCGTCCCCCCGATCACGTTGCCGATCAGCGCCGGCAGGATTCCCGACAGAATCGCGTGCGCCCAGGAGCAATCCCCCGCCATCGCCAGCAGGAACCATTCCGTGGATCCGGCGACCACGTGCGTCAGTCCTCCGAGCGAGATCATGTAGGTGATGAGGACGATGATCCAGAACTCGCCGCCCTTGGCGCTCGGGATCAGCCAGACGATCGAGGCCACCATGAATCCGGCCGGAATCCCGTATAGCAGGACCTGGAGCGCCGAGTAGTGGAGCAGATGACGAGAGACCTCGAGCGCCGCAACCAGTTGCTCCGGGGGCAGGATCCCGCCCAGTATCGCGACCAGTGCCGAGGCCGATGTACCGATCATGTTGGCCGCGAAGACGACTCCCCAGAGCCTGAGGGTTCTCTGAATCTTGAATCGGTTCAGGTCGGTGAGGACCGGGAGCACGACCGTAATGGTGTTCTCGGTGAAGAGCTGCAGACGTCCGAGGATCACGATGACGAAACCGACGCTGTACCCCAACCCCTCCAGCAGCGACCGGAGCTGACTCTCCTGCAATGCCTGATGAATGAATGCCGTGCAATAGACCGACAGGCTGAGCGCGAGGCCCGCGGCGATACCCGACCAGAAGAGAGAGTTGACCGGACGCGACAGTTCTTCCACCCCCTCCCGGCGCACGATCTCGAAGACCTGCAGTGATCTGAGGCCCAGGCGATCCGTCACCTCGTTTCGTTCCTTACGGGTGAGACCCGCGATTGGCTCGCTTTTCGGCATGGCAACACATCCGGTATCGATGGAGTCAGAGGCCAATCTCGGGGCGTTCGTCCCAAGCTCGGCGAGACGCGTCATGAAGGTAGCAGTTAACAATTTTCATGCCAAATTCTACTGATCGGTAACGGACGAAGAGATCCCCGGCACAGGTCCACCATCCGGCTCAAAGCAACCTGTCTTGGCTGATTACAGCCGCAGACGATGACGTGGGAACGGACGACCGGACCCGAAACAAGGGCGCGCGGGGACGCGGAATCCCGATCGGTCGAGCCGGATCCGGCGCCCAGGATATATTTGGCACGAATCCCGCTTCAGCATCGTCAACCAACGCCCGATCGTTGGTACCTCGGGTCCATGCGTTCCACATGTCCTCGGATCAGGGAGCCGCATCCCTCGCGGCGAAACGATAGATCAGAATGGGAGACACGACGATGAATCACCCATATACAAAGACTCGCGGTCCGTTCGCGACCGCACTCCTCGCGCTCGCATTGATCGTGCCTTCCGGCGCGGTCCTGGCCACCGAAAGCGCCCTGCCCCCGGCACAGACGCAGAACGGCATCTCCTATGTCACAGGGGGCGTCGGCGAACCCGAGTCCACCGCGATGAAATCCGCCGGAGGACAGCACGACCTCATGATGACCTTCGCCAGGAGCGATGGGGCCTTCGTCTCCGGCGTCCAGGTCTCCATCGCCGACGCACAGGGCATGCCGGTCGCCGAGCTGGTCTCGGGTCCCATCCTGCTCGTCGATATGCCTGAAGGCACCTACAGGATTCAGGCGACCATCGCCGGATCCACGCAGACCAAGACCGTCAGCGTCGGCTCCGGACATCAGCGCCTGGCCTATACCTGGCCCGGTGCGGTCGTCGACGGCTGAGGACTGAGACTCCCATGCCCCGGTCCCTTCACGGACCGGGGTCCTCACCCAAGGGCGATGACGCCGAATCCAAGCCCATAGAAGATCAGGACCAGCCAGCTCTCGAATCCGATGTTTCCGATCCCGCTGCGCTCGCGCCGGATCATTCCGAGCAGGAGCGTGGCGGTCAGCAGGATCGTCAGACAGATGATGAACAGAGGCTGATCGCCGATGGCGTGATAGATGGATCCGGGGCGGTAGGCGACGTCCGAGAGCGCAAGAAAGAGCACGTCGAAGGTATTGCCGCCGATGATTCCGCCGACGGCGAGCGTCAAGGCCCCCTGACGCACCGCCGCGACCGCCGTGACCAACTCCGGAAGCGATGTCACCACCGAGGTGAACAACCCTCCCACCAGGGTGTCGGACAGATGCGTCAGACGCACCAGGGCGATACCCGAAAGTCCCACCAGATAGCCCGCGACCCCCACCAGAACCACGGCCAGCGCGAACCCGAGCCACAATCGCGTCTGTCCCGCCCCCGCCTCGCCGCCCGAGAACCCATCAGGCGCGTCCTCGAAGGTCTCGGCGGTACTGACGGGCCTCCAGGCCGGCTCGTCACGGCTCTGCGAGGCCAATCGCAGACCGAACAGATAGAAGAGCACCAGGAACAGCGAGGCCGGATGCACCCCGAAGACCGCGACGGGTGGCGCCGTCGCGGCCATCAGGGGTACCGCGAGCAATGCGCAGAGCAACGCACCGCTGATCAGATTCGGGACGGATGCGGCCGCGTGCTCGAGATTCGCGCGCCGGTAGAAGATGTCTGCCACGACCAGGAACGCGGTCTGAGCCGCGATCCCCCCGACCGCGTTGCTGACGGCCAGATCCGCCCTCCCCGCCGCGGCGACGGTGACCGACACCACGATACCGGACAGCGAGGTTCCGGCCCCGAGCAGCACCGCGCCGAAGACCGCCTCTCCTAGCCCAGTCAGATCGGCGAGCCGATCCGCGATGCGTGTCATGCGGGTCCCGACCAGGGCGATGACGATACCGCTCGCGAGGAAGATCAGGACCGTCAGCCCCAGAGGCCAGTGCTCGACGGAGAGATCAGGCATTCCGGCGCGCCGCGTGACGGAGCAGATAGGGGCGCCCGAAGACCGCCAGCAGGACCAGCAGAACGACCCCGATGAGCGCCAGCTTGGCATGCAGGAACATCTGCCAGACGGAGACCAGCCCGGCCGCGATACAGCCGATCAGCCCCAGCAGACGGATCCAGCGCCTGGAACCCGCGCCTTGCAGCGCAAGGGCGTTGACGGTTCCGAAGGCCGCCAGGAAGGTGAGACTGGCGGCCTCGACCAGGTTGCCCAGTGAGCCTAAGGACGCGAGCAGTGCGCTCACGACGCCGATCCCGATGACGGCCCGATCGGGAACCTGCCGCGCGTTCTCGTGCGCGAGCGACGGCGGCAGATCCTCGTTGGATGCCACCTGCTTCATGAGACGCGCGGTCGAGAAGAGGGTCGCATTGATCGCAGACCCGGTCGAAAAGGCCGCCGCGACGGTGACGGCGACCAGCCCCACCAGTCCCAGTGCCCGTTCTCCCGCGATGGAAAGCGCGATCTCCTTCTGCTCGACGATGGTCGAGGCGCCGACCAGCATGGTCGCGCCCAGGGCCACCAGCACGTAGACGGCGATGACCGCGATCACCGCGCTCAGACTGGCGCGGGGAAGCAGACGATCCGGATCGCGGATCTCATCGTAGTCGTAGGCCAGCAGCTGAAAGCCTTCGTAGGCCATGAAGATCGCGGCGGCGCCGGCCAGCGCCCCGAGCGGTCCCTGAGGCTCGATGCCCGCCGTCAGACGCTCCGGCGACCAGGCGAACAGACCGATGACGGCCAATCCCACCAGAACCGCCAGCTTGCCCCAGACGGTGACGATCTCGAGCCCGGCCGAGGCGGCGACTCCACGTAGATTCACGAAGGTGAGCGCCGCGATGACGGCCAGAGCGCAGAGCCTCGGAAACCAGGCGCCGAGCGAAAAGGCGTGCGCCAGATAATGACCGAAGGTGAAGGCATAGACCGACACCGTGAGCACATAGCCCAGGATCAGTCCCCAGACCAGGCTGGCGGCGAACTGCCGACGCCTCAATGCGATGAGGAAGGCATAGGCACCCCCGGCGACCTGGTATCGGGCCACGAGCTCGGCATAGCTGTGGGCCGAGGCCAGGGCGATGGCCCCGGCGATGACGAAGCTCAGCCAGGCCCATTGACCGGCCATCTCGACGACCAGGCCGAGCACGGCGAAGATTCCGCCCCCGACCATTCCGCCGACCGCCATCGACCAGGTCGCGTTGAACCCCATTTTCGTCTGTCCTTGCATCCTCTCTACCTCCGGCTGGTCCCGACCAGCGTCTGGTTACGCGCAGCCCCGACGCCCGGACCGAAGGTCATGGACGGCGACATGCGGACGCCCGGACTCGAGCGTCGAACTCGACACGGAAAAGCAAGGGAAATGCCATCCGAACAGAGGCCAGATCAGCGACGGGGGCGGGCAAGGCCAGGCGGGCCGATCGGACCCGGCGAAACGAACGCCACGGCACAAGGATCTCTCGATCCGGACCATCGAGAATGGAATCGAGAGGAAGCGCTCAGTCCAGGCCGATCTCCTCGTCCTGCGCAGGATCGTCCTTGAGTCCGTATTTCTGGATGCGGTAACGCAACGTCTCGCGGGTCGTGCCCAGCGCACGCGCGGCGGCCGTCACGTTCTGCCCGCTGCGCTCCAGGGCCGTGCGGATGATGTAGCTGTCCATCTCGTCCAAGGCCATGCTGCCGTCCAGTGGAATGATGAGCCGGTCGCCGTCGACGTTCGGCCCGCCCTGCGTCTCCGGGTTCGCGGCCAAACCGCTGCCGAGCTGCATCCATTCGATCGGGAAGACCCGATCGCGCGCCAGCAGAACGGCCCGCTCGACCACGTTGCGCAGTTCGCGCACGTTCCCTGGCCAGCTGTAATCGCGCATCCGCTCGTAGACCGCGTCCGGGATCACCTGGACACGGTTGCCCGAGCGGGCGTTGTACTCCTCCACCAGCGCCGGGACGATCTGCGGCAGATCGTCGAGCCGCTCGCGCAGCGGCGGCAGGGCGAGACGAAAGAAGC